>NZ_JBIVBS010000002.1:0-329766 GCF_044746205.1 Streptomyces sp. NPDC086549 | reverse complement strand
CTTCGGCGGTCTCCGTGGTTGCCTCGGGGGCGGCGGCGGTCTTGCGCGTGCGGCGCGGCTTGGCCTCCGTGCCCTCGGCCGTCTCCACAGCGGTCGCAGCGGCCGTGGTGGCGGCCGTGGTGGCCTTGCGGGTGCGGCGGGGCTTGGCCTCGGTGGCCTCGGCCGTGTCCACTGCCGTTTCGGCGGCGGCCGCCGTCTTGCGGGTGCGACGCGGCTTGGTGGCCGGGGCGGCCTCAGCGGCGCCCTCGGCCGTGGCGACCGCAGCCTCAGCAGCCTCGGCGGTCTCGGCAACCCCGGTCGGCTCAGCGACCTTGCGGGTGCGGCGGCGCGGCTTCGTTTCCGGCGCCTCCGCGGGGGCCACGGGGGCCGTGGCCACCGGCGTCTCGGGCTCGGTCGCGACCTCGGCCGTGCTCTTTGCCGAGGGCACCGCCGGCTCCGCCGACCTGCGCGTACGGCGGCGGCGCGGCTTCTCCGGGGTGTCGAGCGCGGCGGGACCCTCCGCCGTGGTCACGGCGGCCTCCGCCGCCTCGGTCACCTTGGGCTCGGCGGCCGCCACCGGCTGCTCCGCCGACGCCCCGCCGCGGGTGCGGCGACGGCGGCGCGGGGTCCGGGACGACGTCGGCTCCTCCGCCGTGACGGCATCGGCGGTCGGCGACGCGGAGCCGACCGGCGTCGTACCGGCCGTGGATTCCAGGGCCGTTCCACCGCGTGTACGGCGGCGGCGACGCGGCGTACGCGCCGGACGCTCGCGCTCGGCGGAACGGTCCTCACCACGACCGCCCCGGCCACCACGGCCGCGCGCACCGCGGCCACCGGTCTCGCCCAGGTCCTCCAGCTCCTCCGCGTCGAGCCCGGCGCGGGTGCGCTCGGCACGCGGCAGGACACCCTTGGTGCCCGCGGGGATACCGAGGTCCTCGAAGAGGTGCGGGGAGGTGGAGTACGTCTCCACCGGGTCGTTGAAGTCCAGCTCCAGCGCCTTGTTGATCAGCTGCCAGCGCGGGATGTCGTCCCAGTCGACGAACGTGATCGCCGTACCCTTCGCGCCCGCGCGGCCCGTACGGCCGACGCGGTGCAGGTACGTCTTCTCGTCCTCGGGGGACTGGTAGTTGATGACGTGGGTGACGCCCTCGACGTCGATGCCGCGCGCGGCGACGTCGGTGCAGACGAGGACGTCCACCTTGCCGTTGCGGAAGGCGCGCAGCGCCTGCTCGCGGGCGCCCTGGCCGAGGTCGCCGTGGACCGCGCCGGAGGCGAAGCCGCGGCGCTCGAGCTGCTCGGCGATGTCGGCCGCCGTGCGCTTCGTGCGGCAGAAGATCATCGCCAGGCCGCGGCCGTCGGCCTGCAGGATGCGCGCGATCATCTCCGGCTTGTCCATGGAGTGACCGCGGTACACGAACTGCTTGATGTTCGCGACGGTCGCGCCCTCGTCGTCCGGCGCCGTGGCGCGGATGTGCGTGGGACGGGACATGTAGCGGCGCGCGAGGCCGATGACCGCGCCCGGCATGGTCGCCGAGAACAGCATCGTCTGGCGCTTCGCCGGAAGCATGTCGATGATCTTCTCGACGTCGGGCAGGAAGCCCAGGTCGAGCATCTCGTCGGCCTCGTCCAGGACCAGGCACTTGACGTGATTCAGGTTCAGCTTCTTCTGGCCCGCGAGGTCCAGGAGGCGCCCGGGGGTGCCGACGACCACGTCGACGCCCTTCCTGAGGGCCTCGACCTGAGGCTCGTAGGCCCGGCCGCCGTAGATCGCGGTGACGCGCACGTTGCGCACCTTGCCCGCGGTCAGCAGGTCGTTGGTGACCTGCGTGCACAGCTCGCGCGTGGGGACGACGACGAGCGCCTGCGGGGCGTCGGTGAGCGCCTCGGGCCGGGCGCGGCCGGCCTCGACGTCGGCGGGGACGGTGACGCGCTCCAGGAGCGGAAGGCCGAAGCCCAGCGTCTTGCCGGTGCCGGTCTTGGCCTGGCCGATGACGTCGGTGCCCGAGAGGGCGACGGGGAGCGTCATCTCCTGGATGGGGAAGGGGGTGATGATGCCGACGGCTTCCAGGGCCTCGGCGGTCTCGGGAAGGATTCCGAGTTCACGAAACGTCGTAGTCAGGGTGCTGCCTCTTCTGTGAGTCGCGGCGCGAGGCGAGCGCGGGGGTCTTTGACGGACCGTGCCGGGGACGTCGGCTGCCTTACGGGCAAACCACTCTGGGCAAGCCGTATGGCACGGGACCACTGCCGACGCTCTAGCGCTCGTACCGCTGAGGGTGTCCCTCCGGTTGTCGTACGTACAGAGCAGTACGGCCAGGAGGGCTGTCGGGTCGGAGCCGATCGGGCCACCGACCGGGCATCCTCATACGTGCGGCCTGTCGAGGTGCGACGTCGATTTACGACCACGTACCAGCAGGCGCATTACCACCATACCCCGGAAACTCGCACACGCGATGGCCGATTTGGTCACGTACTCGTCGTCACACTGGTTGACCAGGGGTTCCGAGAGGCGGCGGGCGGGCTATTGTGCGCTTCATGACGAGCTCTGACAAGCCTGACAACGCCCCCGAGGATGCCTCGCCCGAGGCCACCGGAGTCGCCGCCCAGGACTGGGCGAAGGCCTCCGCCGACCCGCAGTACCGCGCCGCGGTCGTGGACCTGCTCGGCGCACTCGCCTACGGGGAGCTGGCGGCGTTCGAGCGGCTCGCGGAGGATGCCAAGCTGGCGCCGACGCTGGCGGACAAGGCTGAGCTGGCCAAGATGGCCTCGGCCGAGTTCCACCACTTCGAGCAGCTGCGCGACCGGCTCACCGAGATCGGCGAGGAGCCGACCCGGGCCATGGAGCCCTTCGTCGCTGCCCTGGACGGCTTCCACAAGCAGACGGCGCCCTCGGACTGGCTGGAGGGCCTGGTCAAGGCGTACGTCGGCGACTCGATCGCCAGCGACTTCTACCGGGAGGTCGCGGCCCGCCTCGACTCCGACACACGCGAACTGGTTCTGGCCGTCCTGGACGACACCGGACACGCCGGTTTCGCCGTCGAGAAGGTGCGCGCCGCGATCGACGCGGACCCGCGGGTGGGCGGCCGGCTCGCCCTGTGGGCGCGGCGTCTGATGGGCGAGGCGCTCTCGCAGTCCCAGCGTGTGGTCGCCGACCGGGACGCGCTGTCCACGATGCTCGTCGGCGGCGTCGCGGACGGCTTCGACCTCGCCGAGGTCGGCAGGATGTTCTCCCGCATCACCGAGGCCCACACGAAGCGGATGGCGGCGCTCGGGCTGGCGGCCTAGAGCCAGGAGCCAACAGGCCCTGGCGGTCACCGGCCCCTACGCCGGGGCTGATCGTCGGCGGAGTCTCCCGGCCGGTCGCAGCAGCAGCGACAGCGAGGCCGCGGAGACCACCGCCGCGCCGAGGAGGCTCAGCAGGACCGTGCCGGGGCCCAGCGCGCTGTGGGTGACGAAGTCACCGAAGAGGGCTCCGGCGACGCCGGTGCAGAACACCAGGGGACGGGTGGGCATGCGGCGGGAGAGGCGGTGCACCGCGGCCCAGGCCAGGACGGCGCCGAGCAGCGCGGAGCCGAGAGCTTCCAGGATCATGACGGGTCCCTCCCACACGGCCGGCCCGCGCTTCGCGGTCGTAGCCCGTCATACCCGTGACCTGCGGAATGCAATCCCACCCTGTGGGTGACTTGTGTTGTACCCATGGAGCTTGTGCTGTGCCCATGGAGATCGTTCACACCCGTTCACGAGGAAGGGGCCCGGTGGCTGTGTCGCCACCGGGCCCCTTCCCTCAGCTGTCACTACAGCGCGCTGAAGCCCACCTTGCGGATGGTCGGCTCGCCGAGCTCGATATACGCCAAACGGTCGGCCGGGACCAGCACCTTGCGGCCCTTCTCGTCCGCGAGGCTCAGCAGCTGCGTCTTTCCGGCCAGCGCCTCGGCCACCACGCGCTCGATCTCCTCCGCGCTCTGACCGCTCTCCAGAACGATCTCGCGGGGCGCGTGCTGCACGCCGATCTTGACCTCCACGGCTATGTCCCTCCGACGGTCAGTGAAGTGCGCGACCTTGCGCGCCGTACCCAGCACACATTAGCCCGGTGAGGGGACGTACACGCTTCGGGCAAGAACGCCAGGAGCGAACACCGGACGGGAACAACCCGGCCGGGTGCCCTCAACGGCTTCCGTTCGGTCCCGTCCGCGGCACTGTCCGGTCGCGTCAGTGGTTCTGATCGAGTCCGTGCAGCGGGAAGCCGGCGATGCCCCGCCAGGCCAGCGACGTCAGCAGCTGCACGGCCTGGTCGCGCGGGACGCTGTGGTCGCTGTGCAGCCAGGAGCGCGCGACCACCTGGGCGAGTCCGCCGAGGCCAGAGGCCAGCAGCATCGACTCGGACCGAGACAGGCCCGTGTCCTCCGCGATGACGTCGCAGATCGCCTCGGCGCAGTCTTTGGTGACCTTGTCGACGCGCTCGCGCACCGCGGGCTCGTTCGTCAGGTCGGACTCGAAGACCAGACGGAACGCGCCGCCGTCGTCCTCGACGTACGCGAAGTAGGCGTCCATGGTCGCCCGCACGCGCTGCTTGTTGTCCGTCGTCGACTCCAGTGCGCCGCGGACGGCCTGGATCAGGGCCTCGCAGTGCTGGTCCAGCAGGGCCAGGTAGAGGTCGAGCTTGCCCGGGAAGTGCTGGTAGAGCACCGGCTTGCTGACACCGGCGCGCTCGGCGATGTCGTCCATCGCGGCCGCGTGGTAGCCCTGCGCCACGAAAACTTCCTGGGCGGCGCCCAGCAGCTGGTTCCGTCGGGCACGGCGCGGCAGGCGAGTGCCCCGCGGGCGAGCCGCCTCTGTCTGCTCGATGGCTGTCACGCCGCCTCCCAAAGTCGTCCACATGCGGTGTGCGCCGCGCGGCCATCGTACTTTTCGGTAACCGTGGTGTGCGCGGTGCGAGCGCAGAATTTCACGTAGCGGACAGCGGCGAAAGTCCCTCATAGAGCACTAAACGGGGCAGGTCACTCCCCGTACCCGCCTCGGTGTCAGCGGTAATCGTCCTCGTCGAGGGTGACGACGCGCGCCTGCTCGATGATGTCCGCCTCGTTCGCGCTGGCCGGGTCGACGTCCTCGAGGGGGTCGTCACGGTCCGGCGCGAGGTCCGCGTGCTGTTCGGCCGCGTCGTTCTCGGGGGCCTCGACGTCGAACTGCGGGACCTCGTCCGCCGCGAGTTCCACGAAGACGTCGGGGTCGGTGGGGTCAAGGGCCATGGCGGGCTCCCTTCCGTCGAACGTCCCTGGGAGAAACAGGGGCTACAAGCGGGTGCCCTCTGTATGAGCGTAGGAGACACCCGATTCGGACGCTATGCGATCCGCACATGTTCTGTGACTGCGAACACACGAATCACTGCGTGATCGTCTCGTAACATTGCCGCATGTCTTCGACCGAGTTGCCGTCCGTGCCGGCCACCAGTGTGCTCCCGAAGGCGGCGGCCGTCAGGGTCGCGGAGGGCGAGCGGCTCGGCTCTGTGGGCCTCCCGGGAGTCACGCTGTCGATCCGGTCGAGGCCACCCGCGCGCGCGGGCCTGCCACCCGCGCTGTACGTCCACGGCCTCGGCGGTTCCTCGCAGAACTGGTCGTCGCTCATGGAGCGGCTCGACGGTGTCGTCGACAGCGAGGCGGTCGACCTGCCGGGCTTCGGCGACTCGCCGCCGCCGGACGACGGCGACTACTCCGTCACGGGGCACGCGCGCGCGGTGATCCGCTATCTCGACGCGTCCGGGCGCGGCCCGGTACACCTCCTCGGGAACTCGCTGGGTGGTGCGGTCGCCACGCGCGTCTCCGCCGTGCGTCCCGATCTCGTACGGACGCTCACGCTCGTCTCGCCCGCGCTGCCGGAGCTGCGCGTGCAGCGGACCGCGGTGCCGACCGCGCTGCTGGGGGCGCCCGGCGCGGCCGCGCTGTTCACGCGGGTGACCAAGGAGTGGACGGTGGAGCAGCGGGTCCGCGGGGTCCTGGGGCTGTGCTATGGCGACCCCGCGCGGGTGACGCCCGAGGCGTTCGGACACGCCGTGGAGGAACTGGAGCGGCGGCTCCAACTGCCGTACTTCTGGGACGCGATGACGCGGTCCGCGCGCGGGCTGGTGAACGCGTACACGCTGGGCGGGCAGCACGGGCTGTGGCGCCAGGCCGAGCGTGTCCTGGCGCCGACCCTCCTGATCTACGGCGGCCGCGACCAGCTCGTCGGCTACCGCATGGCCCAGCGGGCGGCCCGCTCCTTCTGCGACTCCCGCCTGCTTACCCTGCCCGACGCCGGGCACGTGGCGATGATGGAGTATCCGGAGGCGGTGGCCGAGGCGTTCCGTGAACTCCTCGCGGACTCGGGGGAGTCGGGGCCGGTGGCCGACGGTGGTCCCGGTGGCCGGGGTGCCACCGGCGCGAGTGCGGGGAGCTGAGGGGCGACGTGGGACGCCACAGCCGCCGCGGGCCCTCCTCCAAGGGTGATGCCGCGGACATAGGCGCGAGGCGGGGGGCGCGGGGGTCCGCGGGGGCCGCAGGAGCCACCGGGAACGCGGGGGCCGCGGGGCCCCCGGGCGGTCCGGTGGACGGCCCGGTGGGCGGTACGCCCGCGCGCGGCGTCCCTCGTTTCCCGGACGGTACGCCTGCCCACGGGACCCCCCGTCTTCCTGACGGCACCCCCGCCCAGGGCATCCCCCAATCCCGTGGCGGGCACCCCGAGCAGCGTGAATCCGGTGGTGGCTGGGGCGAGTTGAAGGGGCGGGCCGGTGCGGGGCGCGGTGTCCCGCCCGGAGTCGGTGTGGCGGGGCCCGGTGCGGCCGTACCGCGGCAGCGGCAGGCGATGCGGGGCGGCCCCCGGCAGGACTACCTCGACGCCTTCGACGAGTACGACGACGTCTTCGTGCCCCGGTCCGGAGCCGGCATCGGCGCCCAGCGCACGGAGTCGTACACCCCCGTCACCGGCCGGACCGCACCCGCACCCGCGACCGAGGCGGACGGCGACGCGCCCCCGACGGGCCCGCCCGCGCAGACGAAGGGCGGCAAGGGCCGGGCCTTCACCGGCATCGCGGCCGCCGCCGTCACCACCGTGCTCGCCGTGATCGTGGCCGGCCAGGTCGCCGACGGCCGCGACGACACCGACGTGCGGTCGCAGTCGGCCACCGATCAGGCCCGCACCGACCACGACTCCACCTCGCGCGGCAAAGGCCGGACGACCCCGTCCGCCTCGCCGAGCGTGGCGGCACTGACGTACGAGCAGAAGATGGCCACGAAGTACCCGCTCGGCGCCACGCTCAAGGGCTCGGGGAAGTTCGACGCCGTCCCGGGCACCGACAAGGCCCCGGGCAAGGGGAAGAAGTACACCTACCGAGTGGACGTGGAGCAGGGGCTCGGCCTGGACGCCGAACTCTTCGCCCAGGCTGTCCAGAAGACGCTCAACGACGACCGCAGCTGGGCCCACGACGGGGCTCGCACCTTCGAGCGCGTCGATTCCGGCAAGCCCGACTTCGTGATCACGCTCGCGAGTCCCGGCACCACCGCCGAGTGGTGCGCCAAGTCCGGTCTCGACACGACGGAGGACAACGTGTCGTGCGACTCCGCCTCCACCGAGCGCGTGATGATCAACGCGTATCGGTGGGCGCAGGGCAGCAAGACGTACGGGGACGAGATCCACGCCTACCGGCAGATGCTCATCAACCACGAGGTCGGCCACCGGCTGGGCCACGGCCATGTCACCTGCGACAAGGACGGCGAGCTGGCCCCGGTCATGCAGCAGCAGACCAAGTTCCTCGACCACGACGGAATCCACTGTCTGCCCAACCCCTGGCCCTACCCCAGGAGTTGAGCGCCGTCGTACGCCGGGTCGGCGACCGGATCACGGTGTGACGTTCCGCGTTCGAATGATCTCTTAGCGCGAGCGAACGTCGCCCGCACGGGAAAGTTACGTCCGTTCACCCCTTTTGGTGGCGTGATGGACAACCGTCCGTCGCGCCACCGTCATGTCCGCATACGTTCGTCCCGCTGCGAGCCGCCGGGACAACGGCGGCTCCCCATACGGGAGATCGGGGGTGCGCTCGTGCGCATCGGACTGCTTACGGAGGGTGGTTATCCGTATCTGGGCGGTGATGCCAGGCTCTGGTGCGACCGGCTCGTGCGCGGGCTCGGGCAGCACGAGTTCGACATCTTCGCGCTCAGTCGCAGCCGGCAACAGGAGGACGAGGGCTGGATCCCGCTTCCGCCACAGGTCAGCCGGGTTCGCACGGCCCCGCTGTGGACCGCCGAGGACGACGGGGCGGTGTGGAACCGGCGCGCGCGCCGGCGCTTCGCCGACTGCTACGGAGAGCTCGTCGAGTCGTTCTGCGCCGGGCCGGACGGTCAGGCGGACCGTTTCGCCAGTGCGCTGTACGGGCTCGCGGAACTGGCGCGCGACGACGGCGGTCTGGTCGGCGCGCTCCGCTCCGAAACCGCCGTACGCGCGCTGGAGCGTGCCTGCCGTGCGCCCGGCGCACCGCGCACGGCGCGCGAGGCACGCGTACCCGACCTGCTCGCCGTCGCCGCACACCTGGAACGCACCCTGCGCCCCCTCTCCCTCGACTGGTACGGGGACGACGGACTCGGCCCGGCCGACCTGTGCCATGCGACGGCCGGAGGGCCCGCGGCGCTCACCGGACTGCTCGCCCGCCATTTCTCCGGCGTACCGCTGCTGGTGACGGAGTACGGCGTGCGCCTGCGCTCGCACTACCTCGCCTCTTCCGAGGCCGCTCCCGCCGTACGCGCCCTGCTCGCCTCCTTCCACGGCAGGCTCGCCGCCGAGGTCTATCAGCGGGCCGCGATCGTCACGCCCGGCAACGCGCACGCCCGTCGCTGGCAGGAGCGCTGCGGCGCGGACCGGGCGAGGATCCGCATGGTCTACCCGGGCATGGAGGCCTCCCGCTTCGCGGAGGTCGGCGAGGCTCCGGACCACGCCGACCCGGGCACGCTCGTGTGGGTCGGCCGGGTCGAACCCGCCAAGGACCTGGTGTCGCTGCTGCACGCCTTCGCGGAAGTCCGCAAGGAGGAGCCCAAGGCGCGGCTGCGCGTCGTCGGCGCGGCCGTGGGCGCCGAGGGGGAGGCGTACCTCGGCCAGTGCCGGGCACTCGCGGCGCAGCTCTTCCCGGACGAGGCCGAGGACGTGCACGCCGTCGGCGACAACCCGGTGTCCTTCGAGGAGATCGGTGGCCCCGAGGCCCCGACCCTCGCCGACGTGTACGCCTCCGGCGCGGTGACCATCCTCTCCAGCGTCGTCGAGGGCTTCCCGATCAGCCTGGTCGAGGCCATGCTCTGCGGTCGCGCGACGGTGTCCACGGACGTCGGCGCGGTGGTCGAGGTCATCGGCGGCACGGGACTCGTCGTGCCGCCGCGCAACCCGCGGGCGCTCGCGGAGGCGTGCGTGGCACTGCTGCGCGACCCCGAGCGCCGTGAGCGCCTGGGCGCGGCCGCCCGGGCCCGGGCGCTCGAACTGTTCACCGTCGAGCAGAACATCGCGGCATTTCACGGCATTTACCTGGAGATCGTCTCGCACTGCCCCGTGCGTCGTGTCGTCCTCGACGACACCGGCGAACCCCTCCCGTTCGCCGTCCCGGCCGAGGCCCACCTCCCCGGCCGCTGGACGGGACCCGTCTCCCGCGTCGTCGCCCGCGGCGGCCCCGCCTGGGCCTCCGGCCCACCGGTACGCGCCACCCCCTTCACTACCCCGGAGGGAGCCCGATGAGCGACCTGGGCGAACTGAACCGTCCCGGAACCCCGAGCAGCCCCGGCGCGTGGGACACCCGGTCGGAGGGGTGGCTCACGGGGCAGGAGCCGGAGCCGGGTGACGGTGGCGGGAGTGAGCTGGACTCCTCCCACGACGCCGAGTCGTCCGTGCCGACGGCCGCCAGAGCCGACGCGGGCACGGGAAGAGCAGGCGGCCCCGCTGTCCGTCGGGGCGCCGACCCCGTGAAGGCGCTGATGCACCGTCATCGCGAGCTGTGCGAGCGCGCCGTGGACCCGCTGGAGATCGCGGCGGGACTGGAGGCGCACGGCGTCACCGACCGGACCGCCGCGCGCTACCGCCACCGCGACGTCTTCTCGCTCGCCGAGGAGATGCACGCGCGCGTGCCCCGCGGCGACGACACGCTCCCGCCGTCCGACCCCGCGACAGCGCCCCGCGCGCGCGCCGACTGGGCCCTGCTCACCCTCCTTCCCGGAGCGCTCGGCGCGGCGGCCGTGACCACCGCGGACCTCACCCACGGCCGGACGCGCCTCCTGGTGGCCACCGTCGGCGTCCTCGCCGTGGCCCTGGGCGTGCGCGCGGCACTCCGCCGCGGCCCGCTCAGCACACCGCCGAGCACGCACGCCTGGCGCACGGCAGCCCGCATGCGCGCCTCCACCTACTGGCTCCTCGGCTACGCACTCCTCGGCGACGGCCTGCTCCGCGCCGTACTGCACGGCGGCCCCGACGGCCCGCCCACCGGCGCACCGGACAGCCCCTGGCCCCTGGCCACCGCGTCCGCCCTGGCCCTCACCCTGGCCTGCGCCCCGGCGGCCTGGAGCGCCCACCTCTTCGCCGCACGCGCACAGCGCAGGCTCGCGGCCAGCCGCGGCCTGGAGGAGTTCACCGCCGCCGCACGGCCGCTGCTGCTCGGCATGGTCGCCCTGTTCCTGAGCGCCCTCACGGCCCTGGCCGCCCTGACCGGCACGGTCCTGCACGAGCCCGCCGCCTATCCCCAGACCCTCACCCTGGGCACCCTCCTCCTGCTCGCCCGTCTCCTCGCCGTCCACCGGCTCCCGCACGCCCCGGCTCATGCCCTCACCGCCACGGCCGCGACCGAAGCGACGGCCCTGGCCCTGGTGCTCGGCGGGCGTCTTCCTGGATGCGCCTTCCTGGCGACCCCCGTCGAGACCCTCGTGGACACCTGGGGAGCCGGCAGCGTCCCCGCGCTCGCCTGCGCAACGGCCGCCCTGACCCTGCTGCTCCACGCGGCCCGCACGCTGACCCGCGCCTCGGCGCACGCGTCCACGGGAGAGTACCGGTGACCAGCGCGACACACCGCTCTTCGCGACGGAGCGATCCACCACCCGACCCAGACCTGTCCCAGCCGCAGGCGCCCGGCCCAGACGCCGGAGGCAATCGCACCAACCCTTCGAAGGAGAACACCAGATGACCACCTCCCGACCCGGAGCGTCCGGAGCCACCGGAACAGCCGGAACGCACACCCCGGGAGCCGAACGATGAGGGTCCTGCTGATCGGAGCCAACGGCTACCTCGGCCGCTTCGTCGCCGACCGCCTGCTCGCCGACCCGGCCGTCCAGCTCACCGCGCTCGGGCGCGGCGACGACGCCGACGTCCGCTTCGACCTCGCGACGGGCAGCCCCGGCGCGCTCACCCGTTTCCTCGACGCGGTCCACCCCGGAGTCGTCGTCAACTGCGCCGGAGCCACCCGCGGCGGCGCCCGCGAACTCACCCGGCACAACACGGTCGCCGTTGCCACGGTCTGCGAGGCCCTGCGCCGCAGCGGCTGCGGCGCCCGGCTGGTGCAGATCGGCTGCAGCTCCGAGTACGGTCCGAGCCAGCCCGGCTCCTCCACGGCCGAGGACGCCGTCCCGCGCCCCGGCGGCCCGTACGGCGTCAGCAAGCTCGCCGCCACCGAACTGGTCCTGGGCTCTGGCCTGGACGCCGTGGTCCTCCGCGTGTTCTCGCCCGCCGGACCCGGCACCCCGGCCGGCTCCCCGCTCGGCCGTCTCGCCGAGGCGATGCGCCGCGCCATGCAGTCCGGTGACGGCGAACTCAAGCTCGGCGGGCTGGGCGCCCAGCGTGACTTCGTCGATGTCCGTGACGTGGCGCGCGCCGTGCACGCCGCCTCGCTCTCCGCGGCGCAGGGCGTCATCAACATCGGCTCGGGCCGCGCCGTCCGCCTCCGCGACGCCGCCGCCGTCCTCGCCCGGGTCGCCGGATACGGCGGCGCCCTGCACGAACTCGACGGACCGCCCGGTCCCCTGAGAGTGGCCATCGGCCACCCCCGCACCGAATCCGACCACGCGGCCCCGGTCGCGTACCCGTATCCGGACGGCTGCGGCAGCTGGCAGCAGGCCGATGTGCGCACCGCACGCGACCGGCTCGGCTGGCGGCCCCGGATCAACCTGGAAGAGTCTCTCGCCGACATCTGGATGGAGGCGGCATGCCGCATCTGACCAGCACCAAGGCGGGTGCCGCGAGCACCCGCTTCCGCACCGGCTTCGGCATCCCCGGCTATGCGCATCCTCTGGTCGCCCCGACCGAGTGGGCCGAACTCACCCGTCCCGGCACGCCTCTGCACTGGGTCGCCCTCAACGTCTCGGGCGGAGGTCCCGGCACTCGCCCCGACCCGCACTGCCTGGAAGCGGCCGGTCGGCTCCGCAACGCCGGCGTCCGCCTCCTCGGCCACCTGGACACCACCCACGGCGCCCGTGCCCATGGAGACCTGGTCTCCGACGCCCACCGATACCTCGACTGGTACCAGGTCGACGGCTTCCTCCTCGACCGCTGCCCCGCCGAGCGCACCGAGCTCCCCGAGGTTCGCCGCACCGTCACCGCGCTCCGCGCGATGCGCGAGGACACCCATGTGGTCCTCGGCCACGGCACCCACCCCCACCCGGGCTACGCCGAGAACGCGGACCAACTGGTGACCTTCTCCGGCCCCTGGACCGACTACCGCTGGTCCCAGGTGGCCGAGTGGACCGCCGACTACCCGCCCGACCGCTTCTGCCACTTCGTGCACGGCGTGCCCCGCGGCCACCTCGACGAGGCGCTGCGCATCGCCCGCTGGCAGGGCGCGGCGACGATCTACTTCACCGACCGCACCGATCACGGCGGCCGCGCCGATCCCTGGGAGACCATGCCCGGCTACTGGGACGAAATCGTCTCGCGGATCGGAACAGGTGTCTCGGAATGAAAGGGGCCATGGCACTGTTACACGAAGAACAACCGTAGTGATCGACCGACCAACGGAGCCCCCGTGTCGCTGCCACCCCTGGTCGAGCCAGCTTCTGAGCTCACCGTAGACGAGGTCCGCCGGTACTCCCGCCACCTGATCATCCCGGACGTCGGGATGGACGGGCAGAAGCGGCTGAAGAACGCCAAGGTGCTCTGTGTGGGCGCCGGCGGCCTGGGCTCGCCGGCGCTCATGTACCTGGCCGCGGCGGGCGTCGGCACGCTCGGCATCGTGGAGTTCGACGAGGTCGACGAGTCGAACCTGCAGCGCCAGATCATCCACAGCCAGTCCGACATCGGCCGCTCCAAGGCCGAGTCCGCGCGTGACTCCGTTCTCGGCATCAACCCGTACGTGAACGTGATCCTTCACGAGGAGCGGCTCGAGGCCGACAACGTGATGGACATCTTCAGCCAGTACGACCTGATCGTCGACGGCACGGACAACTTCGCGACCCGCTACCTGGTCAACGACGCGTGCGTGCTGCTGAACAAGCCGTACGTGTGGGGTTCGATCTACCGCTTCGACGGCCAGGCCTCCGTCTTCTGGTCCGAGTACGGCCCCTGCTACCGCTGCCTCTACCCGGAGCCCCCGCCCCCGGGCATGGTCCCCTCCTGCGCCGAGGGCGGCGTCCTGGGCGTGCTGTGCGCGTCCATCGGCTCCATCCAGGTCACCGAGGCGATCAAGGTCCTCACCGGCACCGGTGAGCCGCTGGTCGGCCGTCTGATGATCTATGACGCCCTGGAGATGCAGTACCGCCAGGTCAAGGTCCGCAAGGACCCGAACTGCGCGGTCTGCGGCGAGAACCCGACCGTCACCGAGCTCATCGACTACGAGGCCTTCTGCGGGGTCGTGTCCGAGGAGGCCCAGGAGGCGGCCGCCGGTGCGACGATCACTCCGAAGCAGCTCAAGGAGTGGATCGACGAGGGCGAGAACATCGAGATCATCGACGTCCGTGAGATCAACGAGTACGAGATCGTCTCGATCCCCGGTGCCAAGCTGATCCCGAAGAACGAGTTCCTCATGGGCACCGCGCTGGAGACCCTCCCGCAGGACAAGAAGATCGTCCTGCACTGCAAGACGGGTGTCCGCAGCGCCGAGGTCCTCGCCGTGCTGAAGTCCGCGGGCTTCGCGGACGCCGTGCACGTCGGCGGTGGCGTGATCGGCTGGGTCAACCAGATCGAGCCGGACAAGCCGGTCTACTAGGCGTACGCCTTCCCCGGTTCCGGAGGGGCCCGGCACCACGAGTGCCGGGCCCCTTTCCGCTGCCCGACGCGCTGCGCCAGGGACCGGAGCTAGGAGCAGACCGTGCCGTCCTTCGGCACCGTGCCGTTCAGCAGGTACGCGTTCACGGCCGAGTCGACGCAGTCGCTCTCGCTGCCGTACGCCCCGTGTCCCTCGCCCTTCCAGGTGAGCTCCACGCCGACGCCCTTGCCCAGCTCGTCCGCCATCCTGCGGGCGCCCTCGTACGGTGTCGCCGGGTCCCCGGTGTTGCCGACCAGCAGGATCGGCGCCGCACCCGCCGCACTGACCTCCGGGGTGTCGTACTGCCCGGCCACCGGCCAGTCGTGGCACCAGCCGGCTGTGTCCCAGCCCATGAAGTCCCCGAACACCGGCGAGATCTTCTCGAACTCCGGCAGCAGCTTCTTCGTCTCCTGGAGTGTGGGCCGCTGCTTGTCGTCCAGGCACGATATGACCCGTTGGGCGTGGGTCGTCGTGCCGTAGCGCCCCGAGGAGTTGCGCTCGTTGTAGTCGTCCGCGAGCGACAGCAGCTTCGAACCGTCGCCCCGCTCGGCCGCGTTCAGGGCGCTGGTGAGCGTCGGCCAGCTGGCCTCGCTGTACAGAGGCAGGACGATGCCGGTGACCGCGAGCGTCTGTGTCAGTCTGCGTCCGGACGACGTCGGGAGCGGATGGGCGTCGATCTTGTCCAGCAGGTTCACGATCTTCCGCGAGCCCTGCTTCGGGTCCTGGCCCGTGGACTTCAGATAGTCGTCGAGGGCCCGCTGGAAGCCCCGGGTCTGGTTCTCGGCGTGGCCTACCGTGTCGGCGCTCGGGTCGACCACCGCGTCGAGGATCAGCCGCCCCACGTTCTTCGGGAACAAGTGGGCGTAGACGCCGCCGAGTTCGGTGCCGTACGAGATGCCGAAGTAGTGCATCTTGGTGTCACCGAGGACCTGGCGCATCAGGTCCATGTCGCGTGCCGTGTCGGTCGTCGACACATGCGCCATCAGCTTGCCGGCGGCCCGCTCGCAGCCCTTGCCGAAGTCGGTGGCGTCCCGGAAGTAGGCCTGCTCCTCGGCCGGTGTGTCCGGGGTGGCGTCCACCGTCTCGGCGGCCTGGATCTCCCGGTCGCCGCGGCAGCGGATGCCCTCGCTCGCCCCGACCCCGCGCGGGTCCCAGCTCACCAGGTCGTACCGCTCACGCAGCTTGGAGACCATGGTGGCGTAGTACGGCATCGTGGACACGCCCGAGCCGCCCGGGCCGCCGAAGTTGAACAGCAGCGAGCCGATGTGGTCGCCCCCGGTCGCCTTGGCGCGGATCAGCGCCAGACCGATCGTCTCGCCGTCCGGCTTCGACCAGTCCAGCGGCACTTTGAGCGTGGCGCACTGCCAGTCGCCGCTCGGTGCCGGTGAGTCCCCCGTGGCCTTGCAGCGGCCCCAGTCCGGACTCTGGGTCGTGAGTGAGGCGGGCAGGGCGGCTGTGGTGGCCGGCGACGCCGACGGCGATTCGGGCCGGCCCTTCCCCTCGTCCTTGCCTCCGCCGGACGATCCGCCGCCGCATCCGGCCACCAGAACCGCTGTGGCGACTGTGGCCGTCCACCGTACGAAACGCGACATGTGCACCCCCTCGCGAGCTCTCCGCACCGAGCCGCGGGGAGCAGTCAGGCCATAGTAGGCAGATCGAGCCGAGCCTGCTCCGGCCTGTGGATAACCGTCTGACCTGGGGTTTTCTAAAGGGTGCCTGGGGTTTTGCGAAGATTCCGAGTGGCTCAGGAGCAGACCGT
Source organism: Streptomyces sp. NPDC086549 (assembly GCF_044746205.1). Taxonomy (NCBI): domain Bacteria; kingdom Bacillati; phylum Actinomycetota; class Actinomycetes; order Kitasatosporales; family Streptomycetaceae; genus Streptomyces; species Streptomyces sp. NPDC086549. The sequence goes on along the minus strand of NZ_JBIVBS010000002.1, from coordinate 313,810 downwards.
CCCGGCCGGCGGCACCTTTCCGTCCAGCAGGTAGCCGTTCACCGCGTCCTGCACGCACTTGTTCTTGCTGTCGTACGCGCCGTGCCCCTGCCCCTTGTATGTCAGTTCGACGCCGACGCCCTTGCCGAGCGCGTCCACCATCTTCCGAGCGCCCTCGTACGGGGTCGCCGGGTCGCCGGTGTTGCCCACGACGAGGATCGGCGCCGCCCCGGGCGCGCTCACGTCGGGATGGTCGGCGGCGCCCGGCACCGCCCAGTTGGTGCAGCTGAGCATGCCCCAGGCCAGGAAGTCCCCGAACAGCGAGGAGGCCGCGCGGAACTGCGGCAGCCTCTGCTCGACGTAGTCGGCGGTGTAGCGCGGCTTGTCGTCGGCGCAGTTGATGGCGATGTTCGCCGCGGTGATGTTGCTGTACTCGCCGTTCTCGTTGCGGCCGTTCATCGAGTCGGACAGCAGCATCAGGATCCTGCCGTCACCGTCGTACGCCTGCTCCAGGCCCTCGGTGAGGTACTCCCAGAAGTCCTTGGAGTACAGGGACTGCGCGATGCCGTTGGTCGCGGCGGTCTGGGTCAGCTGGCGCGGGAAGATGCCCGGGATCGGCTTCTTGTCGAGGTCCTTGAGCAGCTTGGCGATGCGGTCCTTGACGTCCTGCGGGGTGTCGCCGATCGGGCACTCGGTCGTCTTCGACGTGCAGTCCTCGGCGAAGTTGTTGAGCGCGAGCTGGAAGCCCTGGGCCTGGCCGAGCGAGCTCTGTTCGGGGTCCTGCGTGGGGTCGACGACCCCGTCGAAGACGGCCCGTCCCACGTTCTTGGGGAACAAGTGGGCGTAGACGCCGCCGAGTTCGGTGCCGTACGAGATGCCGAAGTAGTGCAGCTTGTCGTCGCCGAGGACCTGGCGCATCAGGTCCATGTCGCGGGCGGCGTCCGTGGTGCGCACGTGCGGCAGGACCTTCTTGGAGTTCTTCTCGCAGGCCCCGTTGAACTGCTTGGTGCGATTCAGGAGCTGGTCGCGCTCCGCCGTGTCGTCGGGCGTCGAGTCCTGCTGGAAGAAATCGTCGAGCTGCTCGTCGCTCTCGCACTCGACCGGTGCGCTGCGGCCGACCCCGCGCGGGTCGAAGCTCACCAGGTCGTAGCGGGTGCGCAGTTTCGCGTAGTCCTCGCCGAAGGCGGGCAGCGTGGTGACGCCGGAACCGCCGGGGCCGCCGAAGTTGAAGATCAGCGAGCCGATCCGCTTGCCCGGGTCGCCGCTGGCCTTCGCCCGGATCAGCGCGAGGCCGATGGTGGGGCCCTTGGGGTCGTTCCAGTCGAGGGGCGCCTGCATGGTGGCGCACTGCCATGCTCCGCCGTTCGGCAGCGGTGACGGTGAGCCGCCGCCGCCCTCCGCCGCGGAAGGTGCCGGGCAGTCCTTCCAGTCAAGTTTCTGCGTGGTCAGATCCCCGTGCCCATCCCCGGAGCCGCTGCTGCACCCCGCCACCAGCGAGGACAGCACGACGGCGACGGTCAGGGCGGCGCGGATCCGGGAGGGCTTCGGCATGTTTCCATCCTGGAACGGCGCACGGTCGCACGCTCGGGGCGCGGGCCGTACGAGGTACCTCCCAGCCTGCGCCTAAAGGGCGCCCTTGCGCGACAGGTGGTTGAAGGCCAGCCAGCCGGGCAGCACCGGCAGCCACAGCGTCAGCAGCCGGAACAGCAGGACGGCGGGTGCCGCCACTTCCTTCGGGAGGCCGACGGCGATCAGTCCGACCGTCAGTGTCGCCTCCACCGCGCCCACGCCGCCGGGGGTCGGTGCCGCCGACCCGAGGGCGTTTCCGGCGAGGAAGACGACGGCGACGCTGGCGATGCTCAGCGAGGTCGACTGGTCGCCGAAGGCCCGGATCGAGGCGTCCAGGCACATGACGAAGCAGGCGGTCAGCAGCAGCATGCCGCCGATGCCGGTCACCAGCTTCTGCGGCCGCTGCAGCACGTCGAGCATGCGCGGCACGACACCCGCGAACAGCGACCTCACGCGCGTGACGACGAATTTCCGCAGGAACGGCACCGAGGTCACCACGAGCACGAGCACGGCCACCGTGAGCAGGCCGGCGATGACCGTCCGGGACGGCGACAGCGACGGAGTCTTCTCGGTGCCGGTCAGATAGCCGAAGGACAGCAGCATCAGGATGTGGCAGCCGAGCCCGAACAGCTGCGAGGCGCCGACGCTCGCCACCGCGAGCCCGGGCCGTACCCCCGCGCGCTGCAGGAAGCGTGTGTTGAGGGCCACACCGCCGACGGCGGCCGGTGCCACGATCTTCACGAACGACCCGGCGACCTGCGCGGCCACGGTCCGCACGAACGGCACCCGCTCGGGCACGAACCCGAGCAGTGCCATGGCCGCAGCGACATAGCTGAGTGCGGAGAACAGCACCGCGGCGATGACCCAGCCCCACTGGGCCTGGGCGAAGAGGGTTGCGAACTCGATGTGCGTGAGCTGCGTCAGCAGGTAGTACGCGCCGATGGCGCCCGCGATGAAGCTGATCAGCGTGCGCGGCCGGACCCGTTCCAGACGGGCCGGCTCGACGGGTGCCTGCGGCCTGATCAGCAGCACCTCGTGCCGGATCTGAGTGAGCAGATCCTCTTCGCGGGCCTCGTCCAGAGCCTCGTCGATGGCCCGCTTCTCGGCCCGCTGTTCGGCGCGCACCGTCTTCTTGTCGGGCTTTTCGAGCACGGGCCCGGTGCCGTCCGTGGCTGCCTCCAGGCGAGCCTGCTTCGCCTGGAGGGACGCCTCCAGGACCGCCTCGCGTTCGCGCTGTGCCCGTTCACGGGCCAGTTTCCGCAGCGTCGCGCGCGTGGAGCGGGTCAGCGCGATCGGCTGGAGCATCGGCAGACAGTCGGCGACGGCGTCGGGGCCGAGGACACGGACCGCGGACGCCACCGCCCGCTCGGCGCCCACCCGCAGGCCGAGCGTGGTGACCAGCTGGGCGACGTCCATGCGCAGCAGCAGATCGCCGGCGGCGATCTCGCCGCCGCGCAGATCGGTGAGGATCACCGCGCCGGAACGATCCACCAGGATCGCGTCACCCGCCAGCCTGCGGTGTGCGATGCGCCGAGACTGCAGTGCCTGCACCTGGTGCCAGGTGTTGCGCAGCAGTTCGTCGGTGATCTCCTCGTCGGCCAGCATGTCTAGCGTGCGGCCGCCGGTGTGCTCGTAGACGAGCATGACGGCGTCGGGACCCAGTTCGGAGGTGGCGATCAGCCTGGGCGCATTGGCGCCTGCCGCGATGGCCGCGTACGCGAGCAGGGCCTCCTGCTCCAGTGCCTGGCGCAGTGACTGGAGGCTGCTGCGGGTGGCGAAGCCGCGCAGGGTCAGATTGCGCCACGCCCGGTAGAAGAAGCCCTGTGCCTGCTGCTCCCGGTCGACCACCGTGACGTCCAGCGGCGGGCCGTCCTCCAGGGTGACGAAGTAGCGCCGGCCGCGGTCTCCGTTCTCGGTGTCCGAGGCCTCCTCGCGGGCCGCGGCGACGGGGTGGAACCCGACGTGCCGTAGGCCGGCCATCAGGGTCTGCCCCGTGGGCCGCACGTTGGGCGAGCCGACCGCGTACAGGGTCCCGTAGGCCACGGTCCAGCCGATCAGCACCGTCAGGATGATCGAGAATGGTGTGGTGTAACCGGTGACCAGCATCGAGAACGCGTCGAGCAGCAGCACGATCCACAGCACGGAACGCCAACGGGGACGCCGTGACATGCCGACGGCTGTCATGTACGCAATGACCGGCGCCAGATAGCCGTGCACCGGGTCGGTCAGGGCGTGGATGTCACCGGGGGAGGGCTGGGTGAGCGCCTCCTGGATCGAGTCGGGGGCGGCCCGGGCGACCCACAGGTCGGTGGCGAGCGTCACCCCGTGCGCGAGGACCGCCGCGAGCACGCCGTCGGCGATGCGCAGCCCGTCGCGTTTGATCAGGCGCTCGATCGCGAACGCGACCGGCACCAGGAGGATCGCGATGCTGGAGGCCAGCCCCGCGATCTTGATCAGCAGATCCGGCGCCTGGCCGGTGCCCTTGTTGATGTCCTGTTCGAGCCCGGAAGTGGTTCCGTGCGCGAACGCGGCGATCGCGAGCAGGACGACGATGGCGAGCACGCCCACCAGGAGCCGCATCAGGTCGGACGGGCGGTGCACGCGCGCGGGGAGCAGCGGTTCGTCGCCCTCGACCTCGTCGACGGGCCCGTCGTCCGCGCACTCGGCCCCCTTCCGGGGACGCTCCGTGTCCACGTCCTCGTCAAGCCCGTTTCCGTGCAGGTCAGCGGTGTCCGGCCGCGAAGGAACGTCGGACGGGCGCGAAGGAACGGCGGAGGTGCCCTCCGCGCCTTCGGGGTGCACGCCCTGCTGCTTCATCGTCTCTTCTTGATCTCGTATCACCAGTCACCGCCCGCACGATGGTGGCATGCTCCGCCGACACACGGGGGCATCAGGGTGCAAATGCGGGGGCGCACAGTCTGCCGGAAGCGCCGCTCCAGGGCGAGGGATGCGCCGGCTGCCGAACGCGTCACATTGTCGGTGGGGTGGGGCACGATGGGCGAATGAGTGAGGAGAGCCTTCCGGGGGACGCCCGGGCGGGGGACACGGACGCGCTGCCGGAGTACGCCGAGCGGGTCCTGGAGGTCGCGGAGCGGATTCCGCCGGGGCGGGTCATGACGTACGGGGACGTCGCCGAGTGGCTGGAGGAGGGCGGGCCGCGCCAGGTCGGCCGCGTGATGGCCCTCTACGGGGGAGCCGTGCCGTGGTGGCGCGTCGTACGCGCGGACGGCGTCCTGCTCCCGGGCCACGAGCTGCGGGCCCTCGACCACTACCGCGTGGAGGGCACCCCGCTGAAGGAGGCGAGCAGGGCCGCCGAGGGCCATCTGCCGCGGCTCGACATGAGGCGGGCTCGGTGGGACGGCGACGGGGGCGCGGAGGGTCACACCTGACAGCTTCCGCCATCGGACGCCCATACGGGGAACCCGTGGCCCGTACGAGGGATACGAGGGACGTCCGTGGCATGCCGTACGTTCGTGAGGTACGGGACGCACGTGTCGCGAGAGCCGGGAGGGAAGAAGCGGAAGCTCTGCTTCCGGCCCGTTCGGCGGCGTAGCGTCGACGGAACGTGTCCCCCTCACCCCGCGGCCACCGCTCTGCACACGCGGCGGCCCGACAACCAGTACGACCACCAGGACCGGCGAACCACGTGAGCTCCTCTTCCTCCACCAGGCGCCTGCCGCACCCCCAGGTGCGGCAGGGGAACCGTGGCGCTTACCGACTGGTGCGTACCCCGCCGGCCGAGCCCGCTCCCCCTCGTCTTGACGCCGCCCAGCGCGCGGTGGTTGACCACCCTGCCGGTCCATTGCTCGTTCTCGCTGGTCCCGGCACCGGCAAGACCACCACGCTCGTCGAGTCCGTGGCGGCGCGCATCGCCCGTGGTGGGGACCCCGCGCGGATCCTCGTGCTGACGTTCAGCCGCAAGGCCGCGGTCGAACTCCGCGACCGCATGGCGCTGCGCATGGGGGCGGCCCGCGCGCCCCGGGCCACCACCTTCCACTCGTACTGCTACGCCCTGGTCCGGGCCCACCAGGACAGCGACCTGTTCGTGGAGCCGCTGCGCCTGCTCTCCGGCCCCGAGCAGGACGTCACCGTCCGCGAGCTGCTCGCGGGCCAGCCCGACCTGGAGCGGCTCGGCCTCACCCATGTGCGCTGGCCGGACGAACTGCGCGCGTGCCTGACCACCCGCGGCTTCGCCGACGAGGTCCGCGCGGTGCTCGCCCGCAGCCGGGAACTCGGCCTGGCCCCCGATGCCCTGGACGCCTTCGCCCGCCGCATCGGCCGCCCCGACTGGCGGGCCGCCGCCGCGTTCCTCGCCGAGTACCTGGACGTGCTCGACATGCAGGGCGTGCTCGACTACGCGGAACTCGTCCACCGCGCGGTGCTGCTGGCCCGCCGCCCCGAGGTCGCCGCCCGGCTCGCCGCGCAGTACGACGCCGTGTACGTCGATGAGTACCAGGACACCGACCCGGCCCAGGTGCGCCTGCTGCATGCCTTGGCCGGCGGCGGACGAACCCTTGTCGCCTTCGGCGACCCCGACCAGTCGATCTACGCGTTCCGGGGCGCGGACGTGAACGGCATCCTCGACTTCCCCTCGGCGTTCCCGCGCGCGGACGGCCGTCCGGCGCCCGTCGAGGTCCTGCGGACCTCCCGCCGCTCCGGCGCCGCCCTGCTCACCGCCACCCGCCTGCTGACCCAGCGCATGCCGCTGACCCGCCTCCCGGCCGGCAAGGTGCGCGCACACCGCGAGCTCGCCCCGGTACGGGACGGAGGTCGCGTCGAGGTGTACACGTACCCGACGCCCGGTACGGAGCTCGACAACATCGCCGACATCCTCCGCAGGGCACACCTGGAGGACGGTGTCCCCTGGGGCGAGATGGCCGTCCTGGTACGTGCCGGATCCCGCACCATTCCGACGGTCCGCCGTGCCCTCACCGCCGCGGGCGTCCCCCTGGACATCGACGGCGACGACCTGCCCCTGCGCCACGAACCGGCGGTGGCGCCACTGCTGACGGCGCTCAGGGCGGTGGCGACGGCGGAGGCGACGCGGGGTGCCGAGCGGGGCGCACCGAATGGCGCGGAGGCTGCCGAGGAAGCCCCCGACACCTGCTGGCTCGACACCGAGACCGCCCTGACCCTGCTGGCCTCCCCCCTCGCCGGCATGGACGCCGCCGACCTGCGCCGCCTCGGCCGGGCCCTGCGCGAGGAGGAACGGGCGGCCGGCAACCCGCTGCCGCCGCCCTCGGACGAACTGCTCACACGGGCGCTCGCCGAGCCCGAGCGCCTCGTCGCGCACGACCCGGTGTACGCCCGGGGAGCCCAGCGGCTCGGCGCCCTGCTCAGGAAGGCCCGCGAACGCCTCGCGGGCGGCGGCACCGCCGAGGAGGCGCTGTGGGACCTGTGGGAGGGCACCCCGTGGCCCGCCCGTCTGGAACGGGTTGCCCGGCGCGACGGCGCGGCCGGACGCAACGCCGACCGCGACCTGGACGCCGTGTGCGCCCTGTTCGCGACCGCCGCGCGCGCGGAGGAGCGAACCGGCGGCCGGGGCGCCCTGAACTTCCTGGAGGAGATCGAGGCCGAGGACATCGCCGCCGACACGCTCACGCGGCGCGCCGTACGGCCCGAGGCCGTCCGCCTGATGACCGCGCACCGCTCCAAGGGCCTGGAGTGGCGCCTGGTCGTCGTCGCCGGTGTCCAGGAGGGCCTGTGGCCGGACCTGCGCCGCCGCGGCTCCCTCCTGGAGGCCGACCGCATCGGCCGCGACGGACTCGCCGAACCGCTCACCCCGGGCGCGCTGCTCGCCGAGGAGCGCCGTCTCTTCTACGTCGCCGCCACGCGCGCGCGTGAACGGCTCGTCGCCACCGCGGTGAAGGCACCCGCGGACGACGGCGACCAGCCCTCCCGGTTCCTCACGGAACTGGGCGTCGAGCCGCAGGACGTCACCGGCCGCCCCCGCCGCCCGCTGTCCGTGGCCGCGCTCGTCGCCGAGCTGCGCGCCACGACCGTCGACCCGCGCGTGTCCGACACCCTCCGAGAGGCGGCCGCGCGCCGACTGGCCCGGCTCGCCGCGCTCGCCGACGAGGACGGCCGCCCGCTGGTCCCGTCGGCGCACCCCTACCGCTGGTGGGGCATGTTCGAGCCGACCGAGAGCAAGGTGCCGCTGCGCAACCGCGACCAGCCCGTCGTCCTGTCCGGCAGCGCCCTCGACCAGCTCGCCAACACCTGCGCCCTGCAGTGGTTCCTGGGGCGCGAGGTGAAGGCCGACGCGCCCGCCACCACTGCCCAGGGCTTCGGCAACGTCGTGCACGTCCTCGCCGACGAGGTCGCATCCGGCCGCACCCCCGCCGACCTCGCCGTCCTCATGGAGCGTCTGGAGTCGGTGTGGAACGCGCTCGCCTTCGACGCGCCCTGGAAGTCGGCGCAGGAGAAGGAGCACGCGCGCGTGGCGCTCGAACGCTTCCTCAAGTGGCACGTGCTGGACCGCACCGGGCGTACGCCGGTGGCGAGCGAACACGACTTCGACGTCACCCTCGAAGCGGGCGACTACGAGGTGCGCATCCGCGGCCAGCTGGACCGCGTCGAGTCGGACACCGAGGGGCGCGCGTACGTCGTGGACTTCAAGACCGGCAAGCAGCCGGTCAGCGCGGCCGAGGTGGCTCGCCACCCGCAGCTCGCCGTCTACCAGCTGGCCGTCGGCGCGGGAGCCGTGGACGACGCCTTCGACGGCGTACGGCCCGAAGCGGGCGGCGCCGAACTCGTGCAGCTTCGCCAGGGAGCGGCCAAGCGCGACGGCGGCGAGACCCTGCCCAAGGTGCAGGCCCAGGAGCCGCTGGAGGGGGAGTGGGTCGGCGACCTGCTGGCCACCGCCGCCGGAAAGGTCCTCGACGAACGGTTCACGCCGAGCGCCGGCCAGCACTGCACGCACTGCGCGTTCCGGGCGTCGTGCAGCGCGCGGCCGGAGGGGCGGCACGTGGTCGAGTAGCGTGCGTGACCCGCCGAGCGGGGCGTGACGTATCGCACCACCCGCGCTGACCTGGGATTCTCCCCGCCCCGGCGACCGATCGGGCACCCGCTGTCAGTGCCCGCCGCTAGCCTCTCCGACATGCCCGCCCGTATCACCGACCCCGAGCAGCTCAAGGAGCTCCTCGGTATCCCGTTCACCCCGGAGCAGACGGCCTGCATCACCGCGCCGCCCGCCCCGCAGGTCATCGTGGCCGGAGCCGGGTCGGGCAAGACCACGGTGATGGCGGCACGGGTGGTGTGGCTGGTCGGCACCGGACAGGTCGCCCCCGAACAGGTCCTCGGCCTGACCTTCACCAACAAGGCCGCAGGCGAGCTGGCCGAACGCGTCCGCAAGGCGCTGGTCAGGGCCGGCGTCACCGACCCCGATGTCATCGACCCGGACAACCCGCCCGGCGAGCCGGTGATCTCCACCTACCACGCCTTCGCGGGCCGCCTCCTGACCGACCACGGCCTGCGCATCGGGCTGGAGCCGACGTCCCGGCTGCTCGCCGACGCCACCCGCTACCAGCTCGCCGCACGCGTACTGCGCGAGGCCCCGGGCCCGTACCCGGCGCTGACCCGCTCCTTCGCCGACCTGGTCAGCGACCTGCTCGCCCTCGACTCCGAACTCGCCGAGCACCTCGTACGCCCCGAGGACCTGCGCGCCCGGGACGCCGACCTGCTGCGCACGCTGGAGGGCGCCAAGCTCACCAACGCCGACCTGCGCAAGGTCCCCGAGACGGCCGCCGCCCGCCGCGAACTCGCCGAACTGGTCACGCGCTACCGGGGCGCCAAGCGCGAGCGCGATCTGCTCGACTTCGGCGACCAGATCGCCCTCTCGGCGACACTCGCCGGGATCCCCGAGGTGGGCCGCGTGCTGCGCGAGGAGTTCCGCGTGGTGCTGCTCGACGAGTACCAGGACACGTCGGTGGCCCAGCGCGTCCTGCTGGCCGGCCTCTTCGGCGGCGGCACGGGCCACCCGGTGACCGCCGTCGGCGACCCCTGCCAGGCGATCTACGGCTGGCGCGGCGCCTCCGTCGCCAACCTGGACGACTTCCCCGAGCACTTCGCCCACGCCGACGGCCGCCCCGCCACTCGCCAGGCGCTCAGTGAGAACCGCCGCAGCGGCGGCCGTCTCCTCGACCTCGCCAATGGCCTCGCCGAGCCCCTGCGCGCCATGCACGCGGGCGTGGAGGCCCTCCGCCCGGCCCCCGGCGCCGAACGCGACGGCACGGTCCGCTGTGCCCTGCTGCGCACCCACGCCGAGGAGATCGACTGGATCGCCGACTCCGTTGCCCACCTCGTACGCACCGGGAAGGCACCCGGCGAGATCGCCGTTCTGTGCCGTACGGCCACCGACTTCGCCCAGATCCAGGGAGCCCTCGTCGCCCGCGACATCCCCGTCGAGGTGGTCGGCCTCTCCGGGCTGCTGCACCTGCCCGAGGTCGCCGACCTCGTCGCCGTCTGCGAAGTCCTCCAGGACCCCGGCGCCAACGCCTCCCTGGTCCGCCTGCTGACCGGCCCGCGCTGGCGCATCGGCCCCCGCGACCTCGCCCTCCTCGGACGGCGCGCCCGCCTGCTCGTGGCCCACGCGCGCGTGGGCGGCGAGGACGACCCGGACCGCCGGCTCGCCGAGGCGGTCGAGGGGGTCGACCCGTCCGAGGTGATATCGCTCGCCGACGCCCTCGACACGTTCCTGGAGACACCTCTGAACGGCGCCGACGGCTATGGGGACGACGACGGTCTGCCGTTCTCCCCGGACGCGCGCGTGCGCTTCGCCCGCCTGGCCACCGAACTGCGCGAACTGCGCCGCTCGCTGGCAGACCCGCTGATGGACGTGCTGCACCGCGTCCTCGCCGTCACCGGCCTGGAGGTGGAACTGTCGGCGTCCCCGCACGCGCTGGCCGCCCGCCGCCGCGAGACCCTGTCCAACTTCCTGGACGTCGCCGCGTCCTTCGCCGCGAACGAGGGCGAGGCCACCTTGCTGGCCTTCCTCGGCTTCCTGCGCACCGCCGCCCAGTACGAGAAGGGCCTGGACAACGCCCTCCCCGGCGGCGAGAACACCGTCAAGGTGCTCACCGCACACAAGTCCAAGGGCCTGGAGTGGGACGTCGTCGCCGTGCCCGGCCTGGTCACCGGCACGTTCCCCAGCACACAGGGCCGCGAGAAGTGGACATCCCAAGCCAAGGTGCTGCCGCACGCACTGCGCGGCGACGCCGACACCCTGCCCGACATCGAGGCCTGGGACTCCCGGGGCATGAAGGCCTTCCACGAGGCCATGAAGGAACACCAGCACACCGAGGAACTCCGCCTCGGCTACGTCACCTTCACCCGCCCCCGCTCGCTGCTCCTCGGCTCCGGCCACTGGTGGGGGCCCGCCCAGAAGAAGCCCCGCGGGCCGTCCGACTTCCTGCTGGCCCTGCACGACCACTGCGCCGCCGGGTACGGCGAGATCGAGGCATGGGCGGACGAGCCCGAGGAGGACGAGGAGAACCCGGCCCTGCACCGGGCGACGGCCGACCAGGCCTGGCCGCTGCCCCTGGACGCCACCGCCCTGACCCGCCGCCGCGCTGCCGCCGAGGCCGTCCTGGCCCACCTGGACGCCCTCGCCTCCCACGCGGACACCCAACCGGCCACCGACCACAATCCGGACACTTACGACGACCCGGACTGGCCCCCGCCACCGGACGACGACGCGTACTTCGAAGACTCCTACGGGGAGGACGACGCGCCGCTCGACGCCCCGTACGCAGAGGACGGCGCGCCCCTCGACGAGGACCCCGCCGCCTGGGACGCCTGGAGCACCGATCGCCCCACCGTCCCGCCCCAGGCCACCGCCCCCGTCGTGCCGGTGGACGCGCGTCCCCGCCCCACGGCACCGCAGCGCGCGCCCCTCACCCCGGAGGAGGCCCGCGCCATCGCCTCCTGGGACCGCGATCTCGACGCGCTCACCGGGGAGCTCCTGCGCGCTCGGCAGAGCGTCACGGACGTACCCCTGCCGGCCTCGCTCACCGCGTCCCAGCTGCTGCGTCTGGCCGAGGACCCGGACGGTCTCGCACAGGAACTCGCGCGCCCCATGCCGCGCCCCCCGCAACCGGCTGCACGTCGAGGCACCCGTTTCCACGCCTGGGTCGAAGCCCGGTTCGAGGAGCTGACACTGCCCATGCTGGAGCCTGAGGAGTTGCCCGGCATCGAGGCCGAGATCGCCGACGAACGCGACCTCGAAGCGCTCAAGGAAGCCTTCGAACGTACCGAGTACGCCCACCGCACGCCCCACCGCGTCGAGGCCCCTTTCCAGCTCGCCCTCGCTGGCCGCGTCGTGCGGGGCCGTATCGACGCCGTGTACAAGAACGGCGACGGGGACAGCGCGACGTACGAGATCATCGACTGGAAGACCAGCCGCAGCCGCGACGCCGACCCCCTGCAGCTCGCGGTCTACCGGCTCGCCTGGGCCGAGCAGCAGGGCGTGCCGCCGGAGTCGGTCACGGCCGCCTTCCTCTACGTCCGCAGCGGCGAGGTCGTACGGCCGGCCGAGCTGCCGGACCGGGCGGCCCTGGAACGGCTGCTCCGGGGGGAGCCGGAATGGCACACCGGGGAACCCGAGTGTGACGAACGGCCCGACGAGGATGTCCGCGCGGGCCGATAGGCTCGTGAACATGAGCCAGACCCCGGACAGCGCCGTCCGTACGTACATCGAGCAGCACCGCGCCGCCTTCCTCGACGACCTCGCCGCATGGCTGCGCATCCCCTCCGTGTCGGCCCAGCCCGACCACGCCCCCGATGTACGGCTCAGTTCCGAGTGGCTCGCCGCCAAGCTCAAGGAGACCGGCTTCCCGGTCACCGAGGTCTGGGAGACACCGGGCGCCCCGGCCGTCTTCGCCGAGTGGCCCGCGGACGAGCCCGGGGCCCCCACGGTTCTCGTCTACGGCCACCATGACGTGCAGCCCGCCGCCCGCGAGGACGGCTGGGACAGCGATCCCTTCGAGCCCGTCGTCCGCGGAAACCGTCTCTACGCGCGCGGGGCGGCCGACGACAAGGGCCAGGTGTTCTTCCACACACTCGGCGTCCGCGCCCACCTCGCCGCCACCGGCCGCACCGCCCCGGCCGTCAACCTGAAGCTCCTGATCGAGGGCGAGGAGGAATCCGGTTCCCCGCACTTCCGGGCCCTCGTCGAGGAGCGCGCCGCCCGGCTCGCCGCCGACGCCGTGATCGTGTCCGACACCGGCATGTGGTCCGAGGACACCCCCACCGTGTGCACCGGCATGCGCGGCCTCGCCGAGTGCGAGATCCGGCTGTACGGCCCCGAGCAGGACATCCACTCGGGCTCCTTCGGCGGCGCCGTGCCCAACCCCGCGACCGCCGCCGCCCGCCTCGTCGCGGCCCTGCACGACGAGCACGCGCGCGTGGCGGTCCCCGGCTTCTACGACGGCATCGTCGAACTCACCGACCGCGAGCGCGAACTCTTCGCCGAGCTGCCCTTCGACGAGCAGCAGTGGCTGCGCACCGCCAAGTCCCACGCCACCCATGGCGAGGCCGGACACACCACCCTGGAACGCATCTGGGCCCGCCCCACCGCCGAGGTCAACGGCATCGGCGGCGGCTACCAGGGCCCCGGCAGCAAGACGATCATCCCGTCCTCGGCCATGGTGAAGCTGTCCTTCCGGCTGGTCGCCGGCCAGGACCCCGACCACATCGAGAAGGCCGTCCGCGCCTGGGCCGCCGACCAGGTGCCCGCCGGGATCCGCTGCGAGATCACGTTCGGCTCGGCCACGCGCCCGTGCCTGACCCCGCTCGACCACCCTGCCCTGCAGTCCGTGGCCCGCGCGATGGGCCGCGCCTTCGAGGCGCCGGTCCGCTTCACCCGCGAGGGTGGTTCCGGGCCGGCCGCCGACCTCCAGGAGGTCCTCGGCGCTCCCGTCCTGTTCCTGGGCATCTCCGTCCCCTCCGACGGCTGGCACGCGCCGAACGAGAAGGTCGAGCTCGACCTTCTCCTCAAGGGCGTGGAGACCTCCGCGTACCTGTGGGGCGACCTCGCGGAGAACTGGCGCCATGCACCCTGACCGATCCGCGCCGCCCGGAGCGGCACCGCGTGCAGGGCACACTGGAGAGACCGTCCCGCACGCCCCGCCCGAACCCGGCCCGGTCCCCTCCTGCCGTACGTCCCGCTGAACCGCCCGCCGAAACAAACCGTTCCACTGGGGGAGTTGCAAGCACCCGTGACCACCTGGACCGACCACACCGCCGACCGACCCGTCTCGCTCACCGCCCCGAGCGGCATCGACCGCGCCGCCCACCACCGGCTCGACGAGGCCTGGCTCGCGGCGGCCTGGAGCCACCCCACGACCCGCTGCTTCGTGGTCTCCGGCGGCCAGGTCCTCATCGACGAGACGGCGGACGGCCGGACCGAACTCGTGACGACCCCCTCCTTCGAGGCCCCGCTCACCGAGGCGCACCGCTACTTCCTGGGCACCGACGCGGACGGCGTCAGCTACTTCGCGCTCCAGAAGGACGCCCTGCCCGGCCGCATCGACCAGTCCGCCCGCCCGGCGGGCCTGCGCGAGGCCGGGCTGCTGCTGTCGCCGCGGGACGCCGGCCTCATGGTGCACGCGGTCGGCCTGGAGAACTGGCAGCGCACGCACCGCTTCTGCTCCCGCTGCGGCGAGCGCACCGTCATCGCCGCGGCCGGCCACATCCGCCGCTGCCCGGCCTGCGGCGCCGAGCACTACCCGCGTACCGACCCCGCCGTGATCATGGCCGTCACCGACGAGGACGACCGTATTCTGCTCGGCCGCCAGGTCCACTGGCCCGAGGGCCGCTTCTCGACGCTCGCCGGTTTCGTCGAACCCGGCGAGTCCATCGAGCAGGCGGTGCGCCGCGAGGTCTTCGAGGAGGCCGGCATCACCGTCGGCCAGGTCGAGTACATCGCCAGCCAGCCCTGGCCGTTCCCGTCCAGTCTCATGCTCGGCTTCCTGGCCCGCGCGACCTCGACCGACGTCAACGTCGACGGCGACGAGATCCACGAGGCCCGCTGGTTCTCCCGCGAGGAGCTGCGCGCCGCCTTCGAATCCGGCGAGGTGCTGCCCCCGTACGGCATCTCCATCGCGGCCCGCCTGATCGAGATCTGGTACGGCAAGCCGCTGCCGACGCGCAGCTTCATCTGACGAGGCCCACGTAGAAGGCGGCTCCCGAGACATCCCGGGAGCCGCCTTCTACGACACTTTCGGCTGTTGAAGCCGTCACACGCCGATCTTCTGCTTCACCTGTGCCAGCGACGGGTTCGTCAGCGTCGAGCCGTCCGCGAAGAGCACCGTCGGCACCGTCTGGTTTCCGCCATTCGCCTTCTCCACGAACGCCGCGGAGTCCGGGTCCTGCTCGATGTTGATCTCGGTGTACGCGATGCCCTCGCGGTTCAGCTGACTCTTCAGTCGCTGGCAGTAGCCACACCACGTGGTGCTGTACATCGTCACAGTGCCCTGCATGTCGCTCGCGCTCCTCTGGCAGCTCAGGGAAGGGTATCCAGGACTGGAACGTACGCGACCCGGCCGCCATTCCCGCCCGGGGTATGCGCCGCACGTGATGCCTGCCGCATTAGTACGACTGCAAGGGCCTCCCTGTGGACAACCGGCACAGCCGTCTCCGGCGACCTGGCAGCATGGCTGTGTGACAGCAGCAACGCACTCCCCCCTCTTCCCGCAGGGCTACCGGGGTTCTCAGTACTCGGCTCCGCCGAGCGGGGCCGACGCGGTGCTCGAAGGGCTCGACCCCGAGCAGCGCGAGGTGGCCACCGCCCTGAACGGACCGGTGTGTGTGCTGGCCGGAGCCGGCACGGGCAAGACGCGGGCGATCACCCACCGCATCGCCTACGGCGTGCGCGCCGGGATTCTCCAGCCCTCCAGCGTGCTGGCCGTCACCTTCACCAACCGCGCCGCGGGCGAGATGCGCGGCCGTCTGCGCCAGCTCGGCGCCCAGGGTGTCCAGGCCCGCACCTTCCACTCCGCCGCGCTGCGCCAGCTCCAGTATTTCTGGCCGAAAGCGATCGGTGGCTCCATGCCCCGGCTCGTCGACCGCAAGATCCAGCTCGTCGCGGACGCGGCCGCCGCCTGCCGCATCCGTCTTGACCGGGGCGAGCTGCGCGACGTCACCGCCGAGATCGAGTGGTCCAAGGTCACCCAGACCGTCCCCGCCGACTACGCGCTCGCCGCCATGAAGGCCGGCCGCGAGGCCTCACGCGACCCCGCCGAGATCGCCCAGCTCTACTCGGTCTACGAAGACCTCAAGCGTGACCGCGCCGTCATCGACTTCGAGGACGTTCTGCTGCTGACCGTCGCAGTCCTGCAGGACCGGCACGACATCGCCGAGCAGGTCCGCTCCCAGTACCAGCACTTCGTGGTCGACGAGTACCAGGACGTCAGCCCCCTCCAGCAGCGCCTGCTGGAGCTGTGGCTCGGCGACCGGGACAGCCTGTGCGTCGTCGGCGACGCCAGCCAGACGATCTACTCGTTCACGGGAGCAACCCCCGACCACCTGCTCGACTTCCGCACCCGCCACCCAGGCGCCACCGTCGTCAAGCTGGTCCGCGACTACCGCTCCACCCCGCAGGTCGTCCGCCTCGCCAACGGTCTGCTCGCCCAGGCTCGCGGCCGCGCCGCCGACCACCGGCTCGAACTGATCTCCCAGCGCGCACCGGGCCCCGACCCCGGCTACACCGAATACGCCGACGAGCCGACCGAGGCAGAAGGAGCCGCCCGCCGGATCCGCGAGCTCATCGACTCCGGTGTCCCGGCCGCCGAGATCGCCGTCCTGTTCCGCACGAACTCCCAGTCGGAGACCTACGAGCAGGCCCTCGCCGACGCCGGAGTCCCCTACCAGCTGCGCGGCGCCGAGCGGTTCTTCGACCGTCCCGAAGTACGCAAGGCGGGCGTCGCACTGCGCGGCGCGGCCCGCTTCGGCGGCAACGACTCCCTGCTGGACGACGCCGTGACCCTGCCTTCCCAGGTTCGCGCCGTCCTGTCGGGCGAGGGCTGGACCGCCGAGCCACCGGCCGGCTCCGGGGCCGTCAGGGAACGCTGGGAGTCGCTGGCCGCCCTGGTCAACCTCGCCCACGACTTGGCGGCCGCCCGACCCGAGGCCACCCTGAGCGACTTCGTCGCCGAACTCGACGAGCGCGCGGGCGCCCAGCACGCCCCCACCGTCCAGGGCGTCACCCTCGCCTCACTGCACTCCGCCAAGGGCCTGGAGTGGGACGTCGTCTTCCTGGTCGGCGTCGCCGAGGGCATGATGCCGATCACCTACGCAAAGACCGACGACCAGATCGAGGAGGAACGCCGGCTCCTCTACGTCGGCGTGACCCGGGCCAGAGAACGGCTGTACCTCTCCTGGTCTCTGGCCCGATCGCCCGGCGGCCGTCCGAGCCGCCGTCCCAGCCGCTTCCTCGACGGCCTGCGCCCCGGATCCACCGCTGTAATCGGCCGTTCTGCCACCGGCACGTCCGGGGGCGTCGAGCGCGGGTTCGTGAACGGCACCCCGGCCGCCCCCCGGCGCACCCAGCGCACCCCGGCCCGCTGCCGCGTCTGCGGCCGCACGCTCACCGACGCGGGTGAGATGAAGCTGATGCGCTGCGAGGACTGCCCCTCCGACATGGACGAAGGCCTCTACGAGCGGCTGCGCGAGTGGCGCGCGGAACAGGCCCGGCGCAGTGGGCAGCCGGCGTTCTGCGTCTTCACCGACAAGACACTGATGGCCATCGCCGAGACCGTTCCCGACGACGACGGCGAACTGGCCCGCATCCCCGGCGTCGGCGCGCGTAAACTCAACCGCTACGGAGCCGAAGTTCTGGCCATCTGCGCAGGCCGGGAAGCCGGTGGAGACGACGAGCACGACTGATGCGAACTCGTCGAAAAAATAGTTTGCGCATGCCCCAGCAATCCCCATAGGTTCTAGGCACGGAAACGGCGGCCTTCTCGGAGGCCCTGATTCCGTGTTGTACTTGCATATCCGAACGGGCTGGCTCACCCCAGCCCATGAGACGCCGAGAGGAGGCGAGTCCAGTGATCAGCATCAACACCAGCTTCAGCACCGTGAGCGCGGCCAAAATGACCGATCGCTCGACCGTCTCCATGTGCATGCTCGGCGCCTCGAACCTGGGCACCGGTCTGTCCGGCATTCGTGCCGCCGGTCCGGCGTCCTCCGTGTCTCTCGCGGGTCTCCCCGTGCGTGAGCGGAATGAGCGACCGACCAAGGCACTGGAAGCAGTAGCGGCACAGGCGCAGGCCTATGCCTTTACGGCGGCCGGTGCCGGATACCGGAAGCAGACAAAGCAGCACCACCTGATGTGGGCCTTCCGTGGGCCAGAACCCTGGAGTGATCCAGCCTGATCGACAATCAGGCCGGCGCCTTCAGGGCCGCGGAACCCCACCCGGGATCCGCGGCCCTTCTGTTTGTCCAAGTACTTGGACAGCGGAGCGAAGGGGCCTCGGGACAAGAAAAGAACCCGGTACCAGCCGCCACCCGGTCCAACCCGACCGGAACGACCAGACGAGGAAGACGAACCGTGCAACTCGAAGCGCACGCCCCGTCCGTACCGCCTTCCGAAACGATCCCCCCGCCCGGCCTCACGGAGGACTCCACCTTGACCCCGCTCACTGCGCTCACCGCGCTCGACGACGCCATCGAGAACCTCGGCGTACCCGTCCCCTGCCGCTCCTACGACCCGGAGGTCTTCTTCGCCGAGTCGCCGGCCGACGTCGAGTACGCCAAGTCCCTCTGCCGCACCTGCCCGCTGATCGAGGCCTGCCTCGCCGGCGCCAAGGAGCGGCGCGAGCCCTGGGGCGTCTGGGGTGGCGAGCTGTTCGTCCAGGGTGTCGTCGTCGCCCGGAAGCGGCCGCGTGGTCGCCCGCGCAAGAACCCGGTCACGGCATGAACACCGCAGGAACGATCGACCGCCCCCTCACGCACGACCCCAAGAAGCAGGCCCCGATGAAGCCGTCCACCAGCGAGCCCGCAGGCTCCGCGACCCCAGACTTCACCACCTCCGGCGCGACCGACTCGCGTCAGAACAGGACCCGAGAGATGCAACTCATCCCAGAAGCCCTGGCTCGTGCGCATATGCACGACCGACTGCACGAGGCCGAGCAGGAACGCCGGGCCGTACGCCTGGCGGTCGCCCAGCGGATGCAGCGTCGGGCCGAGCGCGCCTCGATGCGCGCGCGGCGCGCGCTCGCCATGGCGGTCATGCAGTAACCCACCACACCTGAAGCGGTGGCCTCCCGGCCTCGGGAGGCGGTGACTTCCCGCAGGGGCCGGTCCGTGCGAACGGACCGGCCCCCGCGGTGCGTTGTGCCCGCCGATCAGCCGGTCACGGCGATATCGTCTCCGGGTGACGAGTCTTCCCGGAGACAGTGACCAAGAAGGCCTCCCCGCGGAGCCCCACGCCCTCGTGTGCGCCCGCTGCGGCACCCGGGCCGAGGGGCCGCAGCCCACCTGGACCTGCTCCGTGGAGAACGGTGTGCGTCACTACTTCTGCGACACCTGCGCCCGGGAGAACCTCAGGGCGATCGAGGGGCGGCTGGACTCGGCCTGGTGGTGAGACACGCCACCGGAACCCCCACGGCCGGCCAGCCGCCGGTGCTCACGCCTTCGCTGCCGATTCCTCCTCGCCCAGGTCCTCCTCGGGGACGAATCCCGGCAGCCACTCCTCCAGTTCGTCGCGCAGCCGCACCGTGGCCCCCAGCTGGCACAGGACGCCGATGGTGCTCAGGGTCACCCGGTGGATCAAGAGGTACGCGGGCGGCAGGTTGAGCTTCTTGCCCAGTTGGTGGGCGGGGGAGCGGGGGTCGGCGATGCGGGCCGCCTGGCTGCGCATCCAGGTGCGGGTGAAGGTGAACTCGTCCACCAGGGCCGGCTCGATGATCGGCAGGAGGTAGTCGAGAACCGCCTCCGGGTCCAGCTCTATGGACTCCTTGACGAAGCCCTCGGCACACAGCAGCTCGTAGACCGCCTCGGCCTCGCCGTCCAGGGCCATGCGCAGGGAGTCGCCGATCGGCGTCGGCAGACCTCCGGGGAGACGGTCGACGGTGCCGAAGTCCAGCACGCCCAGCCGCCAGTCGTCCTCACCGTCCGGGCCGCCGGGGAGCAGCCGGAAGTTGCCCGGATGCGGGTCGGCGTGCAACAGGCCGGTGCGGGCCGGGCCCGAGAAGAGGAAACGGGCCAGGAGCTGGCCGGCGCGGGCGCGTTGCTCCGTCGTGCCGTCCGCGATGACCTCGGAGAGGGGGATCCCGTCGATCCACTCCGTGACCAGGATCTGGTCGCACTGGTGGACCACCGCCGGGACCAGGACGTCGGGGTCGTCCTCGAACTCCTCCGCGTGCACCTGCTGGGCCTGGGCCTCCAGGCCGTAGTCGAGTTCCTCCGAGACGCGGTCCCGGAGCTCGGCGATCAGCGGCTTGACGTCCATGCCGGGGATGAGCGGGCCCAACAGGCGAGCGAAACGGCTCAGTTGTGTCAGGTCGGAGAGAAGGGCCTCGCCCGCTCCGGGGTACTGCACCTTGACCGCCACCTCGCGGCCGTCGTTCCACACAGCCCGGTGCACCTGTCCGATCGAGGCCGCCGCGGCCGGCTTGTCCTCGAACTCCAGGAACAGATCCCGCCAGTCCGGGCCCAGCCGCTCCGCGAGCACGGTGTGCACGGTGCGGGTGGGCATCGGAGGTGCCGCGTCCTGGAGCTTGGTCAGAGCCGCGCGGTAGGGGCCGGCGATCTCCTCGGGCAGCGCCGACTCGAAAACGGACAGGGCCTGCCCGAATTTCATTGCGCCGCCCTTCAGCTCACCCAGAACGCGGAACAACTGCTCCGCCGTGCGCTGTTGCAACTCGCGGCCGACGATCTCCGCGGACTCGCCCACGATCCGCTTGCCCAGGCCCCAGGTCGCCCGTCCGGCGAAGCCGAGCGGGAGCGCGGCGAGCTTGGCGGTACGGGTGACCGCCTTCCGGGGAAGATCAGACATGCGCCCTCCAAGTCCCAGCCGGCCGTGCCGTGTCCGCCTTGCATGCTCGCTCCGTCGACGGCCGTTGCCCCGCCATTGTCTCGTGTGCCTCCCCGTTCGTTGAGGTGTGTTCCTCCTTACCTCTCTCCGCCGCTCCGCACGCGCATGCGGGGTGCGGCCAGACCGGCCGCGCATGCCAGTGGAGGCCAGGCAGGGAAACCTCCCAGCGGGCGCCCGTGCTCGAGGGCGACTCCCCGTCGAGGAAGGCGAGTGCGTGTGCGGCGGCCAGCCCGGCGACGGTCGTCGCGAGCGTCAGGTCGCACGGGCCCACCGGGCGTGTTCTGCCCGAGCGCCATTGGGCGACCAGGCGGGGCCAGGCCGGGTCCCGGTCCGTGCGGTCCTGGTGCAGACAGCCGGCGCAGCCGGTCCCACCGGGCAGGACGAAGGGCCCGACGATGCCGGTTCCCTCCACGACGCCCGCGTAGAGATGGGGTGTTCCGGTGGTCATGAGCGGGTCGGCGGAGGACGGGTCGGGGGCGTGGACGGCGACATCGTCCCTCGGGGCGAGGATGACCAGGGAGTAGCCGGGATCCTCGGTGTCGGTCGGTGCGGGGCGGCTTCGGCGCGGCGGCCGGCCGGGCGCGGCCCTGCGGACCGCTTGGCGCGCGGCCTCGTTCCTGCGTTCGCCGATCGACTCCGCGGGCAGCCCGCCCGGCGCGAC
Source organism: Streptomyces sp. NPDC086549 (assembly GCF_044746205.1). Lineage (NCBI taxonomy): Bacteria > Bacillati > Actinomycetota > Actinomycetes > Kitasatosporales > Streptomycetaceae > Streptomyces > Streptomyces sp. NPDC086549. The sequence continues at coordinate 292,565 of NZ_JBIVBS010000002.1, read as the reverse complement.
GTCCCAGGGCTCGACACAGCCCACGTCGCGTACGTCGACCTCGCCGATCCCTGCCCCCGACAGCAGCGCGGCCAGCGCGGCGCCGACCCGGCCCGCACCCCTCACCTGTACACGCAGGGAACGGCGGGCCGCCAGGCGGCCGATCGCGCCGCCCGGTTCGGACGTGATCAGGGAGAGCGACGCAAGATCGGGGCGCAGCCGGTCGAGGACGTCCTTCTTCTCCCGCAGGGCGTCGGCCGCCGGGCCGCCGCCCCGGGCGTCGTCGAGCAGTCCCGCGGCCGACAGTCGGTCCACGAGTGCGTCGACACGGCCGTCCGGAAGGTCCATGCGGTGGCCCTCGTCGCGCAGGAGCGGAAGCCCACGGGTGCCGTTGAGCAGGTCCAGGAAGCTGCCCGTCGCCGTGTCCATCGGACCGAGCGTCAACGCGTGCGCCGGAGTCATCCCGAACTGCACGGTGTTGAGGTCACGCCAGCCGCGCCTCAGCGCAGGCTTCACCATCGGATGCATGAAAGGCCCCCGTAGCCTCGGAAAAGTACTGGAACATCCCTGTTCGTCGGGAACCGGTCGTGTTCCCCGACGAGTGCCAGCATGCCCGGCGCCGCGGGCTGGTGCCGAAAGTTGTCCACAGGCGGCGGAGATTCGTCGTACAAATCAAGCGCATGGTGGGGGATCGGCATCGAACAGTCCCGGACCCGGGACTTCCCGCGTGTGCAGCGGGTAACGTCGGGGCGTGCCCGCCGACCCACTGCACCGCGCCGGAAAGCCACAGCGCAGCACGACGAGCCAGCCGCCGAGCGGCTCGGGGGCGAGCGCGATCGAGGTCCGCAGGAGCGCCCGGCGACGCCGGACGGTCTCCGCGTACCGCGAGGGCGATCGCACCGTTGTGCTGATCCCCGCCCGGATGTCCGAGGCGGAGGAGCAACGCTGGGTGACCGTCATGCTCGACAAACTGGCCGCCCAGGAGAGCAAGCGGGTGCTGGGCGACGCCGAACTGGCCGAGCGCGCCGAGCGGCTGTCGGCCCAGTACTTCGGTGGCAGGGCCCGGCCCGCCTCTGTGCGTTGGGTCACCAACCAGAACACGCGCTGGGGTTCGTGCACCCCGGCGGAGGGCAGCATCCGTCTCTCGCACCGGCTGCAGGGCATGCCCGAGTACGTCGTCGACTACGTGCTCTGCCATGAGCTCGCGCATCTGCTGGTGCCCGGGCACGGGCCCCGATTCTGGCGACTGCTGGAGGCGTATCCGCGGACCGAGCGGGCCCGCGGGTATCTCGAAGGAGTGGTCGCCGCAGGACGTTTGCCTCATTTGTCTGATGTGCGGAGTGAGTGATCTGCCCGGTCGGCGGAGTCGCCGACGCGGCTGAGGACGGTTGTGTACCGGGTCTGTACCGACGTCGTCCGGTGTCCGGATTTGCCGTTAGCCTGGCGCGACGCACTCACATTCGGGATGGGGGACGGTCGTAACGCATGGCCAGGGAATTCCAACGCGGCCACAAGGCCAGGATCAGTGACCTCACCGCGGGCACGGATCTGTACGTAGGCGTGCAGATTTCCGCCCCCGGACTGACCTTCGACATCAGCTGCTTCGGCCTCGACGCCGATGAACGTCTTTCGGACGACCAGTACTTCGTCTTCTTCAACCAGCCGAAGTCGCCCGAGGAGTCCATCCAGCTGCTGGGTACGCAGGCGGGTGACACGGAGTCCTTCCGGATCACGCTGGACAGGATCCCGCCGCAGATCCAGAAGCTGTCGTTCACGGCGACCATCGACGGCGCCGGGCAGATGTCGCAGATCAATCCCGGATACATCCGCATCGTGGCCGGCGGTGAGGAGGTGGCCCGGTACTCCTTCAACGGCTCGGAGTTCTCCACCGAGCGGGCCGTGATGCTGGGCGACTTCTACCTGAAGGACGTGTGGCGGTTCGCCGCCGTCGGCCAGGGCTTCGACGGGGGCCTCGAGGCGCTGCTGAAGAACTTCGGCGGCGAGGTTCTCGAGGAGGAGACACCCGCCGCCCCGCAGCCGCCCCAGGCCAGTGCGGCTCCGGGCTTCGCCCCGCCCACGTTCGGCGTCCCGGCCGCCCCGGCACCCGCGCCTGCCCCGGCACCCGCGGCGGCTCCGCAGGGCTTCGCACCGCCGCCGGGAATCACGCCGCCCCCGCCTCCGGCCCCGGCGCCCGCGCCCAATGTGCACGCCGCGCCGACCGTCATCGCACCCCTGGCCCCGCCGGCCGGCGGCACGGTGCCCCCGCCGGCCCCGGCCCCCGCGCCCTACGGCCAGCCCCAGCCGGCATACGGCCAGCCCCCCGCCCCGAGCGCCCCCACGCCGCCGGGCTACGCCCAGCCCCAGGCCCCGACGCCGCCTCCCGGTTACGGTCAGCCGACCCCGCCGCCCGGCTATGGCCAGCAGCCGCCGTTCGGGCAGGTCCCCGGTCAGCCGACCGCCTCCTACGGGGTGCCGCAGGTCGCTCCCCAGGGCGGCGCCGGTGTGACCGCCGCGCTCCAGAAGTTCAAGGAGACGCCCACCGGTCAGCGCTGGACGCAGCAGAACAAGAAGCTGATCCGTGTCGACCTCGGCATCGGCGGCCAGCCCGTCCTCGCCCGCCAGGGCAGCATGGTGCTCTACCAGGGCAAGGTCGACTTCAGCTACAAGGGCGCCGGCTTCGCCGGCCGGATCGTGGGCAACGCGACCGGCCAGGAGATGCAGCTGATGCGCTGTACCGGCCAGGGCCAGGTGTTCCTCGCCGAGAACGCCACCCACCTGCACCCCGTCGAACTCCAGGGCGACGCCATCTGCGTCTCCGCGGAGAACGTCCTCGCCTTCGACGAGAGCCTCCAGTACGAGGTCCGCCGCATCGAGGGGCACGGCATCCCCGGCGGAGCGCTGTTCACGATGCAGTTCCAGGGCACCGGCACGATCGTCGTCAAGACGCACGGCACGCCCGTCGTGCTGCCGGTCACGCCCACCACGTTCGCCGACTGCAACGCGGTGGTCGCCTGGTCGGCCGCCTCCCAGGTGATCGTCTCCAGTCAGGTCCGGATGCGCCGCAACGCCTATCCGGGAGACACCGGGGAGAGCGTCAACCTCCAGTTCCGGGGAGCGCCCGGCAACTTCATCGTCGTCCAGCCGTACGAGGTCTGAGGGAGCCCGTCATGAACCAGCCACTCGCGGGCTACGCCCCCGCACCCGTCACCGCCCGCATGGAGAACCACGGCAACCACATGCTGAAGGTCGCCATGCAGACCGGGAACGACCTCCTCGCGCGCGTGGGATCGATGGTCGCCTACGAGGGCTTCGTCCAGTACGAGCCCAACCCGCCGGCCGTACGCCAGATCGCCCGCGACTGGATCACCGGCGAGGGCGCCCCGCTGATGAAGTGCTCCGGCGACGGCCTGCTCTACCTCGCCGACTACGGGGCGAACGTCGTCGTCATCAACCTCAACGGCGACGGCATCTCCGTCAACGCAACCAACCTGCTCGCCTTCGACGCGCACCTCACCTGGGGTGTGGAGCGGGTCAAGGGGCTGGCGAAGTTCGCCGGACAGGGCCTGTGGAACACGAAGATCTCCGGGCAGGGCTGGGTGGCCCTGACCTCCCGCGGCAAGCCGATCGTCGTCGACTGCGGCGGTGGTGAGGACGAGACGTACGTCGACCCCGACGCGCTCGTCGCCTGGTCCCCGAACCTCAAGGTGAAGGGCAAGCGCAGCTTCAAGGCGCAGTCGCTGATCGGCAGGGGCAGCGGAGAGGCCTACCAGATGGCCTTCTCCGGCCAGGGCATCGTCGTCGTCCAGCCCAGCGAGGACAGCACCGACCGCCTTCGGATCCGGGGCTGAGGGGGAGTCAGAGACACCATGCAGAGCCCGCTTTTCGCCTTCAACGACTCGCAGTCCCAGGATCGCTACAGCCTGCAGAACAAGCAGATGCTGCGCGTCGTCCTGGAGGGGCACGACGACATCCTCGCCCGTAAGGGCACCATGGTCGCCTACCAGGGCCTCGTCGAGTTCGACGCCGAGTACCAGAGCAACAACCAGGCACGCGCGCGTGCCTACACCGGCGAGGGTCTCAACCTGATGCGCTGCCACGGGCAGGGCACGGTCTACCTCGCCAACCTCGCCCAGCACATCCACGTCGTGGACGTGGAACAGGACGGGCTGACTGTCGACAGCAGCTACGTCCTGGCCATGGACTCCTCGCTGCACCACGAGGTCATCGCCGTCGACAGCCTGTACGGCATCTCCGGCTCCGGGAAGTACCAGCTCAACATCACCGGTCGCGGCAAGGTCGCCCTGATGACCTCGGGCGCGCCGCTGATGATGCAGGTCACGCCCGACAAGTACGTCAACTGCGACGCCGACGCCATCGTGGCCTGGTCCACCGGACTGCGCGTGCAGATGCAGGCCCAGACGCACTCGTCCGGCGTGTGGCGGCGCCGCGGCAACACCGGTGAGGGCTGGGAGCTGAGCTTCATGGGCAGCGGCTTCGCGCTCGTGCAGCCCAGCGAGCTGCTGCCGCCGCAGAACGCGGTGATCGGCCAGGGCCTCGCCGCGCAGTTCGGCATGGGCCAGCACGGGGCGCGAGCGCAGAACCAGGGGAACGTCTGGAGCTGAGCGTCCGATAAGCCAACGCAAGGGGCGACCGCCTGCGCGGTCGCCCCTTACCTGTGGCTCAGGCCCCGAGCCTGGCGCGCGTCGCCTCCAGCAGCCGTACGACCGAGTCGTCGGCGACCTCCGCCACCTCGTCGTAGGCGAACCAGCGCACGTCCAGCGATTCGTCACTGATGACGTGCTCGGCGTCGCGCGGGGCGAGGACCGCGTACTGGACGTCGAAGTGCCAGTGGCACGGTGACGGGATCGGATGCCGGTCCAGGCGCACCGGCCCGCCCGGAAGCAGCGTCAACCCCGTGATGCCCGACTCCTCGGTCGCCTCGCGCAGCGCCGCCGCCTCCAGCGTCACGTCGCCCGGCTCGCAGTGGCCGCCCATCTGCAGCCACATCCGCAGCTTCCTGTGCAGCGTGAGCAGTACGCGGCCGCGCTCCGGGTCGATCACCAGGGCGCTCGCCGTGACGTGGCCGGCATGGCAGGCCTTCCACATGCCGTCCGGGTGCGCCGCCAGGTGGTCCAGGTAGGACTGGCGCAGCTCTTCCTGGCCCTCGAAGCCCTTCAGCACGAGGACCGCGTCGTCGTACAGGCTCACTCGGCGTCGTCGCCCTTGGCGTCGTTCCTGTCGTCCTTGGACAGGTTCGGCTTCTCGCCCGCGTCGCCCGCCGCCTCGCCGAGCATCTTGTCCAACTCGGAGAAGTCCAGCTGCTCGCGGTGCACGAAACCGTCCGGGTCGTCCAGGTCGGTGGCCGTCGGCAGCATGTCCGGGTGGGCCCACAGGGCGTCCCGCCCGTCGACACCGCGCGCGTCCGTGAGCGAGGCCCACAGACGGGAGGCGTCGCGCAGACGGCGCGGACGCAGTTCCAGGCCGATCAGGGTGGCGAACGTCTGCTCGGCCGGGCCACCCGTGGCGCGACGGCGGCGCAGCGTCTCGCGCAGGGCGTCGGCGGACGACAGACGCGGCTTCGCGGCCGCGTGGACCACCGCGTCCACCCAGCCCTCCACGAGTGCCAGAGCCGTCTCCAGACGGGCCAGGGCGGCCTTCTGCTCGGGTGTGTCCTCCGGCTGGAACATGCCCTGCTGGAGTGCGTCCTGCAGCTGCTCCGGGTTCTGCGGGTCGAACTGGCCGACCACGTCCTCCAGCTTGGCCGTGTCGACCTTGATCCCGCGCGCGTACCCGTCGACCGCGCCGAACAGGTGCGAGCGCAGCCACGGCACGTGCGCGAAGAGGCGCTGGTGAGCGGCCTCGCGCAGGGCGAGATACAGCCGCACCTCCTCCTTCGGCACGCCCAGGTCCTTGCCGAATGCCTCGATGTTCACCGGCAGCAGGGCGGCCCGGCCGGCCGGGCCGAGCGGCAGGCCGATGTCGGTGGAGCCGACGACCTCGCCCGCGAGCACGCCCACGGCCTGCCCGATCTGCGTGCCGAACATGGCGCCGCCCATCGAGCGCATCATGCCGATCAGCGGGCCCGCCATGGCCTGCATCTCCTCCGGCAGGACGTCGCCCATCGCCGCGCCGACGCGCTCGGCGACCGGGTCGACGAGTTCCTGCCACGCGGGCAGGGTCGCCTCGACCCACTCCGCGCGGGACCACGCCAGCGCGGAGCCGGCGCCCGACGGCAGGGACGTCGCGTCGTCCAGCCACAGGTCGGCCAGGCGGACGGCTTCCTCGACCGCGGTCCGCTCGGCAGGGCCGATGCTCGCGTCCTTGACGCCGTCCTGCGTGCCCTGGGAGACCGTCTGGCGGGCGATCTGCTTGGCCATGTCCCAGTTCACCGGGCCGCCCTCGTAGGAGAGCATCTGGCCGAGCTGCTGGAACGCGGCGCCCAGGTCGGTGGGGTTCAGCGAACCGAACATGGCAGCGAGCGGATTGTCCGCACCCGGGCCGCCAAAGCCCGCGGCTCCGGGCAGCCCGTAACCGAACGGGTTGCCCGGTCCCTGCCCACCACCGCTCTGCTGGTCCTTCTTCTTGCCCTCGTCGCCGTCTTCCGGCTCCTCCGGCGGAAGGCCGAATCCGAATGGGGTGTCACTCACGGGGTTCCTCGGCTGGTAAGGCCACCGGTTCTCTCCGGCGGCGCGGCTGCCCGACACCAACCAGCGTAGACACCCGAGGCCCGATCGGGCCTCGGTGCTTCGCCGACTCTCGGCCTGCGGCAGGATGGATGCCACCTGGTACGTACGCGTCACTCACGCTCGTACTGAAGACAACCGCTGGAGACGCCCGGTGAGTTCCCCAGACCCGCAGGTTCGCGGAGCGCGAAACCATTCAACCCCACCCGCGGTGCGCGGGCCCGTCGTCGCGGTCACCGGTGCCGCGACCGGGGTCGGCGCGCTGCTCACCGAGCGGCTCGCCGCGTCCGACGGGATCAAGCAGGTCGTCGCCATCGACGAGCGGCGCGGCGAGTGCGCGGCGGCGCAGTGGCACATCCTCGACGTGCGGGATCCGGCGATCGCGGACAAGCTGCGCGGCGCGGATGTGGTGGTGCATCTGGCGCTCGATCTCGACCTTGGGAGTGACGCGGCCGCCCGTACGGCCTACAACGTGCGGGGGACGCAGACCGTGCTGACCGCCGCGGCGGCGGCCGGGGTGCACCGCGTGGTGCTGTGCACGTCGGCGATGGTCTACGGGGCGCTGCCGGACAACGAGCTGCCGCTGTCGGAGGACGCGGAGCTGCGGGCGACCGCCGAGGCGACCGGAGTGGGCGACCTGCTGGAGATCGAGCGGCTCGCGCGGCGCGCCCCCCGCGCGCATCCCGGGCTCAATGTCACCGTGGTGCGGCCCGCCGTGCTGGTCGGGGGCACCGACACCGCGCTGACCCGGTATTTCGAGTCGCCTCGGCTGCTCGTCGTGGCCGGGTCGCGGCCCGCCTGGCAGTTCTGCCACGTCGAGGACCTGTGCAGTGCGCTGGAGTACGCCGTTCTGGAGAAGGTCGACGGTGAGCTGGCCGTCGGGTGCGACGGATGGCTGGAGCAGGAGGAGGTCGAGGAGCTCAGCGGGATCCGGCGGATGGAACTGCCGTCGGCGGTCGCGCTGGGCGCGGCGGCCCGCCTGCACCGGATCGGGCTCACTCCGTCGCCGGCCGGGGACCTGGCGTACACGATGTACCCCTGGGTGGTGAGCGGGAGCCGACTGCACGACGCCGGGTGGCGGCCGCAGTGGACCAATGAGGAGGTGCTCGCGGAGCTGCTGGAGGAGGTGTCCGGGAGGCACACGGTCGCCGGACGGCGGCTTGGCCGTAAGGACGCCACGGCCGCGGGGGCGGCGGGGGCGACGGTGGCCCTGCTGGGCGCTGCCGCTGTCGTACGGCGGGCTCGGAAGGCCCGGCGGCGGCTGTGAGGCGAGGGGCTCCGCCCCCTGGACCCCCCTGCCCATGTCCACCCACCCCCGACTCGGTCCGCTGAGAGGCGGCCCCGTAGGACACTCCGTACAGCCCCGCGCGCGTGCCAGATGAACGGCGCATTCCGTGTCGTCGGAGGCATGCGGCACGATGGAGTCATGGCACTCACGAACGATCACCCGGGCGAGCAGGCGGCGCAGGACCCCATCAAGCTGATCGCCGTCCGCGACGCCGCGCTCTCCGTGGACGAGGTCTTCCGGGCCGTCGGGGACGACGCCGCGGGCGGGATCGCGCTCTTCGTCGGGACCGTGCGCAATCACGACGGGGGGGCCGACGTCGACGAACTCGGGTACTCCTGCCATCCCAGTGCGGAGGCCGAGATGCGGCGGATCGCCGAGAAGGTGGTCGCGGAGTATCCGGTGCGGGCGCTGGCCGCCGTGCACCGGGTGGGGGATCTCGGAGTGGGCGATCTCGCCGTCGTCGTCGCGGTCGCCTGTCCGCATCGGGGTGAGGCCTTCGAGGCGTGCCGGAAACTGATCGACGACCTCAAGCACGAAGTGCCCATCTGGAAGCACCAGAAGTTCTCCGACGGCTCCGAGGAGTGGGTCGGGGCCTGCTGATTCGCCCACGGTCTCGTCGGGTTGCGTAACCGCACCCCTGGCGTGAGCGTTGTCAGGGCGGATGGTTAATCTGCTGATCAGTCAGTCGCGGACGCTCAAGGGGTTGGGAGGTCGGCATGGCGGCGCTCGCCTGGTTGCTTATTCCGCTTGTGGCTGCGATAGGAGCCGGTCTGTGGGGCAGTTGGGCCAACCGGACCCGGAAGGCACGCGGCGACGGCCCTGAGCTCGACGGGTACGCCCGGTTCCGCGAGGCCATGGAGAGGTCCCACTCCGGTACGTGAGGCGCTGGACCGGGTGCCCTGACGGTGTGCTGACAGAGGCGTCCCGTACTGTCGAGGCATGCCACGCCGCACCGCGACGATGCTCGCCTCCACGCTGATGCTGATCGCGCTCCTGTGCGCGGGAGTGCTCATTCCCGTGCCGTACTCGGAGATGTCCCCGGGTCCGACCGTGAACACCCTCGGGAACCACGACGGCGAGCCGGTGCTGCAGATTTCCGGGCACAAGACCTACGACGCCTCCGGGCACCTCAACATGACCACCGTCCGGGTCACCAGTGCCGACTACAGGATGAACCTCGTCGAGGCCGTCTACGGGTGGCTGGCGCACGACGACAAGGTCGTGCCGCACGACACGCTCTACCCGGACGGCAAGACGGAGGAGCAGTCCACCCAGGAGAACGCCGAGGAGTTCAGCCAGTCCCAGGAGAGCGCCAAGGTCGCGGCGCTGAAGGAGCTCGGCATCCCCGTGAAGTCCTGGGTGATCGTCTCGACGGTCGTCAAGGACTCCCCGGCCCAGGGCAGGCTGCACGCCGGTGACGTGATCAAGGCCGTCGACGGCACGGCGGTCAAGCAGCCGTCCGACGTCGCGAAGCTGGTGACCAGGCACAAGGCCGGTCAGGACGTCGTCTTCACCGTCGTCCCGGCCAAGGAGCAGGCCGCCGCCGAGAAGGAGAACAAGACAGCGACCAAGACCGAGAAGGTCACGATCACCACGGCGACGTCCAGCGACAGCGGGGCCAAGCGGGCCATCGTCGGGATCTCCGCCGGCACGGACCACACCTTCCCGTTCACCATCGACATCAAGCTCGCCGACGTCGGCGGGCCCAGCGCCGGTCTGATGTTCGCCCTCGGGATCTACGACAAGCTCACCCCGGGCAACCTCACCGGCGGCAAGTTCGTCGCCGGCACGGGCACCATCGACGACGAAGGCACCGTCGGACCGATCGGCGGCATCGAGATGAAGACCGTCGGCGCGCGCAACAAGGGCGCCCAGTACTTCCTCACGCCGGCCGAGAACTGCGCGGCAGCCGCGAAGGACACCCCGAGCGGCCTCACACTCGTCAAGGTGAAGACCATCGGTGACGCCCTCGACGCCCTCAAGGACATCCGCAGCGGCAACACCGGCGGACTGACGAAGTGCACGACCAAGGGCTGACCCGCGGAACCGGGTGAGGCGGTACGGAGATGGGGGCGCCCCTGAATCCAGGAGCGCCCCCATCGCCGTACCGGAACCGGAGCCGACTCAGTCCACGAACGTCGCCGACAGCGCCTCCGCCAGGCCGGGCACCAAGTCCGGGCCGGTGAGGACCTCGGTCGGGGTGTCCTTCTCGCGCAGGCGCACCGCCGATTCGCGGGTGCCGTCGCGCAGGACGGCGACCGTCATACGGACCTCCTGGCGCTCGGGGTGGTTCGCCACCCACTTCGCCAGCTTCGCCTCGCTCAGGCCCTGCGGAACCTGGGACTCGGCGGACGGGGGAAGCATCAGGCGCTCCACGGTGAGGGCGCAGCCGGCGACCGCGTCGGGCCAGGCGATGGTGCCGAGGAACTCGTCGAGCGCCTTTTCCGTTGGAATCTCGTCCTGCTCGATCGGGGTGAGACCGGTGGTCTCGGGCTCGTCCTGCAGGCCGAGCTGGGCCGCGAGGGCAGGTTCCTGAACCCGCAGCCGTGCGGTGTCTACGAGGGCGAAGAGGCGAGCGGGCTGGTCCCAGCCGAGGCCGGAGGCGTACTCGTCGATCTCGAGTACGGCCCGGGTGAGCGGGTTCGCTGCCATGGGAGTGTTGGACATGGTCACAATCCTGCCTCGTTCCCGGCCGGAATCGGGAACCGACCAAACCGTGAGTAAGTTGCATAGGTGTGGGCCCGCGATCACGGGGGGCCACGGACGGTCCACGAACACGAGGGCCTGACGGATCAACAGCGAACTTCGAGGTGCGCACCTTGGCTTTCCAGATGCCGGACCGCGGCGGGGGCCCGACGGGGCCGCGGATCAGAGCGGGCCGCCCGTCCCGGCGCGCCCGGACCCTGCTCATGACACTGGGCGTCCTGGCCGTCCTCGGCATGGCGTTCACCATGTTCGCGGGCTTCTGGACGGACTGGCTGTGGTACCGCTCGGTGCACTACTCGTCCGTGTTCACCACCACGCTGTGGACCAAGATCGGGCTCTTCTTCGTCTTCGGGCTGCTGATGGCGGCCGCGGTCGGCTTCAACATCTGGCTCGCGCACCGGATGCGGCCCCCGCTGAGCGCCATGTCCATGGAGCAGCAGAGCCTCGACCGCTACCGGATGGGCATCGCCCCGTACAAGACGTGGCTGCTGCTCGGCATCACCGCGCTGGTGGGCCTCATCGCGGGCGCATCCGCGGCAGGCCAGTGGCGGACCTGGCTGATGTGGGTCAACGGCGTGCCCTTCCACCAGAAGGACCCGCAGTTCCACCTCGACGTCTCCTTCTACGCCTTCGAGCTGCCCTGGTACCGCTTCCTGCTGGGCTTCGGCTTCGCCACCGCGATCCTGTCCCTGATCGCCGCCGCGCTGACCCACTACCTGTACGGCGGGCTGCGCGTGACCAGCCCGGGCGCGCGCGCCACGGCCGCGGCCACCGGGCACCTCTCGGTGCTCCTCGGCATCTTCGTCGCCCTGAAGGCGGTCGCCTACTGGCTCGACCGTTACGGGCTCGCCGTCAAGTCCAGCGACTTCAAGGCGACCGGGAACTGGACGGGCCTCAGATACGTCGACGCGAACGCCTACCTGCCCGCCAAGACGATCCTGTTCTGCATCGCCGTCATCTGCGCGTTGCTGTTCTTCGCCACTCTGTGGCGGCGCACCTGGCAACTGCCCGTCATCGGCTTCGGCCTGATGGTGCTCTCCGCGATCCTCATCGGCGGCCTGTACCCGGCCATCGTCCAGAAGTTCCAGGTCCAGCCCAACGAGCAGGCCAAGGAAGCCCCGTACGTCCAGAAGAACCTCAAGGCGACCCGTGAGGCGTACGGCATCGACGACGCCAAGGTCACCGAGTACGAGGGCAAGAGCACCACCACGGACATGACCAGGCTGCGTGGCGACGTCGACGGCGCGGCGAGCATCCGGATCATGGACCCGAACATCGTCTCGCCGACGTTCCAGCAGCTCCAGCAGATGCGCAACTACTACGGGTTCCCGACCAACCTCGACGTCGACCGGTACCCCACCAAGGACGGCAAGGACCAGGACACCGTCATCGGTCTGCGCGAGCTGAACCTCGACGGCATCCCGAAGAACAACTGGATCAACGACCACTTCCGCTACACCCACGGCTACGGCGTGGTCGCCGCCAAGGGCACCGAGGCCGACTCCGAGGGCCGCCCGGTCTTCACCGAGTACGACCTGCCGTCGCAGGGCGACCTGCCGACGTACCAGCAGCGGATCTACTACGGCGAGAAGACCACCACGTACTCGATCGTCGGCGGTCCCCAGAAGGAGATCGACTACTCCGACGACAGCGGCGAGAAGACCACCAGCTACAAGGCGAAGAGCGGGGTCGACCTCTCCAACCCGATCAACCGGGCCGCGTACGCGGTGGCGTTCAACGAGCCGCAGATCCTCTACTCCGGTGCGATCGGCGAGGGCTCGCGGATCCTGTACAACCGCACGCCCAAGGCGCGCGTCGAGGCGGTCGCCCCTTGGCTGACCATCGACGGCGACGCCTACCCGGCGGTCGTCGACGGCCACATCCAGTGGATCGTGGACGCGTACACGACCACCAACGGGTACCCCTACGCCTCCCGTACGACCCTCGGCGATACGACGGCGGACTCGCTGACCGCCACCAACAACTCACGCGCGGTCGTGGCCCAGCAGAACCAGGTCAACTACATCCGCAACTCGGTGAAGGCGACCGTCGACGCGTACACCGGCGACGTCAAGCTCTACCAGTGGGACACCCAGGACCCGGTGCTGAAGACCTGGATGAAGGCCTTCCCCGGCACAGTGAAGCCGAAGACAGACATCTCCGCCTCGCTGATGGCCCATCTGCGCTACCCGCAGGACCTGTTCAAGGTCCAGCGCGAGCTCCTCACCCGCTACCACGTGACGGACGCGCAGACCTTCCTGACCGGCAGCGAGGTGTGGCAGGTGCCGGACGACCCGACCAACAAGTCGGGCAACGCGGTGCCGCCGTACTACCTGAGCATGAAGATGCCCGACCAGTCCGCGCAGTCGTTCTCGCTGTCGACGACGTTCACGCCCAACGGCCGGGACAACCTCAGCGCCTTCATGTCGGTAGACGCCGAGGCCGGCACGCCCGACTACGGCAAGATCAGAATCCTGAAACTGCCCACGAGCACAACGGTCAACGGGCCCAAACAGGTTCAGAGCCAGTTCAACTCGGAACAGGACATCGCCTCGGCCATCAGCCTGCTGAGCCGCGGTCACTCGGACGTCGAGTACGGCAACCTGCTGGCGGTGCCGCTCGACGGCGGGCTGCTGTACGTGGAACCCGTCTATGTACGCGGTGGCGGGCTCAAGTACCCGCTGCTGCGGAAGGTGCTGGTGAGCTACGGCACCAGCTACGCCTTCGAGGACACGCTCGACAAGGCCCTCGACAAGGTCTTCGGGGTGGATGGTTCGACCAGCACGCCACCGGACAGCGGCACCGGCAACCCGCCGACGTCCGGCGATCCCACCGTCCAGCAGGCGCTGAGCGACGCCCAGAAGGCCTTCGACGCGGGGCAGGAAGCCCTGAAGAAGGGTGACTGGGAGGCGTACGGCCAGGCGCAGAAGGACCTGGAGGACGCGCTGAAGCGGGCCAAGGACGCTCAGTCCAAGGCCGACAAGACCAGCGGCGGCAGCGGCCAGAGCAGTGGCGGCAGCGGCCAGAGCAGCGGCGGAGGCGACAAGAGCGGAACCAAGAGCTGATCAAGCCCGCTTCGCGCCGTGATACGGTTGGCACACAACGGCGCGGGGTGGAGCAGCTCGGTAGCTCGCTGGGCTCATAACCCAGAGGTCGCAGGTTCAAATCCTGTCCCCGCTACTGCAGTCGAAGGCCCGGATCCTCACAGGATCCGGGCCTTCGTGGTGTGCGAACGCATGTACCGGTCGACCACGCCGCCGCGCCGCCGTGGGGAGTTGGCACATCTGTGTTTGACTTGTCTCTCTGTGGGCATGTCGACAAAACGCTGAAGTGACCTCCCGGGCTGCGGTATACCGGGTGTACCGAGGTTGCAGGTGGTGCGACGATGGACGTTATGGGGGACAAGGCAACTCTGTTGGAGACAGGGCGTTTTGCGCAGACTTCTGACCAAGCGCGGCCTTCTGACTTCGTGGAGCCTGCTGACTTTGTGCGGCCTTCCGGCCCGGACGAGCCCGGCGAGGCCGCCGAGGAGGCGCGTCAGCGGCTCGCCGTGGAGGCCGGCGACGTCGAGGCGATGAGTGTCCTCGGCGCCATGTTGCTGCGCCGTGGCGATCTTGACGGAGCCGAGCCGCATCTGCGTGCCGCCACCGCCGTCGGTGACCGTGCCGCCGCGAACAACCTCGGTGTCCTGCTGCATCAGCGCGGATACCCCGAGGAGGCCGCCGGATGGTGGCGGATCGCCGCTGTAGCCGGCTCCGCGGCCGCCGCGCACGCGCTGGGGCGCCATCACCGTGAGCGCGGGGACGAGCCCGCCGCCGAGTACTGGCTGCGGCAGTCCGCCGAACAGGGACATGCGCTGGGCGCGTACGCGCTCGCCGACCTGCTGGAGCACCGTGGGGTCGCCGGTGCCGAGCAGTGGATGCGGGCCGCGGCGGAGCGGGGGCATCGTGAGGCGGCGTACCGGCTGGCGCGCGCGCTCGATCGCAAGGCCGGGTCCGAGGCGGACGCCGGGACTGACAACGGTGTCGCGTCGGTCTTCCTGGAGGAGGCCGAGCAGTGGTACCGGCAGGCCGCCGCGCGCGGGCACCGGCGGGCCGCCCTGCATCTCGGGGCGATCCTGGAGAAGCGGGGCGAGCTCAAGGAGGCCGGGCGCTGGTACCTGACCTCCGCCAAGGACGGGGAGGCGCGGGCCGCCTGCGCGCTCGGGTTCCTGCTGCGTGACGCCGGGGACACCGAGAGTGCCGCCGTGTGGTGGCTGCGGGCCGCGCAGGACGGCGACGGCAACGCGGCCAATGCGCTCGGCGCGCTGCACGCGGAGCGCGGGGAGACGCAGACCGCCGAGCGGTGGTACCGGGCGGCCATGGACGCCGGGGACGACAACGGGGCGTTCAACCTCGGGCTGCTCTGTGCCGAGCAGGGGCGGACCGGGCAGGCCGAGCAGTGGTACCGACGGGCCGCGTACGCCGGGCACCGGGAGGCGGCGAACGCGCTGGCGATCCTGCTGCTGCAGGGGGGTGACGCGACAGGGGCGGAGCCCTGGTTCTCCAAGGCAGCGGAGGCGGGGAGCGTTGACGCCGCGTTCAACCTGGGCATCCTGTACGCCGGGCGGGACACCGAGGAGGACGCCGCGGCCGCGCTGCGGTGGTACGAGCGGGCTGCCGCCGCCGGGCACACGGAGGCGGCGTTGCAGGTCGGTATGGCGCGGCTGCGGGACGGGGACGAGCAGGAGGCGGAGCGGCATCTGCGGTGCGCCGCGGGCGGGGGGAGCGCGGAGGCCGCGTACCGGCTGGCCGCCGTGCTGGACGCGCGACGACCGACGGCGTCCGCGCACGAGCTCGGGGAGTCGGTGCACGAGAAGACCGAGTGCGAGGAGTGGTACGAGCGGGCGGCTTCTCAGGGGCATCGGCGGGCGCAGGTGCGGGTCGGGATGCTGGCCGCGGCTCGGGGTGACGTCGTGGAGGCCGCGCGGTGGTACCGGGAGGCCGCTGAGGCCGGGTCGCGGAACGGGGCGTTCAATCTGGGGCTGCTGTTGGCGCGGGAGGGGAGCGAGCCGGAGGCGGCGGTGTGGTGGACGCGGGCCGCTGACGCCGGGCACGGGCGGGCGGCGCTTCGGCTGGCCCTCGTCTACGCGCGTCGGGGTGAGCTGGCGGAGGGGCAGCGGTGGGCCGACCGGGCGGTGTCGCTGGGGCCGGAGGAGGTCGCGGAGCGGGCGGCTCGGCTGGGGGATGTGCTGCGGGAGGAACTGTCGGCGTGACGGGCGCTGCGCTGGGCTTTGGCGGGGCTTTGCCCACCCGCCCGCCCGACTCGGTCGGCTGAACGGTCCCCTCCTCCTGGGGCTCCGCCCCAGACCCCGGCGGGGCTCTGCCCCCTGCACTCCTGTCTGGGTTCCGCCTCAGGCTCAGGCGAGGCTTCGCCTCAAGCCCGGCGGCGGCTTCGCCCCCTGCACCCCTGTCTGGGTTCCGCCCTGGGCCCTGGCGGGGCTTCGCCTCAGGCTCCGGCAGGGCTCCGTCTCAAGCTCGGCGGCGGCTTCGCACCCTGCACTCTGCCTGGGCTTGGCCCCAAGCCCGGCGGGGGGTCTCGCCCCCGCACCCCTGCCTGGGGTCTGCCGCAGGCTTCGGCGGGGTTCCGTTCCCCCTCTGCCCCAGGCGTCCCGACAAGCGATTTGCCTCTCTCGGCGTCCTTGACGTAATGTTGCGTTCACCGACGCGGGGTGGAGCAGCTCGGTAGCTCGCTGGGCTCATAACCCAGAGGTCGCAGGTTCAAATCCTGTCCCCGCTACTGAAGGCCGAAGGGCCCGGATCGTGAGATCCGGGCCCTTCGGCGTTTTGGGTGTGTTGGGCGTTTCATTGCGCAGCGTGAAGCCCCGGCGCCGTCGGCGGCCGGGGCTTCGGGAAGCGGTTTCAGGCGGACGCGCAGTTGGGGCAGGTGCCCCGGTACGTCACCTCTACGTCCGAGACCATGAAGCCGAAGCGCTCCGAGTCGGGGAGGTCGGCGAGCGGGTTGCCGATCGGGTGGACGTCGCGGATCGCGCCGCACTGGGCGCAGACCAGGTGGTGGTGCGGGCGATGCGCGTTCGGGTCGTACCGCTTCGCGCGCTTGTCCGTACTGACCTCGAGCACCTCGCCCAGGGAGACCAGTTCGCCCAACGTGTTGTAGACGGTTGCCCGGGAGATCTCGGGCAGCTTGGAGACGGCCCTGGCGTGGACCTCGTCGGCCGTCAGATGGACGTGCTCGCCGTCGAGAACCTCGGCCACGACGCGCCGCTGCGCGGTCATCCGCCATCCGCGTTCGCGCAGCCGTTCCAGAAGGTCGCTCATGAGGACCAGCCTAACAGCAGAGTGGCCTAAGTCCCGAATGGGTGTGAGTTTGGAGGTGGGCTTGTTTTGGATTTTGTCTATTGTAGGATCGAGACTGGATTTGGCCAAGCAACAGGAATGGTCGGACATGACGCAGGAGGCGTACGTGACGCAGGGACCGCTCACTACGGAGGCCGGTGCACCGGTGGCCGACAACCAGAACAGCGAGACCGCGGGCGTTGGCGGCCCCGTCCTCGTCCAGGACCAGTTGCTCCTGGAGAAGCTGGCCCATTTCAACCGCGAGCGCATCCCGGAGCGGGTGGTGCATGCCCGCGGCGCGGGTGCGTATGGCACCTTCACGGTGACAGCCGATGTCACGTCCTACACGCGCGCCGCTTTCCTCTCCGAGGTCGGCAAGCAGACCGAGACCTTCCTGCGCTTCTCGACCGTGGCCGGCAACCTGGGTGCCGCGGACGCCGTCCGTGACCCACGAGGCTGGGCGCTGAAGTTCTACACCGAGGAGGGCAACTACGACCTCGTCGGCAACAACACGCCGGTGTTCTTCATCAAGGACGCCATCAAGTTCCCGGACTTCATCCACACCCAGAAGCGCGACCCGTACACGGGCTCCCAGGAAGCCGACAACGTGTGGGACTTCTGGGGGCTGTCGCCCGAGTCCACCCACCAGGTGACCTGGCTGTTCGGCGACCGGGGCATCCCGGCGTCGTACCGTCACATGAACGGCTACGGCTCGCACACCTTCCAGTGGAACAACGAGGCCGGCGAGGTCTTCTGGGTCAAGTACCACTTCAAGACCGACCAGGGCATCAAGAACCTCGGCCAGGCCGAGGCCAACCGGATCGCCGGTGAGGACCCGGACTCGCATCAGCGTGACCTGCGCGAGGCCATCGAGCGCGGCGAGTTTCCGACCTGGACCGTGCAGGTGCAGATCATGCCGGCGGCGGACGCGGCGACGTACCGCTTCAACCCGTTCGACCTCACCAAGGTGTGGCCGCACGCGGACTACCCGCCGATCGAGATCGGCAGGCTGGAGCTCAACCGCAACCCGCAGAACATCTTCGCCGAGGTCGAGCAGAGCATCTTCTCGCCCGCGCACTTCGTGCCGGGCATCGGCCCCTCGCCCGACAAGATGCTCCAGGGCCGCCTCTTCGCGTACGGCGACGCCCACCGCTACCGCGTCGGCATCAACGCCGACCACCTGCCGGTGAACCGTCCGCACGCCACCGAGGCGCGCACCAACTCCCGTGACGGCTTCCTTTACGACGGCCGCCACGGCGGTGCGAAGAACTACGAGCCCAACAGCTTCGGCGGCCCCTTCCAGACGGACCGGCCGCTGTGGCAGTCCACCCCGGTGGCCGGCGGGACCGGCAACCACGCCGCCCCCGTGCACGCCGAGGACGACGACTTCGTCCAGGCGGGCAACCTCTACCGTCTGATGTCCGAGGACGAGAAGGGCCGGCTGATCGAGAACCTGGCGGGCTTCATCGCCAAGGTCTCGCGCGACGACATCGCCGAGCGCGCGATCGACAACTTCCGCCGGGCGGACGACGACTTCGGCAAGCGGCTGGACGCCGCGGTCCAGGCCCTGCGCGGCGGACACACGGGCTGACACGCACCAGCACCGGATCGCTTGCCGTGGCGGCGGGCCGGATCCCCAGGAGGTCGGGGTCCGGCCCGTTCGGCGTGCTCAGAGCGCGGGTGCCGGCTCCCGCGCGGGGGCCCAGCAGCGGATGATGTCGCGGACCGAGACGATTCCGGCGGGCTCGCCGCGGTCCAGGACGATGAGGTGCCGGAAGCCGCCGTGAGCCATGGCGCGGGCCGCCTCCTCCAGGGTCCAGGTGGGGGCCGCGAACACGACGTTGTTGGTGGTGTGGGCATGGGTGCGCTCGGTGTCCGGGTTCTGCCCCAGGCCCACGGAGTTGAGGATGTCGCGTTCGGTGAGGATCCCGATGCCGCCCGCGTCGGGATCGAGGACTATGGCGGCGCCGACCCGACGGGCGGACATCAGGGCGGCGGCTTGGCGGAGGGTGTGTGCTGGGCCGATGGTGAGGACCACCGTGCTCATGGCGTCGCGGACGAGCATGGTCTGGAGCCACCTCCTAAGAATCGCTGAGATAGTTCAGCGATTCACAAATTCACAAGTGGGGGTCCCTTCAGAGTGGCAGGTAAAGCGGGGGTCAACAAGAGGGCGCGCGTGGCCAGATGAGGGCGCGCGAGATCGCCCCATGCCCCTCAGTAGCGCTGGTTGAGATACCCCAGCAACTCGTCGTGCAGCAGGCCGTTCGACGCGGCCGCGTTGCCGCTGTGCGGGCCGGGGCGGCCGTCGAGGCCGGTGAAGGTGCCGCCGGCCTCCGTGACGATGATCGCGTTGGCGGCCATGTCCCAGAGCGACAGCTCAGGTTCGGCGCAGATGTCCACCGAACCCTCGGCGACCATCATGTAGGGCCAGAAGTCGCCGTACGCGCGCGTGCGCCAGACCTCGCGGGTGAGGTCGAGGAAGCCGTTCAGGTGGCCCCGCTCCTCCCAGCCGGAGAGGGAGGAGTACGCGAACGAGGCGTCCGACAGCTTGGCGACTTTGGAGACGTGGATGCGGGACGCAGAGGACAGGCTGCGGCCGGTGAAGGCGCCGTGGCCCTTCGCGGCCCACCAGCGGCGGCCGAGGGCGGGGGCCGAGACGACGCCGACGACCGGGTGGTAGCCGCCCTCGCCCGCCTCCATCAGGGAGATCAGGGTGGCCCAGACGGGGACGCCGCGTACGTAGTTCTTGGTGCCGTCGATCGGGTCGATCACCCAGCGTCGGGGGCCCGTGCCCTCGATGCCGTACTCCTCGCCCAGGACCGCGTCCCTGGGGCGGGCGCGTTGGAGCTGTCCGCGGATGAGCTCCTCGGCGGCCTTGTCCGCTTCGCTCACCGGGGTCATGTCCGGCTTCGTCTCGACCTTCAGGTCGAGTGCCTTGAAACGGGAGGTCGTCGCGGCGTCGGCCGCGTCCGCGAGGACGTGGGCGAGGCGCAGGTCGTCGAGGTAGTCGGGCATGAAACGAACGGTATCCGTCGTGGTCGGTACGCGGCTACAGGGGATCGGTTCGTGGTTACCGGCGAGAGCGTTGCGTGACTGTTCGGGATCGGTTCCGGAGCGTGCGCGGAGCCGCGGCCGGGGGGTGACCCGCGTGCGGTGGCCGAAGGGCGCCCCCCGGTGCCCTCGCAAACCCTTGACAGTGCATTCATGCGCGTCAAATCTGGGCGCAGAGCCGCTCGCCCCAGGGAGGCGATGATGCCTGCAGCGCGGGAATCCCTACTGGACGCCGCGTATTCGGCGCTCGCGTGCCGGCCGTGGTCCGCCGTGCGGATGGTGGACGTGGCCGCGGCGGCCGGGGTGTCCCGGCAGACGTTGTACAACGAGTTCGGGAGCAAGGAGGGGCTGGCCAGGGCGCTGGTGCGCAGGGAGGCCGACGGATACCTCGCGGGGGTGGAGCGCGCCCTCGCCGGCTCCTCCGAGCCCCGCGAGCGGCTCACCGCCGCCGCCGAGTGGACCGCCTCGGCCGCCCGCGGCAACGCCCTGGTGCGCGCCATGCTGACCGGCTGCTGGAGCGAGCGTCTGCCCTCGCCGACGCTCTCCGCCGTGCCCTCCTCCTCGGCCGTACCGGCACAGCGCCGGGCAGACGGCCCGCTGCCGTCGCCCGGCGACTTCGTGCACATCGTGCGGGACCGGGCGGTGGCGGTGCTCGCCGGTCCCGGCGGTGCGCGGGGCGACGGCACCGAGCTGGCCCGGTCCTGTGAGCTCGTCGTACGGCTCGCACTGTCCTGCGTGGCCGCTCCGCCCGGGGAGGGCGGGGTCGCCGAACTGGTCCGTGGCGCCCTGCCCTGGCAGCTGGTCTGACAGAACGTCACCGCGCGCGGGTCGGTACGGCTCGACGGCGAACCCGCCGAACTCAACGCCGAACCCGCCGAACCCGCCCGCCCCGCGGGCAAGGGCGTCCCCGCACGAGTGCTCCGACGGCACACGGCGTCCGTCCCGTGCGTCGACTCCCCGCGCGAGCCGCAACCACCGGCCGGCGAGCCGGAGTTGAAGGAGGATCCACAGGACAGGACAGGGCCGGATAGGAACGGGACGGCCCGGGCAGGTCCTAGCGGGCCGAGCCCGACAGCTGCAGTCCGATCACGCCGATGATGACCAGGCTGATCGACACGATCTTCAATGTCGACACCAGGTCGCCGAGGAAGATCATGCCGTAGATCGCGGTGCCCGCCGCGCCGATGCCGGTCCACACGGCGTAGGCGGGGCCCACGTCCAGCTTCTTCAGGGAGAGGGTCAGCAGGCCGAAGCTGCCGAGCGCGAAGACGCAGAACGCGACGGTGGGCCACAGGCGGGTGAACCCGTGGGAGAGCTTCAGGCACACGGCGAAACCGGTCTCCAGCATTCCGGCCACGATGACCAGCAGCCACGCCATGTGCTGTCCTCCCGTATGTCCGGCTCGGTGCGATTATGCACTTACCGGGCCCGCGTACAGCCAAACACCGCGGTGGTCAGTCGCCTTCCTTGCGCTCCCGGGTCGCCAGCAGCCGGCGCAGCGAGTACAGCCGCGCCGGGTCCGCATGGCCCTCGGCCACCCACTCGTCCAGTGCGCAGTCCGGCTCGTCGTGACTGCACGCGCGCGGGCAGCCCTCGGTGCCCGGCTCCAGGTCGGGGAAGGCGAGGATGACGCGGGACGGGTCGACGTGGGCGAGGCCGAAGGACCGTACGCCCGGGGTGTCGACGACCCAGCCGTCCGCGGCGCTGAGCGGCAGCGCGAGCGCCGACGTCGTGGTGTGGCGGCCGCGGCCCGTCACCGCGTTCACACGGCCCGTCGTACGGCGACGCTCCTCCGGGACCAGCGCGTTGACCAGCGTCGTCTTGCCCACGCCCGAGTGGCCCACGAACGCTGTGACCTTGCCGTCGAGGTGCTCACGGACGCGGTCGGCCGCGTTGCCGTTCTCCAGTTCCTCGCGGCTGGTGACGACATAGGGGATGTCCAGGTCGCCGTAGAGCTCCAGAATCTTGTCCGGTGGGGCCAGATCCGACTTGGTCATGACCAGGAGGGGGTCCAGGCCGCCGTCGTAGGCGGCGACCAGACACCGGTCGATCAGGCGCGGGCGGGGCTCGGGGTCGGCCAGGGCCGTGACGATGGCCAGCTGGTCGGCGTTGGCGACGACCACGCGCTCGTACGGGTCGTCGTCGTCCGCGGTCCGGCGCAGCACCGAGGTGCGCTCCTCGATGCGGACGATGCGGGCGAGGGTGTCCTTCTTGCCGGACAGGTCGCCGACGAGGGCCACCCGGTCGCCGACCACCGCCGCCTTGCGGCCCAGTTCGCGGGCCTTCATCGCCATGATCGGCCGGTCGTCGACGAGGCAGGTCAGGCGGCCCCGGTCCACGGTGAGGACCAGGCCCTCGGCCGCGTCCTCGTGCTTGGGCCGGATGTTCGTCCGGGGTCGGTTGCCCTTGCGGTTCGGGCGGCTGCGGATGTCGTCCTCGTCGGTGTGCTTGCCGTAGCGGCGCATGGCGGTGAGTCCCCTACGCCCTGTCGCTCCCGAGCATCCCGGTCCACATCTCGGGGAAGTCCGGGAGGGTCTTCGCCGTCGTCGCCACGTTCTCGATCTGCACGCCCTCGACCGCCAGGCCGATGATCGCGCCGGCGGTCGCCATGCGGTGGTCCTCGTAGGTGTGGAAGACACCGCCGTGCAGGCGGCGCGGGCGGATGTGCAGGCCGTCGGCGGTCTCGGTGACGTCGCCGCCCAGCTCGTTGATCTCCTTGGTGAGCGCGGCCAGGCGGTCCGTCTCGTGCAGGCGCAGGTGGGCCACGCCCCGCAGGGTGGAGGGGGAGTCCGCGAGGGCGGCGACCGCCGCGATGCCCGGGGTCAGCTCGCCGACGTCGCCCAGGTCGACGTCGATGCCGTGGATCGCGCCGGAGCCGGTGAACTCCAGGCCGTACTCGGTCAGGTGGCAGGAACCGCCCATCTCGGTGAAGATCTCGCGCAGCCGGTCACCCGGCTGGGTCGTCCGGGACGGCCAGTCCGGGACGAGCACCTTGCCGCCGGTCACCAGGGCCGCCGCCAGGAACGGCTGGGCGTTCGACAGGTCCGGCTCGATGGTCAGGTCGCGGCCCAGCAGGGCGCCCGGGGTGACCCGCCAGACGTTCGGCTCGCCGCCCGACTCCGGGGTGTCCACCTGGGCGCCGACCGCGCGCAGCATGTCGACGGTCATCCGGATGTGCGGCATGGAGGGCAGCGAGGCGCCGGTGTGGCGGACCTCGACGCCCTGGTTGAAGCGCGGGCCGGACAGCAGCAGCGCGGACACGAACTGGGACGAGGACGAGGCGTCGATGGACACCGGGCCGCCCTCCAGCGCGCCGCCGCCGTGCACGGTCAGCGGCAGCGCGCCCCGGCCGTCGTCGTCGATCCGGGCGCCGAGCACGCGCAGCGCGTCGATCACACCGTTCAGAGGGCGCTCGTACGACCTCGGGTCGCCGTCGAAGCGGATGGGGCCGTCGGCCAGCGCGGCGACCGGCGGCAGGAAGCGCATGACCGTGCCGGCGTTGCCGACGTCGACCGTGGCCGGGCCGCGCAGGCCTGCGGGGAGCACGCGCCAGGCCTCGCCGGAGCCGTCCGGGCCCCCCGCGACGGAGGAGCTCGAAGACACGGTCTCCTCGATGCCGACGCCCATGGCGCGCAGGGCACCGGCCATCAGCAGCGTGTCGCGGGAGCGCAGCGGGCGGCGCAGCCAGCCGGGCTCGGAGGCGAGGGCGGCGAGCACCAGCGCGCGGTTGGTGACCGACTTGGACCCGGGCACGTGGACCGTCGCGTCGACGGCTCCGCTCGCGTGCGGGGCGGGCCAGAGGGCGGTGTGTGCGGGGTTAACGGTCATGCGCCCCACTTTAGTGGCTGGGGAACAACGGGGATCTTGATCGAAAAGCGGTGAAACCGGAGCGAAACATCGACAGGGTAAATGCCGTGCATATATGTGCGGGCCATCGGCCCCCGGCTGGTCCGGACCTGGCTCAGACCTCCAGCAGCCAGCGCCCCCCGCCGACCAGCGAGCTCAGCGACACCACGTGGAACAGGAACAGCCACATCCCGGCCGGAACGTTCGTGAGCCGGGCCAGCTGGTCCGCGTCCGAGTCCCCGGCGCCGCCGCGTGCCCGCTTGGCCTGCAGCTCGAAGGCCGGGCGCACCCCGCCGAGCAGCAGGAACCACACCACCGCGTAGGCGAACGCCGCCTGCACCTGCGGTCCGGCCAGCCAGGACACCAGCAGGAACGCGCCGCCCGTGAGGATCACGGTCAGCGCACCGTACGCGTTGCGGATCATCACCAGCATGGCCACGAGCAGCGCCGTGGCCAGCCACAGCAGCAGCGTGATGTGCCCGGCCGCCAGCAGCGCGGCTCCGCCCAGGCCCAGCAGCGGGGGAGCGGTGTAGCCGGCCGCCGCGGTCAGGATCATGCCCATGCCGGTGGGCTTGCCCCGGCTGACGGTGAGGCCGCTGGTGTCGGAGTGCAGGCGTATGCCCGTGAGCTGCCGGCCCGTGAGCAGCGCCACCAGGCCGTGGCCACCCTCGTGGGCGATGGTGATGGCGTTGCGCGAGAGGCGCCACACGTTGGGCGGGACCACCGCCGCGACCGCGGCGGCGAGGGTGGCGACCACCACCCAGAGGTCGGGGTCGGGCTGGGTGCCTACGAGACGGTCCCAGAGGTCGGGCAGCGCGGTGGCGGCGGTGCTGTCCATATGTGCAGGTTGCTCCCTCTGGCGGAATCGAAAGGGGTCGGCGCGTAGTGCCGTCGTTGGGGGGTGGTGGTCGGGCGACGGGTGGGCCTGGCAGTGTGGCACGTATGTGCGGACGGTATGCATCCAGTCGTAGGCCCGAGGATCTCGCAGGAGTCTTTGAGATCGAGAAGTGGGAGCCCGAAGAGACCTTGGAGCCGGACTACAACGTGGCCCCGACCAAGGAGGTCTACGCCGTCCTCGACCGTCCGGTGAAAGACGCCGCGGACCCGCGGCCGGTTCGGCAGCTGCGCAGGCTCAGGTGGGGGCTCGTCCCCTCCTGGTCCAAGACCCCCGAGGGCGGCGCCCGGATGATCAACGCGCGTGCCGAGACCGTGCACGAGAAGCCGTCGTACCGCCGCGCCTTCGCCGCCCGGCGCTGCATCGTCCCGGCCGACGGCTACTACGAGTGGGTGACCGGACAGCAGGAGCGGGACCTGGAGGTCGAGGGCAAGAAGAAGCGCCCGCGCAAGCAGCCGTACTTCGTGCTGCCCGCCGACGGGTCGGTCTTCGCCATGGCCGGGCTGTACGAGTTCTGGCGCGACCGCACGCTGCCCGACGACCACCCGCAGGCCTGGTGGGTCACCTGCTCCGTGATCACCACGGAGGCGGAGACGACACCCCTGGCCGTCGCCCCGGCCGAGGGACCGCACTCGCTCGCCGAGATCCACCCCCGGATGCCGCTGATGCTGACGCCGGACCGCTGGGACGCCTGGCTGGACCCCTCCCGCACGGACCCGGAGGACCTGCGGTCCCTGCTGGCACCGCCCCCGGCCGGTCTGATGCGCGCGTACCCGGTCTCCACCGCCGTCAGCAACGTCCGCAACAACGGCCCGGAGCTGCTGAAGGAGCTGGAGGGGCCGGAAGAGAGCACACTCTTCTGACGTGACGACCGAGTCTGACGTGACGACCGAGACCATGGGCACGGAAGCGGGGGACGCCCGTGTCACCTGGCACAAGGCGAAGAAGGCGCGGCTGGTGCTGGCCGTGAGCCATGGCGCCGGTGGCGGCATCGAGGCGCGGGACCTGCAGGCGCTGGCGCAGGTCCTGCCGGGGCACGGGGTGACCGTGGCCCTCGTCGAGCAGCCCTGGCGGGTCGCCGGCAAGAAGGTCGCGCCCGCGCCGAAGACCCTCGACGCCGGGTGGCGCGGGATCTGGCCCACGCTGGCCGAGGAGGGCCTGCCGGTGATCTCCGGTGGGCGGAGCGCCGGTGCCCGCGTCGCGTGCCGCACGGCGACCGAGCTCGGCGCTCACGCCGTGCTCGCCCTCAGCTTCCCGCTCCACCCTCCGGGCAAGCCGGAGAAGTCCCGCGCCGACGAGCTGCTCGGCGCCGGTGTGCCCACGCTCGTCGTACAGGGCGGCAATGACCCCTTCGGGAAGCCGGACGAGTTCCCCGACGGGGACTTCCAGCTGGTCGAGGTGGAGTACGGCGATCACGGGTTCGCCGTACCCAAGCGCGCGGAGATCACCCAGGAGCGGGCGCTGGAGATCATCACCGCCGGTGTCGTGGAGTGGGCCACGTCACTCGGGTGACCCCCGGGAATGTTGCGAGGCGGACCACTGTTGTGCGGGACAGAAGTGCTGAAGCACCGGCACCGACGTCGCAGGAGAGGAAATCCGCCGCATGGGTTCGACGATCTGCCCGAGCCGCAGCAGCCGCGTTGACCTGGACTGGTCGGTGCTGCATGCGGCCAAGGCCACTCCTATTCGAGCGGCGGCAGGCACGGGTCGTGTTCTATCCTCCGAATCGAGTGGGACCGGTTTCGGTCTCGCCCGTGATCTTGAGGAGGTGGGTCCGGTCACTGGGACCGACGCAGGGACCGACAACGGCCAGGCGGAGCTGCCCGAGGGCCAGGGCATGAGCGCGGAGTCGTCCACGGAGCGCAGCGCGCGCTTCGAGCGGGACGCGCTGGAATTCCTCGACCAGATGTACTCGGCCGCGCTGCGCATGACGCGCAACCCGGCCGATGCCGAGGACCTGGTGCAGGAGACGTACGCCAAGGCGTACGCGTCCTTCCACCAGTTCCGCGAGGGCACCAACCTCAAGGCGTGGCTGTACCGGATCCTCACGAACACCTTCATCAACTCGTACCGCAAGAAGCAGCGCGAGCCCCAGCGCAGCGCGGCCGACGAGATCGAGGACTGGCAGCTCGCCCGTGCCGAGTCGCACATGTCGACGGGTCTGCGCTCCGCCGAGTCGCAGGCGCTCGACCACCTGCCCGACTCGGACGTCAAGGAAGCGCTGCAGGCGATCCCCGAGGAATTCCGCATCGCCGTCTACCTCGCGGACGTAGAGGGCTTTGCCTACAAGGAGATCGCCGACATCATGGGGACACCCATCGGTACGGTGATGTCCCGGCTGCACCGGGGCCGCCGTCAGCTGCGCGGCATGCTGGAGGATTACGCCCGTGAGCGCGGGCTGGTCCCGGCGGGCGCCGGAGAGTCGAACGAAGCGAAAGGCTCGGGCTCATGAGCTGCGGAGAGCCGCACGAGACGGACTGCAGTGAGGTCCTGGACCATCTGTACGAGTTCCTCGACAGTGAGATGCCGGACGTCGATCGCGACAAGTTCAAGCAGCACTTCCAGGAGTGCTCGCCGTGCCTGGAGAAGTACGGCCTGGAAGAGGCCGTGAAGAAGCTGGTCAAGCGGTGCTGCGGGCATGACGACGTGCCGACCGACCTGCGCTCCAAGGTCCTGGGGCGGCTCGACCTGATCCGTTCCGGACAGACCGTGCCCGACCACGACGTGACGGCCGCGCCGGTCACGCCGCAGGAGTCCTGACAGCGCCTCCTGACCCCGCCTCCTGACCCCGGAGTCATCACCCGAATGTGCTAATCCGCGGGTCATAAGCCCACAGACCCCCCGACCTCCGCCCTAGGCTCCGGAGCCTGGACAGGTGTGGTCGGGGGAGGGGCGTCATGGAGGCGGTTCCGGCACGGGCACGTGTGTACGTGGCCTGTGTCGCCCTTCTCACCCTGCTCTGTCTGCTGCCGCTGCCCCGGACCCACGCGCCCTGGTGGGCGGTCGCGCTGCTCGCGGCGGTGTACGCGGCCTGCGAGCACCTCGTCCGGCGCCGCTTCGGGGGCACCTTCTACCCCGTCCTCCTGGCCGGGGCCTTTCTGCTGCCCCCGCCCGCCGCCGTGCTGGTGCCGCTGCCGGCCGCCCTGCTCTCCCACGGCGGACAGCCGCCCACACCGCTCCGGCGCGTCTGGCGGGCCGCCCAGCCGGCGCTCGCCGTGTGGGGCGCGTCCCGGGTGCACTGGGCGCTGGGCGGACGTGACGCCGTCGTGGCGTCCGACTTCCCGTACGTGCTCGTGCCCGCCGGGGCGGCCGTGCTGGTCTTCTGCCTGGTGCTGGCCGCGCTCGACGGCGGGGTCCTCGCCCTCGCCGAGCGGGTGCCGGCCCGGCGGGCCTGGCGCGGGCTGCTGTCGCGGTCGCTCGCGCCGATCGCCGCGCACGGACTGGCCGGGCTGATGATGGCCGTGCTCTGGCGCAGCCCCTACGGGCCCGTCGCCGCGCTGCTCGTGCTGCTGCCGATGTGCGTGTCCTGGTGGGTGTTCGCCCAGTACCACCGGGAGCGGGCCGCCCATCAGGCCACCATCCGCGCGCTGGTGCAGGCCGTCGACATCAAGGACGGGTACACACGCGGGCACAGCGAGCGCGTCGGACAGGCCTCCGTGATGATCGCCCGTGAACTGGGCATGGACGACGAGCGCATCGAGGTGCTGCGGTTCGCCGGGATCCTGCACGACGTGGGGAAGCTGGGCGTCCCCACCCGTCTGCTCCGCAAGGACGGACCGCTCACCCCCGAGGAGCGGCGGGTCATCGAACTGCACCCCGAGTACGGTCACGAGATGGTGCGGGGCATCTCCTTCCTCGGCGAGGCCCGCGCCGCGATCCTGCACCATCACGAACGGCTGGACGGAAGCGGCTATCCCTACGGGCTCGTCGGCAACCAGATCCCGGAGTGCGCGCGGGTGGTGGCCGTCGCCGACGCCTTCGACGCGATGACGTCCACGCGGTCCTACAGCAGGGCCCGGCCCGTCCCGACGGCGCTGGAGGAGCTGGAGCGGTGCGCCGGGGCCCAGTTCGACCCCAGGATGGTCACCGCCCTGGCGCGGGCCCTGGCACGACACGGCTGGCATCCCGCCGTCACCGCCGACGAGACACCGTGCGCCACGTCACCGCCCGCGCCCGTCCCCAGCCGGCCCGGAGCGGGGCGATGACGGCGCCCCGCCTGATATGCGGCTCCGCCGGCGCACTCGCCCTCGGCTCCCTGGCCGTCACCCTGTGGACCGGCGTCGACGAGCGGGGAGTCGCCCTCGCCTTCGGCCTCCTCATAGCCGTCGGCGAACTCACCCGCCCCCAAGCTCGCAACTCTGTTCGGGCAATAGGGACCTCCATGACCGGCGCCCGCGCTCGGGAGGCCGCGCCCATCGGCGCCGCCGGAGCACTCTCCTACGCCCTGCTCGGCGAGGTCGCCGGCCGCCCCGCCCAGCACGGAGCGGCACAGGTCGTCACCGTCGTCCTCGCCGCCTCCCTGCTCGGCAGCGTGCCGCACATCTGGCAGGGACGCGGCCCCACCCTCGACCACCTGGCCCGCCGCGTCCTCACCGTCGGCTTCGCCGCCGTCTGCTTCCAACCGCTCTACAGCCGGGGCGTGTTCGAGACGCTCGACGGCCCCGCCTACGCGCTCCTGGTACTCACCCTCCTCGTGCTCACCGAGCTGTGCGACGCCGTCCTGGCCGCCGTACTGGCCCACTCCCGCACCCGGTGGCCGTTCGGCCCGCTGCTGCGGGACGAACTGCGCGGGCTGCTCGGCATCGGGTCGGCGGTGTGCGCGACAGGCGCGGTGATGGCACTGGCGGTCGCCGTCGCGGGCCTGTGGGCGCTGCCCGTGTTCTGCCTGCCGCTGCTGCTCACCCAGCTCTCGCTGCGCCGGTACGCCGCCGTGCGCGCCACCTACCGGCAGACCATCGCCTCCCTCGCCCGGTCCACCGAGGTCGCGGGGTACACCCCGGCCGGGCACGCCCGGCGCGTCGCCACGCTCAGCCTGGCCGTCGGCCGGGATCTCGGGCTGTCCGGGGCCGAGCTGACCGTGCTGGAGTACGCCGCCCTGATGCACGACATCGGCCAGCTCAGCCTGGTCGACCCGGTGCCGGCCGGGGCCACCGCCGGGCTGCCGCCGGCGGAGCAGCAGCGCATAGCGCTGCTCGGCGGGGCCGTCGTACGGCAGACCGGGGTGGACGCGGCGGTCGCCGTGGTGGTGGAGCGACAGGCCGACCCGTACCGGGAGCAGCCGCTGGCCGCGCGGATCGTCCGGGCGGTGAACGCCTACGAGGAGAAGGCCCGGGACGCGGGGCCCGGCGGGCCGCTGACGGCGCTGGAGGAACTGCGGCTGGGAACGGCCGGGAACTACGCGCCCGAGGTGGTGGAGTCACTCGCCCGCGTGCTGTCCAGGGACTGTCTGACCCTGCCGCTTCCTGGGTAACCCATGGGTAATGAGCGCCCTCCACGCCGTACGTGGTTGGATGCGAGGGAGAGGGTGTCCGGGGGCACAAGCCAGCCCACTGTGCGGAACTGGAACTGGCAGGCGGGAATCGTGAGGATCTTCGGCAAGGGACGGCACCGGCCCTCCGCCTCCTGGCGGCAGGCCACCGACCGCGCGTTCACGCTGATCGGCGACGGCCGGTACGAGGACGCGGGCGAGCTGCTGACACGCGCCGCCGACCTGGAGCCCTGGCTGTCCGAGTCCTGGTTCAACCTCGCCCTGCTGCACAAGTTCCGGCACGACTGGGAGCAGGCGCGCGCCGCCGGGCTCCGGGCCGTGGCGCTGCTGGACCGGGAGTCCGGGGCGCCCGACTGGTGGAACGTCGGCATCGCCGCCACCGCCCTGCAGGACTGGCCACTGGCCCGGCGGGCCTGGCAGGCCTACGGGCTGCGGGTGCCGGGCGGAGCCACCGTCTCCGGGGAGCCGCTCGGCATGGAGCTGGGCAGCGCGGCGGTACGGCTGTCGCCCGAGGGCGAGGCCGAGGTCGTGTGGGGACGCAGGCTCGATCCGGCGCGGATCGAGGTGCTGTCCATTCCGCTTCCCTCGTCCGGGCGACGCTGGGGCGAGGTCGTGCTGCACGACGGGGTGCCCCACGGGGAGCGGACCACGGCCACCGGGCACGCGTACCCGGTCTTCGACGAGATCGAGCTGTGGGCCCCGTCCCCCGTCCCGACCTGGGTGGTCCTTCTGGAGGCCGCGACCGAGGCCGACCGGGACGCACTGGAGCAGCTGGCCGCCGACGCCGGCTTCGCGGCGGAGGACTGGTCGTCGTCCGTGCGGCTGCTGTGCCGTATGTGCTCGGAGTCGCGCATGCCGTCCGACGAGGGCGACGGGGTTCATCTCGACCCGCACGACCACAGTGAGCCGGGTCACCCGGGCCCCCTGGGGCACCGGACCGATGGGCAGCTGTGGATGCCCGAGCGGGAGTGCGGGGTGGCTGCGCCGGCTTCGCTGGTGAGGGGGTTGCTGGACGGGTGGGTTGCGGACAGCCCGGACTCCAGGGACTGGCGGGATCTCGAAGAGGTCTGCTAAGGGCCGTTGCCGAGCGCGGGTTCGTCGTGGCTGGTCGCGCCCCCGAGGGAGCGCGTCCACGTACCCTGTATCAGCAACTTCACCCCCGGTTTTTGAGGAAGGCATCGTCGGTCATGGCGCAGCAGGACACCGATCAGCAGCACGCGGGCGTGCTCCCCGTGGACGACGAGGGCTTCGTCATCGACACCGAGGACACGGAGGAGCGCGAGAACGCCTGGCGCGAGCGCGGCACCTCTCGGCCGATCACGGTCGTCGGGAACCCGGTGCTGCACAAGGAGTGCAAGGACGTCACCGAGTTCGGCGAGGAGCTCGACCAGCTGGTCGCGGACATGTTCGCCAGCCAGTGCACCGCCGAGGGCGTGGGCCTGGCCGCCAACCAGATCGGCGTCGACCTGAAGGTCTTCGTCTACGACTGCATGGACGACGAGGGCGTCCGGCACGTCGGCGTGGTGTGCAACCCGAAGCTGGTCGACCTGCCCGCCGACAAGCGCCGCCTGGACGACAGCAACGAGGGCTGCCTGTCCGTGCCGACCGCCTACGCGCCGCTAGCCCGTCCCGACTACGCCGAGGTGACCGGCCAGGACGAGAAGGGCAACCCGGTCAAGGTGCGCGGCACCGGCTACTTCGCTCGGTGTTTGCAGCACGAGACCGACCACCTGTACGGCTACCTCTACATCGACCGGCTCTCCAAGCGCGAGCGCAAGGACGCGCTGCGGCAGATGGCGGAGAACGAGCCACGCTACCCCGTGGTCGCCAACGACTGAGACCCGCGAGACCTCTCGTGGCGCCTGGTCAGGGACTTTCCTGGCCAGGCGTCTTTCGTTTGCCCGTCGCACATTCGATCCATTGTGCGTCTCTAGCGAACCCCAATCAGTCACGTAAGAGGGGATTCTCGGCACCGTGGCGTAGTGAGTGGAGCAAATCCGTTCCCAGACCATGGCTCAACTGACCCTGATCACCGGCGGCGTTGGCGCCGAAGTACCGCTTCGAACGGGTCGGCGGATCGAACGACGCGACCCGTGTGGGCATCATTCTCCGGCCCCGGCGGCTGCTGCTGAAGCCGGTGCCGTGGTGAGACACCCGCTGCCGGCGCGTGCTCAGGCGGCCTCCGGGCCCCGGAACGCGCGTCGGTAGGCGTTGGGGGTGGTCCCCAGCGCCCGTACGAACTGGTGGCGCAGCGCGGCCGCCGTACCGAACCCGGTCCGCGCGGCCACCGCGTCCACCGTCTCGTCCGTTCCCTCCAGCAACTCCTGTGCCAGCAGCACACGTTGGCGCAGGATCCAGCGATAGGGCGTGGTGCCCGTCTCCTGCTGGAAGCGGCGGGCGAAGGTGCGCGGCGCCATGTGGGCGCGGGCGGCCAGCTGTTCGACGGTGACCTCCTCGTCGAGGTGCTGCTCCATCCATCCCAGCACCTCGCCGACCGTGTCGCACGAGTTCCGGGGCAGCGGCCGTTCGATGTACTGTGCCTGTCCGCCGTCCCGGTGCGGCGGCACCACCATCCGCCGGGCGATCCTGTTGGCGACCTCCGGCCCCTGCTCCTTGCGCACGATGTGCAGACAGGCGTCGATCCCGGCCGCGGTGCCGGCGGAGGTGATCACCGGGTCCTCGTCGACGTAGAGGACGTCCGGTTCGACGCGGGTGCGCGGGAAGCGCCGGGCGAGCAGGTCCGCGTGCCGCCAGTGCGCGGCGCAGCGCCGCCCGTCGAGCAGTCCGGCGGCGCCCAGCACGAAGACGCCGGAGCAGACGCTGAGCACCCGGGCGCCCCGGTCCACGGCCCGGCGCAGGGCGGCGAGCAGTTCGGGCGGATAGTCGCGGTCGACGTTTACGTCCGAGGCCGGTACGGCGATCAGGTCGGCCTCGTCCAGCC
Organism: Streptomyces sp. NPDC086549; assembly: GCF_044746205.1. NCBI lineage: Bacteria > Bacillati > Actinomycetota > Actinomycetes > Kitasatosporales > Streptomycetaceae > Streptomyces > Streptomyces sp. NPDC086549. The sequence goes on along the minus strand of NZ_JBIVBS010000002.1, from coordinate 259,353 downwards.
GGTCCAGTCCGTACGGCGTCGAGACGGTGAGCCCGCCGACATGGGTCCCGAGCCGCGGGCCCTCGGCGGAGACCACGGCGAAGTCGTACACCGGCAGCCCCTCGTCGCTGCGGTCGAGGCCGAACACCTCGCAGACGACGCCGAGCTCGAAGGGATGCACGCCGTCGAGGAGGACGGTGGCCACGTTCCTCAGCATGCTTCCAGTGTGCCATGGGAAGTGGCAGTAATTCGAGGGTGTGCGGCAGTCCTGCCACTGTTTGTAAGGAGTATTCGGCGCGACAGTGGTGTCATGACTACAGCGCAGACAGAAGCCCTGGTCGGAATGACCGTCACCCTCGGGATCCTGGTCCTCCTGGTCCTCCCCTCACTGATCGGCATCGTGCGCGACCGGCGCATCGACCGACAGATCAGGGAGGCCCAGGAGCTCCGGGAGACCGGACGGGATCAGAAGTCCTCGTCCAGGTCGACGGTGCCCTCCACCGCCACCTGGTACGCCGACGGACGCCGCTCGAAGAAGTTGGTCAGCTCCTGAACCCCCTGGAGCTCCATGAAGGAGAAGGGGTTCTCGGAGCCGTACACCGGAGCGAAGCCGAGCCGACTCAGCCGCTGGTCGGCGACGCACTCCAGGTACTGCCGCATCGACTCGGTGTTCATGCCCGGGAGGCCGTCACCGCACAGGTCGCGCGCGAACTGCAGCTCGGCCTCGACGGCCTCCCGCAGCATGTCGGTGACCTGCAGCTGGAGCTCGTCGTCGAAGAGCTCCGGCTCCTCCTTGCGGACGGTGTCCACCACGTCGAAGGCGAAGGACATGTGCATCGTCTCGTCGCGGAACACCCAGTTGGTGCCGGTCGCCAGACCGTGCAGCAGACCCCGGCTGCGGAACCAGTAGACGTACGCGAAGGCGCCGTAGAAGAACAGGCCCTCGATGCACGCGGCGAAGCAGATCAGATTGAGCAGGAACCGGCGGCGGTCGGCCTTCGTCTCCAGCCGGTCCAGCTTCTCGACCTCGTTGATCCACCTGAAGCAGAACTCGGCCTTCTCCCGGATGGAGGGGATGTTCTCGACGGCCGCGAAGGCGGCGGCACGGTCGTCCGGGTCGGGAAGGTAGGTGTCCAGGAGCGTCAGATAGAACTGGACGTGCACGGCCTCCTCGAACAGCTGGCGCGACAGGTACAGGCGCGCCTCCGGGGAGTTGATGTGCTTGTACAGCGTCAGCACCAGGTTGTTCGCGACGATCGAGTCGCCCGTCGCGAAGAAGGCCACCAGACGGCCGATCAGGTGCTGCTCCGCCGGCGTCAGCTTCGCGAGGTCGGCCACGTCCGAGTGGAGGTCGACCTCCTCCACGGTCCAGGTGTTCTTGATGGCGTCCCGGTAGCGCTCGTAGAAGTCCGGGTAGCGCATCGGGCGGAGCGTCAGCTCGAAGCCCGGGTCGAGCAGGTTCTTGGCTTCGGTGGTCATTACTGGCAGGCCTCGCAGGACTCGGGGTTCTCAAGGGAGCAGGCGACCGCGTCGGGGTCGGCGGCCTGCTGGACGGGGATGGTCGCCTGCGCCTGGGCGGCACGGGCGATACGGGTCGCCGGGCGCGAGCGCAGGTAGTACGTCGTCTTCAGACCCTGCTTCCAGGCGTACGCGTACATCGAGGAGAGCTTGCCGATGGTCGGCGTCTCCATGAAGAGGTTCAGGGACTGGGACTGGTCGAGGAACGGGGTCCGCGCCGCCGCCATGTCGATCAGGCCGCGCTGCGGGATCTCCCACGCCGTGCGGTAGAGCGCCCGTACGTCGGCCGGGACCCAGGCGAAGTCCTGCACCGAGCCGTTGGAGTCGCGCAGCGCCTCACGGGTGCGCGCGTCCCAGACGCCGAGCTCCTTGAGGTCCTTCACCAGGTACGAGTTGACCTGGAGGAACTCACCGGACAGCGTCTCGCGCTTGAAGAGGTTGGAGACCTGTGGCTCGATGCACTCGTAGACGCCCGCGATCGAGGCGATGGTGGCGGTCGGCGCGATCGCCAGCAGGAGCGAGTTGCGCATGCCGACGGCGGCGATCCGCTCGCGCAGAGCGGCCCAGCGCTCCGGCCAGTTGAGCTCGGCGTCGTAGTGGTCGGGGTGCAGGACACCCCTGGCGGTACGGGTCTTCTCCCAGGCCGGGAGCGGGCCGCTGCGCTCGGCGAGGTCGGCGGAGGCCTCGTACGCGGCGAGCATGATGCGCTCCGCGATACGGGTGGACAGGGCACGCGCCTCCGGCGAGTCGAACGGCAGGCGCAGCTTGAAGAAGACGTCCTGCAGACCCATCGCGCCGAGCCCGACCGGACGCCACTTGGCGTTGGAGCGGCCCGCCTGCTCGGTCGGGTAGAAGTTGATGTCGACGACGCGGTCGAGGAAGGTCACGGCGGTGCGGACCGTCTCGTCGAGGCGCTTCCAGTCGAGGTCGCCGTCCGTGACGAAGGCGCCCAGGTTCACCGAACCCAGGTTGCAGACCGCCGTCTCGCCGTCGTTCGTGACCTCCAGGATCTCCGTGCAGAGGTTGGAGGAGTGGACGACGTGGCCCGGCTCCGCCGTCTGGTTGGCGGTGCGGTTGGCGGCGTCCTTGAAGGTCATCCAGCCGTTGCCGGTCTGCGCCAGGGTGCGCATCATGCGGCCGTACAGGTCGCGGGCGGGGATCGTCTTCTTGGCCAGCCCGGCGGCCTCGGCCTTGCGGTACGCGGCCTCGAACTCCGCGCCCCACAGGTCGACCAGCTCCGGCACGTCCGACGGGGAGAACAGCGACCACCGCTCGTCGGCGTTGACGCGGCGCATGAACTCGTCCGGGATCCAGTGCGCGAGGTTCAGGTTGTGCGTACGGCGGGCGTCCTCACCGGTGTTGTCGCGCAGCTCCAGGAACTCCTCGATGTCGGAGTGCCAGGTCTCCAGGTAGACCGCGGCCGCGCCCTTGCGCCGGCCGCCCTGGTTCACGGCGGCGACGGAGGCGTCGAGGGTCTTCAGGAACGGGACGATGCCGTTGGAGTGCCCGTTGGTGCCGCGGATCAGCGAACCACGGCTGCGGATCCGGGAGTACGACAGCCCGATGCCGCCGGCGTGCTTCGAGAGCCGGGCCACCTGGTGGTAGCGGTCGTAGATGGAGTCCAGCTCGTCCAGCGGGGAGTCGAGGAGGTAGCAGGACGACATCTGGGGGTGCCGCGTGCCGGAGTTGAAGAGCGTGGGGGAGGAGGGGAGGTAGTCGAGGCGGCTCATGAGCCCGTAGAGCGCGGCGACCTCGTCCACCGAGCGGCTGTTGTCGTCCTCGGCGAGACCGGCGGCGACGCGCAGCATGAAGTGCTGGGGCGTCTCGACGACCTTGCGGGTGATGGGGTGGCGCAGGAGGTAGCGGCTGTGCAGCGTCCGCAGGCCGAAGTAGCCGAATCGGTCGTCGGCGGACGGGTCGATCAGCGAGTCGAGCCGCTCGGCGTACAGCCGTACGAACTCGGCGGTCCGGTCGGCGATCAGCCCCTCGCGGTGCCCCACGGCGACGGACTCGGTGAAGGAGGTGACGCCCTGTGAGGCGGCCTCGGCATGGATGGAGACGGCCAGCAGCCGTGCGGCGAGCTTCGAGTAGGCGGGGTCCTCGGAGATGAGCCCGGCGGCCGCCTCCGTGGCCAGTTCGCGCAACTCCACCTCGTCGGCCCGGGTGGAGCGGCCGCGCAGCGCGGCGGCGGCGACCCGGCCGGGGTCGGCGTCGGGGAGGTCGGCGGTCAGCTCGGTCAGGGTCCGCAGCAGCGCGGTACCGGGACCGTCGGTCTCCAGGCGTGTCGCTGAAGCCGGTTCGGCTGGCGCGATGGTCACGGGGGGGCTCTCCCTCGCTCGGCACGGGGCCTGGCGGAGGGCAGGGGGCAGCACACGAGCGCACACGGCGTCGCGTCCACCGGCCCACTCCACGAGGCCCGGACGTCAGGGCACCCGGACCGGACGGCCGGGCGCACTGTCGACAGGTCCTCGGACTGAACAAGCGTGCGGATGCGCGCAAGTACACCGTTGCGGGACAGTTCCGGATTCGCACCGGATTCCCCTGTGGTGACAGCGAGCATGAGCATACATCTGGTGTCGCGTGAGGGCAGCACCCCCATATGTTGTGTCTGTGGTGTGTTGGTGCGACTCCGGAGCGTGTCAGAGCGTCAGCTCGTAGGTGAGCAGCAGGAGGTCGTCGACGTGCGGGATCGGGTTCCAGTCGCGCTCGGGGACCCGGACGAAACCGAGGCGCTCGTAGATGCGGTGGGCGGCGTGCATCACGTGCTGGGTCGACAGGACGATCCCCGTACACCCCTCGACGGCCCGTGCGCGCTCGACACAGGCCCGCACGAGCGCCTCACCGGCACCACGGCCCCGCGCCGAGTGACCGACCGCCAGCATTCGTATCTCGGCCTCGCCGGGACGGGCGATGTCGGCCATGGGGCCGCCGGACGGCACGAAGGTGACCCCGCCGAGCACCTCGTCGTCCGCGACGGCGACCAGCACGTCGGCGGCGGCCGCCCGCTTGGCCACGTCCTTGAGTTCGCCGAGGTACCAGTCGCTCTCACCGAAGGTCAGCAGGCCGTCCTGGAGGTAGGCCTGGGCGGTGATCTCGCCGAGGGTGGTGTATTCGGCGGGGGCCGCGGGCCGGATCACGATGTCCATGGATCGAGTGTGCGGGACGGGTATGACAACGGGCCTCCGGATTTTCCTCCGGCGGCCCGTCGTCGTACCCGGTGGCCTCAGGGGTACCCGGTGGCGTCAGGGGGTACCCGGTGACCTCAGTGTGCGCTCTCCGCCGTGGCCGGCGGCAGTTCCACCTGGACTCCGGGGTCGCCCGCGTCCGCCGTGTAGTCCTCCGGGCTGGTCTCGTCGATGCCCTCGGGGGCCTTCAGCGCCTTCAGGACGAAGGTCAGGACCACCGTGACGACCACGTTGAGCACGAAGGCGGTCAGTCCGATGTAGCCGATCTCGCCGATGCCCGGGATCTCCTTCGCCGAGCCGCCGAAGTGGTTCTGCGTCGGCGAGGCGACACCGTAGGCGGCGACGGTGCCGTACGCCATGCCGACGGCCCAGCCCGCGAGCAGCGCCCAGCGGTGGAACCAGCGGGTGAACAGGCCGCCGACCAGGGCCGGGAAGGTCTGCAGGATCCAGATGCCGCCGAGCAGCTGGAAGTTGATCGCGACGGTCTTGTCCATGGTCAGGACGAAGACCAGGGCGCCGACCTTCACCAGCAGGGAGACCAGCTTGGAGACCTTCGTCTCCTGCTGCGGCGTCGCGTCCGGCTTGATGAAGTCCTTGTAGATGTTGCGGGTGAAGAGGTTCGCGGCCGCGATGGACATGATGGCCGCGGGGACCAGGGCGCCGATGCCGATCGCCGCGAAGGCCACGCCCGCGAACCAGTCCGGGAACATGTTCTCGAACAGCTGCGGGATGGCCAGCTGGCCGTTCTGCACCTTCACGCCCGCCGCGATCGCCATGAAGCCCAGCAGGGCCAGCAGGCCGAGCATGAGGGAGTACAGCGGCAGGATCGTGGTGTTGCGGCGGATCACGTCACGGCTGCGCGAGGAGAGCGTCGCGGTGACCGAGTGCGGGTACATGAAGAGCGCGAGCGCGGAGCCCAGCGCCAGTGTGGCGTACGTCCACTGCCCGGCCTCCGGCGGGACGAGAGCGCCGCGCGGCTTGCCGGTCGCCGGGTTGACCTGCCCGAACGCCTCGCCCGCCTTCGCGAAGACGTCGTCGAAGCCGCCCAGCTTGATCGGGATGTAGATGATGGCCACCGTGATGACGATGTAGATCAGCGCGTCCTTCACGAACGCGATCAGGGCGGGCGCCCGCAGGCCCGAGGAGTACGTGTACGCGGCCAGCACGCCGAAGGCTATGAGCAGCGGCAGGTCCTTCACGAACCAGTTGGTGTTCTCGCCGCCGCCGACGCCCATCACGTCGAGAACGGCCTGGATTCCGACCAGCTGGAGCGCGATGTACGGCATCGTCGCCAGGATTCCGGTGAGCGCCACCGCCAGCGACAGGCCCTTGGAGCCGAAGCGGCCGCGCACGAAGTCCGAGGTCGTCACATAGCCGTGCCGGTGGGACACCGACCACAGGCGCGGGAGGAAGACGAAGATCAGGGGGTAGACGAGGATGGTGTACGGGACGGCGAAGAAGCCGGCCGCGCCCGCCGCGTAGATCGCCGCCGGTACGGCGACGAAGGTGTACGCCGTGTACAGGTCGCCGCCGAGCAGGAACCAGGTGACCCAGGTGCCGAACGACCGTCCGCCCAGGCCCCATTCGTCGAGGCTGTGCTCGTTCTCGGCCCGGCGCCAGCGCGCGGCCAGGAAGCCCATGACCGTGACGGCCAGGAAGAAGAAGATGAAGACGCCGAGCGCGACGCCGTTCACGCCGTCCTTCACTTCGACGCACCCCCGCCCTGCCGGGCCGACGTGCGGGCGCGCCGGTCACGCTCCCACAGCTTGTACGCGGTCGCCGTCAGCGCGGTGGAGATGACCACCCACAGCATCTGGTACCAGTAGAAGAACGGGATCCCGACGAATGCGGGGTCGGTCTTGGCGTAGGAGCCCACCCACAGCATCGCCACGAAGGGCGCGACGAGACACAGACCGATGACCACGCGGACCGGTGTCACCACCGGTGGTCTCACTTCAGGCGTTTCGGACATGCCAAGGCTCCGTCCCCTCGCTGATCACCTGTGTAATGCGCAGGCAATTTAGGTGACGGCGTCGTGGCAGCGGAAGACCTAATTCGGATATCGGTATGTCGATTTCGGGGTGGTGGCGTGAAGACTTCGGCCCGGGTCAGTCCTGGGGGCGCTTGAGCCTGGCCACGAACTTGTACCGGTCGCCCCGGTAGACGGAACGGACCCACTCCACCGGCTTGCCCTCCCGGTCCAGCGAGTGGCGGGAGAGCATCAGCATCGGCAGGCCCACGTCGGTGCCGAGCAGGCCCGCCTCGCGCGGTGTGGCCAGCGAGGTCTCGATGGTCTCCTCTGCCTCCGCGAGGTGGACGTCGTACACCTCCGCGAGGGCGGTGTAGAGGGACGTGTACTTGACGAGGCTGCGGCGCAGCGCCGGGAAGCGCTTGGCGGACAGGTGCGTGGTCTCGATGGCCATCGGCTCGCCGTTGGCCATGCGCAGCCGCTCGATGCGCAGCACTCGGCCGCCGGCTGCGATGTCGAGCAGCTCGGCGAGGCGGTCGTCGGCGGTGATGTACCCGATGTCCAGCAGCTGCGAGGTCGGCTCCAGGCCCTGGGCGCGCATGTCCTCGGTGTAGGAGGTGAGTTGCAGCGCCTGGGAGACCTTCGGCTTGGCGACGAAGGTGCCCTTGCCCTGGATCCGCTCCAGCCGGCCCTCGACGACCAGCTCCTGGAGGGCCTGGCGGACGGTGGTGCGCGAGGTGTCGAACTCGGCGGCGAGGGTGCGCTCGGGCGGGACCGGCGTGCCCGGCGGCAGCGTCTCCGTCATGTCGAGCAGATGCTTCTTCAAGCGGTAGTACTTGGGCACACGCGCGGTACGGACGGTCGCCCCACCCTCGTTCTCCGCACTGCTGACGTCGGTGCTCATGCTCTGCCTTCCCGGCTCCGTATGCCGAAGCGACCGACATCCCATCGGCCACGGCTCACATCGTGGCACGGCTTCGTGTGACAGGGGTCCGCCCGCACGCTCCGTGGTCTCCCTGTATACCTTTGCGCCCCCCGTTGGTCTAGTCCATCGACCCCCTCGGCGTCAGTGGTCCACCGGAACTGGTCCGTCCGATCTGTCGCTTGAGGAATGAAAGGTCCCTGCATATCTCGGTCGTATCACGGACGCCCGGAGCCTGCCTGAACACCCTTGACAGGCCTATTGGTCTGGGCCAAGCTCCGGGTGCTGGTCTACACCATTGGTCCAGGTCCCGGCCCCATGGGCGGTACGGCGTGTTGAACGGAACCGCGGGGAGGCAGGGGGGTTTGTGGCATCCCTGAGGAGGGTGGCGTGAAGCGCAGGCTGATAGCCGCGATCGGTATCGCGGGCATGGTCGTCTCCATCGCGGCGTGTGGCAGTGGCAAGAAGGACGACGGCAAGGCACAGGGGGCGGACGCCAAGGAGCTGACCGTCTGGCTCACCGTGGACGCCCAGAACAACTGGCCCGACCTGGTGAAGGCCGCCGACGCCGCGGTGCAGAAGAAGCACCCCGGCATCAAGATCAAGCACGAGTACTACGGCTGGCCGGACAAGAACACCAAGCTGGACGCCGTCCTCGCCACGGACAAGGCCCCCGACGTGGTCGAGATGGGCAACACCGAGATGCTGAGCTACATGGTCACGGGCGCCTTCGCGCCGGTCGATGCCTCGAAGTTCAGCAACTCCTCCGCCTGGCTGGACGGCCTCAAGGCCTCCGTGACGTACGACGGCAAGACCTACGGCGTCCCGTACTACGCCGGCGGCCGCGTCGCCAACTGGCGCAAGGACGTGGCGGCTTCGGTCGGCGTCAAGACGCCCCCGAAGACCTACGCCGAGCTGACCGCCGCCCTGGACAAGATCCAGAAGAAGGAGGGCAGCAAGTTCAACGCCTGGTACCAGCCCACCCGCGACTGGTACGCGGCTATGTCCTTCGTCTACGACGCGGGCGGCTCCATCGCCGTCGAGTCCGGCGGCCAGTGGAAGGCCAACCTCTCCTCGCCCGAGTCCGTCAAGGGCCTCAAGGACTTCAAGAACGTCGTCGACAAGTACATGCACGGCGACAAGACCAAGGACGAGTCCGACCGCTACATCGTCTACGGCCAGGGCAAGTCCGCCATGATCTTCGGCGCGGCCTGGGAGGGCGCGACCGCGGCCGATCCGAAGAACGACAAGACGGGCAAGCTCAAGGACAACCTCGAGAACTTCGTGATGCCCGGCCCGTCCGGCAAGAACATGCCGGTCTTCCTGGGCGGCTCCGACCTCGCCATCCCGGCGAAGTCCAAGGCCCAGGGCGTCGCCGCCGAGTGGATCAACGCCTTCACCGGTCCCGCCGGGCAGAAGGGCCTGATGGCCAAGGGCAACCTGCCCAACAACAAGACCGACCTCGCCACCCTGAAGAGCAACCCGGCGACCGCGGTCCCGGCCACCGCGGCCGAGTCCAACTGGTTCGTCCCGATGGCCCCCGGCTGGGGCCAGGTCGAGAAGGCCCAGGTCCTGCAGACCATGCTGCAGAACATCGGCACCGGCAAGAAGTCGGTCGAGGCCGCCGCGAAGGACGCGGACGCCGCGATCGACAAGGTCATCAACACCAAGTGACCTGGGGCCTGTCTTCCGGATCAGGCCGGCTCCAGCCGACCGAGCCTTCCGGCCGAGCGGGGTCTGGTGCGTGCAGCTGCAGGCGGAGGAGGGAGTCGACGCGGAGCGTCGGCGACCGACGACAACGCCTGGGGGTCCCCCTGCTCGAAGAGCTTGGGGGAGTGCGTGCCAGACCCCGCGACCCCGGCAAGATCCGGAAGACAGGCCCCGGGCGCGGGGCCCTGTCCGCCGACAGGGCCCTGCTTCTCGTACGACCCGAGGGACCCGCTGAGGAGCGCGCGATGAGTGCCGCAGACACGACCACCCCCGCCAAGGTGCCGCCGGCGCGGCAGGCGCCGCCACCGGGACCCCCGGAACGGCCACGCGGAAAGCGGACGTCGGGCGGCGCGGCCACCCCCTGGCTGCTGCTCGCGCCGTGTCTGCTGATCCTGGCCCTGGTCATGGGCTACCCGCTGGTCCGCCTGGTCACCCTGTCCTTCCAGGAGTTCGGGAAGGCCCAGCTATGGGGATTCAAGCCGGCCGAGTCCGTCGGGTTCGCCAACTTCTCCACGGTGCTGGACGACGACGAGTTCTGGCAGGTCGTCGTGCGCACCATCGTGTTCGCGGCCGGCTCGGTCGTCATCACGATGGTCCTCGGCATGCTGATCGCCCTGCTGCTCCAGCGCGTCTCCGGCTGGGTGAAGACCCTCGTCAACATCGCGCTGGTGGCGAGCTGGGGCATGCCCGTCATCGTCGCCACCACGGTCTTCAAATGGCTCTTCGACGCGGACTACGGCATCCTCAACGCGCTGCTGAGCAAGCTGCCGGGCGTCGACCTGATCGGCCACAACTGGTTCGCGAGCGGGCCCGAGGGGCTGGCCGTGATCATGCTCCTGGTGGTCTGGGGCGCGGTCCCCTTCGTGGTCATCACACTCAGCGCCGGTCTCACCCAGGTCCCGAAGGAACTGGAGGAGGCGGCCCGGCTGGACGGCGCGGGTGCCTGGGGCGTCTTCCGCTACGTCACCCTCCCGATCCTCAAGCCGATCGTCGTGATGCTCACGACCCTGTCGGTCATCTGGGACATGGGCGTCTTCCCGCAGGTCTTCGTGATGCGGAACGGACACCCGGAGGCCGAGTTCCAGCTCCTCACCACCTACTCGTACGACCGCGCCTTCGTGATCAACGACTACGCGCAGGGCTCGGCGATCGCCCTGATCACCGTGGTGCTGCTGCTCGGAGTGGTCGCCGTCTACATGCGTCAGATGCTGAAGATCGGAGAGGTCGAATGAGTGCCCTCGCTCCCCAGGCGCGCCGGAGGTCGAGGCTCGGCTGGAACCTCCTCGGTCTCCTCGTCTTCGCCGTGGCGGGCTTCCCCGTCTACTGGATGGTCGACACGGCGTTCAAGCCCGCGAAGGACGCCATCGACCCGGACCCCAGCCTGCTGCCGACCGGCCTCACGCTGGACAACTTCCGCCGGGCGCTGGACATCGCGGACTTCTGGGGCCCGGTCGGCCGCAGCCTGATCGTCTCCCTCTCGGTGGTGGTGATCGGCGTGGTCGTCGGCATGCTGGCCGCGCTCGCCATCTCCCGGTTCGCCTTCCGCGGCCGCAAGGTCGTGATCGTGGGCATCCTGGCGGTCCAGATGGTCCCGCTGGTCTCCATGATCATCCCGGTCTTCCTGCTCCTGAACGATCTGGACCAGTACGACAAGCTCTCCGGTCTGATCATCACCTACCTGACCTTCATCCTGCCCTTCACGGTGTGGACGCTGCGCGGATTCATCGTCAACGTCCCGAAGGAGCTGGAGGAGGCCGCCATGGTGGACGGCTGCTCGCGCACCGGCGCCTTCATCCGCGTCGTCCTCCCCCTCCTCGCCCCCGGCATGGTCGCCACCTCGGTCTACGGCTTCATCCTGGCCTGGAACGAGTACCTGTACGCCCTGATGCTCATGAGCCAGGAGAACCAGACCGCGACAGTCTGGCTCGGCAACTTCACCACCAAGCACGGCACCGAATACGCCCCGATGATGGCCGGCGCCACGATGATGGCCGTGCCGATCGTCGTCCTGTTCCTCCTCGTCCAGCGCAAGATGGCCGCGGGCCTGACCGCGGGCGCCGTGAAGGGATAACGCCACTCGATGACGACATTCGCCAGCGGTACCACTGCGTCCAATTCAAAGGACCGCCTGACGCGAGACGCCCTCACCGTCCTCCAGCCCGGCTTCACCGGCACCACGGCCCCCGACTGGCTGCTGCGCCGCCTCGGCGAGGGCCTCGCGTCCGTGGGTCTGTTCGGCCGCAACATAGCCTCGCCGGAACAACTGGCCCGTCTGACCGCGCAGTTGCGCGTGGAGCGGGAGGACGTCCTCGTCGCCGTCGATGAGGAGGGCGGGGACGTGACCCGCCTGGAGGTGCGGACCGGTTCCTCCTTTCCCGGCAACCACGCCCTGGGCGCGGTCGACGACGTCGAACTGACCCGCGAGGTGGCCCTCGAACTCGGCCGTCGCCTCGCCGCCTGCGGGGTGAACCTCAACTGGGCCCCGTCCGCCGACGTGAACTCCAACCCCGCCAACCCGGTCATCGGCGTACGGTCCTTCGGTGCCGACACCGACCTGGTCGCCCGGCACACGGCGGCCTATGTCACGGGTCTGCAGTCGGCCGGAGTGGCCGCCTGCACGAAGCACTTTCCCGGCCACGGCGACACGGCGATCGACTCGCACCACGCGCTGCCCCGCATCGAGGCGGACGCCGCGGTGCTGGCCTCCCGCGAACTGGCCCCCTTCCGCGCCGCGATCGCGGCCGGCACGCGGGCCGTGATGAGCGCCCACATCCTGGTGCCGGCCCTTGACCCGGACCGCCCGGCGACGCTGTCCCACCGGGTGCTCACCGAGCTACTCCGCGGCGAACTCGGCTACGACGGCCTGATCGTCACCGACGGCATGGAGATGCAGGCCATCGCCGCCACCTACGGCATCGAACGCGGCAGCGTCCTCGCCATCGCCGCCGGTGCCGACGCCATCTGCGTGGGCGGCGGCCTGGCGGACGCCGAGACGGTACGGCGCCTGCGCGACGCCCTGGTCACGGCGGTCCGCTCCGGGGAACTCCCCGAGGAACGCCTGGTGGACGCGGCGGAACGGGTGCGGGGACTGGCGCGCTGGGCGGTGGGAGCCCCCACCGACGAGACCGGCGGAGGTGTCCGGGCCGACATCGGCCTCGTCGCCGCCCGACGCGCGCTCACCGTGACGGACGCCGGGTCGTACGAGCCCCTGACCTCGGCCCCCTATGTAGCCGCCTTCACTCCCGTCGCGAACATCGCCGTCGGTGACGAGACCCCGTGGGGTGTCGCCGCGGAGCTGGGCCGCCTGCTGCCCGGCACGGAGACGGGGAGCTTCGCGGGGGAGGACGCGGGGCCGGCGGCGCTGATCGCGGCGGACGCCCGTCGCATCGTGGCCGTCGTCCGCGACGAGCACCGGCACCCTTGGATGACCGCGGCCCTCGACGCCCTCCTGGCGGCCCGCCCGGACACGATCGTGGTCGAGATGGGCGTCCCCCAGGTCCCGCCCAGAGGCGCTCTCCACATCGCCACCCACGGCGCGGCCCGGGTGTGCGGCCGGGCCGCGGCGGAGGTCATCGCGGGCGCCTGAGCGCTCCGCGGAGGTCATCGCGGGCGCCTGAGCGCTCCGCTGGAAGTCCGGTGTGTCGTCCGCGGGTCCGTCGTGGCTGGTCGCTCCCCCAAGTTCTCGGCTTCGCTCGAACAGGGGGGACCTCCATCGCGGCGGAGCCGCATGTCGACAGCGCTCCGCGCCCCTTCAGGGCGCTGCCGAACCGCACCGGACTTCCCAGGACCCGCTTAGTCCCGCAGCGCCCTCCCCCCGGAGGTCAGATCCCCTGCCAGTCCGGCTTGTTGACGTAGGTGTGCCGGAAGTAGTCCGCCAGCTTCAGCTTGGACGCGGCCGCCTCGTCGACGACCACGGTCGCGTGCGGGTGGAGCTGGAGGGCGGAGGCAGGGCAGACCGCGGCCACCGGTCCCTCCACGGTCGCCGCGACCGCGTCCGCCTTGCCCTCACCGGTGGCCAGCAGCACCAGGTGCCGCGCCTCCAGGATCGTGCCTATGCCCTGGGTGATGACGTGGTGCGGCACCTGCTCGATGTCTCCGTCGAAGAAGCGCGCGTTGTCGATCCGGGTCTGCTCGGTCAGCGTCTTGATCCGCGTGCGCGAGGCGAGCGAGGAACACGGTTCGTTGAACCCGATATGCCCGTCGGTACCGATCCCGAGCAGCTGCAGATCCACACCGCCGGCCGCGGCGAGCGCCGTGTCGTACGCCTCGCACGCCGCCTGCACGTCCTGCGCCGTGCCGTCCGGCCCCATGAACGCGTCCATCCCGATCCCGAGCGGCTCCAGCACCTCCCGCCGCAGCACCGAGCGGTAGGACTCCGTGTGCTCCGCGGGCAGCCCCACGTACTCGTCGAGCTGAGCGATCCGGGCCCGCGAGGCGTCCACCGCGCCGGAGCGCACCTTGGCCGTCAATGCCTGGTAGACGGGCAGCGGGGTCGAGCCGGTGGCCACACCGAGCAGCGCTTCGGGCTTGCGTCGCAGCAACTGGGCCATGGCCTCGGCGATCAGCTCGCCACCCGCCGCGGCATCCGGAACGATGACAACTTCCACGCTGGGCCTGCCGTTCTGAAGAGGGCTGGAAGGTCTATGTGGTTTAGACCAATCTAACATTCACCCCGCACGGACGGCGCCCCTCCAAGGGGGTGAAATAGGGAAACACGACCCGTCGACGTTCCGCGATCCGACACCGATCCGACACTGATCCGACAGCGATCCGCAGCGCCCAGCGTGCTCCGGGAGGACTCACCATGACCGTCACGACTCCGGACCCCCTCGTCGAGCCCCCGGGCCGGATCATGGCCCGCGAGATGGCCGAACAGCCCGCCGTGCTCCGCAGGATCCTGGACGAGGGAGCCCCGGCCATCCGGCAGGTGGCCCAGGAGATCGCCGCCCGCCGGCCCCGTTTCGTCCTGCTGACCGCCCGCGGCACCTCCGACAACGCCGCCCTGTACGCCAAGTACCTCCTGGAGATCCGCCTCGGCCTGCCCTGCGGTCTCACCTCCATGTCGACCACCACGGCCTACGGCGCCCGCCCCGACCTCACCGATGTCCTCGTCGTCACCGTCAGTCAGTCCGGCGGCTCACCCGACCTGGTCGCCTCCACCCGGGCCGCCCGCGAGGCCGGGGCGATCACCCTCGCCGTGACCAACAACCCGGACTCCCCGCTGGCCGGCGTCTCCGAGTACCACATCGACATCCTGGCCGGACCGGAGAAGGCCCTCCCGGCCACCAAGACCTACACGGCCTCCCTCCTTGCTCTCCATCTCTTCGTCGAAGGCCTGCGCGGCGGCGACGGCGCCGCCGCCAAGGTGCTGCCCGAGCTCGCCGAGCAGCTCCTCGCCCGGCAGAACGAGATCCGCGCGCTGGCCGCCCGCTACCGCTTCGCCGAGCGCATGGTCATCACCTCACGCGGCTACGGCTACCCCACGGCCAAGGAAGCGGCCCTCAAGCTGATGGAGACCAGCTACATCCCCGCGCTCTCCTACTCCGGAGCCGACCTCCTGCACGGTCCGCTCGCCATGGTCGACAACGTCTCGCCGGTCATCGCGGTCGTCACCGACGGCAAGGGCGGCGAGGCTCTGCAGCCCGTGCTCGACCGGCTGCGCGACCGGGGTGCCGACCTGGTCGTCATCGGGCCCGAGAGTCAGGTCGAGCAGGCCTCCGCCGGCTTCGCCCTGCCCACCGAAGGGGTCGCCGAGGAGGTCCAGCCGATCCTGGAGATCATCCCGCTGCAGCTGCTGGCCTATGAGGTCACCATCGCCCGGGGCCAGGACCCGGACGCGCCCCGCGCCCTCGCGAAGGTGACGGAGACTCGCTGACAGTGAAAAATGGGCGGGCGGGGCCCCTCGACGGCGGCGACCGCCTTCTCCGCCGCCTCCTTGTCGCGTCCGTGGTGCACCGCGACCCGGGCCCCGTCCCGCCCCAGCCGCTCGGCGATCCCGCGCCCGATTCCCCTGCGGTGGTGCTGGTCCATGCCGGGTCGTACGGCTCGTTCTCGCGCCGCGCCCTGGACGAGGAGGCGACCGCCCGCGCCGGGGTCGCCCGGCCGCTGCGTGAGGCCGCGGCCGAGTTCACCGACCCCGGCCACCCGCACGGCTGCCTGGTGATCCAAGCGGCCACCAACTGCACGACCCCCGAGGTGGAGGATGCCCTGCGCCGGCAGCGCAACGCGGACATCACCGCCATCGAGAGCCGTATGAAGGCGGACGTCGCCGGCGGCGAGCTGCCGCCGGACACCGACGCCGCCGTGCTCGCCCGCCATGCCGGTGCCGTCTTCCAGGGCATGTCCCAGCAGGCGCGCGACGGAGCGAGCCGCGCGGAACTCCAAGCCCTCGCGGAAATTGCCATGGCTATCTGTCCCCGTAGGTGACCCGGGCGGGCTAGGCTGCAATCCGTCAACTGTGAACAGCCTCCAACGCATGGACACACATCATGGTCTAGTCCACAATGCGTAGGAGGAATGCGTGCGGTACGACCGTGACGCAACCGCACTCTTCCGTCTTCCCCGCACAGGAGGGCGGACCGAGGATCCGGAGCTCTCTGCCCTGACTGCCCCGGCTCCTCATCCTTCGGCCGACCGGGACCGCACACCCCGCGGCCGATACTGCTCCGGGCTGCGGTGCCGGGAGGGTTGAGGGTCCCTCCCAGGCGCCGCGGCCCGCGGGTGTTTTTCGGCCACGTACAAATGCCCGGGTACGCTCGCACACGTGCCCTCCATGAACGAACTCGTACGCCAGCACACCGCCCTCGACGACTCCGATCTCGAGTGGCTCCACCTGCTGGTCTCGGAGTGGCAGCTGCTCTCCGACCTGTCCTTCGCCGACCTGGTCCTGTGGGTTCCCACCCGTGACGGAACCCGCTATGTCTCGGTCGCCCAGATGCGGCCCAACACCGGCCCCACCTCCTACCAGGACGACATGGTCGGCCACCTGGTCCCGCGCGGCCGCCGCCCCATGCTGGACGCGGCGCTCGACGAGGGCCGGATCGTGCGCGAGGGCGACCCGGAGTGGCGCGAGGAGGTCCCCGTCCGGGTCGAGTCCATCCCCGTGCGACGGGAGGGGCGGGTCCTGGGCGTCATCGCCCGCAACACCAACCTGCTCACCGTCCGGACCCCGAGCCGCCTGGAGCTGACCTACCTCCAGAGCGCGTCCGACCTGGCCCAGATGATCGCGGCCGGCTCCTTCCCCTTCCCGAACCAGCAGGTCGACATGGACGCCTCGCCGCGTGTCGGCGACGGCCTGCTCCGGCTCGACGCCGACGGCATCGTCCAGTACGCCTCCCCGAACGCCCTGTCCGCCTACCATCGCCTCGGCCTCGCCGCCGACCTGGTCGGCCAGGAGCTGGGCACGACCACCGCCGAACTCGCCCCGACCCGGGGGCCGGTCGACGAGGCGCTGGCCAAGGTCGCCAGCGGCTGGGCGCCCCGTGAGTTCGAGATCGAGTCGAACGACGGGGTGATCCAGTTCCGGGCGATCCCGCTCAAGCCCAAGGGCACCCGCATCGGTTCGCTGGTACTGCTGCGGGACGTCACCGAACTGCGCCGCCGTGAACGCGAGTTGATCACCAAGGACGCGACCATCCGGGAGATCCACCACCGGGTGAAGAACAACCTCCAGACGGTCGCCGCCCTGCTTCGCCTCCAGGCCAGGCGCATCGAGTCCGAACGGGGCCGGGAGGCTCTGGAGGAGGCCGTACGGCGTGTCGGCTCGATCGCGATCGTGCACGAGACGCTGTCCCAGAATCTGGACGAGCGCGTGGAGTTCGACGAGATCGCCGACCGTGTGCTCGCGATGGTCGCGGAGATCTCGCCCGGCAAGGTCACCGGCCGGCGCAGCGGCGTCTTCGGCGTGCTCGACGCCGAGGTCGCGACCCCGCTGTCGATGGTTCTGACCGAAATCCTGCAGAACGCCCTCGAACACGGCTTCCGTGAGGGGGACACGGGCACGGTCGAGGTCTCGGCGGTCCGCGGCGGCACCAGCAAGGAGGCCCGTCTCCTCGTCACCGTCCAGGACGACGGCGTGGGCCTGCCCGAGGGCTTCGACCCGCAGACCGCGGGCAATCTGGGACTGCAGATCGTACGGACCCTGGTCGAGGGCGAGTTGGGCGGGACGTTCGACATGGTCCCGGCGCCGGAGCGGGGGACGCGGGTGATCCTGGACATCCCGGTGAGGGCACAGAAGTAGCGGACATCGAGGTGCCGGTGCTGGACGACTCCGTCACCCGAATGCCGTGGCAGGAGTTCCGAACGGCAATACGACTCAGCAATACGACTCAGCGGCATCGGCTCCGAACAGCAAAGAGCCCCGGACCTTGATCAGGTCCGGGGCCAGTGCTCGTTGCTGCTCGTTTACTGCTAAGCGCATCGGGGGTACTGCGCGCTGCGGCTCGGGGGCGGGAGATGCGTACTCGCTGTACGCGCCGCCAAGCTCAGGCTGTCAGAGCGGGGTGGGTTGTTGTCAGGCGGAGGCCTGACGGGCCCGGTTGCGGGCGGCGCGGCGCTTCATGGCGCGGCGCTCGTCCTCGCTGAGACCACCCCAGACGCCGGAGTCCTGGCCGGACTCAAGCGCCCACTGCAGGCACTGCTCCATGACAGGGCAGCGACGGCAGACGGCCTTGGCTTCCTCGATCTGCAGCAGCGCAGGACCGGTGTTGCCGATGGGGAAGAAGAGCTCGGGGTCTTCCTCGCGGCAAACGGCGTTGTGACGCCAGTCCATGGCTGCTACCTCTCCTTGGTATTACGTGCAGGTTGCTTGTGAATGTGAACGCTTTCACGAATCCCTCAACAAGTGAAGGGCCTACCGCCAGGTTCGCCAGCGTGGGTCCTGTGATGTGAAGAGGGGTTCTGGTGATCAGTGGAGGCCGGTCTTGCGGGCCGTCCCGATCGCCACGTAGAGACTCGCAAACCTCAGCGGCGGATACAACCCCTTCCGGAAAGTTTTTTTTGATTCCTCGGTGTCGACTGGGTCACAGCCGTACTTCCATGGGGTGGATCCTGGCCTAAACGTTCGAGTGAAAGGACTTTAGCCCGTTCCGCTCACACAATCACACGCAGTGCGCGGCGTACGCCTGTGAACGTCACGCTCGTACGCAGTCCGAGGTGGTCTCCGTCCATCTGGAGCGGCAGCGGCGCCTTCGAATGCAAGGTGAACTGGTCCAGGTCGTGCAGGGAGACCGCATGCCTGCCATGGGGGCCGCGCTCGGGGGACGAAGTGAGCAACTGGGTGCCATACCGGGCAACCGCGGCCGTGGACAGACGGCTGAGACCGAGTACGTCGATGCCTTTATCGAACGAGGCCTTAGGCGACGTGTACATCGGGCGATTGCCGAGATAGGTCCAAGGGGACGTGTTCGAGACTATGGCGACGACAAGATCGGTGACCGGGTCCGCGCCGGGCCGTTCGAGCGTGATCGTGCCGTGTCGCCGGTGCTGCTCGCCGAAGAACTGCCGGACGACCTGACGGACGTAGAGCGCGTGGGTCGACTTCTTGCCGCGCTCGCGCTGCTGCTCGACGCGGCCGACGACGCCCGCGTCGAAGCCGAGGCCGGCGTTGAAGGTGAACCAGCGGGCCGGGACGGCCTCGTCCTCGGTACCCGGCGTGCCCGAGGTGAGTCCCAGGCCGACGACGCGTTCCCGTTCCTCGCGCAGGGCGTCCAGCAGGGCGCCGGTTGCCTCCACGGGGTCGTTGGGCAGGCCCAGGGCGCGGGCGAAGACGTTGGTGGAGCCGCCGGGGACGACGGCGAGGCCGGGGAGGCGCTCGGGGTCGGGGCCGTTGTGCAGCAGTCCGTTGACGACCTCGTTGACCGTGCCGTCGCCGCCGAGGGCCACCACCAGGTCGATGTCGTCGCTCTCGGCCGCCTGCCGGCCCAGGTCGCGCGCGTGGCCGCGGTACTCGGTGGTGACCGCCTCCAGCTTCATCTCACTCGCCAGCGCGTGGATCAGCACGTCACGCCTACGTGCGCTTGTGGTGGTTGCCGCCGGATTGACCACGAGAAGTGCACGCATGGGTTGCAGCGTACCTACTGGGGGGTACTGGGCCCAGACCGAGTTAGGGATCAGGTAAGAGACGGGGCCGTGAGCCTGGACACTCGGGCCCGTGGGGCGAGGGCTACCCTGCATGGGTGAGCAGCGAGCAGAACCCCACGCCGGACACCGCCGAAGCCGACGGACCCCGCCCGCGCCGTCTGACGTACGCGGCGGCGCTGGCCGCGCTGGAGGGGTTCGCGCTCGCGGTCGGGGGCGTGTGGATGCTCGTCCTCGGCCTCACCGGCGACCCTGACGACCGGCAGCAGGCTGTGACCGGGGGCGTCACACTGGTCGTCCTCGCGCTTCTCCCGCTGCTGGCCGCCCGTGGGCTGCTCCTGAGGCGCGGCTGGAGCCGGGGCCCCGCCGTGATCACCCAGATCATGGCCCTCCCCGTGGCCTACAACCTCCTCCAGGCCGACAGCGTGGCCGTCCCGGCCGGCATCGCGCTGGCCGTCGTCGCGGTGGCGGCGCTGGTGCTGCTGGTGAACCCGGCCACGACCGAGGCCCTGGGGATCCGGGGACCGGGGCGTGCGCAGGAGCCCAAGCAGTAGCCGACCGCCGCCGTCGGTTGCTTCTCCCGGAGCTGGACCGGGGTCCGGGCCGTTCGTAGCCGCGCGCGAAGTGTCGTCGTGGCGGCCGGTGTGATTCTCCGCGGCGTGTGCCGGTCGTCGTGGTCGTGACCGGGCTGTCGGCGCCCAGCCGTGGCGGTTGTGGCGGCCGTGGCTGGGCTTGTCCCCGTGGTGTGGTGGGGCGGAACCTACAGGGTGATCGAGACGGACGGTCGCTCTCGTCCGGCTGTGTCCCGCTACTCCTCGACCAGCAGCTTCTCCCGGAGCTGGGCCAGGGTCCGGGCCAGCAGGCGGGAGACGTGCATCTGGGAGATGCCGACCTCCTGGGCGATCTGGGACTGGGTCATGTTGCCGAAGAAGCGCAGGAGAAGGATCCGCTTCTCGCGAGGCGGGAGGTCCTCCAGGAGCGGCTTCAGGGACTCGCGGTACTCGACGCCCTCCAGGGCCTCGTCCTCGGCGCCGAGAGTGTCGGCGACGGCCGGGGACTCGTCATCGGTGTCGGGGACGTCCAGGGAAAGGGTGGAGTAGGCGTTGGCCGACTCCAGGCCCTCCAGGACCTCCTCCTCCGAGATGGCGAGCTTCTCGGCGAGTTCGTGGACCGTGGGGGAGCGGCCGTGCTGCTGGGAGAGCTCGGCCGTGGCCGTGGTGAGCGCCAGGCGCAGTTCCTGGAGGCGACGGGGGACGCGGACCGCCCAGCCCTTGTCCCGGAAGTGCCGCTTGATCTCGCCGACGACCGTCGGGGTGGCGTACGTGGAGAACTCGACGCCGCGCTCCGGGTCGAAGCGGTCCACCGACTTGATCAGGCCGATGGTGGCGACCTGGGTCAGGTCGTCCAGCGGCTCGCCGCGGTTCCGGAACCGGCGCGCGAGGTGCTCGACGAGCGGCAGGTGCATGCGGACCAGCTGGTTGCGCAGCTCCGCGTACTCGGGGCTGCCGTCCTTCAGCTTGCGCAGCTCGACGAACATCGCGCGCGCTCCGCTGCGGTCCTGCGGGTCGTGCCGCGTGCTCTGCAGACCCGGTACGCCCGGCGCGCTCTGCTCGTCGTCCCGTTCGTGCTCGCTCATCGTCCCGCCCGTCGCCCTTCCCCGAGCCCTCGCCTCCTCCCCCACTCTCGGCTTCGCGCGAGCGGGGGGACCCTCATGGATTGGGGACACGCCCCCGTTCCGTCCTTCCAGAGGCGCGCTCTGCACGGCACCTTCGAAGCCGGCCTCCTCGGAGTCGTCCTCCGGATGCGGCCTGGCCTGTTCGGGGATGCCGTCGATGCCGTCGATGCCGTCCGCCATGCGTCGGGGGCCGCCCGCAGGGTCCGCGCCCTCGGTCGGCAGCTCCCGTGTGCCGCGCTCTTCGTCCCGCACCGGCCCGTCCCCGTTCCTCACGCCGGCCCGGGTCCCGCGCCGCGCTGTTTGTAGAGGCTGATCGACACGGTCTTGTCCTCGTCGACGGCCGAGGAGACCTTGCCCGCCAGGGCCGACAGTACGGTCCAGGCGAAGGTGTCCCGGGAGGGCGCGTGGCCGTCCGTCGTCGGGGCCGACACCGTGACCTCCAGTGAGTCGTCGACGAGCCGGAAGACACAGCTGAGCACCGAGCCGGGCACGGCCTGCTGGAGCAGGATCGCGCAGGCCTCGTCCACCGCGATGCGCAGGTCCTCGATCTCGTCCAGGGTGAAGTCCAAACGGGCCGCGAGACCGGCCGTGGCCGTCCGCAGCACCGACAGGTAGGCACCCGCAGCCGGCAGCCGGACTTCCACGAAGTCCTGGGTCGCGGGCTCGCCTGCGATCTGGGACACCCTCACCTCCATGGTGGTACAAGCTTTTCGGGGCCGAGGGTCGCCCCTCGGGGTAACGCGAAACGTGGTTCAGCGGTGACGCTATCGCGCTCTGAACTTTCCTGTCCCCGGGACCCCAACCCCCTGGCGTCACTCACAGTAAAGCTGTGAATACGCTCCGTGTCTAGAGGGTCCGCTGGCCCAAATGGGAAGAGCGCGCGCCGGGTTGACGTACCCAGACGTCAGACCGTCGAACCTTCCGGAACCAGGGTCACACGAGTACGTGGTCCACGAAGCACCACCGCCAGTTCTCACCGGGCTCGAAGGTCCGCATCACGGGGTGACCGGACTTCTCATGGTGCTCCGTCGCGTGTCTGCCCGGCGAGGAGTCGCAGCAGCCGACGTGGCCACAGCTCAGACACAACCGCAACTGCACCGGATGCGTGCCGCGCGCGAGACACTCCGGACAGGTCTCGTTCTGCGGCTCCGGTTCGGGGTGCGGCAGCGCGTCGGCGTGCGTGCACTGTTTCATGATTGCCAGGTTACGACGGCTGTGCGGGTGACCGCGCGGAAAAAGAGGACGGCGAGGACATGGACGTGATGCCGCTGCTGTTGCTGGTGGCGGGTAGCGCGGCGGTCGCCGCGGCGGCCCGGCGCACCCCGGTGCCCGCGCCGCTGCTGCTGGTCGCGGTCGGCCTGGTGGTCTCGTACGTCCCCGGGGTGCCCGACTACACCCTCGACCCCGACGTCGTGCTCCCGCTCCTGCTGCCCCCACTGCTGTACACCTCGGCAAGCGACAGTTCGTACCTCGACCTGCGTGCGCAGCTGCGGCCGGTGGCCCTGCTGTCGGTCGGGTACGTGCTCTTCTCGACCTTCGTCGTCGGCTGGGCGGTCTACGGGATCGTGCCCGGGATACCGCTGACCGCGGCGCTGGTGCTGGGCGCGGTGGTGGCGCCGCCGGACGCGGTGGCGGCGACGGCGGTCGCGCGCCGGGTGGGGCTGCCCTCCCGCATCACGACCATCCTCCAGGGCGAGTCGCTGCTGAACGACGCCACCGCGATCACCGCCTACAGGGTGGCCCTGGCCGCCGCCGTCGGCGAGAGTGCCACCTGGGTCGGAGGGATCGGCGAGTTCCTGCTCGCGGCGGTCGGCGGCGTCGGGGTCGGCCTGGTGCTGATGGCCCCCATCCACTGGCTGCGCACGCATCTGAAGGAGCCGCTGCTCCAGAACACGCTCTCCCTGCTGATCCCGTTCGTCGCGTACGGCATCGCCGAGCAGCTGCACGCCTCCGGCGTCCTCGCGGTCGTGGTCGTCGCCCTCTACCTCGGCCACCGTGCGTGGGAGGTCGACTTCGCCACCCGCCTCCAGGAGGAGGCGGTGTGGAGGATGGTCGCCTTCGTCCTGGAGTCGGCGGTCTTCGCGCTCATCGGCCTGCAGCTACCGGTCGTCCTCAAGGGCCTCGGGGAGTACGAGGGTGCCGACGCCACCTGGTACGCGGTGGCCGTCTTCCTCGTCGTCGTCGTGGCCCGGTTCGTCTGGGTCTATCCGGCGACCTTCGTGCCGCGGCTGTTGTCGGCGCGGATCAGGGAGCGCGAGGAGAACCCCACCTGGAAGGGTGCGATGGTCACCTCGTGGGCGGGAATGCGGGGTGTGGTGTCCCTGGCCATCGCCTTCTCCATCCCGCTCACGGTGCACGGCGGCACCCCCTTCCCGCAGCGCAACCTGGTCCTGTTCCTGACCTTCACGACGGTCATCGGGACGCTGGTGCTGCAGGGCCTGACACTGCCGCCGCTGATCCGCCTGCTGAAGTTCCCCGGCCGCGACGCGCAGGCCGAGACGCTCGCCGAGGCCAACGCGCAGGCGCAGGCCTCCAGGGCCGCGGAGCGGCGCCTCGACGAACTCCTCACCGACGAGCGCAACGCGCTGCCCCCACCGCTCGCCGACCGCCTCCGCATGGTCCTGGAACGCCGCCGCAACGCCGTCTGGGAGCGCCTCGGCCAGGTCAACCCCGTCACCGGCGAGTCGGTCGACGACACCTACCGCCGGCTGTCCCGGGAAATGATCAGCGCCGAGCGCGAGGTGTTCGTCAGGCTGCGGGACCACCGCTACATCGACGACGAGATGCTCCGCACCCTGCTGCGCAGGCTGGACCTGGAGGAGGCGGCTGCATACCGGGAGGCGGCCTAGGGCCGGCCCAGGACCTGGGGTTCGGGGAAGGGCCGGCCGGTGACGACCGCCGCGACGGTCGTGCCGGACGGGAAGGCCCCCTCGTCCGCCAGGGTGACGAGCCCGTACAGCATTTTGGCGACATAGAGACGTTCGACGGGCAGGCCGTGCCGCTGTCCGAAGTCCTCGGCGAAGGCGTCGAGCGCGGGCGTGGTGCGCGCATAGCCGCCGAAGTGGAAGCGGTCGTCGAGGGACCAGGTCCCGCTGCGGGCGCCGAAGGCCCGCTCCTGCAGTGCCCGTATGTCGGCGGCCAGAAAGCCACCCTTGAGGACGGGTATGCCGAGCACGCTCTGCTCCGGGGCGAGTCCGGCGGCGAGGCCCGCCAGCGTGCCACCGGTGCCGCAGGCGAGGGCGACGACGTCGGCGTGGCCCCGCAGTTCCTCGCCGAGGGCACGGCAGCCGCGCACGGCCTCGGTGTTGCTACCGCCCTCGGGGACGACGTACGCGTCCCCGGCGCCGGCGGCGCGCAGGACGGCGTCCAGGGTCTCCGGATCGGTCTTGCGGCGATATGTCGCCCTGTCGATGAAATACAGCCGCATGCCGTCGGCCGCGCACCGGGCCAGGGAGGGGTTGAGGGGACGGCCGGCCAGTTCCTGGCCGCGGACCACACCCACCGTGGGCAGGCCGAGAAGGCGGCCCGCGGCGGCCGTGGCCCGCAGATGGTTGGAGTACGCCCCGCCGAAGGTGACCAGCGCGCGCCCCGCCGCAGCCGCGATGTTCGGCACCAGCTTGCGCCACTTGTTGCCGATCAGCTCCAGGTGGATCAGATCGTCGCGCTTGAGCAGGAGACGCAGGCCGTTGCGTGCGAAACGGTCGTCGTCGATCTCCTGAAGGGGTGAGGGGAGCCGGGGGCGCAGGGTGGCGGGATCCGGGGTGTCGGCGCTGGTCACCCGGCCATTGTCGCCCGCCCGGCCCGCGGGTGGGCGGGCCGCGCGGCGGCGACTGCCTCAGCCGCTCTGCGGTTCCCGGGCCGGCCGCTGTGCGGTTTCCGGGTCAGTTGCTCTGCGGTTCCCGGATCAGCCGCTCCGCGGTCGTCGGATCAGCCGTCTTCCGATCGTCGGATCAGCCGTCGTTCCGATCGGCGGATCAGTCGCCCTCCAGCCCCCGGGCCAGTCGTTCTCCGATCCCCGCCTCGGTCGCCGTCCGGGTCCCGGCGCGGCCGTCCTCGGGGCCGTGGTTCAGCCGTGCTCCGATCCGGTCGCGCAGCGAAGCCATGGTGAACCCGCGGGGATCGATCTTCCCGGGCTGCCACTCCAGGTGTCCGATGACCGACCGCTCCGTCCACCCGTGGTGGCGGCATACCGCCGCGGCCGCCCGCTCGATCGCCTCCAGCTGGGCCTCGGGCCAGGGGTCGTCCCCGTCGCCGAGGTTCTCGCACTCGAAGCCGTAGAAGTGCCGGTTGCCGTCGGTGTTCTTCTCGTTGTCCGGCGGCAGCCTCCGCTCGTCGATCACCGCGCGCAGCACGTCGTCGTCGCCGGGGCCGGCGTGGTTGGCGCGGCCGTAGCCGACGAGGTGGACCGTGCCGTCCTTGGTGATCACACCGTGGCACAGGGGGCCCGGCAGGTCCGAGCGGCCGTCCCGGCAGAGGTTCACCGTCCGATCGACGCCGCTGGTCACCGTGTGGTGAATCATCACGCCGTGGACGGGACCCCACGGCCCCTTGTGGTTGCGGTTGTGGTGCTCCCAGTCGCCTACCTCGACGACCGTGATGCCCTCCGCTCTCAAGGCGTCCAGAAAGCCGCTCGCGGACATGGGTGAGGCCATGCATGCCTCCTTCGCGCTGTACTCCGTGGCCACTGAGCGTGACCGTTTGGTAACGCTGCTTCTATCGCAAGCCGGACGCCGCGAACCAGGTCATTCGTACGCTGTGCGAGCCGATCCGGACAACTGCCGCGTCACGGGCCGAGATTGGACAGGGTCCCGCACTCTGCCCAGTCGTACGATGATCCATTCCCGCTCTTTCGGGTAATGGTGTGAGCACGCTGGGTGAGGGAGGGTGGGTGTCGTGCCGATGCCTGGCGCAGTTCGGTACCAGCGCATGACCGGGAGGGTATGTCGTTATGTCGGTAGGCGAAGAGGTCCGCACGGATCAGGGCAAGCCGCAGCAGTCTCTGGACACGGCGGCCGCGCGGAACCTGGCCACCACCACCAAGTCCGCACCTCAGATGCAGGAGATCAGCTCCCGCTGGCTGTTGCGGACGCTGCCATGGGTGAACGTGCAGGGCGGCACGTACCGGGTGAACCGGCGACTGACGTACGCGGTCGGCGACGGCCGTATCACCTTCGTGAAGACCGGTGACCGCGTCGAGGTCATCCCGGCCGAACTGGGCGAGCTGCCGGCCCTGCGGTCGTACGAGGACGGGGAGGTGCTGTCGGAGCTGGCCCAGCGCTGCCGGCAGCGGGACTTCGCCCCGGGCGAGATGATCGCCTCCTTCGGCAGCCAGACCGGCGAGGTGTATCTGCTGGCCCACGGCAGGGTCGAGAAGATCGGCACGGGCCCGTACGGCGACGACGCGGTCCTCGGAGTCCTCGCCGACGGGTCGTACTTCGGCGAGCAGGCGCTGCTCGACCCCGACGCCATCTGGGAGTACACGGCCCGCGCGGACACCGCCTGCACGGTGCTGGTCCTGTCCCGCCAGGACTTCGAGCAGGTCGCCGAGCGCGCCGACTCGCTGCGCGAGCACGTCCAGCGGCTGCGCGCGATCCCCGAACAGCGCACCAACAAGTACGGCGAGAAGGCGGTCGAACTCGCGGCCGGCCACAGCGGCGAGCCGGACATCCCGCACACCTTCGTCGACTACGAGGCCAGGCCGCGCGAGTACGAGCTCAGCATCGCCCAGACCGTACTGCGCATCCACACGCGCGTGGCCGACCTCTACAACCAGCCGATGAACCAGACCGAACAGCAGCTCAGGCTGACGGTAGAGGCGTTGAAGGAGCGCCAGGAGCACGAGCTGGTCAACAACCGGGACTTCGGACTGCTGAACAACTGCGAGTACGACCAGCGGCTCCAGCCGCATGACGGCGTGCCCAGCCCGGACGACATGGACGAGCTGCTCAGCCGCCGGCGCGGCACCAAGCTGTTCCTGGCCCACCCGCGCGCGATCGCCGCGTTCGGCCGCGAGCTCAACAAGCGCGGACTCGTCCCGGAGAGCGTCGAGATCGGCGGCAACCGCATCCCCACCTGGCGCGGGGTGCCGATCTACCCGTGCAACAAGATCCCGGTCACCCCGGAGCGCACGACGTCGATCATCGCCATGCGTACGGGCGAGGAGGACCAGGGCGTCATCGGGCTGAGGCAGTCCGGGATCCCCGACGAGATCGAGCCGAGCCTGTCCGTCCGCTTCATGGGGATCAACGAACAGGCCATCATCAACTACCTGGTCACGGCCTATTACTCGGCAGCTGTGCTGGTACCGGACGCGCTCGGTGTGCTGGAGAATGTCGAGATCGGCCGCTGGAGGTGACGTTTCCGCATTTCGCTGCCGTGTCTCCGCCCCTCCGGGCGGGTAGTTCCCCCGGGTACGAGCCCAGCCGGAGAGGAAGTGCCACCGTCCGCGGACGCCGCGAGGGGGACCCATGACCGAGTTCATGACGGAGACGGAACAGCGCCCCACGGGGGCACCGCAGGTCACCGAGGTGCTGGAGACACCTCAGCGGCGACGGCCCGCCCGGGAGGGCGGGCCGGGCCCGGCCGACGGGCACGAGGCCACGGTGATCCTGGACCGGGCCCGGTCGTCCGTCGACCCCGAGCTGCGCGCGGCCGTCGAGTCGCTGCCCGCCTCGATGCGCCGGATCGCGCTTCACCACTTCGGGTGGGAGCACGCGGACGGCACCCCGGCGGCGGGCAGCGCGGGCAAGGCGATAAGGCCCGCGCTCGTCCTCGCCGCGGCCGCCGCGCTGGGCGGACCGGGGGCGCGGTCGGCGGCCGTGCGGGCGGCCGCGGCGGTGGAGCTGGTGCACAACTTCACGCTGCTGCACGACGACGTCATGGACCGGGACACCTCCCGCAGGCACCGGCCCACGGCGTGGACCGTGTTCGGCGACGCCGACGCGATACTCGCCGGGAACGCCCTCCAGGCGCTGGCGTTCAGGCTGCTCGCCGAGGATCCGCACCCGGCCTCCGGCGCGGCCGCCGCACGGCTCGCCGACTGCGTCGTCGAACTGTGCGCGGGCCAGCACGCGGACACGGCCCTGGAGAAGCGCGGCCCCGCCGAGGTCACCCTCGACGAGGTGCTCGCCATGGCCGAGGCCAAGACCGGCGCGCTCCTCGGGTGCGCCTGTGCCCTCGGCGCGCTGTACGCGGGCGCCGACGAGGCCGACGTGGCGGCACTGGACGCGTTCGGCCGCCAGGCCGGACTCGCCTTCCAGCTGATCGACGACGTCATCGGCATATGGGGTGACCCGAGCCGCACCGGCAAGCCGGCCGGTGCGGACCTCGCCGCCCGCAAGAAGTCGCTGCCGGTGGTCGCGGCGCTCGCCTCCGGCACCCCGGCGGCGGCCGAACTCGCCGAGCTGTACGCACTGCCCTACGACGAGAAGGACCTGGAACGCACCACGCTGGCCGTGGAGCGGGCGGGCGGCCGTGACTGGGCGCAGGCCCAGGCGGCCGACCGGATGGGCCGGGCGATGCAGGAGCTGGCCCGCGCGGTTCCCGACCCGGAGTCGGCGGGCGGCCTGCTCGCCCTGGCCGAGTTCGTGACGCGGCGCAGCACCTGAGGCCGACGCCCGTCGGCCCCCACAGACCCCGGAGCCTCCGGGACCGCGCGGTTCCTGACCCCGCCCGGCCGCCGTCGGCGGCTCCGGCCCGGCGGGTCCCGCACATCCCCACGGTGTGCGGGGCCCGCCCCTCACTCGCGGGTACTCGCGGGCCCGGTTCGCTCCGGGGCGCGTCCCCGCGGCTCACTCGCGGGATGCCACCGACAGGCCCTAGGCTCAACGGCCGGACGGACAAGGCGGGTTGAGGCGAAGGGGCCGCACGTGGACGTGGCGATCCGGACGGCGGGCGAGGACGACCGCGAGCCGGTGGTCCGGCTGCTGGACGCGGCCTTCCAGGACGATCCGGTCAGTGGCTGGATCTTCCCGGGCACGGAGTACCGCCGGGCGACGCATCCGCGCCTGATGGCCGAGTTCACCGGGGTCGTGCTCGACGAGGGCCGGATCGACGTCACCGAGGACGGCTCGGCCTGCGCGCTGTGGCTGTCCGTGCCCGAGGACGACCACCCCGACGACAACCACCCCGACGACGGCCACCCTGACGACGAGGCCGCGGCCCGGCTCCAGGAGGCAGTCGATCCGGACAACGAACGCCTTGCGCTGATCACCCGGCTGACCGCCGGAATGCACCCGCGCGGCCGCGCCCACGAATACCTCTGGATGATCGCTGTGGCACCGGACCGCCAAGGCCGGGGGATGGGCACCGCGCTTGTCCGGTCCGTCCTCGACCGCTGCGACCGCGAGGCCCGCCCGGCCTATCTGGAGGCGAGCAACGCCCGCAGCCGCGGACTGTACGAGCGCCTCGGCTTCGTCACCCGCGAGCCTCTCGACCTCCCGGACGGCCCACGGATGTGGCCGATGTGGCGGGAGCCGCGCGGCTGAGCCGGCGGGCTACTCCGCGGGGACGATCCTCGCCACCATCCGCTCGACCAGCCCGTCGGGGACGTCCACCCCGGGCAGTACGCCGTCCAGGACGCCCGGCAGCGTCAGGTGCTCCAGGAGCAGGCCGAGCATCGCGAGATAGAGCACGGCGACGGTCTCGTCGCCGCCGGGCAGGCCGGCCTGCCGGTGGAACTCCATGCCGTACTCGAGTTCGCCGCGCGCCGACGTGGTGAAGGAGTCGCGGAGCGGTGGGCGCCGGGTGGCCTCCAGCCGCATTTCCAGCAGCGCCAGATAGCCCGTGCGGTCCCGGGTCACGCGTCGCATGAGGTCGCGCATCAGGGCCGTCACCAGCGCGCGGTCCTTGGGTGCCCGCATCAGACCGGTGAGCACCTCGGGGTCCGGTGCGAGCCGGGTGTGCAGCCGGGTGTCGATCTGGCGGAGCAGGTCGTCGCGCCCGGTGAAGTAGTTCGAGGCGGTGCCCACCGGCACGCCGGCCCTGGCATCCACTGCGCGGAAGGTCAGCCCGCGCGCCCCTTCGCTCGCGAGCACCTCGATCCCGGCGTCCACCAGGGCGGCCCGCCGCTCGGGATTTCCGGCCATGCGGAGTCCTCTCTCCCACTTGTTCCGGCTTCAGGAAAGGTCCTTGCGACCACTACAAGTGAAGTACTACAACTGGAGTGGTCACTGCAGCGCAGCCTACGAAAAGAGACCCGCTTGCGAAAGCTCACCTACTTTGTCGCCTGCTCCATCGACGGCTTCATCGGGGATCCGGGCGGCGACGCCTCGTCCATGTTCACCTTCCTGGACGAGGAGTTCCTCGGCTACCTGACCTCGGCATATCCCGAGACCATCGCGGCCCAGGCCCGGCAGCCGCTCGGCGTCGAGAATGCCGAGAACAGACACTTCGACACCATGATCCAGGGCCGCGGAAGCTACCAGCTCGCCCTCGACATCGGCGTCACCAGCCCCTACGGGCATCTGCGCCAGTACGTCGCCTCCCGCAGCCTCGGCACCTCGCCCGACCCCGCCGTGACACTGATCGACGGTGATCTGGTCGCCGCCGTCCGTGAGTTGAAGGCCGAGGACAGCGAACTCGGCATCTGGCTCTGCGGTGGCTCCCGGCTCGCCGGCGAACTGGTCGACGAGATCGACGAACTCGTCATCAAGACCTACCCGCAGGTCTACGGCTCCGGCATGCCGATGTTCGGCAGCGGCTTCGCCGTCACCGACTTCGTCCTGGAGTCGGTGCGCACGTTCGGGAACGGGGTGCTCGTACGGACGTACGGCAGGAAGCGCTGACCTCCCGTCCGCCCTACCCTGAGGACATGGACAGCGAAGAACACGTCTGTCCCGTCTGCGGACAGCCCGTCGAAACCGTCGTCAAGCGGCACAAGACGCTGGGCGCCTGGGTCCCGCGGTGGGTCCCCGGCCCGTGTCACAACCCCAAGTGCCCGGCCGCCGCGGAGCACGCCACCCGACAGGAACAGCAGCCCGAGGGGTCCGCCGCGAAAAAGTCCTGAGCCCGTGTCGAGAGTCCCGGACCGGCTCCGACGCCCCCTCCGCGAGAGTCGCCCACGCGGGGCGGCCGGAGCCGAAGGAGGCCGGGACGAGCCCGCGAAGACCCGGCTGAGGCCGTAGCGTGGCCGCATGCCGAAACTGCCGTACATCCTCCACATCACCGAACGCTCCCTCTGGGACGCGGCCCGCGACCGCGGCACCTACGAGATCGCGACCCGCGGCCGCACGCTCCAGGAGGTGGGCTTCATCCACTTCTCCACCCGCGACCAGCTCCCGCGCGTGGCCGCGTTCCTGTACGGCTCCTACGACAGCCCGGACGACCTGGTGGTCCTGGTCGTGGACCCCGTGAAGGTCGGCGTACCGGTGAAGTACGAGGCGATGGAGCCGGGCGGCGAGGAGTTCCCGCACGTGTACGGGCCCGTCCCGGTGGATGCCGTGGTGGATGTGGAGCCCTGGGGGTGACGGGGCAGGGGGGAAGCCGCCGTCGGGCGTGGCGGTGGGCCGTCGTGGTGTGGGCGGTGGCCGTCGGCGTCGGGGGAGGACTCACGCTCTGGCTCCAGGACTCGACGGAGCCGCGGGGGCCGTACAGCTGGCAGGAGAACCACGACTCGCCGGCGCCGCTGTTCGGGCAGGACGTGGACGACAGCGGGTGCCCGCCGTCAGCCACGCCCCGGTCCGACGCGCCGGTGCTGATCGTCTGCGCGCACTCGGCTATGCGTCGCTGACCGCTACGCGTCGCTGTTCGCTATGCGTCGCTGACCGCCGACGACGGGAGCGCGCCCGTCTCCGGATCGCGCCCGGTCAGGCAGTACGTGCCGCCCGCCGGGTCGCGCATCACCGTCCAGTGGGTGCCACGGGCGACGAGGACGGCCCCGAGCCGCTCGTGACGGGCCCGGACCGCCTCCAGGTCCGTACAGGCGACGTCGAGGTGTGCGGCGGCGGGCCGCTCGTCGCCCAGCCGTTGCAGCAGGACACGGACCGGAAGGCCGGGCGGCGGCTTGAGCACCCGGAACTCCGGCAGCGAGCCGGACAGCAGGTCCCAGCCGGTCAGCCCGGCCCAGAAGGCGGCCTCGGCCTCGTACGCGGACGGTGCGATGTCGAGGCACACCTGGTCCAGCCGGCTGCCCGCCACCACCGGCGGCCGCACCGACTCCCCGTGCCACGGCACCGCACAGAACAACTGCCCGGCGGGCGACCGCAGTACGGCCCACCCCTCGTGCTCGGCGGCCACCTGCGCGCCCGACTCCCGGGCCGACTTCACGAACTCCGGCACGTCCTCGACCGAGAAGTCGAGATGTGCGCCGCCCTCGCCGGAGACGACTCCCTGGACCTTCACACAGGCGTCGGTGCCGGATTCCGGCACGAGCGTCACGAACTCGTCCCGGTCACCCCGGAGTTCGGAGAGACGGGTGTGGGTGACAGCCGTCCAGAACGCGCGGGCCTCGGCGAGGCGTGCGGTGGGGCGGTCGACGAAGGCGTAGGTCCAGCGGATCGTCATGGGTTGATCGTAGGCACGGCGGCTCCGCGCATCACCTGCCCGGTCACTTGTCCGCGCGCTCCATGAACCGCAGCATGTTTCCCGCCGGGTCCCGGAACGCGCAGTCCCGCGCCCCGTACGGCTGGTCCATCGGCTCCTGGAGCACATCCGCACCGGACGCCTCGACCCGGGCGAACAGGGCGTCGCAGTCGGCTGTGGTGAAGATGACCCCGCGCAGCATGCCCTTGGCGAGCAGCTCGGCCATCGCCTGCCGGTCGGCGGGGGAAGCGTCCGGGTTGGCGCCGGGCGGCTCCAGCACGATCTCCACGTCCGGCTGGAGCGGTGAGCCGACGGTGACCCACCGCATGCCCTCGAAGCCCACGTCGTTGCGGACTTCCAGGCCGAGCACGTCGACGTAGAAGGCGAGGGCCTTGTCGTGGTCGTCGACGGCGATGAAGCACTGCTTGAGTTTCACGTCCATGGGCTCACGCTAGGCCGGTTGCCCGGGCCGCGCCCGCTCAACTCATGGACCGGTCGGAGGGGGCGTTTCGACGGGGGTGGCGAGCCGACGCGGCGGGGCGACGCGGCGGGGCGGCGTGGAGGGTCGTGGTCTGGATGCCGGAGCAGGCGGCAAGGGCCTGGACGGGGGGTCAGTAGGGCCGACGACGCGGACGGGTGAAGGTGCGGGCCACACAGGACGGGATCACGGCGCTCTCCTCGTGCGACCGGGCCCGGTACGAGCTCGGCGTCTCGCCGACCAGCTCCGTGAAGCGGGAGCTGAAGGAGCCGAGCGAGGTACAGCCGACGGCGAGGCAGACCTCCGTGACGGTGAGGTCGCCGCGGCGCAGCAGGGTCTTGGCGCGCTCGATACGGCGGGTCATCAGATAGCTGTAGGGCGTCTCGCCGTACGCCTCGCGGAAGCTGCGCTGGAAGTGGCCCGGGGACATCAGCGCGGTGCGCGCGAGCTCGGCGATGTCGAGTGCCTCGGCGTACTCGCGGTCCATGCGGTCGCGGGCCCGCCGCAGCCGTACCAGGTCCTCAAGGTTCACCCCTTCAGCTTCGCACAGGGCCGCACACCGGCGTGCCCGGCTTCGACGGACCCTTCGCCTCCAGTTCGCCCGGCATTGGCCGGGGCCTGCCGCGAGCGGGGAACGGTCGGAGCATGGACCACATCACGTTCCTGGTGGCGGTCGTCATCGTCACGGCCCCGACCGACGTCGGCACGGCCGCCTGAGCGACGGGGGGTCGCCATGCACTTGGACTGGTCCGCACTCGGCCAGGTCACCGCGGTGAGCATCGGCGTCACCGTCGCCGTGGTCGTCGTCTTCGCCCTCGGCCTCGCCCGCTTCGACGGCGCCCGCGAGGACTCCGGCGGCACCTCCGCCCTCGGCCTCGCCCAGGCGGGGCTGTGCTTCCTCGGCTGCGCGGCGGTGGTGGCGTACGGGATCTGTCTGATCATGCCGCAGTTTCACTGAGGCGGGCGAAGAGGCGGGCGAAGAGGCGGGCGGAGGGGACGAGAGGAAACCCCTGGTGACTTCCCCGGGCATGGTGCCCGCCGAGCCACCGGCAGGAGCAATCGTCAAGCCCTGTGGACCGGTTGGTCTCAGTTTCGTTCGGGTGCGTTGATCGCGACGAGTTCGACCTCGAAGCCGTCGTCGTTCTCCAGGTAGGCGGCGTAGTGCTGTCCGCCGCCGGCGTATGGATGCCGCTCGGGGAACATCAGTTTCCAGCCGTGCCGAGCGGCGTCGGCAGCCAGCTTCTCGACCGTGGTGGCGTCTTCGACGTGGAAGGCGAGGTGGTTCAGTCCTGGGCGGCAGCGGTCGTGCCGTTCGGCAGTGAGGGCCGGGGACTGCTCGATGACCAGGTAGGTCGGCCCGAGCCGCCAACTGCGGCCACCGTCCCAGCTCTGGTGGACGGCGTAACCCAGCGCCTGAAGCAGCCAGCCGAGCGAGGCGAGTGCGCGGTGGAGGCTGGGCACCCACAGCTCGACGTGATGCAGCGTGCCGTGTGTGGGTTGGCTCATCGGAGGAGGATCCCTTCGGCCGCTGTCTTCACGCTGCGGATCCACGGCTGTCTGTGGCCGGGTGAAGAAGACCGTACCCGGACCGTCAGGGACGCCGTGTTCGGCGGCCTGCGAGCCGGGTGTCGGCGACCTGCGGGGATCTGTTCTGCGGGGCGCTGACCTGGCCTTTTGGTGATTACCGGCGATGGGGTGCGACGGTTTTGAGCGGGTGTCTTGCGGACTGTGTGCGGACTGCTGCCGGGTCGGCGTCATCTCCGTGATCACGGACTCTCGCTCTGGTGACGGATACGGAGCCCCGAGATTGTCATCAACCTGTCAGTCGGCGGCGGAGCCGCCAGGGGTGACCAGGCCCGTCTCGTAAGCGAGGACGACGGCCTGGGCGCGGTCGCGGAGGGTGAGCTTGGCGAAGATCCGGGCGACGTGGGTCTTCACGGTGGCCTCGCTGAGGGTGAGGGCGTCGGCGAGTTCGATGTTCGACAGGCCTCGGCCCATCAGGGCCAGCACCTCACGTTCACGGGGGGTCAGCGCAGCCAGGTCGCGGTGGATCGAGACTGTGCGGGCCGCGGCCGGCGCAGTGGCGGGGCGGCGCGTCGGGTCGACCTGGTCGGCCTCGTGGGTGGTCGCATAGCGCTCGACCAGACGGCGGGTGATCGAGGGGGCGAGCAGCGCGTCGCCCGTGTTCACGAGCCGCACGGCTGCGGCGAGGTGGGCGGCGGTGACGTCCTTGAGCAGGAAGCCGCTCGCCCCGGCGGCGAGCGCCGCGTAGACGTAGCGGTCGAGGTCGAACGTGGTGAGCATGAGGACCCGGCAGTGCGGGAGTAGCCGCAGGACGCGCTTGGCGGCTTCCAGGCCGTCCAGGTTGGGCATCCGGATATCCATCAGGAGGACGTCCGGGCGCAGCCGTTCGGCTTCTGCGACGGCCTGTACGCCATCTGCGGCCTCGCCGATGACCTCGATGCCGCGCGAGGTGAGGATGAGGCGGAAGCCGGTTCGGATGAGCTCCTCGTCGTCGGCGATGAGGACTCTCGGGACGACGGTTTCCCTGCTCGGGTTCGGTCCCGGCTCCTGGGTGTTCGGGATCCGGTCCGGGGCGTGGGGGATGCGGCGGTCGGCGGCGGGCTGGGTCACGGGCGCTCCAGAGGGATGCGTGCGCGGACACGGTACCCACCGCCGACGCGGCGCCGGGCGTCGAAGTGGCCTCCGTAGACGGCGACGCGCTCGCGCAGACCAATCAGTCCGCGCCCCGTTCCGTCGTCCCGGCGCTCGCGGCCACCGGAGCCGGCTCCCGTGCTCGCGGGGCCGGCGGACAGCACGCTCGGTCCGCTGTTGAGCACCTCGACCCGCAGACCGTGGTCGGCATAGCGCACCGTCACGGTCGCCGTGCCGCCGTCGCCGTACTTGAGCGCGTTGGTCAGCGCCTCCTGCACGATCCGGTAGGCGGTGACGTCGATGCCGGGCGGCAGCGGGCGCGGTTCCCCGGAGATACGCACCTCGACCGGGAGGCCGGCAAAGGCGATCCGGTCGACCAGGACGCCCAGTTGACTCAGGCTCGGCTGGGGGGCGAGTGCAGAGGGGCCGCCCTCGCCGGCGCGTTCGCTCCGGTCGTCGTCGCCGTCCGGCGACGGTGCCAACAGGCCCAGCAGGTGCCGCAGTTCTGTCATCGCGTCGCGTCCGGCACCCTCCACGGCCTGCAGCGCGGTCTCCGCCGCGTCCGGCAGGGTGGCGAGCACCTCACGGGCTGCGGTCGCCTGTACGACCATCAGGCTGACCTTGTGGCTGACGATGTCGTGCAACTCCCGGGCAATGCGGGAACGTTCGGCGGCCACCGCCGTGCGGGCGGCGGCCTCCCGCTCGCGTTCCAGCAGCCAGCGCCGGTCCTCCAGGATCTTGCGGTAGCGGCGGTGAGCGCGCGCCAGCAACAGGGTGGCGCCCCCGGTCACCGCCAGGCTCACGGTCGTGAGGGCGATGAGCAGCCAGCCCGTCTCCGATCTCCACACGTCGTCCATCGTGCCAGCCGGCCGAGGAGCGAGCGTCCCTCTCCGGGTCCACCTCGTACATCGCCAGGATGACCGCCGCCGCGGGATACCTCCGGGGGCTGACGCTCGGGGCTGCCCACGCCGCCTACCGTCCCTGTCATGACCACCGAAGACATCAACGGCACGACTGCGCAGCCCAGTACGGCCGCCGTGCGCGAGCAGGACGTCGTCCGGGTGACCGGCCTGCGCAAGGAGTACGGCGACACCGTCGCCCTGAACGGAGTGTCGCTGGAGATCGGCGCCGGGGAGGCGGTGGCGGTGATGGGGCCGTCCGGCTGCGGCAAGTCCACCCTGCTCAACATGATCGCCGGCCTTGACCGGCCGAGCGCCGGCCGGGTGCACGTGCACGGCGAGGACCTGGGCACGATGAACGAGACCGGGCTGGCGCTCTTCCGGCGCCGCCGGATAGGCATGATCTTCCAGTTCTTCAACCTCATCGACGACCTGCCCACGATCGACAACGTCGCCCTGGCCGCCCAACTCACCGGAACGCCCACCCGTCAGGCCCGGCGCCGGGCACTGGAGCTGCTGGACGAACTCGGCATCGCCGACCGCAGGAACGTCTACCCCGCCGCGCTCAGCGGCGGCGAACGCCAGCGCGCGGCGGTGGCCCGCGCGCTGATGAACCGCCCCGCGCTGCTGCTCGCGGACGAACCCACCGGCGCGCTGGACAGCCACGCGGGCGAGCAGGTGATGGACCTGCTCATCGACCTCAACGAACTGGGCCAGACCCTGCTGCTGGTGACGCACGATCAGACGCTGGCCACGCGCTGCGCCGGCCGTCTGGTGATGATGGCGGACGGCCGGATCACCGGCGAGCGGACCCTGGAGCGGTCGACATGAGCGCGGTGTGGCGGGTCTCCCGTGCGGCCGTGCGCCGCCGCTGGCTGCAGACTGCCGTGATCGGGGCAGTGGTCCTCGTCTCCTCCATGGCCCTGGTGGTCGCCCTCGGGCTGCTGGACGTCGCGTCCGGGCCGTTCGACCGGATCTTCGGCCAGGCCCATGGCGCGCACGTCGTCGCCACGTTCGACGCGACGAAGGTCTCCGGCCCCCGGCTGGCACGGACCGCGCACCGACCGGGCGTGCGGGCCTCGGCCGGACCGTTCCCGGAAGCGGTGGTCGACCTGCCGCAGAGCGCGGTCGCCGAGCTGCCCGGGATGGGGCCCGGCTCGCTGACCGTGGTGGGCCGGGCGGACCCCGGCGGCACGGTCGACCGGCTGGACCTGTTCGCCGGGCACTGGGCCACCGGCCCCGGCCAGCTCGTCCTGGCGCTTCCGGACGCGCCCGGGATGGGCGAGGGACCGCACTCCCCGATCGGCAAGCGGGTCCGGCTGCCCGGGCTGGCGCCGCTGACCGTCGTCGGACTCGCGTCCAGCGTGAGCGGGACCGCGCAGGCATGGGTCTCCCCGCGGCAGATCACGGCCCTGCACCCCACGACGTACCAGATGCTGTACCGGTTCGACCGGGCCTCGACAGCCCGGCAGATCACGGCGGACACCGCGGCGGTGAGCGCCGGCCTGCCGTCCGGATCGCTGGTCGCCCACCAGTCGTATCTGACATTGAAGGCGCAGGTCGCGGCCGAGCCCGACACCTTCGTGCCGTTCCTCATGGCCTTCGGGATCCTCGGCCTGTTGGTGGCCGTTCTGATCGTGGGCAATGTGGTGAGCGGTGCGGTTGTGTCCGGCTTCCGGCACATCGGGGTGCTCAAGTCCGTGGGATTCACGCCCACTCAGGTCGTCGCGGTCTATCTGGTGATGGCCTGCGTCCCCGCGACGGCGGGCGCGGCGATCGGCACGGCCCTGGGCGCCGTGGCGGCCCGGCCGCTGCTGCACCAGGTCTTCCAGGGCGCTGACCTCGGCACGGTGGGCGTCGCGCCGGCGATCGGCTCCTGGGTGTACGCGACCACCGTGCTCGGCATGCCCGCGGTGGTGGTGCTGGCCGCGCTGGTTCCGGCGCT
The DNA here is from genome assembly GCF_044746205.1 of Streptomyces sp. NPDC086549. Taxonomy (NCBI): domain Bacteria; kingdom Bacillati; phylum Actinomycetota; class Actinomycetes; order Kitasatosporales; family Streptomycetaceae; genus Streptomyces; species Streptomyces sp. NPDC086549. The sequence goes on along the minus strand of NZ_JBIVBS010000002.1, from coordinate 220,821 downwards.
GCGCGCGCACCGGCTCTCCGCGGCACGGGCGCTCAGCGCGGGCGGTGCGCCCGGTGGCGGACGTCGGCCGGCGGTGCAGCGGTGGCTGAGCGGGGTGCGGCTGCCGCGCTTGGTGACGCTGGGCCTGGGCCTGCCCTTCGCGCGGCCCGGACGTGCGCTGCTCACCGTTTCCGCGGTCCTGCTCGGGGTGGCGACGGTGACCTTCGCCACCGGCCTGTCGGCCACCATGGTCTCCTACGGCGTCGCGGTCGAGGGCACCGGCAGGACGCAGGTGGTCGTCTGGCGCGGGGAGGCCAGGTTCGGTCAGACCGTCCCGCACCACGGCGACAACGGGACACAGGCGCTGCTGCGCTCGGTGCCGCACGCGGCGGACGTGTCCGCCATGGGTTTCGCCGACGTGCGGATGCTCGGCCAGAGCAACAACGTGTCGATGGAGGGCGCGCGCGGGGGGCGGTCCGCTCTCCAGGACGACCTGGCCAGGGGCCGGTGGACACGGAAGCCCGGCGAGGTGGTGGCCTCCGGCAGGTTCCTGGCCAAGCACGGTCTGCGCGTCGGTGACTCGTTCACGCTGAGCGCGGCGGGCGGTCGGCGGGAGCGCGTGACCCTGGTCGGGGAGGTCATGGCCGGGCCGGCGGACTGGCTGCGCGCGGACTGGACGACGATGACCGCCCTGGCACCGGACGCGCAGGCCAACCAGTACTGGGTGCGGCTCACCCCAGGAGCCGATGTCAGCGCCTATATGAGGGCGGTTCGAGCCGCCGATCCCGGGCTCTACCCGGCCGAGCAGACCTCGGTCAACGCCGGGGCGGTGACGGTGATCAGTTCCGCGTCCGCGCTGACCCTGATGCTGACGGTGGTTGCCGCGATGGGCGTGTTCAACACGGTCGTGCTCGGTGCCCGGGAGCGGCGACGTGACCTGGGAATGCTGAAGTCGATCGGCATGACGCCACGGCAGGTCACGGTGATGCTGGTGGCGTCCATGGCCGGGCTCGGTCTGGTCGGCGGGATCTTGGGGCTGCCGCTGGGAGTCGCGGCCTACCGTGTGGTGATCCCCTTGACCGAGCACAGCGCCCATCTCACCTTCCCGGCACGGATGCTGGACGTGTGGCACCCCGGGACCCTGGTGTTGCCGGCGCTGGCCGGGGTGGCGATCGCCGCACTGGGGGCGGTGCTGCCGGCGCGTGCGGCGGCCCGGCAGACCATCGCCCGCGTCCTGCACACCGAGTGACGGCCGCGCCGCGTGGGAGGCGGTCCTCGGCAAGGGTCCTGGCTGTGCGGCGATCGCCGGCACGACCTGCCCGAGGCGAACAGAGACCGGCACGACCTGCCCGAGGCGAACAGAGATGGGACGTCGCTGCCCCGGGCGCCTGCTCGGTGGGGGTGCGCGGTGCGGTGAGGTCGCCCGACTTCAGGCGGCGCTCGCCGGATCAGGCCCCCGCATGGGCGAGCTGCTCGGCCTCAAGGTGTCGGACGTCGACTTCAAGGCCGGCACCATCCGCGTCGAGCGGCAGTGCCTCCAGTCCGGGAAGATCGGCCCGCCGAAGACCGCCAAGTCCCGGCGTACGGTCCCGGTCGGCGAGGTCGTCACCGACGCACTCCTCGAACACCTCGCCGCACGCCCCTCCAAGGAGTGGCTGTTCACCATGGAGGAGGGCGAGCCTCTCAACTACCGCCGCTGGAAGGCGGAGTGGAACTGTGCACGCAGGGCGCTCCGAATTGCGGAGAACGAGGCAGCCGGGCGCGAGGCTCGCAAGCCCGTCGAGCTGCCGCACATGGTGACCCACGACCTGGGCCGCTTCTTCGCCTCTGCCCTCATCGCCGGCGGGGCGAGCGTCAAGCAGGTCCAGCTCGTTCTCGGCCACGTATCCGCTGTCATCACGCTGCGGATCTACGCCCACCTGTGGCCGGGCGAACAAGACCGCACCCGGACCGTCAGGGCGCCGCGTTCGGCGGCCTGTGGGCCGGGTGCGGGCAGGGAGACGCTGCACGTGAGGGCGTTGCAGGTCAGAGACCCTGATCGGAGATCAGGCCTTCTTGGTCTCCTGGTAACGGGCCGGGTCGGTGACCTGCGGAGATCTTTTCTGCGGGTCGCTGACCTGGTCTTTTGGCGATTGGTGGCGATGGGATGCGGCGGTCCTGATCGGGTGTCCTGCGGACTGTGCGCGGACTGCTGTCCCGTCCGGGTGATACACGGCTGACACCGGACCCTCGGAGGGTCGGAGCCGGCATGTTTGCGGGGTGCGCCGATCGCCGGTGATTTCCAGAGCCTGCCGCGCTGGCAATCAGGATGAACCGGGATGATCGAGGCGCGAGAGACTAGCCTCGGGTCATGGTGACGCGCACCCGGCTGTATCACGACGGCACTCTCGTCCTGGAGGACTTTCCCGCCAGTGACGTGTCCGGGCTGCTCGCTGATCCGGCGTCGGTCCTGTGGCTGGACCTGTACCGGCCCGGGACCGCCGAATTCACCATGCTCGGCCAAGAGTTCGGCATCCACGAATTGGCTCTGGAGGATGCCGCACAGCATGGGCAGCGGCCGAAACTCGACCGCTATCGCACCCACGAGTTCCTCAGCGCCTATGCCGTGACCGTCAGCCAGGACGGTGCGGAACTGACGTACAGCGAGATCGCCGTACTCCTCACCAGCCAGGCCGTGATCACCGTCCGCAAGGACGATGGTTTCGACATCGAGAACGTCGTCGCCCGCTGGGACGAGAGCCCGGACCTGGCCGGCCACGGCGTCGGATTCCTGCTCCACGGCCTGCTCGACCATCTCGTGGACGGGCACTTCGCCGCGGTCCAGCAACTGGACGACAGTATCGAGGAGTTGGAGAGTCTGCTCTTCGCGGCCGGGCGCCGTGAGATCGAAGCTGTACAGCGCCGGGTTTTCGCGCTGCGCAAGTCGCTCGTCCAGTTGCGCCGCGTCGTGCTCCCGATGCGTGAGGTGGTCAACGGGCTCATGCGTCCCGGCCTGCACGTGATCGCCGACCCTCTCGTCCCGTACTACCAGGACGTCTACGACCACGTGCTGCGTGCCACCGAATGGACCGAATCACTGCGGGACCTGGTGGCCTCGGTCATGGAGACGAACCTCTCGGTCCAGGCCAATCGCATGAACCTGATCATGAAGAAGGTGACGAGCTGGGCCGCGATCATTGCGGTACCCACCGCGATCACCGGCTACTACGGCCAGAACCTCCCCTATCCCGGTTTCGGCCGCCAGTCCGGATTCATCACCTCCGCCGCCGTCATCGTGGCACTGTCCGCCCTGCTGTATGCGACGTTCAAGCGCAAGGACTGGCTCTGACCGGCCCGGTGTCGGGCACCGGCGACCAGGTTCCGAAGGCAGGGAAATACCTGGTCACCCCCGGCTTTTCGGGCCGGCGGGCGGAGTAGTGTGAAGAGACCGGGAGTTCTTCGCGTACCGGCTCCGCTGCGGGTGCCGTTTCCGGTGATCGGCAACGCCGGGCCGCACCCACGAGCCCGGGGACAGGTCCGCGCCATGCCCGTGACCATTGACCGTACGACATCGAGCAGGCGCGCGCCGTCGATGCCGGTTCGCCTGTCCCTGACGTCGGCGCCCGGCGGGCTGGACGGCACGTGGTGGCCTCGCTCCCGTGCCCTCACCCGTGAGCTGCCACCCTTGACGGCCGCACTGGGCGACCTCTGGGGTCGCATCACGCGTATCACGGTGAACCCGGCCTACTGGCCCGTCATCCCGAGTTGGGTGTCCGTCGCCGGGCGCACGGTGCATGTGGGCTGGACCACCGAGGAGCAGGATCCGCACAGACTGACCTTTTTCTCCACAGATGGCCGCCGGGACGTGCTGGTGATTCCGCCGGAAGGCGGTGCGGATGCCGCCGCGCAGCTGATGGCCGGCGACGGCATCGATGCCCCGGCCGGGGAGGAAGCAGCAGACAGGATCGATGCCCGAATCAGGGAAGAAGCGTGGGACACCGACGGCGGAGCAGATCGGCCGTCGTCCCTGCCCCGGCCCATCGGCTCGGCAGGGCCTTCGCCCGGCGGTCGGCGGAGGTGAGAGAACCATGACTGTCATCGCCGTGGCCGTGCTGCTCCTTCTGATCGCCGTCGGAGTCGTTCTGATCCACCGGCTCAACGGTCAGCACGACGAACGGATCGCTGCCTTCCACTACAGCGATGTTCTGCCGGGGATCGGGCGTCGGACCCGGAGGCGGCGTCGGTCGGCGGTGGACGCGACCGTTCCGACGCGCCCCACCGCGACAGCGACCGTGGATGACATCGACTTCGGCCCGACCGCGGGCGATAGAGGAAGGCACGTCATGGCGATATTGCGAGACCGGAAGACGTACCGCGAGAGGATCATGCAGGCTCTGTACCAAGCCGCCGAAGGCAATCGCCTCCTGGGCGTCGATGGGGCGAAGCTCCGCACCGACCTCGGTATCCCTGAGCAGGACATGGCCGCTGCCTGCATGTACCTGGCGGGCGAAGGGTGGGTCGTCGTGGACTGGGGGAGGGGCAACACGCCCGCGATGATCACGCTGACGCACCTGGGGATCCGGCAGATGGAGACAGAAGAGGAAGGGCGTGGCTGAGCCGCCGCGTCGTCTTCGGGCCGAAGTGAACCTTCGCAAGGATTGTTCGTGTCTGATTAATCCCTTTGGCGTAATGTGGAAAGCGGGTCGGCGCACGCTCACGTGCAATGACCCGGAAGGGCGGCTCCGGCGGGTATACGCCGGAGCCGTTGCCTGTTTCCGTAACCGCGCCCTGCGGCGAAGCGCTCGCGCGAGCGTCGTGCGGAGTACGGTGAGGTAGCAGGGGCGTATCGCGGTCGCACGCTCTGCGGTCGCACTGCTCTCTACGGACGGGCGGACACCATGGGCGACTCCGACACCCCCGACCTCCCCAGGCTCCTGCCGGACGCCGTCCACCGATCGGTGAAACCCGGGACGGCCCTGCTGAGGCTGGAGACGAAACACGCACGCGAGGGAATCCTGGACGGCGCATGGTGGCCGCGGTCCCGGGACATCGGTGCCGAGCTCCCCTCGCTGATCTCCGCGTTGACCGAGCACCTCGGACCTGTCACCCGGGTCGGTCTGGACGGCAGCGCCTGGGACGAACTGCCGACCCGGGTGATGGTCGACGACCGAGTCGTCCACATCGATTCCTTCCCGGTCGGTGACGACACCGTCCTCATCACCCGGGGCGACCGGGACCATTTCTCCCTGATGCTGGTCCCTCCGGACACGTCGCCCGACGCGGCACGCGCCGCGATGGCCAGGGCCGTACGGGCCGACAACGTCACCGAGGCCAAACAGATCCTGATCGATACGGGCAGCGACACGCCGGCTACGCCGGCCTGACACGTCCGTCGCAGATCGACTCCCTGTCGGCCTGGACGCTAGATGCGGGCGAACTTCTCCGTCTGCTGGGCGAATTCCTGGGCCATGGCGGCGCTGACCGTGGGCTTGGTGCCGCTGATCGTGTCCAGGTAGTCGTCCGTGGTGGGGGCGTTCCGGGTTCCGGTGTCGAAGGTGCGCTCGAACTGGGCCTGGGAGACGGTTCGCGCCGCGTGGGCGATGTCGGCGGGGGTGAATCCCTCGCTGGCGGACGCGAGTACCGCGCTGTCGGCCCGCGCGCCCGCTCGGGCCAGGTAGCTCTCCCACAGCGCGGTCCTGGCGGTGTGGTCGGGAGGGCCGATCGGCAGCACGTAGTCGAAGCGGCCGTGTCGCAGGAACGCGGAGTCGAGCGTGGTCACGTTGTTCGTGGCGCAGACGAGCAGCCGTCCGTCCTGGCTCCGGAACCGGACGATCGCCTTGAGCAGTTCGTTGACGACGCCGACAGCGGTCGCGTCCGCGCCGCCGCGTTCGCCGGCGATCTCCTCGACCTCGTCGATGAAGACGAGGACGTGGTCGAGCCGGGCGATCTCGTCGAAGCGCCGGTTCAGCCCGGTCGCCAGGCCGTACTCGGCGGCCAGACGGGCGGGGAACAGTTCGAGGAAGGGCCACCCCAGGCGGCTGGCGATCGCGTGCGCGAACGTGCTCTTGCCGGTCCCGGGCGGGCCGAACAGCATCACCGCCCGTGGCAGTTCCACTCCGTGCTGGGCGGCCAGTTCGGGATGGGCCAGCGGCAGGACCAGGCGCCGCTCGATGAGCTGCTTCTCCCGTTGCATGCCCGCGACCTTCTGCCACAGTCCCCCCGGCGGCAGCTCCGCTCCGAGCGAGGACAGCGTGCCGGCCGACTGCGGAGTCACCGGCCCGCGCTTTTCGAAGAAGACCAGCCCGGGGCGGGCGCCGAAGTCGCAGTTGCGCAGGGCGGTGGCACCGGTCTCGCCCTCGGGCAGGACGGCGTGCACTGCCCGGACGCCGACGGCGAAGAGCCGTTGCTCAAGGGCGGTGATCAGGGCACTGCCCAGCCCGCGCTGCCGCCAGCCGGGCGCCATGCAGATGCGCAGGATCCATGCCCGTTCGCCCTCCACCCTGCTCACCGCGGCGCCGATCAGCACGTTGTCGGCCGTGGCCACCACAGCCGGGTGGCGGGCCTGGAGAGCGGTCACGGCGTCCGAGAGCGGGAAGAGCGGCGGCTCCTCGGTCGTGCCGCTCTCCATGTCGACTCGGATCAGCGCTTCGAGATCGTCCTGGGTGTAGTCCCTGACCCGCCAACCCGTCATGATCAGCTCCGCGTGTTCGGCCGTATTTCCATCATCAGCCGATGCACCCAGGACGCGCGCGACAGGCGTCGGCCACGAGTCCGCCCTGGCGGCACGGATCGCTCGCCCGCACCACCACCGCGGTACGCGGTGATGATGCGGGCCGTAGTCGGGTCAGGCTGCGGTGCCGGGCGCGTTGCCGGCCGGGCTGAGGGACTTGTCGGTGCGGCCGGTGCCGGCCAGGGACGCCGCCGCGGCGGGTGCAGCGGCCGCGGTTTCCCGGGCGAGGAAGGAGCCGAGCTCGCCGATGGTGCTCATGAGGGGAGCGGGGAAGACGACGGTGGTGTTCTGGTCGACACCGATCTCCACCAAGCTCTGCAGATTGCGCAGTTGAAGCGCCAGCGGGTGGGCCATCATGGTGTCCGAGGCGTCGCCGAGCGCGGCTGCGGCCAGCGATTCGCCCTCCGCGTTGATGATCTTCGCTCGCTTCTCCCGCTCGGCCTCGGCCTGGCGGGCCATGGCGCGCTTCATGGTGTCGGGCAGCTGGATGTCCTTGAGCTCGACCAGCGTGACCTGCACGCCCCAGTCGACGGTGGTGACGTCGAGGATCTGGCGGATGTCCAGGTTGATGCGGTCCGTCTCCGACAGCGTCTCGTCGAGCGTGTGCCGGCCGACGACCTTCCGCAGGGTGGTCTGGGCGATCTGGTTGATCGCCGCGTTGACGTTCTCGACGGCGACGACCGACTTCACGGCGTCGACGACCCGGAAGTAGGCGACCGCCGACACGTCCACGCTCACGTTGTCCCGGGTGATGATGCCCTGGGACTGGATCGGCATGGTGACGACCCGCAGCGACACCCGGTGCAGGACGTCGACGAACGGGATGATGAACCGCAGCCCCGGGGAGCGTGTTCCGACGAGTCGGCCGAAGCGGAACAGGACTCCCTTCTCGTACTGCTTGACGACCCTCACGGAGAAGGCGAGGGTCAGGACGGCCAGGATGCCGATCACGACGATGGGAATGATCAGGGCTTGCATGCGCTGCTCCTCGGGACGAGGACCACGTGGGGCGGGGACCCGCCGGTCGAGACCCCTGCATGTGCCTGTGTCGGTTCGTGAGTCAGGGCCGAGACCCGTCGGTACGGGCCGCGCCGACGGTCGGTGCGTGGGGCCGGGGACATCGCCTCGTCACCCGTGGTGAGTGGTGCGGTCGCGGCGGCGGCGCGGTGGGAAGCGGCCGCGGCCCCCGTCGCGGTGGTCACGTCGTTCGCCGACGGTCGGCGACTTGGACAGTGGTGGTCCCGCGGGGGGTTGTGCCGCGTCGGTGCCGCGGCGCGGGCCGCCGGGCAGGGCGCGACTGTACCGGTGCACGGCGATCCTTTCCGCGTGCTCGATGTCGAGCCGATGGATCACGAATGCCGCCGCTGCGATGAGGGCCAGGAAGGCGCCGGTCGTCAGGAAGGTGTTCATGGCGGCTGTCTCACATGCCGATGATCAGGCGACTGACGCGACCGGTCTGTGCCAAAACGGCCGCAGAGGAGGGGCCGCCCTCGTACTTCCCTGCCTCGTCCGGTTCGAGTGGCCGGTCGGCGGCGGAGACGACGTGCCGGGTCTTGTCCGCGGCGATGAGAGCGCTTGCGGTCAGCGGCGGACCGTCGTAGTCGGACGCGGCCGCCATCAGGCGGGCCGCCGACTCCGCCCCGGTCTCGGGTGGGATGACCAGCAGATCCCACCGGCCGGTGCCGTAGGAGAGCAGCAGCAGCTTGTGCGGGTCGATCTCCGGGGTGAACCAGCCGACCTTGACGACATGACCGCCCACGGGAATCTCGTGCGGGATGACCGGCCAGCACTTCGGGTTGACGGCGATGCGGGTGATGCGGCCCCACAAGGGATCCAGCACTTCGGTCAGTGCGGGCAGCTCGCTCAGCAGATCCCGGGAGCGGGGCCACCAGGCACCGTCCAGGAGTCCACGGGACGTGCCGTCGGTCTTCAGCGCGAGACGCGCGGCCGGGGCTGCGACGGGCTCTTGGTGTGGCAGGGGTTGGTGCAAGGTCGCCGACATGATGCGGACCCGTCTCCGGGCCGCCTTCGCGGCGACCCGGGTTTCATCTCTCGCCGAGAACGACCCGGCGTGGAAGCCGGTGTGCGAAATGCCCTCGGTGTTGTCCACGGTACTCCGCACACGCCGGGGCGGTTGTGGAGGCGACGCCGCATTCGGTGAAGCGGCTGTCGATACCGGCGGGGGCGCGCTGCGGGTGCCGGGGCGTGTCGTACGCCGGTTGCCGGACCGGTCTCACGCCCGACGGCTCGCATGCCCTGGCCCAGCACTCCTTGGCTGTGTGACGCGATCGGTGAGCACCGTTCTGATCGTCCTCGGGGCCGTCGTGCTTGGACTCATCGGCGCGACAGCGGAGGGCCCCGGCCATCTGCTGATCATCGGCACCGTGCTCCTCGTGGCCGACATGGCCCTCGCCGCCGTGCGACTGTCCCGGCGCTCCCATAGGCGCCTCCTCCGCTGACTGCGGCGGCGGACGACCAGGGCCTCGTGTTCCGTTCAGCCCGTCGCTCCGCATCGGTCCGTCGGGGTTCGGCGAGGAGTACCGTGGTGATTACCGAGAGCATTTCGTACACCGGCTTCCAAGCCGACGTCGTCCTCGGCGATCCACGACAACCGGGCCGGCCGTGACCGGCCCGGGGTTGGGTCCGCGTCATGACCACGACCATTCCGTTCACGCCCGCAGTCGAAGACCGGGCCCTTTCTTCGGCACCGCTCCGACTCACGCTGGCGCCGGCCGGCGCCCCTCCGGCCCTGATCGATGGTGCCTGGTGGCCCCGTTCGCGCAACCTGACGGAGCAGCTCCCGGCGCTAGTCGAATGTCTCGACGCGCTGTGGGGGCGGATCACCCGGGTAGCGGTGAGCCGCACGTTCTGGCCGGTCATTCCAGGAAAAGTGCCCGCGCACGGTCACATGGTGCGCGTCGGCTGGTCCAACGCCGGGCAAGACCCGCACGAGCTGTCGCTGCTGTCCTACACCTTCGGCCGCTGGGAGCTGCTGGTGATTCCGCCGGAGACGGCCCCGGCCACTGCAGCCCGGCTCATGGTCACGGCCGCCGACCCGTCACGGAACCTCACGGCGAGCGGCCTGATGCATGAGGCGGAAAGCTTCCGGACCATGGCAGAGGACGAGGCCGACTCGGACTCGATGCGGGAGGCGGTCTGGGAATCCGAAAGCGGGCATGACGCCCGCCACCCGACCTCACGTACCCCCGTCGGAGCGGTCATTGACCACTTGCCGACGCCGGCAGAAGGAATGTGAAGGCATGGAGACCTTCGCGACAGTGATCCTGCTTCTGGCGATGATCGTCGTGGGCGTGCTCGTGGTTCAGCTGTTCACGACGCGCCACGACGATCGCATGGCGACCTTGCCCTCCGGCCATACCCGGCTGTGGCGGCTCCGGCCGTGGCACCGAACCGGGAAGTGAACTTCCTGCACAACCGGCTCAGCCTGCGCAACGGCTGAGCGGAAGGGGCTCCCGCACCAACCACTGCCTGCCATGAGGTGACCAGTCGGCCCTGCGCCTGGAACGCAGGCTGCTGAACCGGCCGTTCGCCTCTGTGCACGAGAGCACGATCGTGTACGAAAGCGCAGGAAGAGCCGGGAATCCGGCCCGTGCAGCGTTACCCGGCCGGTCTCCTGAACCGAGCCGCCATTTATGGCGGTTCGGCGGTCGCCTCACTCCAGGAGGGCGAGGTGGTCGGCGGCGCCCCCGCGCCATTCGATCAGGAAGAGGGTCGCGTCGTCGCTGGTGCGGCCGCCCCGTTGCAGCTTCAGAGCGTGGGAGAGTGCGCGCACCACCGCGCGTACTCCCTTCTCTGTGTGTTCGATGCGGTTGACCCAGTGGATGAGTTGCTCCTCGCCGAACTGCTCTTCACCGGCTTCGTGTTCCTCGATCAGGCCGTCGGTGAAGCACAGCACCCGGTCGCCGCGTTCGAGCATCTGCTCGCTGATCTGGGGCTCTTCACCGCCGAAGCCGACCGGCAGGGTGGTCGGGCCTGCCAGTTGCCGTACGACTTGGTGGTTGCGGATCAACAGCGGTGCGGGGTGGCCCGCGTTGACCCACTGCAGGTGGCCCGTTGCGATGTTCAGACGCATCATCTGCGCGGTGACGAAGTGGTCGGGCCCGAACTGCTCCGCGATGGCCCGGTCCATGAACGCGTAGATCTCGGACAGGCCGATGTCGGAACGTCTGGCGTGCCGGTAGGCCCCGACGGCGACGGTCGCCATCGTGGCGGCGTCCAGGCCGTGGCCCATCGCATCGACGATGGCCAGGTGCAGGATGTCCTCGTTGAGGGCGTAGTCGAAGCTGTCGCCTGCGACGCTGTAGGCGGGCTCCAGGATTCCGGCCACTGCTGCCTGCGGGACGGACATCGCCAGCGGCGGCAGCAGGGACCACTGGATCTCCGCGGCCACGCTCATCGGTTCGCGGCGCCGGGCGAGGAAGAACTGGTCGGTGTAGCTGTGCTTGGTGACCAGCATGTCGGCGACCAGACCGGCGAGCCTGCGCAGTAGCCGCCGGTCGTCGTCATCGACGGTGTCCAGGGTGAGGCCCATCACTCCTACCTGGTCGCTGCCGTCCAGCAGCGGTAGGTACATCCGGACGCCGGCGGGCTGCGGCACCTCGACAGTGGTCGCCTGCAGGAAGGCGGTGCCGGCGGGAGAGTCACCGATCGGCTCGGGCTCGCCGACCATCAGCCGCCGACCCGGCAGCGGCACCAGCACCAGCTGGCCGTAGTCCTGCAGCAGGATCGAGACGTCGCGGCCACCGACCCTGGCCACCTCTTCCGCGATCAGCGGGGCGATCAGCTGCGGCGGCATCTCGTGTGCCCGGTCCAGCAGCACCCCCAGCAGCCGCTCACCGAACCCTTCCGAACGGTCCGTCATGCCGTTGTCCGGCCGCCGCTCACCTTGTGCCATGGCCGCGCCCTTGCACCGGTGTCCTCAAAGTCTCGGTCACCATGTTCCTGCTGACCTCGTGCCGCGGATGCAGTGCCCGCCCCGACACGCTCGGGGCCGTCCGGCGGACATGGCCGATCCGCTCGGCCCCCTCACGTGATCCGTACACAGGGCTCCTGACACGACCGTGATCAACCCTTCCAGAGTGACGCGGCCGATCAACCCAAAGTGCCCATTACGCCAAACGTGGCATGTCGCACGTGATCAGGACAGATGGCTTTCAACCCCGTTGTGCACCAAATCCCCCACGGAGCGGCAGCGCACTTCGGGAGCTGTCCGAACGGCTCCAGCGCACGGCCCTCCTTGCGACCTCCCCTGCCGCCCACCCCCTGGAGCTGCCGACGTGACCGAACTGTCCGCCGCACACGACGCCGCCGTCACTGACCGGGGCCGCCTCGCCGGAAGCGCCTACAACAGCGGCAGGGATCTGGCCGCCCGTCAGTCGCTCTATCAGTGGCAGACGCCTCGTTACGATCTGCCCGGCATCGTCGCCGAGCAGCTGAGCGGCGTACGCGGGCGTGTGAAGGAGTGGCTGTTCACGATGGAGGAAGGCGAGCCCCTCAACTACCGTCGCTGGCGGACGGAGTGGAACTGCGCCCGCAGGACGCTCCAAGCGTCGGAGAGAGGCAGCCGGGCGCGAGGGTCGCAAGCCCGTCGAGCTGCCGCACATGGTGACCCACGACCTGGGCCACTTCTTCGCCTCGGCCCTCATTGCCGGCGGGGCGAGCGTCAAGCAGGTTCAGCTCGTTCTCGGCCACGTATCCGCCGTCATCACGCTGCGGATCTACGCCCACCTGTGGCCGGGCGAACAAGACCGCACCCGGACCGTCAGGGACGCCGTGTTCGGCGGTCTGCGGGCCGGGTGCGGGCAGGGAGACGCTGCGTGCAAGGGCGTTGCAGGTCAGAGGGTCTGATCGGAGATCAGGCCTTCTTGGTCTCCCAGAAGATCTTGTCGATCTGGGCGATGTAGTCCAGAGCCTTCTGGCCGGTCGCCGGGTCGGTGGACGCCTTGGCGGCCGAGAGGGCCTTCAGGGTGTCGTTGACCAGCTGGTGCAGCTCCGGGTACTTCTCGAAGTGCGGGGGCTTGAAGTAGTCGCTCCAGAGCACCGAGACGTGGTGCTTCGCGAGCTCGGCGCGCTGCTCCTTGATGACCGTGGCACGCGCCTGGAAGTGCGGGTCGTCGTTGGCGGCCATCTTCTCCTGGACGGCCTTCACCGACTCCGCCTCGATGCGGGCCTGGGCCGGGTCGTACACACCGCAGGGCAGGTCGCAGTGCGCGCTGACCTTGACCTTGGGGGCAAACAGGCGGGAAAGCATGGAGCATTCCTTCCTCGTGATCGTCTTCTCAGGTGGGACATTACTCCCTGGGAAGCGGGATTTCGCGAGTGCCCCCTAGGGCTTAGGACAAAAGTCCGGGGTGAAACTGGGACTGGTGGAGGAACGGACCGGGGAGGTGCCGGGGATGCCGGAGCTGTCGCAGGAGACCGAGCGTGGGAGGGCCGTCCCGCCTTTCGGGCTGGCCGAGGTGACCGGGCCGTCCATGGTGCCCACGCTCCAGCACGGGGACCTGCTCGTGGTGCAGTACGGGGCCAGGGTCAGGCCCGGTGACGTCGTCGTCCTGCGCCATCCGTTCCAGCAGGACCTGCTCGTCGTCAAGCGGGCCGCGGAACGGCGCGAGGGCGGCTGGTGGGTCCTCGGGGACAACGCGTACGCCGGAGGGGACAGCACCGACTACGGGACCGTGCCGGAGGACCTGATCCTCGGCCGGGTGCGGTTCCGGTTCCGGCCGCGCCGGGCCGATCAGCGCTCCCCGCTCGTGCTGGTGCGCTGGGCGCTGTCGGCCGCGAGGCCCGTCCTCTCCGACCGGTCGGCCTCCAGGCGCTTGCGGGCGCGGTAGGCGGCCACGTTGGCGCGTGTCGCGCAGCGGTCCGAGCAGTAGCGCCGGGAGCGGTTCGTCGACGTGTCCAGGTAGGCGTTGCGGCAGGGGCTCGCCTGGCAGAGGCCCAGGCGGTCCACGCCGTACTCCGTCAGGTGGAACGCGAGGCCCATCGCCGCGATCGCCGCGTACCCGGCGGTTGCGTTCGACGGGTGGTCGGCCAGGTGCATGTGCCACAGCGGGCGGCCGTCGTCGTCCCGGAAGTCGTGCCCGGAGATCTGCGGGCTCACCGGGAACTCCAGCAGGAGCGAGTTCAGCAGGTCCACCGCGAGCGTCTCGTCGCCCTTGTCGGCGGCCTCGAAGACCGCGCGCAGCCGGGCCCGTACGGAGCGGAAGCGCGTGACGTCGGCTTCGGTGGCGCGACGGGCCGCCGACTGGTTGACGCCGAACAGATTGCGGACGGCCTCGACCGAGGTCAGGGAGTCCTTGCCGCGGACCGGTTCCTCGCTGTTGACCAGACGTACGGCGTAGTCCGAGTAATAGGCCAGTTCCACTTGTAGTCCTTACAGAGGCGCTCTATGGTCGTGGGTGCGGTCGGGGTAACAGCCGGTCGTGCTAACAGGGTATTACGGGACCTACGGGCGGAGGGGTTCGATGACGGACGCGCACACGGCGACGACCGGTGCCGACTGGGCGGCCTGGCAGGAGAGCTGGGACCGTCAGCAGGAGTGGTACATGCCGGACCGCGAGGAGCGGTTCCGGATCATGCTCGACATGGTCGAGGCCCTGGTCGGCCCCGCACCCCGCGTGCTCGACCTGGCCTGCGGCACCGGCAGCATCACGGCCCGCCTGCTCCGGAGGTTCCCGCGGGCCACCAGCACCGGCGTCGACCTCGACCCGGCCCTCCTCGCCATCGCCGAGGGCACCTTCGCGGGCGACGAGCGGGTCGCCCTCGTGACCGCCGACCTCACGGACCCGGACTGGCCCGCGAAGCTGCCGTACGACTCGTACGACGCCGTACTGAGTGCCACGGCCCTGCACTGGCTGCACAGCGAACCCCTCGCGGCCCTCTACGGTCAGGTCGCGGGACTTGTCCGCGACGGCGGTGTCTTCATGAACGCGGACCACATGATCGACGAGACCACTCCCCGGATCAACGCGGCCGAGCGCGCCCGGCGCCACGCCCACATGGATCAGGCCAAGCGGGACGGCGCCCTCGACTGGGCCGAGTGGTGGCAGCTGGCCGCCAAGGACCCGGTCCTCGCCGGGCCGACCGCCCGCCGCTTCGAGATCTACGGCGAACACGCCGACGGCGACATGCCCTCGGCCGCCGCGCACGCGCGCATGCTCCGCGAGAAGGGCTTCGCGGAGGCCCGGCCGGTGTGGTGCTCGCCGTCGGACACGCTGCTCCTCGCGCTCAAGTAGGCCCGCGGGCGACGAAACACCCGTTCATGCGGAAGGGGCGGTACGAGGATCTCGTACCGCCCCTCAGCGCCGCTCTGCGGCGCCGTGGACGCGTGTCTACAGCACCTTCGACAGGAAGGACTTCGTCCGGTCGTGCTGCGGGTTCGTCAGGACGTCGCGCGGGTGGCCGGACTCGACCACCACGCCGTCGTCCATGAACACCAGCGAGTCACCGACCTCACGCGCGAAGCCCATCTCGTGCGTGACGACGATCATCGTCATACCGTCCTCGGCCAGGTCCCGCATCACGTCGAGGACCTCGCCGACGAGCTCCGGGTCGAGAGCCGAGGTCGGCTCGTCGAAGAGCATCAGCTTCGGCTGCATCGCCAGCGCGCGGGCGATGGCCACGCGCTGCTGCTGACCGCCGGAGAGCTGCGACGGGTAGTGACCCTTGCGGTCGCCGAGACCCACCCGGTCGAGCAGGCGCTCCGCGCGCTCCCGGGCGACCGCCTTGGACTCGCGCTTGACCTGGACCGGCGCCTCCATGACGTTCTCCAGCGCCGTCATGTGCGGGAAGAGGTTGAAGCGCTGGAACACCATGCCGATGTCCCGCCGCTGCGCCGCGACCTCCCTCTCCTTCAGCTCGTAGAGCTTGTCGCCCTTCTGCCGGTAGCCGACCAGGTCGCCGTCGACGTACAGCCGGCCGGCGCTGATCTTCTCCAGGTGGTTGATGCAGCGCAGGAAGGTGGACTTGCCGGAACCGGACGGGCCGATCAGGCAGAACACCTCGCGCGGGTTCACCACGAGGTCGATGCCCTTGAGGATGTGCGCATGTCCGAAGGACTTGTGCACGCCCTCGGCCTTGACCATCGGCGCGCCGCTGCTCGGCGGCGTGCTGTCCTTGATGAGACCGGTCATCGGGCCACCTCCGGGCGGCGGAACGAACCGAACATTCGGAGGTTCTTCTTCAGACGCTGGAGCGGGGTCGGCGGCAGGTTGCGCGTCGAACCGCGGGCGTAATGGCGTTCGATGTAGTACTGGACGATGCTGAAGATCGTGGTCAGGAACAGGTACCAGATACAGGCTACGAAGTACATCTCGACGACCGCCAGCGAGGTGCTGGAGATGTCCGTGGCCTTCTTGATGATCTCCGGCAGCTGGACCGCGTAGGCCAGCGACGAGGTCTTCAGCATGTTGATGAACTCGTTGCCGGTCGGCGGGATGATGACCCGCATGGCCTGCGGGAGGATCACCCGGCGCAGCGTCTGGCCCTGGGTCATGCCCAGCGCGTGCGACGCCTCCGTCTGCCCCTCGTCGACCGACTGGATACCGGCGCGGACGATCTCCGACATGTACGCGGCCTCGTTCAGGCCGAGTCCCAGCAGGGCCGTGAGGACCGGCGTCATGACCTGGTTCATCTCGTCCTTGTAGAACCCCAGGTTCAGGATGGGGAAGACGAGCGAGATGTTGTACCAGAGCAGCAGCTGGACCAGGACCGGGGTGCCGCGGAAGAACCAGATGTAGAACCAGGCCACGGTGCTGGTGACCGGGTTCGACGACAGCCGCATCACGGCGAGGACCACGCCGAGGGCGACGCCGAGCACCATGGCCAGCACGGAGATGTACAGCGTGGTCCAGGCGCCGGAGACGATGCCCGGATCGAAGACGTAGTCCGGGATGATGCTGTAGTTGATGTTCGCGTTGGAGAACGCGACCCCGATCATCACCACGAGGGCGATGACCACCACGCCGGACACCCAGCGGCCGTAGTGCCGTACCGGAATGGCCTTGATCTGCTCCGGCGGCAGCGACGGCGCCGGAACCTTGTCGACGGTGTCAGTCACAGTGACAGCCCTTCAGTGTTGCCCGAGGCTGTTCAGGAGCCGCCGTTGGTCTTCGACTCGGTGACGGCGCCCTGCGTGACGTTCCACTTCTGCAGGATCTTGGTGTAGTCGCCGTTCTTGATGATCGCTTCCATGGCGGCCTGGAGGGCGTCCCGCAGCTGGGTGTTCTCCTTGCCGACCGCGATGCCGTAGGGACCCGCCTCGATCTGGTCACCGACGACCTCGAAGTCCTTGCCGCCGCCGGAGGTCTTGGCGTTGTAGGCCGCCACCGGGAAGTCGTTCAGGTCGGCGACGGACGCGCCCTGCTTCAGACGGAGCAGCGCCTCGGGGTCGGTGTCGAAGGTCTGCAGGTCGATGGCCTTCTTGCCGTCCTTGGTGCACTTCTTGCTCTGCGCCTTGGCGATGCCCTCGGACGTGGTGCCCTTCTGCAGGGCCACGACCTTGCCGCAGAGGTCGTCGAGCGACTTGATGCCCTTCGGGTTGCCCTTCTGGACCAGGATCGAGGTGCCGGCGGTGAAGTAGTCGACGAAGTCGACGCCGCTGCCGACCTTCTTGCCGGTGTCGGAGTCGATACCGTTCTGGCGGTCCTTGGTGTCGTTCATCGCCGACATGAGCACCTGGAACCGCTTGGCCTGCAGGCCCACGATCAGGTTGTCGAACTTGCCGTTCTGGAACTCGAACTTCACGCCCAGCTGCTTGCCCAGGGCGTCCGCGATGTCCGGGTCGATGCCGACGGCCTTGCCGCCCTCCATGTACTCGACCGGCGGGTAGGCGATGTCGGAGCCCACCTTGATGACACCGGCCTTCTTGATGTCCGCGGGGAGCTTGTCGGCGAGCGGCGCGGAGGCCGTCGACGAGGTGGTGGAGCCGCCGTCGTTGCCCTTGTCCGTCTGGTCACCGCAGCCCGTGAGGATCAGGGCGCCTGCGACCGCGATCGCACCGACCGCTGCAATCCGGGTGCGGGCGGTCGTACGACGGGTGGAGCTTGCGGTCATGGTGATTCCTCCGGCGAAAGGGGTGGAGATGTGCCGTTAGGTCGACGAGAACACACACCTTCGGGTGTCGCGACCTCGTGGGTTTACGGCATCTTGCCATTCGGTCCGCGCGATTCAGTGGGCTCCATATGTCAAAATCGGATAACGGGCGACCCCCGAACCGCGTCAGGTCGGCGCACCAAGCCGGACCGTCTGCGGAAATCCCTGGTCCCGGCCGAAATTTTTCCGGTGCATCTCACCATCTGGTCGGTGCTTGCCGGACGTTCGCCGTCGTGCACGGGTCGCTCCATCTCGCCTCGACGTCGCCTTGTTGTCATCAGGACGTGACCTTCTGGTCCTGTGATGTGACGTTGCACCTAATGGACTCGTCGTCGGCCCGTCCGTGGGGTAGGAAGGTTCTTTACACCCCTCATCCGGGGCTCAGGGCGCGTGTGCGGCGCGCCCGTCGTGTACGGCCCGTACGTATCAGGCAATCGGGTCGTATGCGGTCCCGCCCACTCTTCACCAGGAGTGGTCAACCCTCAAACCATGAATATTTAAGGGGTAAAACGAAGTGGCAGCGGAGATCGTCAATCCTCGCAGCGACAGCAGTGCGGACCAGGACGGCGGGGCCGAGCCCCTCGATTCCTTCGATCCGGCATTCGCGCTGCACCGCGGCGGCAAGATGGCTGTGCAGGCCACCGTGCCGCTGCGCGACAAGGACGACCTGTCCCTCGCGTACACGCCCGGCGTCGCGCGCGTGTGCACCGCGATCGCGGAGCAGCCGGAGCTGGTCAACGATTACACGTGGAAGTCGTCCGTGGTCGCGGTCGTGACCGACGGTACGGCCGTCCTCGGGCTCGGGGACATCGGCCCCGAGGCCTCCCTTCCGGTGATGGAAGGGAAGGCGATCCTCTTCAAGCAGTTCGGCGGCGTGGACGCCGTTCCGATCGCGCTCGACTGCACCGGCGTCGACGAGATCGTGGAGACCGTCGTCCGGCTGGCCCCGTCCTTCGGCGGGGTGAACCTGGAGGACATCTCGGCACCGCGGTGCTTCGAGATCGAGCGCAAGCTCCAGGAGCGGCTGGACATTCCGGTCTTCCACGACGACCAGCACGGTACGGCGGTCGTGACGCTGGCGGCGCTGCGCAACGCGGCGCGGCTGAGCGGGCGCACGATCGGTGACCTGCGGGCGGTGATCTCGGGCGCCGGCGCGGCCGGTGTCGCCATCGCGAAGATGCTGGTCGAGGCCGGTATCGGGGATGTCGCCGTGGCCGACCGCAAGGGTGTCGTGTCGGCCGACCGGGAGGACCTGACGTCCGTCAAGCGTGAGCTCGCCGGGTTCACCAACAAGGCGGGCATCACCGGCTCGCTGGAGGACGCGCTGGCGGGCGCCGACGTCTTCATCGGCGTCTCCGGCGGTACGGTCCCCGAGGCCGCGGTCGCCTCCATGGCGGAGGGTGCCTTCGTGTTCGCGATGGCCAACCCGAACCCCGAGGTGCACCCCGACGTCGCGCACAAGTACGCGGCGGTGGTCGCCACCGGGCGGTCGGACTTCCCGAACCAGATCAACAACGTGCTGGCGTTCCCCGGGATCTTCGCGGGCGCGCTCCAGGTGCGGGCCTCCCGGATCACCGAGGGGATGAAGATCGCGGCGGCGGAGGCGCTGGCCGCGGTCGTCGGCGACGATCTTGCCGCCGACTATGTCATCCCGTCGCCGTTCGATGAGCGGGTCGCTCCCGCGGTGACGGCCGCGGTCGCGGCTGCCGCACGGGCGGAGGGCGTTGCCCGCCGGTGACGCCTGGAATGGCCCCGCCCGTTCGGGCGGGGCCATTTTTTTTGCGCACCCGCCCGCCCGTCCGGGTGATTTCGAGGGTGCTGTTGCCCTGGGGGCTGCCGCCCCGGACCCCCGCGCCGTTGTGCAAGAGGGCATGTGTCACAGGGGTCTGTGGTTCCGTCCGCCTGATCGGGAACCTATCGTCAAGCCCATGTTCGCTGTCTACGCCGCCCGAATCGACCGCGACCAGCCGCTCTCCGGCCTTGAGTTGGGGGAGCGCCCGGCCCCCGAGGCCCGCCCCGGCTGGAGCACCGTCGACGTCAGGGCCGCCTCCCTCAACCACCACGACCTCTGGTCGCTCCGGGGGGTCGGCCTCCCGGAGGACCGGCTGCCCATGATCCTCGGCTGTGACGCCGCCGGCGTCGACGAGGACGGCAACGAGGTCGTCCTGCACTCCGTCATCGGCCAGACCGGCCACGGTGTCGGACCGAACGAGCCCCGCTCGATCCTGACCGAGCGCTACCAGGGCACCTTCGCCGAGCAGGTCGCCGTGCCGACCTGGAACATCCTGCCGAAGCCGAAGGAGCTCTCCTTCGAGGAGGCCGCCTGCCTGCCCACGGCCTGGCTGACGGCGTACCGGATGCTCTTCACCAACGCGGGTGTACGGCCCGGGGACTCGGTGCTCGTCCAGGGTGCCGGCGGCGGTGTCGCCACGGCCGCGATCGTGCTCGGCAAGGCGGCGGGGCTGCGCGTCTTCGCCACCAGCCGTGACGAGGCGAAGCGCAAGCGCGCCCTGGAGCTCGGTGCCGTGGAGGCGGTCGAGTCGGGGGCGCGGCTGCCCCAGCGTGTGGACGCCGTCATCGAGACGGTCGGCGCCGCCACCTGGTCCCACTCGGTGAAGTCGCTGCGGCCGGGCGGCACCATCGTCATCTCCGGCGCCACGAGCGGCGACCGCCCCTCGCACGCCGAGCTGACCCGCATCTTCTTCCTGGAACTGAAGGTCGTCGGCTCCACGATGGGTACCAAGGAGGAGCTGGAGGACCTGCTCTCCTTCTGTGCCGCCACCGGCGTACGTCCCGTCATCGACGAGGTCCTTCCGCTCGACCGCGCCCGCGAGGGCTTCGAACGGCTGGAGTCCGGCGACCAGTTCGGCAAGATCGTCCTCACCAGCAGTTGATCGTCGTCGCAGTCCGCTGACTGTCGCCTCCGTACGACGGCCGGCCCGGTTTCCGGGCCGGCCGTCGGCGTTTGTCAATCAGGGTTGACAAGGGTCGCCCCGTCAACTTAAGTTGACATCATGACCGAAGCAACGGATCTCGCCGAGCGGGCCGGTGACCGCGATCCGCGGGTCGGACTCCGGGCCGTCGCCGCACTGCGCAGGCTGCTGGAGCAGCTGGAGGCGGTGCAGGTGCGCAGCGCGCGCAACCAGGGCTGGTCGTGGCAGGAGATCGCCGCCGAACTCGGCGTCAGCAGGCAGGCCGTGCACAAGAAGTACGGGAGGCAGTGATGTTCGAACGGTTCACGAAGGATGCCCGTGACGTCGTACGCGGCGCGGTCGGGCACTGTGAACGCGCGGGGTCGCAGTCCGTCGGCACCGAGCACATGCTGCTCGCCCTGCTCGACCGCGAGGCGAGCCGCGGTTCCTTCGCGCTGGCCGCCCTCGGACTCGCGGAGCGCAAGGAGTCCGTACGAGAGGCGCTGGACGAGGCGCGGCGGCGGGGCGGGCTGTCCCGGGCCGACACCGACGCCCTCGCCGGTCTGGGGATCGACGTCTCGGAGATCGTCTTCCGGGTCGAGGAGACACACGGCGTCGGGGCGATGTCCGGTGACCGCAAGGACAAGGGCTGGTGGTCCGGCCGTCGCACCTTCAGCCGGGGCGCGAAGGGCGTCCTGGAACGAGCCCTGCGCATCGCCGTCGCCCACCGCGATCGTCACGTCGGCGACGAACACATCCTCCTCGCCCTGGCCGCCGCGCCCGGGGTGCCCGCCGAGGTACTCGCCGACCACGGTGTGACGCACGAGTCGCTGACGCGCGTGCTGTACGGCGGGGGAGAGGCCAAGGCGGGCTGACGGCCGCTACCTCCTCCGGTGGTGCGCCCGGCCCGGCGTCGGGCGCACCACCCGAGGGTGGGTCAGACCTTCGGCCCGCGCAGTATCGCTCCGATGTGCGCCGCCGCCGTCGACAGGTGGCGCCGGGCGTCGCGGAGCTGGTCGGCCGTGACGCCGTGGTCGCGGGCCGCGTCGCGGATGTCGTCCCGGAAGCGGTCGAGGAGGCGGTCCAGGTCGCGGGCCGGGTCGTCGCCGGCCTCCTCGTGGGCCCAGGCCGGCTCGTAGTCGGCCGGGAAGCCTGCGGGTGTCTGCGAGTACTCCGGCTGCGGCGCGGACTTGCCGGTTCCGGCCGCGGTGCCGGTTCCGGCCGTGGCTCCGGTTCCGGGCTCGGCTTCGGTCCCGGGCCGTCCGAAGCCGAAGTCCTTCCCGTGGTCCTTTCCGAAGTCCTTTCCGAACTCGCCGAATTCCTTGGCGAGTTCGGAGAGGCCCTCACGCACCCCCGTAGGCCAGTCGCCCCGCGCGAAGTGGTCCTGCACATGCTCCTGGACCCGCCGGGCGATGCGCTGCACCTCCTCCTGTGCCTGGGCCCGCGCCCGGGACTGTGCCTCCTGGGCCTGGTGGCGGGCCCGCTGGGCCTCCTCGCGGGCGCGGCGGCTCTCGTCCTTGGCGCGCCGGGCCTGCTCCTTCCACTCCTGCTTGACGCGGCGCATCTCCTCCTTGGCTGCCCGCCAGGCCTCCTTGTCACCCAGGTCGCCGTAGTCCGTGTGGTCCCCGTAGGGTCCGTGCTCCCCGGCGCCCGCCCTGGTGCCGCGCCGGGCCTCGGTGGTGGCCGCCCGCACCTCGCGGCGCAGGTCGCCCGCCGCCCCGCGCACGTCGGCTCGTATCTCGGCGGCCAGTTCCGCGACCGACTCGCGGATCTCCAGCTCCAGGTCGGCCAGTTCGCCGCTGCGGTCGGCCAGTTCGGCGCGTCCGGCGTCCGTGATGGCGTACACCTTGCGTCCGCCCTCGGTGGTGTGCGTGACCAGGCCCTCCGCCTCCAGCTTGGCCAGGCGGGGGTAGACGGTGCCCGCCGACGGCGCGTACAGCCCCTGGAAGCGCTCCTCGAGAAGGCGGATCACCTCGTAGCCGTGACGCGGGGCCTCGTCGAGCAGCTTGAGCAGGTAGAGGCGGAGGCGTCCGTGGGCGAAGACGGGAGGCATGTCAGAGCACCTTCTTGTCGGTCGTGCCGTCGGCCCGGGCGCCGTCGACGGTCGCGTCGTCGTCCGGGCCGGAAGCGGAATTGTCCCCCAAGTCGCCCTGTGCTTCGGCCGCCGTGGCCGCGGACGCGCGATCACGGGTATCGTCCGCGGCGCCGTCGCCCTTGCTGTTCGTGCCGGTGCCGGAGTCGAACTCAGCCTTCTCGAACGGTGGTTCGGCGTCCCAAGGCTCGTCCTGGTCCTCCCGTGGAGGGCGGCGCAGCAGGGCGATCGAGCCGGAGACCGTCGTGGCCCTGAGCTTGCCGGTGCCCGCGCCGAGGCGGCCGGTGATCTTGTGGGCGCCCCACTGGCCGTGAACCCGCAGGCCCTCGAAGGCGTTGGAGATCGTGCCGCTCGCCGTGTTCGCCTCGACCTCGGCGTCCGCCGGATGCGGCAGGCGGATCGCTATCTCACCGGAGACACTGGTCAGCCCGACGCTGGTCGGGCCGTCGGGGTCGAGGTCGATGATCATGGAGCCGCTGACCGTGTCGGCGCGCACGGAGGAACCCGAGCCTTCGACGACGGTCAGGTCGCCGGAGACGGAGTTGAACCGCAGATCGCCGGTGACCGCCTGGGCCTCCAGGTTCCCGGACACCGTGGTCGCGCGCACCGGGCCGGACAGGGCGACCAGTGTCGTGTCGCCCGTGACGCCCTTGACCTCCGAGCTGCCGCGGATCCCCGAGACGACGGCGCCGGCGCCGACCACTCCGACCTCCACGCGCGTCTGCGCGGGAACCGCGAGGGAGACCACCGCGCTGCGCCGCCAGCCCTTGCGGTCGAGCCACTTGAGGAAGCCCTTCCAGGGCAGGTCCTCGTACGCCACCGTGAGTGTGCCGCCTTCCTGGGTGACCACCAGGGGTGGGCCCTCCATGTCCGAGACCTCCAGGCGGGCGGAACCATCGTCCGTGCCCATGACGTTGACCGTTCCGTTGACGATGCGTACGTGCAGCTCGCTCACGGGGGCGTCGAAGGTGAGCTTGGTGGGCTGGGCGACGGACCACTGAGACATGGTGCTGACCTCCTCGATGCGACGCGCCATATCGCGTCTTCCGTAAAACACGATATATCGCGGCCATGGAAAGTCAAGGCACTCGTTCGTGTGATCGTCAATGCCTCACATCGGGCGCGAAGCGGTCGAATTGCCTAGCGTGTGACCATGTCGACGGATGGGTTTCGGACCGGTTCACGGGGCGCTCCCGCCCCCGGTGCCCTGCTGCTCTGCCGGGCGGACCCCGACACCGTCGCCCCAGCCGCCGACCTGCTGCGCGAGCGCATGATGCTCACCGGGGCGGGCGGCGACTGGAGCGTGCTCGTACCCGAGGGCACGCCGTGGCTCGACGCGGGTGAGCCGGTCGACCGCGTCGTGACCGGCTGGGCCGTGGCGCTGGCCGTCGGCTCCTCCTGGCCCGTGCTCGCGCTGTGGTGGGACGCCGACCGTGCCGGGTACACCCTCGCCTCCGGCTTCCGCCGTCCCGTGGGCTACGTCTGGCTGGCCGGCGGCACCCCGGCGGGCGAGCAGGAGGCGATGCGCACCTTCGCCGCCCGGCTGGGGCTCGATCCCGTACTGGACATGCAGTCCCTCGACCGGCTGACCGAAACGGACCCTGCGGCGGACGGACGCGCCCGGCTGCGCGCCCTGCTCGCCGTCCTCACGCGCGCGGGAGTGTCCCTGCCCGTTGGACTCACCCCCGGCGAACCGGCCGACCGGCTCCATGAGGTCGCCCGCGCCCAGGCCGATGCGCGGCGGGTCGAGGGGGTGGGAGCCGTCGCGGGCTGGCGGGAGGCGGTGCGCGCCGAGATCGACACGGTGGAGAGAGGGCGGTTCGCGTCGTGGCTGCCCTGGTCGGGCGATCCGCAGGCCCGCGCGCTGGCCCTGGCCCAGGTGGTGGTGGGCCTGCCGGTCATGGTGTGGGGCGTACGGCGGCGCAGCGGCGGATGGGTCGCCACGGGGGCGCTGCTGCTGGCGCACGGGGCGCTCGGGCTGGCGTACGAGCTGGTGCGCCCACGCGACTGACCGCGCGAACGTGACTGACCGCGCGAACGTGACTGACCGCGCGAACGTGACCGACCACGCGAACGCGACCGACCACGGCCTCCCGCGGAGGCCTCCGTCGGGTCCCTACTCGTCGTCCTCGTCGTCCAGGCGGGCCAGCCACGTCGCGAGTCGCTCCACCGGGACCTCGAAGTCGGGGTTCAGGTCGACGAACGTGCGGAGCTGCTCGGCGAGCCACTCGAAGGTGATCTCTTCCTCGCCGCGCCGCTTCTCCAGTTCCTCGATGCCTCGGTCGGTGAAGTACATGGCTGGTGCTCCGTGGTCGGTACAGGGGTAGGGCCGCTCCCGTGCGGGAAGAACCCTCTCCTTGTGGGAGGAGGAGACGTCGTCTTCCCGTCCGGGAAGCCACGACAGGGACAGGAAAAGGATAGGCGCAGGGAGCACCACGCCCGCGGGCGGCGGTGCCACGGGGAACGGGGGAGCGACATGGGGCAGGAAACGACCCGGGTGACGCGGATCGAGCTGCCGGACGGCACGCCTGTCTGGGCCCGGATATCGGGGGCCGAGGAGCTGGCCGTGCCGTCGGGGGAGCTGTCGTACTCGGACACCGGGTTCACCGACCGGGTGGAGGCGAGCGTCGAGAGTCTGCACTCGCTCGTCACCGGAGTCGCACGGTCGCTGGCCGGTCCGCTGCGCGCGGTGCGGCCGGACGAGGTGAGCGTCGAGTTCGGGATCGAGCTGACCGCGAAGGCCGGCAAGATCGTCGGGCTGCTCGCGGACGGCGAGGCCAAGGCCGGTATCACGGTGACCCTGACCTGGAACGGCGGCGGCCCACCGGACCCGGCGAGCCCGGGCTCCGCCCCGGACCCGGCCTCCCGCGCGGGCCACGGTGAGCCGGCCGCCGCCTCCCCCCGAACCGTCCCCGGCGCACCTGGCGCGCCCGGCGACGGAACGTCCCCCGGCAACGGTGGCGCACCTGGTGCGGGCGCGTCCACCGGCGCCCCGGAGCACGGGGGCGCCCAGGGCACCGCCGGCGGGGGCGGGGCATGACGGACCGGCACGACGGGGGCGCACCGAGCGACTTCCATGCCGCCCACCATGCTCTGCGTGAACTCGTCATGGCGGCGACCGTGCGCATTCATCGCACAAGTGTCGGGTATGCCCTGGACGAACCCGGCACCTTCCTCGGCAGTGGCTTCTTCATCGCCCCGAACTGGGTTCTGACCTGCGCACACGTGGTGGACGGAAGGGAGGGCGGCGAAGTGTCGGTGGTCTATGAGACCGGCCCGGGCCAGGGCCCGTCCGCCGTCCCCGGACAGGTGGCGGCCACGCTCCCGGAGCACGTCGACCGCTTCGTGCCCGGCGGCTGGCCCGCCCCGGACCTCGCCCTCGTCCGGCTCCGTGAACCCGTGGACCACGACTGTGTGTACGTCTCCGAGCGGCCCGCCGCGCACTACGGCGAGGGCAGGGTGTTCTACGCGGGCTGGACCGTGACCGGAGGGCAGCTGCAGATCCTGGACGGGTTCCTCTCCGTGCAGGGAACCATCGGCGGCTGGTCGGCGGGGGTGCAGATGCGGCTGGGGCAGAACGACATGCCGCCCGGTGTCTCGGGCGGTCCGGTGATCGACCCGGTGCGCGGCGAGGTCATCGGCGTACTGAAGTCGCGTGCGGACCACGGGACGGGCGGCACCTCCATCGGGATCGAGCGCCTGCGGACGTTGCGGGTCCCGCCGGAAGCCGTGCGGACCGAGCACGACGACGTCTACCAGGCGGTCTTCCACGCCCACGACCGCTACCACCGTGACCGGCAGCAGCCCTCGGACTCGCGGCGCCCCACCTGGGCCGACCTGCAGGGAGAACTCGGCGCGCGCCCCGGCCGGACGCTCGGCCCCGACGAGCGCGGCGAGTTGCTCGGCCGGCTCTCCGACCTGCCGCCCCCGGAGACCACCCGCAGCCTGCTCGACATCCTCGACTCCCTGTCGAACTTCCAGCTCCCCACCCTGGTACCGGCTCCCCGCGGCTGGCGCGACGGTCTGGGTGTGCTCTACGAGAACGCCCGGCAGGACGGGGCGCTGAAGCTCGTACTCGACTACGCGATGCAGGTCATGGAGGCCGAACGTCCGGCGACGCCCAGCCTGCTGGATGCCGAACAGGCCCTGTGGGAGTGGGTGAGGCAGGCGTCGACGGGTCTCGACAGCGGCTATCGCCACGGGCTGGCCCGGAGGCGCGCCAAGTGGCTGGGACAGCGCCGCCGTCGGCACGCCGTCCCGGCCGGTCCGGTGCCGCCCGGCCCCGGGCTCCTGCCGCCGGTCGCGCCCGCCCTGCCCGGGGCGACACCGCGGGAGCCGGTCCGGGAGCGGCCGCGCGACGCCGGGCCCGGACCGACCGTGCTGCTCGAAGTGCTGCCGAGAGGCTGGGAGCCCGGGCGTTGCGACTGGTCGGTCTCCGTGGCCGCCCCCGACGGCGACGTGACGCGGCTCCACGAGGGTGAGCGCACCCCGCTGGCGGAGCTTCCGGCACAGGTCACCGCTCCCCTCGCCGAGGCCTTCCGCCGCTGCGACGGACCCGGGCGGCCCGTGGCCCTGCACGCGGCCCTTCCGTACCTGCTGCTCGGCCTGGCCGTGGACGAGTGGCGGCTGCGGTCGGACGGCCCCCCGCTGGGCGCCGAGCGGCCCGTCGTCGTGCGCTGCTCCGACCGCGCCCAACTGCCCGGCGACGGCGAGCCGGTCACGTTCGACACGGAGTGGGACGCGTCCGAAGGCGAGCCGGATCCGGAGCGCCGGGACCGCTGGCACCGGCTGCACGTCCGCGACGCGCAGGCCGAGGTGCTGGACTGCGACGACGGGGTGCGCGAGCCGGTCCCGACCGCCGCGGAGCTGCGCCGTCTCCCGCCCCGTACGGTCCCCGTGCTGTGCCGGTACGGCGACCGGCGCTACGAGGACGACGCGGCCGCGCTGGGCCGGATCGTGCACGCGGGCTACGGAGTGGTCCTGTGGCGCCGCTGGCGCGGCCAGCCGGACGCTGTCTGCGGGGAGTTCCACCGGGGAGCCAAGCAGGTCGTCGACGACGGGGACGGCGCCGCGTTCCTCCCCGACGTGGTGCACGGCCTGCGGGTGAAGTTGCGCGCGGGGCTCCCGGAGGCCTACTGGGCCGACGGAATAGCTCTGTTGTACGACAATCCGCAGCAGCCCCTGCCCGGAACCGGAGATCTGCTGGAGGCCCCCTGATGCAACGGGCACCGTGCGCCCCTCGGGCTCTTACCAGCTTTCCCGTGGCTCGATACCTTGATGCACGTTCGACGGCTGCCGTGGTGGACGAGGGACGACGAGGACCGGACCATGACCGAATCCAGTGAGTGGCTCATCTACCGAGGCGCCGGGGAACCGCACGACGGAATGAGCCGGCTGCCCCCGCCGCCGCCCTGGCGGGACTTCGCCGGCCGGGACGCGGCGGGCGACGGCGACGGCTCCCGCGACCGCAGGCTGGGCGCGCACCGGCACCTGGCGGAACTCCACCGGCCCGGCGCCGAGGAACTGGAGATGATCAACGCGGCGCTCTATCTGCGCCGTCCCCTGCTCGTCACCGGCAGCCCCGGCGCGGGCAAGAGCACCCTGGCCCATTCGGTGGCGTACGAGCTGGGCCTGGGCGACGTGCTGCGCTGGTCCATCGTCAGCCGCTCCACGCTCCAGGACGGCCTGTACCACTACGACGCCATCGCCCGGCTCCAGGACGTCCAGATCGCCGCGCAAGGAGGCTACGGCGCGGCGGCCGGCAGCCCCGGAGCCGTCGAGGCCATCGGCAGCTACATCCGCCTCGGACCGCTCGGCACCGCCCTGCTGCCCTCCGGCACACCGCGCGTGCTGCTGATCGACGAACTCGACAAGAGCGACATCGACCTGCCCAACGACCTGCTGAACGTCCTGGAGGAAGGCGAGTTCGAGATACCCGAGCTCCAGCGCATCGCCGACCGGCTGCCGGACGGCGAGGCCGAGGTGCTCACCGCGGACGGCACCAAGGTGCGGGTCCGCGACGGCCGGGTGCGCTGCCACGCCTTCCCGTTCGTCGTCCTCACCAGCAACGGGGAGCGGGACTTCCCCGCCCCTCTGATGCGCCGCTGCATCCACCTGGAGCTGGGCCGGATCGACCACAACCGGCTCGCCACCTTCGTACGCGCCCACCTCGGCGACGAGGCGGCCCGCGCGGGCGACGACCTGATCACCCGCTTCCTGGAGCGCTCCCGCAGCGAACTCCTCGCCGCCGACCAGCTGCTGAACGCGATCTACCTCACCGACGCGGCGGCTCCGCCCAGCCGCGACCGACTCGCCGAACTGCTCATCCAGCGACTCGACCGTCCGAGGTGAGGCGCTGATGCCCGACGCAGCGGCGCGACACGGTCCCGTACCGCCCGACCCGGACCCCACGGGCGGCGGCCCCGGCGCACCCGACGGCGATCCCATCGCCGAACTCGTCCGCAGGTTACGGGAGATCGAACTCGACCCGGACCCCGAGGGGCTGAGCGACGCCCTCTGGCTGGCCCGGTGGGCGCGGCCCACGAACGCGGCGGAGCCGGACCGGCCCGCCCGGGGATCCGGCGATCGACCCCTTCCGATGCCCGCCGAACCCCCGCGGGACAAGCGCGGGGACACACCGTCGACGGGCGACGACACCCGCGCGGCCCGGTCGCGACCGGAGCCGGTCCGTGGGGGAGCCGACCAGCGTGCGCCCCTGTACCCGCTGCCGCAGCACGGCGCCGGCCGCACCCGGGGGGCGGGCCGGGTCACCGGGCTGCCGATCGGCGTGCCCGCCGCCCCCGCGCTGCCCGCGCCACTCGAACTCCAGCGCGCACTGCGCCCGTTGCAGGCATACCGCAGTGCCGCGCCGCCCCTGCGCACCGAGCTCGACGAGACGGGGACGGCCGAACTCAGCGCGCGAGCAGGCGGGCTGATCCTTCCCGTTCACCGCGCGGTGACCCGGGGCGACGCCCGGCTGCAGCTGGTCCTGGAGGCCTCGCCCTCGATGCGGGTGTGGGACCGGATGTTCGCCGAACTGGGGCAGGTATTCGGCCAGTTGGGCGCCTTCGGGGACATCCAGATCAGTCATCTGCACACCGGACCCGACGGCGAGGCGCTGGTCGGCCGCAGCCCGGACATGCACGCGGCCCCGCTGCACACCGCCGACCGGCTCAGCGACCCCACGGGGCGCCGTATCACCCTGCTGGTCAGCGACTGCGCCGGTCCGCTGTGGCGCAGCGGCCGGGCGCACCGCCTGCTCCACCACCTGTCCCGGCAGGCCCCGACCGCCGTACTGCAGCCGCTGCCGCAACGACTGTGGAGCCGCACCCGGCTGCCCGTGACCTACGGCGAGCTGAGCCGGGGCGACACCCTGGGCGGTGCCACCGCACTGCGGGTGCGCATCCCGGCCGGTGCTCCGCCGGTCGAGCAGCGGGGAGCCCTCCCGGTGCCGGTGCTGCCCCCCGAGCCGGTGGCCCTCGGCGCGTGGGCGAGGCTGCTGTCCGGGGTCGGCGCCGGGCCGGTGGCGGGCGCGGTGGGCTGGGTGCGCGCGGATCAGCCGCCCGCGCCGGCGTCCCGTCCCGGGCGCAGGGCGACACCGGTCGAACGGGTCAGCAGGTTCCACTCGACCGCGTCCCCGGCGGCCGGGCGACTTGCCGTGTACCTCGCGGCCGCGCCCCTCTGTCTGCCGGTGATGCAGTTGGTGCAGCGCACCATGCTGCCCGACTCCGGGCCGTCCGAACTCGCCGAGGTGCTGCTCGGCGGCCTGGTCTCACGCGCCCGGGAGGAACACGGGGCGGCCGGCACGCAGTGGTACGAGATGGAGCCGGAGGTGCAGGAGGCGCTGCTGTCGAGGCTCGGCCGGGACGAGGCCCTGCTGGTGCTCAAGCACTGCTCCGAGTACATCGAGCAGCGCTTCGGCAAGGGCGGCCCCAACTTTCCGGCCCTGGCCCTCGCCCAGCTCGGCGACGGGGACTCCGGGCGGCCGTACACGCCGCCGGGGGCCGGCTATCCGGCCAGGAACGGGGACAACGGGGATGCGACCCTGGTCCCGCAGCCCTTCGCGGAGGTCGCGGCCCGGGTGCTGGAGCGCTTCATGCCGCTGCCCGAGCAGTTCCGCGTGTACGGCGGCCGCGGCGGCGCCGTGCCTCCCGGTGAGCGGCGGACGCACCAGGCGGTCACCCGGGCGCGCACGCTGCTCGCGCGGTTCGACGGCGAGGGCATGGTGCAGGACCTGATCGACGCCGTACAGCTGTTGCGCGGTGCCACGGAGCACGAGCGCCCCCCGGGCGCGGACCCGGAGCTGTGGGCGGAGTACGCGCGCTGCACGCTGCGGCTGTGGGAGGTGCAGGGCGGAGCGGAGCTGCTGCGCGCGGCCGAGACCGCGGCGGAGCGGGCGGTGGCGCACCCGCACGCCCTGAAGGAACGGGCCGTACTGGCCAGGGTGTTGAGCGCCGCCGCCACCGACCGCAGGCGCCGCGGCGACCAGCACGGTGCGCTGGACCTGCTGCGCCGCGCCGACCGCGAGTACGCGGTGGCCTGTGCCGCCCCCGACCTGGACCAGAAGGAGGCGCTGCGCCTCACGCTGGAGCGGGTGGGCGCGCTGGAGGCACAGTGGCGGCTGGGCGGCGACAGCGCTCTGCTCCAGGGCGCGGTCGGCATGCTGGAGGCGTTCGCCGACGCCTGGCCGGACCGCCGGCACCGCCCGCCCGAACTTCCCCTGGCCCACGGCCGGATCCTGCTGCGCCTGTCGGACGCGACGACCGATCCCGAACAGGCCCGCGGCTACGCGGAGCAGGCGTCCCGCTCGCTGCGTGACGCGCTGGAGACGGACCCGGAGGCGCTGGACGGGGTCCGTGTGCGTCTCGACCTGATCGACGCCCTGCTGAAGGCGGGCGGTGGCCTGGACGAGGCCCAGGACCGGGTCGACGAGGCGCTGGCGGCCACCGGGAAACGCAGCCGGCGGGCCGAACTGCACGTACGGGCCGGACGCATCAGGGTCGCCCGGCACGCCGACACGGGGGACCCGCGCGAACTCCAGGAAGCCGCGGCCTCGTTCGCGACGGCCGCCCGGGAGATGGCCAGGGACGCGCCCGCATACCCCCAGGTCCTCGCCGAATGGGGTGAGGCGCTCCTGCGCCGGGCGGTCTCGGAGAGCGGTGACCGTGC
Source organism: Streptomyces sp. NPDC086549 (assembly GCF_044746205.1). Lineage (NCBI taxonomy): Bacteria > Bacillati > Actinomycetota > Actinomycetes > Kitasatosporales > Streptomycetaceae > Streptomyces > Streptomyces sp. NPDC086549. The sequence goes on along the minus strand of NZ_JBIVBS010000002.1, from coordinate 188,849 downwards.
CTGGGCACCACTGTCGCAGGCGATCCGGGTGCTGCGGGACTGCCGCCGGGAGACGCCCACGGGGAACGCCGGGACGGGGTACCGGCTGCTGTTGCTGGGCCGGGCGCTGATTCTCAGGTACCAGCTGCGGGGAGACCGCGTCGACCTCCGGGAGGCCGAGCACCTCTTCGGGCTCGCGGCGGCGGAGGCGAGCGACTCGCTTCTGGCCGCCCACTGCTGGCTGGAGCTGGGACAGGCCCAGTACGAGGCCTACCGGAGCCTGGGCCGTCCCGCACGTCTGGACGAGGCGGTCGACGCCTTCCGGTTCGCCGCGGAATCCGCCCGGGACGCGGAGGAATTCGCGGAGACGGACGGCAGGCGCCGAGAGGCGGTCGTGCTGGGCGCTCAGGCGCACCACTGGCGGGGTATGTCCTACGAGACGGCGGCCCGTCCGCGGGCCGCCCGCGAGGCCTACCGGGCGGCCCGCGCGGAGTGGGCGAGGCTGCCCGACGGCACTCTGGGGACGGGCGAGCCGACCGCCGACGACACCGCGGAGCGCTTGGCGGAACTGGAGTGAGCGCGACCGGCCGAGGGAGAGGAACGGGGTATGGAGGAACGGGGTATGAGCGCACGGGACGAGTCCACGCCGGTGACGGGGGAACCGCTGCCGGACCTGCTGGGCCTGGACCTGGACGGGCTGATGAATCTTCAGCATCCGGTGCTGCTGGAGGTGTTGGAGGGGCTGCGTGAGCGGGCGGAGCGCCCGAGCGAGATGCTGTGGGGTTTCCAGAACGCGATGTGAGCCACATGTCACGGTGCACCTCCTACGTTCGCACTCAAATTGAGGCAGAAAAAGACAACTTCGGTCGCGTTGGGTTTACGTCCGTTCTCCGCCCGGGAATGCGGCTCCATACGGGCGGAAGGGCCGTGACGCGCTCGTATCGCAGCTGCGCGGGGCGTACGGCATGGGGGGTGCGGGAGAGTGTCTGGAGAGGCTGCTCCCCCTCGGGCACATACGACCGGCCACCCGTTCCGCCAGTTCATCGTGAAGATGCACGGCCGCTGCAACCTGGCGTGCCGCTACTGCTACCTCTACGAAGGACCCGACCACACATGGCGCACCCGCCCCGCCGCCACGCCGGCCGCCGTCCTGGAGCGCACCGCCGACCGGATCGCCCGGCACGTCCGTGCCCACGGCCTCACAACCGTGTCCCTCGTCCTGCACGGTGGTGAACCCCTGCTGGCGGGCGCCGGCACACTCGCCCGCTTCACCGACACCGTACGTGCGTGCGTCCCGGCCGGCTGCACGGTCCAGGCCACCCTCCAGACCAACGCCACCCTGCTGACCGAGGAGCGCCTGACGGTGCTGGCCCGGCACGGCATCCGGATCGGCATCAGCCTCGACGGCGGCCGGCCCGAGCACAACGCGCGGCGCGTCGACCACGCCGGGCGGTCGTCCTGGCCCGCGGCCGCGCGGGGGGCGCGCCTGGTCGCCGACCGCTTCCCGGAGTCGTACGCCGGGATCCTGACGGTCGTCGACCCCACGCTGGACCCGGTGGAGACCTACGACTCGCTCCTCGGACTCCGCCCGCCCGCACTGGATCTGCTGCTGCCGCACGGGAACTGGTCGGCCCCTCCGCCGCACTGGGAGGGCGTCCGCCACGGGGACTGGCTCTGCGCCGTCTTCGACCGCTGGTGGTCGGCGGGGCGGCGGGAGACCCGGGTACGGCTCTTCGAGGAGTGCCTCGCCCTGCTGCTGGGGCTGCCGGCGGCCGCCGAGTCCCTGGGCCTCACCCCCTTCGACGCGCTCGTGGTGGAGACGGACGGCTCCATCGAGCAGGTCGACTCGCTGAAATCGGCGTACGAGGGTGCCGCACGGACCGGCCTGGACGTCTTCCGGCACGATTTCGACGAGGCGCTGCGGCACCCGGGGGTGGCCGCCCGGCAGGCGGGCGCGGCGGCCCTGGCGGACCGGTGCCGGGCCTGCCCGCTCCTGCACGTGTGCGGAGGCGGTCACTACGCCCACCGGTACCGGGCCGGACACGGTTTCCGGAACCCCTCCGTGTACTGCGCCGACCTGGAGCGTTTCATCCGGCATGTGGCCGGACGGCTCGCCGCCGATGCCCGGGGCACCGGCCCGGCGGCCGTCCCGGCCTCTCTCGAAGGGGGCACCCCGTGATACTTCCGGCGGTCCCGGACCGGGCCCTCGCCGAACTCGGACGCACGGAGGGCGACGCCGACACGCTCGCCCTGCTCGTCCGGGACCAGGACACCCGGCGGCTGCTCCTGCTGCGCGCCGTCCTCGACGCCGCCGAGGCGGCGGATCCGGCAGTCTGCCCGACGGCGGCCGGGACGCGGCTGCGGGAGGACTGGGCCCTGCTGACGGCGGCCGACCGCGCCGCCGCGGACGGCGGGCCGGACTCACCGGCGCGGGTGTGGCTCAGGTATCCGCTGACGGGACCCTGGGCCCGTCGGTGTCTGACCGGGCTCAACCCACGCACCGGGCCCCCCACACGGGAGCAGCGGCGTGAACTCCGGTGCGACCTGGCGTACTTGGGCGCGATCTCGGCCGTCGCCGCCGCGCGTACCGGAATCCCGTTCGCCACCGAACTGACCGCCCGCGACGGGATCCTCGCCCTTCCCTCGCTCGGCGTCCTGCGCACGGCCGCGCGAGCGGACGTGCCGGTCCACGTCACCCACGAACGTGGGCACATGACCTTCCGCCAGGCGGACGCGCCCGATGTCACGGTGCACCTGGAGAGCGGCACCGGCGCGTGGTCCGGCTCGCTCGCCTGGACCTCGGCATACGCGCTGCCCGGACTGGCGGCCGGTGCCGAGCCCATGCCCTTGGACGATCTCGACCCCTACCGGGTGCCGCCCCGCGAACCCGACCAGTACGCGCTGAGCGGTCCGGCCGGACCGGACGACGCGGAACGCAAGCGGTGGCTGCAGATCTGGTCCGGCACGGCCGCCGAGCTGCGGACCGGCGGTGAGCTGCGGCTCGCCGAGGCGCTCGCGATCGTGCGCTGTGTGGTGCCGCTGGACATGCCGCCGGGCGCGGGTGGCCGCGGCAGCTGCAGCGCAACCCGGCGCGAGGCGTTCGGGGCGTTGCTGAGCAGCCCCCCGGCCACGCCGGTCGCCTTCGCCGCGACGCTCGTGCACGAGGTGCAGCACACGAAGCTGGCCGCGCTGAGCGAGATGGTGGAACTGCACCACGCGGACCCGGAGGCCCGCTACTTCGCCCCCTGGCGCCCCGATCCGCGGCCGTACGACGGCCTGTTGCAGGGGGCGTACTCGCATCTGGCGCTCGCGGACTTCTTCCAGCGCCGGGCGCTCGCCGCGGGCCCGGCTCGCGCGGAGGCTGCCTGGGCGCAGTACGCGCGCTACCACGCCCAGGTCGGGGCGGCCCTGCCGGCGCTCGTCGGCTCGCCCGATCTCACCACGGTGGGGCGGCGTTTCGTCGACGAGATGGCGGCCACGCACGAGCGGATGGCCGCGCACCCCGCGCCCCGGGGCCACACGGCGCGCGCGCAGGCCTACGTCAAAGCCGTGCGCGCCCTGTGGAAACAGCGTCAGCCCCCGCCGCCGCCCGCCGTGAATCGCTGAAATGCCGACTTCGCACCCTCGGCTGCGCAAAGATCGTCGAGCCGAGGTGCGCGTTCTCCAAGTCGCCGGACTCCCCAGAGCCCGCTCCTAGGTTCTAGGATTTTATGACTACGCGTGGAGGCCGTCGCATGTCTGAAGCTCGTACGCCGGTCAGGTCGACCCAGAAGGGGGCCGCGAGGCAGACCGTCACGATCAGCTTCGCCGGGTTCAACCGGGCCTGGGCGGCGTGGATCGGGGACAGGCTGGAACGGCGCGGTGTGCGGGTCGCCTACGTCCGCTGGGACTCCCCGGCGGAGGAGACCCTGGTGGACCTCCTGCGCGGCCTCTCGCTCGCCGAGGGCCGGATCCTCATCCTGGTCAGCGAGCGGTACTTCCAGCTCGGTCCCCGCACCCACGAGGAGTGGAACGCGGCGCTGCGCGAGGTCGTGGCGCCGGACCCCTCACGGTTCGCCGCCGTATCGGTCACCAACACGTCCGTCCCCTCGGCCATCGCCGTTCTGGCACCGGTCGACCTGACGAACATGGGCGCCGACGAGGCCGAGCGGCGGCTCCTCGACCGGCTGGATCTGCCGGTCGACGGCCGACAGGTCCAGCCGGCCGTCGACGGCGGCCGCGGACCGCGCTTTCCCGCCGCCATGCCGGAGGTGTGGGGTGGCGTACCGCGCCGCAACACCCGGTTCACCGGCCGCGAGCCGCTGCTGAACGAGGCCTACCACATGCTCCAGGGCAGCGACTCCGGCGCCGGGGTCCTCACCCTGCACGGCATGTCCGGAGTGGGCAAGACCCAGCTCGCCGCCGAGTACGTGTACCGCTTCGGGTCCGAGTACGACGTGGTCTGGTGGGTCAACGCCGAGAAGCGGGTGACCTATCGCCGCCTGCTGGCCGAACTAGCCCCGAAACTGGGACTGTCCACCGGTGACGAGTACGGCGAGCGGCTGCGCGCCGTCCGGGACTCCCTGCGCCGGGGCACCCCCTTCTCCCGCTGGCTGCTGATCCTGGACGGCGCCGACGAGCCGGACCAGATCTGGGACCTGGTCCCCACCGGCCCCGGACATGTGATCATCACCTCCCGCAACCCCGAGTGGGGCGAGCACAACAGCAGGCTGCTCGAAGTACGGGTCTACGACCGCGACGAATCAGTGGCCTTCATCAGGCGCCGCGCCCCCCGGCTGTCGGAGGCGGAGGCCGACCAGCTCGCCGTGGCCCTGGAGGACCTGCCGCTGCTCCTCGACCAGACGGCGGGCTGGCTGAACGACTCCGACCTGTCCGTCGAGGACTACATCGCCCTGCTGGAGGACGGCGTCGACCAGGACGTCGTGAAGGTGTCCGCCGACTTCCCGCTGGCCTTCCAGACCGCGTGGTCGATACTGCTGAACAAGCTGCGCGAGACGGTCCCGGAGTCCGTGGACCTGCTGCGCCTGTGCACCTTTTTTGCGCCCGGCTTCATCCCCGTACGCCTCCTGAAGGACACTCCCCGCGACGACCTGCCCGAGCAACTGGCCGGACTGCTCGACGACCCGCTGCTGTGGAACAAGGCGATCAACCAGCTCCGCCAGTACTCCGTGGTCCGCCTGGAGTCCCACGAGACCACCTCGGACGACGCCCCGTCCGCCGGCGAGTCGGTGTACCTGCACCGGATGGTCCACCAGATCGTCGGCAAGGACATGCCGGAGCAGGACCGGCGGGAGTTCATCGACGTGGTGCGGCGGGCACTGGCCGAGGCCGACCCCGGGCGCCCCACCGACACCCGCAACTGGGACGCGTACGCGGAGATCGTGCCGCACCTGAAATACGCGGACGTCCTCAACAGCAAGGACCGCAAGGTACAGAACCTCGTCCTCAACTGCCTGCGCTACATGTGGTGGGCGGGCGAGTACACCTCGGGCTGGAAACTCGGCCGGCGGACCCTGAACGCATGGCGCGAACTGCTGGGCGAGTCTCATCCGCGGGTCTGGGAGGCCACCCACCACTACGCCAACCTGCTGCGGTCGGCCGACCGGTTCGCGGAGACCGAGGCGCTCGACCGGGCGGCCATGGAGCACCTGCGCCGGGAGCGCGGCGACCGGGACCTGGACCACCTCCGGGCGGCCAACGGGCTAGGGGCCGACCTGTGGAGTCTCGCCCGTTACGACGAGGCCCTGGAGCTGTACGAGTGGCTCTACCCGACCTACCGGGAGGTCCTGGGCGAACAGGACTCCCGGACCCTCAGCGCGTTGAACAACCTGGGCTTCGTGCAGCGGTTGCTCGGCAGGTACGAGGACGCCCGCAGGACCGACCAGGAGACGCTGGAGTCGCGCCGCCTCCTGCTGACGGGCCGCCATCTGATGACGCTCTTCTCCGAGGTCTCCTACTCCATCGACCTCAGGCTGCTGGGCCGCTACGCCGAAGCCGAGTCCATTCAGGCCAAGAACGTACGCGAGTACCGGCTGGTCGGGGGCAAGGGAAACCCGGACGCACTGCGTGCCGAGCACAACCTGGCGCTCTGTCAACTGCGGACCGGGGACCGCGTTTCCGCGGCGGCGCTGCTGACGCGCGTGCTGGAGGGGTTCGAGCGCAGGCTGGGCGACACCAACCTCCGTACCCTGTCGGCCGCGGTGAGTCACAGCTGCTTCAACCGCGAGCACGGCGACATCGACCTGGCCCGCGAGACCAGCGAGTCCATCCTGGCCCGGTACGAGCAACTGCTCCCGGAGGGGCACCCGTTCATCATCGGCGCACGGGCGAACCAGGCCCTGGTCCTGCGCAGTGTCGGCGAGCGGGAGTACGCCCACGTGCTGATCGAGCAGGCACTGGCCGACATGACCGAGGCGGTGGGTGAGCACCACCCCTACACGCTCGGATGTGCCGTCAACGCCTCCGCTCTGCGCAACCTCGTCGGGGAGACGGAGTCCGCGGCCGAACTGAGCAGGAGCACGATCGCCCGCGCCACCGAGACCCTCGGGCGCACCCATCCGCTGACCCTGTCCGCCCGGGTCGCCCACGCGGCCGACCTGCGGGGCGTCAGGGATCGTCAGCAGGCGGAGAAGGTCGAGCAGGAGGCCCTCTCCGACCTCGCCGAGACCCTGGGCCCCCAGCACGTCCACACCATCTCGGCCCGCTCCCGAAACCGGCCGTACTGGGACTTCGAACCGCAGGCGAGCTGAGCGGTACCCACACGAAGGGGCCCGGTACCGGAAGACTCTTCCGGTACCGGGCCCCTTCGGCTGTCGTGTTCTGCCGTGTCGCGAGGCGAGGCCTACGCCTCGAACACCTCACGCACCAGCTGCTCCTGCTCGGCCTGGTGCCGCTTCGCGGAACCGACCGCCGGGGACGAGCCGTGCGGGCGGGAGATGCGGCGCAGGCGCTCGCTGTGCGGGACGTCCGGGCCGACCGCCAGGTCCAGGTGGTCGATCAGGTTGAGCGCGATGAACGGCCAGGCACCCTGGTTCGCCGGCTCCTCCTGGACCCACAGGTACTTCTCGGCGTTCGGGTACTTGTTGACCTCCGCCTGGAGCTCGGCACCCGGCAGCGGGTACAGACGCTCGACGCGGATGATCGCCGTCTCCGTGTCGCCGCGCTTCTGCCGCTCGGCGTCCAGGTCGTAGTAGACCTTGCCCGCGCAGAAGACGACCTTCTTGACCGCGGCCGGGTCGACCGACGCGTCGCCGATGACCGGGCGGAACTCGCCGCTCGTGAACTCCTCCGCCTTCGAGGCCGCCGCCTTGAGGCGCAGCATCGACTTCGGGGTGAAGACGACCAGCGGCTTGTGGTGCGGGTTGTGCACCTGCCACCGCAGGAGGTGGAAGTAGTTCGACGGGAGCGTGGGCATGGCCACCGTCATGTTGTTCTGGGCGCACAGCTGGAGGAAGCGCTCGACACGGGCCGAGGAGTGGTCCGGGCCCTGGCCCTCGTAGCCGTGCGGGAGGAGCAGGGTGACGCCGGACGTCTGGCCCCACTTCTGCTCGGCGGCCGAGATGTACTCGTCGACGACCGTCTGGGCGCCGTTGACGAAGTCGCCGAACTGCGCCTCCCACATCACCAGCGCGTCCGGGCGGGTCAGCGAGTAGCCGTACTCGAAGCCCATGACCGCGTACTCGGACAGCAGCGAGTTGTAGACGTTGTAGCGGGCCTGGTCCTCTGACAGGTAGAGGAGCGGCGTGTAGTCCGCGCCCGTCTCGCGGTCGATGAGGACCGCGTGGCGCTGGCCGAAGGTGCCGCGCTGGGAGTCCTGGCCGGAGAGGCGGACCGGGGTGCCCTCCAGGAGGAGGGAGCCGATCGCGAGCGTCTCGCCCATGCCCCAGTCGATCGTGCCGTCCTCGACCATGGCCGTCCGGCGCTGCAGCTGCGGCAGCAGACGCGGGTGGACGGTGAAGTGGTCGGGGATGTTGACCTGGGACTCGGCGATGCGCTTGACGACCTCCGAGGAGATCGCCGTCGGCACCGCGATCGGGAAGCCGTCCTGCGGCGCCTGCGCCTCCACGGAGACCGGCTGGGACGTGGCCTCGCGGACCTCCGTGAAGACCTTCTCCAGCTGTCCCTGGTAGTCCTGCAGCGCCTGCTCGGCCTCTTCCAGGGTGATGTCGCCGCGACCGATGAGGGACTCGGTGTAGAGCTTGCGCACCGAGCGCTTCTTGTCGATCAGGTCGTACATCAGCGGCTGGGTGAAGGCCGGGTTGTCCGACTCGTTGTGACCGCGGCGGCGGTAGCAGATGAGGTCGATCACCACGTCCTTGTTGAACGCCTGGCGGAACTCGAAGGCCAGACGGGCGACGCGGACGACCGCCTCGGGGTCGTCGCCGTTGACGTGGAAGATCGGGGCCTCGATCATGCGGGCCACGTCCGTGGCGTACATCGAGGAACGCGACGACTCGGGGGCCGCGGTGAAGCCGACCTGGTTGTTGATGACGATGTGGACCGTGCCGCCGGTGCGGTAGCCGCGCAGCTGCGACATGTTCAGGGTCTCGGCCACCACGCCCTGGCCCGCGAAGGCCGCGTCGCCGTGCAGGGCCACCGGCAGGACGGTGAAGTCCGTGCCGCCCTTGTTGATGATGTCCTGCTTGGCGCGGGCGATGCCCTCGATGACCGGGTCGACGGTCTCCAGGTGGGACGGGTTGGCGGCCAGCGAGACCGTGATCTGCTCGCCGTCCAGGCCGGTGAAGGTGCCCTGGGCGCCCAGGTGGTACTTCACGTCGCCGGAGCCGTGCATCGACTTCGGGTCGAGGTTGCCCTCGAACTCGCGGAAGATCTGCGCGTACGACTTGCCGACGATGTTGGCGAGAACGTTCAGGCGGCCTCGGTGGGCCATGCCGACGACGACCTCGTCGAGGCGCGACTCGGCCGCGCTGTCCAGGACCGCGTCCAGCAGCGGGATGACGGACTCGCCGCCCTCCAGCGAGAAGCGCTTCTGGCCGACGTACTTCGTCTGCAGGAAGGTCTCGAAGGCCTCCGCCGCGTTCAGCCGGCGCAGGATGCGCAGCTGCTCCTCGCGCTCCGGCTTGGTGTGCGGGCGCTCCACACGGTCCTGGATCCACTTGCGCTGCTTGGGGTCCTGGATGTGCATGAACTCGATGCCGATGGTGCGGCAGTACGAGTCGCGCAGCACACCGAGGATGTCGCGCAGCTTCATCAGGGACTTGCCCGCGAAGCCGCCGACCGCGAACTCGCGCTCCAGGTCCCACAGGGTGAGCCCGTGCTCGGTGATGTCCAGGTCGGGGTGCTTGCGCTGGCGGTACTCCAGCGGGTCGGTGTCGGCCATGACGTGGCCGCGGACCCGGTAGGAGTGGATCAGCTCGAAGACGCGCGCGGCCTTGGTGACGTCGTCGTCGTGCGAGGCGTCGATGTCCTTGAGCCAGCGGACCGGCTCGTAGGGGATGCGCAGCGACTCGAAGATGCCGTCGTAGAAGCCCTGCTCGCCGAGGAGGAAGTTCGCGACGATACGCAGGAACTCGCCGGAGGCGGCGCCCTGGATGACCCGGTGGTCGTAGGTCGACGTGAGCGTCATGACCTTTGAGATGCCGAGCTTGTTCAGGGTGTCCTGGGAGGTGCCCTGGAACTCCGCCGGGTAGTCCATGGAGCCGACGCCCATGATCACCGACTGGCCGGGCATCAGACGCGGCACGGAGTGGACGGTGCCGAGGCCGCCGGGGTTGGTCAGGGAGACCGTGACACCGGTGAAGTCGTCCATCGTCAGCTTGCCGTCACGGGCGCGGCGGACGATGTCCTCGTAGGCCTGCCAGAACTCGAAGAAGTTCAGCGTCTCGGCCTTCTTGATGCCGGCGACGACGAGCTGGCGGTCGCCGTTGGGCTTCACCAGGTCGATGGCCAGGCCGAAGTTGACGTGCGGCGGCTTGACGAGGGTGGGCTTCCCGTCCTTCTCCGCGTAGTGCCAGTTCATCGAGGGCATGGCCTTGATGGCCTGGACCATCGCGAAGCCGATGAGGTGCGTGAAGGAGATCTTCCCGCCGCGCGCCCGCTTCAGGTGGTTGTTGATGACGATGCGGTTGTCGAACAGCAGCTTCACCGGGACCGCGCGGACCGAGGTGGCGGTCGGCAGCTCCAGGGAGGCGTTCATGTTCTTGGCGACCGCGGCGGAGGGGCCGCGCAGCGTCACGTACTCGGGGCCCTCGGGCGCCGCGGTGGCCGGAGCGGCCTTCGCGGCCGGGGCCGGAGCGGCGGCGGGCTTGGGCGCGGCCGGAGCCGGAGCCGGAGCGGCGGGCGCGGCGGCCGGAGCGGCGGGCGCGGCGGCCGGAGCGGCCGCGGCGGGCTTGGGGGCCGCCGGAGCCGGGGCGGCGGGCGCGGCCGGGGCGGCCGGAGCCGCGGGCTGGGCCGGAGCGGCCGTCGTGGCGGTTGCTGCGGCCCCCGCGGCCGCAGTACCCGACGGAGCCTGGGCGGCAGCGGCGCCCGGCTTGTAGTCGGCGAAGAAGTCCCACCAGGCTCGGTCTACCGAATTCGGGTCCTGGAGGTACTGCTGATAGATCTCGTCGACGAGCCACTCGTTGGGACCGAACGCGGCAGCGGGGTTCTTCCCGGCTTGGTCGTCGGTGGAGATGCTCGAGTTACTGGGGGACTGTGGCGACACGGCGGCAACCGCCCTCTTCCGCTTCACAAGGTGATGGACAGCGGAAATAAAGGCTACGCCTCTCTGAGGGTGAAGGTCAGGTCGGGCCGGTTCTTCGTCGCGTAAGTCACATCAGAAAGCGTGTTTCGGGGGTTGATATGGCGGGAAACAAACGTGGTTCGCCTGCGGAAGGTATGCGTCGGCCGAGGCCTCGGCGCAGCACAGGCGCGGGCCGTCCCTGATCACACGTGTCCGTCAGTGAGGACGCTCGTGGATCTTGTGGCTCCAGTTCGAACTTTACGTCAACTTGGCATGGATCGCTCTCCCGGAAGGGTGACGAGAATCCGGCAACCCCGCTCGGATTCGGCCACTCCGATCCGGCCGCCGTGCAGATCCACCGCCCAGCGGGCGATCGCCAGCCCCAGACCCGTACCGCCGTCGCTGCCCGGACCGTGCGGGCGGCTGACGGCTCCCCGGTTGAAGCGTTCGAAGACCTTGCGCCACTCCGACTTCGGGATGCCGGGGCCCTCGTCCAGGACCTCCAGCTCCAGCGACTCCGGCTGTGGTCCGCGCCGCGCCTTCACCGTGACCCGGCCGTGCGGCGGACTGTGCTTGACCGCGTTGTCGATCAGGTTGGCCACGACCTGGTGTATCCGCTCCGGGTCCGCGTGTGCGGTCAGCTCCGGCGGGGAGACGTCGAGGTGCAGATGGACGTCCGTCCGTGTGTGGTTCCCGGAGCCCGACGTCATGCCCCCGCGCGCGGAGGCGACCATGTTGGCCTCCTTGAGCACGCCGGAGAGGTACGGCCACACCTCGAAACGCCGCTTCCGCAGCGGCACGACGCCGTTGTCCAGCCTCGACAGGTCGAGAAGCGTCTCCACCAGCCGCCCGAGCCGTTCCGTCTGCCTGAGCGCCGTACGCATGGTCTCGGTGTCCGGCTCGACGATGCCGTCCACGACGTTCTCCAGGACGGCCCGCAGAGCCGCGATGGGCGTGCGCAGCTCGTGCGAGACGTTCGCCACCAGCTCCTTGCGCTGGCGGTCCTGCGCCTCCAGCTCGTCGGCCATGACGTTGATCGTCTGTGCCAGGTCGCCCAGCTCGTCCCGGCGGTTCTCGCGCACCCGGCGCGTGTAGTCGCCGTGCGATATGGACCGGGCCACCGCGTTCATCTCGTCCAGGGGCGCGGTGAGCGAATGTGCCACGAACTGCGTTATCAGGAGTGTGGCGATCATCGAGAAGACCGTGATGAAGCGGAGCTCCGTCTTGGTGTGCACCGCGATCATCGACAGGCCCGTGGTGATCAGCACCGAGATGACCACCAGCGCGCCCAGCTTGGTCTTGATCGAGAACGGGCGTACGCCACCCCAGGGTTCCTCCCCGGGGTTCCTCCGTGCGGCCTCCCGTCCCTCGCTCATGGCGTCGGTGTCTCCAGCGCGTACCCGACGCCGTGCACCGTGCGGATCCGCTCGGCGCCGATCTTCCGGCGCAGCGCCTTGATGTGGCTGTCGACGGTCCGGGTGCCGGAGGCGTCCGCCCAGTCCCACACCTCGGCCAGGAGCTGCTCACGGGAGAGCACCGCGCGCGGGGTGTTCGCCAGGCAGACCAGGAGGTCGAACTCGGTGGGGGTGAGGTGGACGTCCTCGCTGCGCACCCGCACCCGGCGCTGCGCGTGGTCGATCTCCAGCTCGCCGAGCCGCAGGATGCCCGAGCGCGGGGTCGCGGCGGCCAGCGCGGCCCGCTCCACCCGGCGCAGCAGCACGTGCACGCGCGCGGCCAGCTCGCGCATCGAGAACGGCTTGGTCATGTAGTCGTCGGCGCCGACGCCGAGCCCGACCAGCATGTCGGTCTCGTCGTCGCGCGCGGTGAGCATCAGCACCGGCACCGGGCGCTGGGCCTGCACGCGGCGGCAGACCTCCAGGCCGTCGAAGCCGGGCAGCATGATGTCGAGGATCAGCAGGTCCGGCTGCCAGGCCTCGGCGGTGTCGACCGCGGACGGACCGTCGCCCGCGGTTTGCACCAGGAATCCCTCTGCACGGAGTCGGGCCGCGATGGCGTCCACGATCGTCGGGTCGTCCTCGATCACCAGCACCCGGCGCTGTGCGCCCGGAGTTGCCGCCGCCGTACTGCTGTGCGAGGTGTGTGTCTGCTCCATCGCCCGCCCCTGAGTGTGCTTTCCGGAACCAGTGGGGTGGTTCCTCGGTCTGCGCATCGTTTGCGATTGACGCTTGAATGATCCGCGTCAGGGCAGCACATTACGGGGACCGGAGGCGCCGTCGCTATCCAGGGCGTACGGCGAGGTGCACGGCGTCCGGAACGCCCCGGGCAACGGGGATCTCTTCGGTACGCACCTGCTGGAACCCGGCATTCCGCAAGGTTCCCTCGAATTCCGGAGAGGGCTGCGCCGACCACACGGCGAGCACCCCTCCGGGTGTCAACATCCTTGCGCAGCTTGCGAGTCCAGCCGCCGAGTAGAGGCCGTCGTTCTCCTCGTCGACGGTCCAGCCGGGCCCGTTGTCGATGTCCAGGCAGAGCGCGTCGTACGTGGCGGATGTCTCATTGACGTGTGACACCAGGTCGGCCTCCACGATCTCCGTGCGCGGGTCGGCGAGGGCGGTCGCGGACAGTTCGGACAGCGGCCCCTCGCGATGCCAGCCGATCACGGCCGGCTCGCGCTCGACGACGGTGATCCGCCCCCAGCGGGGATCCGCCGCCGCGTGTACGAGCGAGAATCCGACCCCCAGGCCGCCGATCAGCACGTCGGGTTGCGGCCGGCCGTCCAGGGCGTCGTACGCGGCGTCGACGAGCAGCCGCTCCGAGCGGCCGTCGGAGGTGTCCATCAGGAAGCACCCGTTGGCGATGATCTGCAGCAACTCGCCGTGCCTGCGCAGCACCACCTCTCCGTACGGGCCCTCACGACGGTCCAGGACTACGGGCGTTTCGTACGCGGCGGTCATACGCCCATCCTGCACGAACACGGCTTTACGGCCACGCGAATTACGGATGGCGTCCGGGTTCGGCACATCACCCGTTCGAGCGCCTCCGGTTCCGCCGGGGCCCGTGCGTGACCCAGGAGCTTCTTCGGAAAATCCTGTGAATCGGGGCTCGCGTGGCGTCGGTCATAGACAGCGGCCCGTGGTGCGCCAAGGGTGGGGGCGAAACGGAAGGAGCACGTCACGGTGGAACCGACCGCGACGGCCGGAACGACGGCCTCGCCCACGCCCCTTCCCGACGACCCCGGCCTGCCGGCCCCCGGACTCGCCGACCTGCTGGACGGGATGCCACGCCAGCGCGGCGCCGTGGCTCTCGTCCCGGCGGGAGCGGCGCCCTTTCCGGCGGACGAGCCGAGCACGGCCGTACCGGTCCCCGGCCGGCCCCTTCCGGGCAGCCGCCGCCTCCCGGCCCGGCTGCGTGCCCTGCGCCCCTGGCGGCTGCTGCCCACCCCCACCGGTACGCCGTTCACCTTCGCCTACGCGGCCCTGCTCGCGGTCACCTCGCGGGTCGCGGCCGACGCCGACCCGGGGCTCATGCACGCCCTGTACCAGGCCTCCAGCACCGACGTGGCCCACCTCGTGCGGACCCCGGTACTCGCCCTGGTGGCGAGCGCGCTGTGGATCGCGGGCGGGCTCCTGTCGGCGTACGCGATCTGCTTCCTGCTCGTCCTCACCGCCCTGGAGCGGCGCATAGGCGGAGCGCGCGCCGCCGGTGTCTTCCTGTTCGGACATGTGCTCGCCACCCTCGCGACCGAGGTTCCGGTGGGGATCGCGGTCCTGGTGGGACACCTGCCCGAAAGCTCCCTGCACCGCCTGGACTACGGCATCAGCTTCGGCGTCGCCGCCAGCACGGGTGCCCTGGCCGGGCTGCTCAGCCCCTGGCTGCGCTGGCCCCTGCTCGCCCTGTTCGGCGGGATGGTGCTGCAGGACCTGATCGCGTTCACGGACCCGATGACCAACTGGGGCCACCTGATCGCGCTGACCATCGGCATCGCCACCTGGCCGCTCGTCCGGCGCCGGCAGACGGCCCGCGCCGACCGGGCCCACGCCTAGGGCACGCCCAGGGCCTGTCCTGCGGACCTTGCCGCAGACGCGGGGTCCGGCACGCCCTCGCCCCGGCTTTTCGAGCAGGAGAGAGGGCGTGCCCCGCTCACCTGGGTCGATGTGGCGCCGCTTCTTTCCTGCGACCTGATCCGCCGGACAGACCCGAGATCCGCCGGACAGGCCCGAGCGGGTCGGCGCCGCCGGCCCCCGCGCCGGCCGGCCTTGCCGGCCTCGAAGACGGAGGGACGCCCTGCCCGCTTCGGCACGCGCGCGTGGGCGAATCTCCGTCCCGGGATGCCCGCCTCGGCGGCGCGCTCGGGCCCGGGGATTCCCGGTGACCCCCCGCTCGGGAATCCTCCGGCGGTCTCGGCCGTTCCCCGGTCAACGCCGTTGCGGTCAGGGCACAACCGCGCGCGGCACCTGGTTTTCGCAGGTGAGGCAGGGTCATTTGGAGATCGCTCAGAGCGAACATGCCCCTGGGAACAATCGAGGGCTCACATGCATTGAGTCGGCATAGCTCAACTTGACTGCCGAAGGGGAGATCATGGCTGCTGAGTCCACGGCGTTCACACCGCTCACTCTGCCTGTGCTGCCGCTCGACGACGAGGTCGTGCTGCCCGGGATGGTGGTTCCGCTGGACCTCAACGACGCCGACGTACGCGCCGCGGTGGAGGCCGCCCAGGCCGCCGCCCGCACGGAGCCCGGAAAGCCGAAGGTCCTTCTGGTGCCGCGCATCGACGGGACGTACCCGGGCACCGGTGTGCTCGGCACCGTCGAGCAGGTCGGCCGGCTGGCGGACGGCGACCCGGGCGCACTGATCCGCGGCCGCGGCCGCGTGCGGATCGGCGCCGGGACCACCGGACCGGGTGCGGCGCTGTGGGTCGAGGGCACGCGTGTCGACGAGAAGGTGCCCGACCCGCTGCCGGGCCATGTCACCGAACTGGTCAAGGAGTACAAGGCCCTTGCCACCGCCTGGCTGCGCAAGCGCGGCGCCTGGCAGGTCGTCGACCGTGTCCAGGCCATCGACGACGTCTCCGCGCTCGCCGACAACTCCGGATACTCGCCCTTCCTGACGACCGAGCAGAAGGTCGAACTGCTGGAGACCGCGGACCCGGTGGCCCGTCTCAAGCTCGCCACCCAGCAGCTGCGCGACCACCTCGCCGAGCAGGACGTCGCCGAGACCATCGCCAAGGACGTCCAGGAGGGCGTCGACAAGCAGCAGCGCGAGTTCCTGCTCCGCCGTCAGCTGGAGGCGGTCCGCAAGGAACTGCGTGAGCTGAACGGGGAGAACGGCAAGGACTCCGCCGAGGAGTCCGACGACTACCGCGCCCGCGTCGAGGCCGCCGACCTGCCGGAGAAGGTCCGCGAGGCGGCCCTCAAGGAGGTCGACAAGCTGGAGCGGTCCAGCGACCAGTCGCCCGAGGGTTCCTGGATCCGGACGTGGCTCGACACCGTCCTCGAAATGCCTTGGAACGAGCGAACCGATGACACTGGCGCCTACGACATCCGGGGCGCCAAGGCGGTCCTGGACGCCGAGCACGCCGGCCTGGAGGACGTGAAGGCGCGGATCACCGAGTACCTGGCGGTGCGCAAGCGCCGTACCGACCGCGGCCTCGGTGTGATCGGCGGCCGGCGCGGAGGTGCCGTGCTGGCCCTCGTCGGCCCGCCCGGCGTCGGCAAGACGAGCCTCGGCGAGAGCGTCGCGCACGCCATGGGCCGCAAGTTCGTCCGTGTCGCCCTCGGCGGCGTCCGCGACGAGGCCGAGATCCGCGGTCACCGGCGTACGTACGTCGGCGCGCTGCCCGGCCGGATCGTGCGCGCCATCAAGGAGGCCGGGTCGATGAACCCGGTGGTCCTGCTGGACGAGATCGACAAGGTGGGGTCCGACTACCGGGGCGACCCGGCCGCCGCCCTGCTGGAGGTCCTGGACCCGGCGCAGAACCACACCTTCCGGGACCACTACCTGGAGGTGGAGCTGGACCTGTCGGACGTCGTCTTCCTCGCCACCGCCAACGTCCTGGAGGCCATCCCGGAGGCCCTGCTCGACCGTATGGAGCTGGTCCGCCTCGACGGCTACACCGAGGACGAGAAGGTCGTCATCGCCCGTGACCACCTGCTCCCGCGCCAGCTGGAGCGGGCGGGGCTCGGCACGGACGAGGTGACCCTCGACGAGAGCGCGCTGCGCAAGCTGGCCGGCGAGTACACGCGGGAGGCGGGCGTCCGCACCCTGGAGCGGTCCATCGCCCGGCTGCTGCGCAAGGTCGCGGCCGAGCACGAACTGGGCCGACGGGAGCTGCCGTTCACCATCACGGACGGCGACCTGCGCGACCTGATCGGCCGGCCGCACCACGTACCGGAGTCCGCCCAGGACCCGGCGGAGCGCCGCACGTCGGTCCCCGGCGTGGCGACGGGCCTCGCGGTGACCGGCGCCGGTGGTGACGTCCTGTTCGTGGAGGCGTCCCTCGCCGACCCGGAGACGGGCGCGGCGGGCCTGACCCTGACGGGTCAGCTGGGCGACGTGATGAAGGAGTCGGCGCAGATCGCGCTGAGCTTCCTGCGCAGCCACGGCGCCGAGCTGGAGCTGCCGGTGGCCGACCTGAAGGACCGGGGCGTGCACATCCACTTCCCGGCGGGCGCGGTGCCCAAGGACGGCCCGAGCGCCGGCATCACGATGACGACGGCCCTGGCCTCGCTCCTGTCCGGCCGTCTGGTCCGCACGGACGTGGCGATGACGGGCGAGGTCTCGCTGACCGGCCGGGTCCTTCCGATCGGCGGCGTGAAGCAGAAGCTGCTGGCCGCCCACCGGGCCGGGGTGAGCACCGTCATCATCCCGAAGCGCAACGAGCCCGACCTGGACGACGTCCCGGCCGAGGTGCTGGACAAGCTCGACGTCCACGCCGTCACGGACGTCCGCCAGGTCCTGGAGCTGGCCCTGTCGCCGGCCACGAACGGCGCGGCGCCGGAGGTTCCGGTCGCGGCGTGACGGACGCGGCCGGATGAAGGGAAGGCCCGGGTCCCGTGAGGGAGACCCGGGCCTTTCCCATGCCCGGCGGCGGGAAACGCCCTTGACTGAACAGGAGGTGAAATCTTTCCCAGGACTAGGCGTACAACTCTTCGGACCCCTCCCCTGTCGAACAGGCGACCAACGGCTTTTGGCAGGCCGTGTGACCGTGTGCAATCCCGTGGGGGGAACGCCTTGTCCGTGATCATTCGTCGGTTGTGTGGGGTCCTGCGCGTGCGCGGGAGAACCGACCTCCTGCTCGTACTCCTGCTCGGTGCCGGCTTCGCGGCGCTTCCCGTCTTCGCGCTGCTGCCGTCGGTGCGGTGGTTCGCCGTGGCGTCGGCCGTGACCTACGTCGTCGACGAGGTACTGCACACCCGGGCGCCCGGCTTCGTCCGCCGGCTGGCGACGCTGCAGCTCAACCGCACCATGCGGTTCGCGATCCGGACGGTGATGCTGCTCGCGCTGGCCAGCCGGACCGACGCCCCGGACTGGGTGCTGGCCACCGCGCTGGCCGTCTTCAGCGCGCACTTCGCCCTGGTGATGCTGTACTCGGCCGTGCACCACGCCATCCGGCTGCGGCGAGTGCTGCCGCTGGTGGCACGCAACCTCGACCTGAGCGCGCTGGGTGTCCCGCAGCGACCGCCGGCCGTCCTCTACCGGCGTTTCCTGCGCAAGCTGCTCCACCTCGACCTGCCCGCCCACGCGGGACTGCTGGCCGCGCTGGCGGCCGGGACCTGGTACCCGGCGGAGGCCGGCTTCGCGCTGACGGCCGGGCTGTCCGTGGCCGCCGTGCTGGCCCTGCTGGGGCAGTACCGCCGGGTCCGCCGGATGCCGGCCCGGGACGACGTCTTCGCCGAGGCCAACCGGCAGCTGACGGCCTACCGGCCCGAGGTCGCCCTGTACTTCAGCTTCGCCTCGGTGTCCCGGGACTTCATGTACCAGGTCAACATGTGGATCGAGACGCTGGAGCGGCTCGATCTGCGCCCGGTGATCGTGCTGCGCGAGCGGGCCTCGTTCCGCCACCTGAGCCGCACCCGCATCCCGGTGGTCTGCGTGCCCAAGGCCGACGACCTGGCCGAGCTGGAACTGTCCGGCGTCCGCGTGGTCCTGTATCCCGGCAACGCCGGAAAGAACGTGCACATGCTGCGCGTCGCCGAGGCCAAGCACGTCTTCATCGGCCACGGCGACAGCGACAAGCTCGCCAGCAGCAACCGGGTCAGCAAGGTGTACGACGAGATCTGGGTGGCCGGCCGGGCGGGCCGCGACCGCTATCAGCGGGTGCGGCACGCCATCAGCGACGAGGCCATCGTCGAGGTGGGCCGGCCGCAGCTGGAGCCGATCCGGCTGCACGCCGATCACACGCCGGGCCCGCTGCCGACCGTGCTCTACGCCCCCACCTGGGAGGGCTGGAGCGACGACGACTGCCACACCTCGCTGATCCCGATGGGCGTCACGCTGATCGAGCGCCTCCTCGCGGAGAACGTCCGCGTCCTCTACAAGCCGCATCCGCTCACCGGCAAGCGCTCGTCCGAGGCGGCCGAGGCGGACCGGGCCGTCCGGGAGCTGCTGCGGGCCGACAACGAGCGGCGCGAGACAGCGGGGACGGAGGCCGCGGAGACGGAGGCCGCCGTGGCCGCCGCCGCGCCGCGGCTGCGGGAGATCAAGGCCCGGCTCGACGAACTGGCCGGACGGCACGACGGCGACGACGCCCAGCAGATCCGCGACGCGCGGGTCCCCGACGGGGACGGCTCCGCCGAGTGGCGGGAACTGCACGCCGAGTGGCACCGCCTGTTCTGGGAGAGCCGCGGCCCGGTCCGGCACCACGTCGTCCTCAAGCAGCTGCCGACGCTGTACGAGTGCTTCAACCAGGCGGACATCCTCGTCAGCGACGTCTCCTCGGTGGTCGCCGACTTCGTCGCCAGCCTCAAGCCGTACGTCCTGACCAACGCCCACGACCTGCCCGACGAGGAGTTCAGGGCCGCGTACACCACCGCCGGAGGCGCCTACCTCCTCGACCGGGAGTGCACGCGGCTGCCGGAGATCCTGCGCTCGGTCCGCGAGCCGCGGCGCGACCCGATGGCCGGTCAGCGCCGCGCCCTCAAGGAGTACGTCCTCGGTCCGGACCACCCGGCCTCCATGGAACGGTTCAACGCCGCCGTCAACGCCCTGGCCGAACGGGCCGCGGCGGAGCGGGCGGAGGACGGCCCGGCCGGGCCCGCGGACGTGGTGTTCCCCCAGCAGCGGACCGCCTCGGCGGCCGGTGACGTGCCCCTGGACCCGAAAGGCCTGGTCGGCTGAGCGGCGTACGGCCGCCCGCACCGCGACACCCGGCCGGCAGCCCCGCGCCGGCCGGGTGTTCCGGCGTGCCGTGCGATCAGCCGTCGGCGAGTGCCACCACCCGGTCGAGGGCCCCGTTGAACTTGTCATGGTCCCCGACCGTCGGCCCGGACGACGTGTACTGCCACATCGTGTAGTAGCTCCATCCCGCCGGCAGCGTGCCCGGATCCGACGCGTAGCGAGCGATCCACAGCGGGTTGTCCGACGCGAAGCCGCCGTAGTCGCCGGTGCACTCGGTCCACCAGCTGGTGGCCGTGTAGATCACGGCGTCCCGGCCCGTCCGTGCCTTGTACGTGTTCAGGAAGTCGGCGATCCAGCTCACCATCGCGCTCGTCGACTTCCCGTAGCAGTCGGCGCCGTACGGGTTCCACTCGATGTCGAGGGCGCCGGGCAGGGTCTTGCCGTCCTTGGACCAGCCGCCGCCGTGGTCGACGAAGTAGCCGGCCTGTGTCGCGCCGCTGGTCGTGTCCGGGGTGGCGAAGTGGTACGCCCCGCGGATCATGCCGACGTCGTAGGAGCCGACGTACTGCTGGGCGAAGTACGGGTTCGTGTAGTACGTGCCTTCCGTCGCCTTCGTGTACGCCCATCTGACCCCGCTGCTCCACAGGGTCGACCAGGCCACGTTGCCCTGGTGGCCCGAGACGTCCACGCCCTCGGTCTGGGTGACGGCACGTGGGCCGGGCGTGCCGTCCTGGCCGTCGTGGGCCAGGACACCCATGCCCATGTGGGCCGAGCCGCGTGTGGGGGTGGTGGCGGCGTGGGCGGTGGAGAGGGGGAGGGTGAGGGAGAGCGCCGCCAGGAGCGCGGCCACGACGGCCGTGAGCGGGCGAGGGTGGACGGGACCGGATCTGTGCACGGGCATGACGTGCCTCCGAGGATGGGTGGGGGGACCGCGGACGAGCTGCCGCCGTGGGCATGCCATTAATTGCCTGGTAAAGAAGCTATGCACGTAGACAGGCAGGTGGAAGGGGGTCCGGAGGCTGCCGTTGGTCTACGCCTGCGAAATACTGACGGAGCTGCGGCGATGACGGCGTTCGGCAGAAACTTTCAGGACCAAGAAACCGAGCAGGGGTGCTGACGTGCACGAGGACGGAAACGGCGACGGACATCGTGTCGCTGCCCAGGTGACACCGGTCTGTGCGGACCAGGAGTTCCTGGCCCTGGAACGCGAGTTGACGGTGCTGCTGCGGCGCGCCCGCGCCAGCCAGGGTGAGATGGCCCGCGAGGTCCACCCCGACCTGGAGTCCGCCGCCTACGGCCTCCTGGTCCGCCTCGACGAGCACGGCCGCCAGCGCGCCACGGAACTCGCCGGCTACATCGGTGTCGGCAAGGCCACCATGTCCCGCCAGCTGCGCGCCCTGGAGGAACTCGGCCTGATCGCCCGCGAGCCGGACCCCGCGGACGGACGCGCCTGGCTGGTCACCCTCACGGACGAGGGCCGCGGTCGCGTCGGCAAGGTCCGCGAGGCCCGCCGCGCCCGGTACGTCAGCCAGCTCGCCCACTGGGACCGGGGCGAGGTCGCGGAACTGGCCCGGCTGCTGCACGAGTTGAACCGGGGCATGGAGAAGTAGGGGGCATGGGCAAGTAGGGGCATGGAGACGTAGGGGCATGGAGACGCATGGGTCCCGCGGAAGCGGCGGGACCCGCCCCTCACAGCTCGACGTACACCACCGTCGCGTCGTCGTGCGTCTTGCTCCGCCGCAGGAACGCCCGCTCCTCCCGGTCCGCCGACTCCAGCGCCCGTACGCGGCCGAGCAGCGCCCGCGCGCCCTCCTCCCGCACGAGGGCGAAGCAGTCCGCCCAGTCTCCCTCGCGGAACTTCTCCACCCAGCGGGTCGCCCCGTCGGTGAGGGCGGCGAAGGCGCGGACCTCGTGGCGCGGCAGGGTCCCCGTGACCGCGCGGGAGGCGACCGAGGGGTCGGCCGCGGCCGTGAAGAAGCCGCCCTCCTTGTTGCGCACCGTGGCGTCGGCGACGGCGTCGCTCGCCAGCGAGGCGCGGGGGAGACGGGCGAGACGGTCGTCCAGGACGGGGGTGACCGTGCCGTCGGAGGACTCCAGCAGGAGCGCGGAGTCGGACAGGACCAGGTACTCGACCGTGTCCGCGGACCAGCGGGTCAGGACCACCGTTGCCTGAGGTGTACGCGGGTGAGAAAGGTCACAGGTGGAAGCATGTGTCTCCGCTGTGCGGGCGATCGCCACGGAGAGGATCTCCGGCAGCGTCAGATCTCGGCCGGAAACGGTCAGTTCGGTCAGGGTCCCGCCGAGTCGCGCGGTGAACCAGGGGACGGAATGGAGACAGCCCGTACCGCCGTCCGGCGGGGTCACCCCGTCCAGGACGATCACGCAACCCCCCTGCCCGGAGGCCGGTAGTCCGATACCCGCGAAGTCCTCGTTGGGGCGAGCCCCCGAGTTCACAGGGCCGGCTTCCGAAACGACTTCAGTGCGCATTCGGCCAGTCTGCACGAGGCCTTCACGACGTGCGTCAAAGGCTGGCACCGTTTGCGGAATTGACACAGCCGCGCAGGTCAGCCGCCTGGTTTGGGATGGAATGGCGCACTCCGGGAAGGCGTGGTGGCGAATCCTGTCAAAGCCTGCCGTCCGCGTCCAACCGGCCCGCCGGGAACCACCCCCGCACAGGTGGGAGGAACTTGCCCGCCAACTCCCCTCCGATGTTCACTCCTTCGAGTGGCCGGTCAGGTGATGTACGACCACTGCCCACCGGCGCTGGGAAGGTCGGGGACCGATGGGGGTCCCCCCGCGCGAGCGAAGTCGAGCGCGGGGGAGGGTTTACGCATTGCTCGGCGCCGACATGACGGGGTGCCACCCGGGCCCATGGGTACACGAGTTCAGGAATGCGAGCATCGGTGCAGAAGAAGCGGCCTCGGGGCACAGGCAAGCAGACGGCCTCCGAAGGGGGCGCCGAGCGCACCCCTGTCGGTAACGGTCGTCCGACCCACGTGCGGAACCGGCTGATCGTCGCGGTGGCCGTGGTCGCCGCCGCCATCGCCGCGGCCGGAGCCCCGTCCGTCCTCGCCGCCTCCGGACAGCTGAGCGACTCACAGGACCTGGTGACCCTGGCCGGGCGCACCCAGGACGCGCTCGCCCTCGCCCACTCGCTCGCCGACGAGCGCGACGAGGTCACCTCCTACGTCGCGGCGGGCCGCCCCAAGTCCAAGGCGCCCGCCGAGGAGCGCAGCGCCCGCGTCGACCGGCAGGTCGAGGACCTGCGCGCCGACACCGACACGCCCGCCTGGCTGCGCCAGGACCTGGACGGCATCGCGTCCGTGCGCAGGTCCGCGCTCACCGGCAAGAGCACGGCGCTGGAGGCCCACCAGGCCTACTCCGCCGCGATCACCGAGCTGCACCGCCTCGCCGAGGACCTCGCCGACCAGATGCCCGCGCGTGCGGGCTCCGGCGCACACGCGCTCGCCGAACTGGACTCCGCCGTCCAGCAGTCGGCCGCCGCCCGCGGCCTGCTCCTCGCGGCCCTCAACGTGCCGAGCACCACCCAGACGGTCATCGACCCCGTCACCGGTCTGCCCAGCACGACCACCACCACCTCCGCGGCCGGCAAGAAGCAGCGCGACGCCCTCAGCGCCGCCGCCCAGCAGGCACGGCTGCGCTCCGACGCCGCCCTCGCGGACTTCCGCGAGACCGCGCCCAAGGCCGCGGTCGACTCGTACGACTCGACGGTCACCGGGCCCGAGGTGAACTCCGCCGAGAAGTACCTCGCGGCCCTCACCGACCAGCCGACGCTCTCCGACAGCGACCTCGGCGTCAGCACCAAGAAGCTGGACGCGGCCCTGTCCGCCCGCGTCGACCAGATGAGTGGCGCGGAGTCCGCCCTCTTCGACCACCGCACCAAGGACCTCGCCGGACTGCGCGACGACGACGTCACCGCCTGGGAGATCCGCATCGCCGTCCTCGGCGCCCTGACACTGGTCGCCGTCGGCATCGCGACCGCCATGGCCCGCACCCTGACCCGCCCGCTCTCGGTGCTGCGCCGGGGCTCGGCGCGCCTCGCCGAGGCCGAGAACCCGGCCGCCGAGGAACCCGTCACGTTCACCGGCCGCAACGACGAGTTCGCCCAGGTCGTCCGCTCCGTCAACGCCCTGCACGCGCACGCCGCCGCCGTCCACGAGCGCCTCGCCACCCTGGAGACCGACCGCAAGCACCTGGTCGGCCAGCGCCAGCGGATGGCCGACGCCCGCGAGGAACTGCGCGCCGAACTAGCCGACTCCGCAGGCCAGTTGGAGCGGCTGCGCACCAGCATCGGCGGCACCTTCGTCAACCTCGCGCTGCGCACCCTCGGCCTCGTCGAGCGGCAGCTGGCCGTCATCGAGGGCCTGGAGGAGCGCGAGCAGGACCCCGACCGCCTCGCCACGCTCTTCAAGCTCGACCACTTCGCCACGGTCATGCGCCGGCACAGCGAGAACCTCCTGCTCCTCGCCGGTACCGAGCACGTCCAGCAGCACCACGGCCCGGTCCCGCTGGTGGACGTCGTACGGGCGGCGGTCAGCGAGATCGAGCGCTACGAACGGGTCCGCATCGCCGCGCTTCCCCCGCACGCTCACGTGGCGGGCTTCGCCGCCGACGACCTCTCCCACCTGCTCGCCGAGCTCATGGAGAACGCCACCTCGTCCTCCCCGCCGGACGTGCCCGTCGAGGTCTCCGGCTGGCTGCTGGAGAGCGGCGACGTCATGCTCTCCGTGCAGGACGAGGGCATCGGCATGACGGCCGAGCGCATGGTCCGCCTCAACGCCCGGCTCTCCGACTTCGACCCGGAGTCCCCGTACGACCAGGAGGGCGAGGAGGGCCTCGGCCTCGGCCTGTACGTCGTCGCCCGCCTCGCCCACCGCCACGGCGCCCGTGTCCGGCTGCGCGAGCAGAAGCAGGGCGGCATCGCGGCGGTCGTGGTCCTGCCCGGCGCCCTGCTGGTCCAGGCCCCGGCGACGGCCGGCCCGCCGGCCACGACCGTGCGCGGCGGCACCCACACCTTCTCCCTGCCCGGGGCGGACGCCGAGGCCAACTCCAACGTCCTGCACGGCCGCTCGAAGGACGCCGACCCGCTGGTGGCGCTGGCGGAGAGGGCCGTACGGGAGGAGACCGACGCGGAGCCGGCCGCCGTACCGGAGCAGGAGCCGGTCGCCGTAGCGCAGGAGGAGCCGGCCGCGTCGGAGACTCCCGCCGAGACCACGATGGAGCTCCTGCTCCCGGAGGTCCCCGCCGACACCCCCGCCGACCCCTACGCCATCGGTCCCGACAGCCATGAGCGCGCGTCCGACGAGGCGGAGGAACGGCTCACCAGCAAGGGGCTCCCCAAGCGGACCCCGAAGATCACCGAGCCCGCCAGGGCCCCGCGCCAGCGGACCGGCTCCGTCGACGCCGACGCCCTCCGCCGACGCCTCGGTGGCTTCCGCCGGGGGGCGGAAGAGGGGCGCCGGGACGTGGAGGCGGAGATCGCCGAAGAGACGGCCCAGAACCAACGGCCGAACGCAGCTCCGGCACACGCCGGAGAAGTCACGGGGGGCACAGTCGAGGAGGCAAGCAGTTGACCGCGCCCAGTACCTTCGGACTGAGCAGTGAAGCCCGCAATCTGCACTGGCTGCTGACGAACCTTGTCGAGGAGGTGCCGGGCATCCAGTCGGTCGCCGTGGTCTCCTCCGACGGCCTGCTCCTGCTCTCCTCGGACCCCGGCCGGAACGCCGAGGCCCGGGACGCCCGCAGCGAGAGGCGGACAGGCCCCCGTGGCTCCTCCGCCGACCTCGCCACCATCGTCTCCGGCGTCGGCAGCCTCACCATCGGCGCCGCCCGGCTGATGGAGTTCGGCGGGGTCAAGCACACGATGGTCGCGATGGACGAGGGCAGCCTCTTCGTGATGTCGATCAGCGACGGCTCGCTGCTCGGTGTGCATGGCTCCGCGGACTGCGACATGACCGTCGTGGCGTACCACATGGCGCTCTTCGTCGGCCGAGCCGGCCACGTCCTGACGCCCGAACTCCGCAGCGAGCTGCGGAAGTCCCTGGAGCCGCAACAACCGCAGTCGACGGGGAGCGCCCGATGAGCGACGCCCCGAGGAAGCGGCTCCCGGTCCGCGGCGGCGAGCGCAAGCCCGCCCGCGTCCGCCCCTACTCGCTCACCGGCGGCCGTACCCGCTTCGGCCACGTCCTCCTCGTGGAGACATTCGTAGCCAGCACGGCGGCGCTGGAGGCCCCCGAGGAGCGCAAGGAACTGACTGGGGGCACCGCCCGCGCTATTGGCAGCGGGGGAACGCCGCTCTCGGCCCGGGTCATGCCGGAGATGCTGGCCATCGTCGAACTGTGCCGCCGTATGCGTACGGTGGCCGAGATCGCCGCGCTGCTGAGGATGCCGCTCGGCGTGGTCCGCGTGCTCCTGAGCGACCTCGCGGACCAGGGAAAGATCCGTGTGTACGGAACCGGGACCGGCCACGGGGTGGGCCGCCCGGACCGCGCTCTGCTGGAAAGGGTGCTGAGTGGACTCCGTCGTCTCTGACGCCGCTCCTGGCGTCACTCCCCTCGTCGGCCTCGCCGAACCCGACGAGGATCTGAAGTCCTGGCAGACGGACCGCACCCGAGCCCCGATAGCCACGAAGATAGTCGTGGCGGGGGGCTTCGGCGTCGGCAAGACCACGCTGGTCACCGCCGTCTCGGAGATCACGCCCCTGCAGACCGAGGCGCTGATGACCGAGGCGAGCGAGGAGACCGACGACCTCACCGCCACGCCCGGCAAGCTCACCACCACCGTGGCCATGGACTTCGGCCGCATCACGCTCGACGACGACCTGGTGCTCTACCTGTTCGGCACGCCGGGCCAGCAGCGGTTCTGGTTCATGTGGGACGACCTGGTGCGCGGCGCGATCGGCGCCGTCGTCCTGGCCGACACCCGCCGCCTCAAGGACTGCTTCCCCGCGCTGGACTACTTCGAGAGCTGCGGCCTGCCGTACGTCGTCGCGGTCAACCACTTCGACGGCAGCGAGCTGTTCGAACCGGATGACGTACGCGAGGCGTTGACGATCCCCGCGCGCATACCTGTCATGATCATGGATGCGCGCCGCCGGATCTCGGCGATCGAGACCCTCCTCGCCCTAGTGGCCCACGCACTAGAGGAAACCCCCGAGTAGTCCCAGCCCTCTGTAGGAGACATCACCCGCATGCGGAAGATACTCGTCGTCGGAGCCGGCCAGTCCGGACTCCAGCTCGCCCTCGGACTCCAGTCGCACGGATACGAGGTCACCCTGATGTCGAACCGGACCGCGGACGAGATCCGCTCCGGCCGGGTCATGTCGACGCAGTGCATGTTCGACACGGCACTGCAGCATGAGCGCGATCTCCAGCTGAACTTCTGGGAGTCCCAGGCCCCGAAGATCGAAGGACTCGGCGTCTCGGTGGCGGCCCCCGGCTCGCACGACCCCGGTCCGACCCAGCGGGCGATCGACTGGGTGGGCAGGCTCGACGGGTACGCGCAGTCGGTCGACCAGCGGGTGAAGATGGCCGGCTGGATGGAGACCTTCGCGCAGCGCGGCGGCCAGCTCGTCATCCACGGCGCGGCGGTCTCCGACCTCGACTACTTCTCCCGTGCGTACGACCTGGTGCTGGTCTCCGCGGGCAAGGGCGAACTGGTGTCCATGTTCGGCCGGGACGCAGCCCGCTCCCCGTACGGCGAGCCGCAGCGCGCGCTCGCGGTGGCGTACGTCCACGGCCTGGGCCCCCGCCCGGAGCACCCGGAGTTCGACGCAGTCCGCTGCAACCTGGTGCCCGGCGTCGGCGAGCTGTTCGTCATGCCGACCCTGACCACGTCCGGCCGCGCGGACATCCTGTTCTGGGAGGGCATACCCGGCGGCCCGCTGGACGTCTTCAACGGCGTCAAGGACCCGGCCGAGCACCTCTCCCTGACCCTGGAACTCATGGAGAAGTTCACGCCCTGGGAGCACGAGCGGGCCAAGGGCGTCGAGCTGACGGACGCGGGCGGCACCCTCGCCGGCCGCTACGCGCCCACCGTGCGCAACCCCATCGGCCGGCTCCCCGGCGGCGGCCTCGTGCTGGGCGTGGCCGACGTGGTCGTCGCCAACGACCCGATCACCGGCCAGGGCTCCAACTCGGCGTCCAAGTGCGCGGCCGCCTACCTCGCCTCGATCCTCGAACACGGGGAGAAGGAGTTCGACGAGGCCTGGATGCAGGCGACCTTCGACCGCTACTGGAACACGGCCCAGCACGTGACCAAGTGGACGAACGCCATGCTCGCCCCGCCGCCGGAGCACATCCTGAACCTGATCGGCGCCGCGGGCCAGCTCCAGCCGGTCGCCGACCGCTTCGCCAACGCCTTCAATGACCCGGCCGACTTCGAGAACTTCTTCTACGAGCCGGAGAAGACCGGGGCCTACCTCGTCTCCGTGGCGGGTGCGGCGGCGGGCGCGTAACCCTGGTCGGACCCGTTCAGGGCGCTGTGGGGGAGCTTCGGCGGCGCGTACCGCCGCAGGGGCTCCCCGGCCGGGTCGGGGCGTACGGCACCGAGCACCGGGTTGGCCGCGATGGGCGACACCTTGATCTGGGCGCCGGGTCGCGGTGCCTGTACGACCATGCCGCCGCCGAGGTAGAGGGCGACGTGCGTGGCCTGGGGGAAGTACACGACGAGGTCACCGGGCCGCATCTCGCGCAGCGGAACGTGCCGGAGGTGTGCCCACTGCTCCTGGCTGGTCCGGGGGATGGGGGTGCCGGCGTGCTCCCAGGCCTGGGAGGTCAGCCCCGAACAGTCGTACGAAGCGGGGCCCGTCGCACCCCACTGGTACGGCTTCCCGAGCTGGTCCACGGCGTAGCGCATGGCCTTGTCGCCCGCCTTCGACGGCGCCTGCCCGCCGCTGAGCGCACCGGACGCCATGAACTTCTGCTGTGCGCCCGCGATCCCGTTCTTCTCGAACCCGGCGAGCTCGCTGAGCTGGTCCTTGTTGAGCGAGGCGAGCAGCTTCTCTACGTCGTCGAGCCGCGCACGCACATCGTCCCGCTGCTTCTTCTGCTGTGCGGCCAGCGAGAGCCGACGGTCGAGGGCGTTGCGGGCCTGCCGCGCCAGCTCGTCCTTCTCCTTCTCGTCGCTCACGAGCCGTCCCACCGTCATGGCCTGTTCCCGCGCCAACTGTCCGATGACATGGCCCTCGTCGAGCGCGCGCTGCGGATCGCGGGCGAGGAGAAACCGTACGTACGGGGAGAGGCCGGTGACGCCCTGGTACTGCTGGCGGGCCAGTCGTCCGGCGGCACCGCGGCTGTCCTGCAGCGAGAGCCGGACGCGAGCGAGGTCTCTGTCCAGCCGCTCCATCCGGCCGCGCTGCTTCTTCAGCTTCTCCTCGGTGGCGTTGTAGGTCTCGGTGGCCTGTTCGGCCTGCCGGTACAGCCGCTGAAGGTCCGTCAGCAGCTGGGCCACCGGGCGCTGCGGGTCGGGCGCGGCCGCCGCGGGGACGGGTGCGAGGGCGGCCTGGGCCGCCACCGTGGCCGTGCACACCAGGCGCAGAAGCCTTCCTGACATGACATCACCTCCGATGCGAGGGAATCGGACCTTCCGTTTCTCATCGCATCGCGAGCATCAGGCATGTGGGGCGCGCCGCTCGTGAAGTGTGCGCGGTTCGGCGCAACCACGTCACTCGTCTGCGTCATCCGGGTGGTCGGACGGCGTGGCGTCCGGCTTGTCGGTGCCGGACCCGGCCTGGGGCTTGGACCACGGCCACCTGAGCGTGTCGCCCTTCCGGCCCTCCGGGTCGTACTCGTACTTCCAGCCCTGCACCATCCCGAGCCGCTTGCTGTGTGCCCGGGGCACGCGGCGGTAGACGAGAACGGCGGGCGGGCCGCCGTGCGCGTCCGGGACCGGAATGCGGTACGTCTTCGGGGGGTGGCCGGTGGGGCCCACCAGCACGGGCAGTACCCGCCCGTTCATGGGCCCGCCCTCGAACGGGGTGTCCTGTGTCTTCACGGCACCAGTTTCAGCCATCCGCCGACAGGTCATCGACGAGCGCGGCCGTCTGCGGGTCGCGGCGGGCGGTGACCGTCAGCACCGCCACGAACTGCTCGACCAGCCAGTCGCGGAGTTCGCCGGCGGGGGGCTGCTTGTCCTCGTCGAGCCAGATGAGGGAGGCCGCCTCCACGGCCGTGATCCACATGCGGACGGTCATGCGCAGGCGCGGGCCCGGTTCCGTGACGCCGAGGTGGCCGAGGATGTGCTCGGCGGCGGCCCGCCGCACCCCGTCCACGATGGCGGTGGTCCGGGAGGTCTCGACCACGCTGCCGCCCTGGAGCAGCGCGCTGAAGCCGGCGCCGTGCTCCTCGACGAAGGCGAGATAGCGGTCGAGGGCGCGGCCGAGGCGGGGGAGGAGGAGCCCCTGGCGGGGTTCGTCGAAGCACTGCTGGAGCTCTTCGGCGGCGGACCTGAGCGCGGCCTCGTACAGCTGCTGCTTGCCGCCCGGGAAGTACCGGTACACCAGCGGACGCGAGACTCCGGCAGCCTCCGCCACGTCGTCCAGGGAGACGTCCTCGGGCGCGCGGTGCGCGAAGAGCGACAGCGCGGCGTCGAGCAGCTGACTGCGGCGCTCCTCGACACTGAGCCGACGGTAGGCGGGAGTGGGGGCCTGCGGGGTCATGACGGGCAGGGTAATCGCTGCCGCCCCCACTGGCAGCGGCACACCCAGCCCGGACCGCCGGCCGGGACGGGTGCGACGCCCGTCACCCGCCGGCCCCCGGCTCAGCCCGCCGACCGGGGCGTGCGCAGTGGGTTCGCGCAGGTCCGACGGCCCGGACGCCCGACCGTCACACCTGCCGGATCCGGGCCGGGGTGGCCTCGGGCCGGGGGCCTCTGGCCCAGGGCCACCGGCCGGTGCTCCGGGTGGCTGCCGTGGCTGCCGGCTGCCGGGCCGGAGTGGCCTTGGGCTGGTGGCTCGGGTGGCCGCCGCGGCCGGCGGATCCGGGCCGGGGTGGCCTCGGGCCGGGGCCCAGGCCGGTGGTCCGGGTGCCTGCCATGGCTGTCGGCTGCCGGCTGCCGGGGCCGGGTCAGGCCAGTAGGCCGGAGGATCGCCACAGCCGGCGGCCGACGCCCTGGAGCACACCGATGTCGTCCAGGAAGTCCGTCAGCCGCTTCGCTCCCGTCTGCATGACCTCACGGCGGTGGCCGCTGGCCCTGACCTGGGCGATCGCCTCACGTTTGTCCAGGCCGACGTTCGTGTAGACCTCGGGGTTGACGAAGGCCACCGAGAACACCCGCGCGAACTCGCCCGAGCTGACCCGTGTGAACTCCTTCGACCACCTGGGAGCCGTCAGCATCTGGCGGCGGAGTTCCTCGCGGGCGTAGCGGACATGGCGGGCTTCCTCGATCACATGGATGCGGGTCACGCCCCGGATCAGGGGCTGGACCCGCTCGTCCGGGAACGTCAGCCGCTGCATCCAGTCCAGCACCTCCTCGCCGAGCAGCGTCGCCGTGAAGGAGCCGGGGGTGGTGGAGATCGTCTTGAAGACCCGGCCCAGCGTCTGGTGGGCCCGGCCCACCGGGTACCAGGGCGCGTCACCCCGTGAGATCAGGCGGGCGAACATCTTGGAGTGCCGGCACTCGTCCTCGATCTCGGTCAGCGCGTAGCGGACGTGCGCGCTCGTCGCCGACTTGTCGTA
Organism: Streptomyces sp. NPDC086549; assembly: GCF_044746205.1. Classification (NCBI taxonomy): domain Bacteria; kingdom Bacillati; phylum Actinomycetota; class Actinomycetes; order Kitasatosporales; family Streptomycetaceae; genus Streptomyces; species Streptomyces sp. NPDC086549. The sequence continues at coordinate 157,196 of NZ_JBIVBS010000002.1, read as the reverse complement.
GATGTGCCGCACCAGCAGCTGCATCAGGATGATCTCGAACCAGATGCCCAGCGAGGCCAGCGCCGCGGCCTCGTGCTGGGAGAGCAGGATCCGCTGCTCCTCGCTCATCCGCTTCCACAGCGGCGTGTCGTACAGCGACACCAGCTCCGGCGGCCAGAACCACTTGCCCTCCTCGAAGGGCGCGTCCCAGTCCAGCTCGACGTCGGGGTCGAAGGAGTGCTTGGCGGAAGAGACGAGCAGCCGCTCGGCCACCTGCTCCCGGTCCTTGAGCAGGCCCAGCGCGTCACGCGGACCGTCGACCGCGTCGGCTTCCGTCAGGGTCGTCATGGCTCCCTCACCTCGTTACCCGGAGTACGTGCGTCCACCCTTATGAGAATGCCTGTCAGCAAGACCGTCAATCCCTTGCACAGGACTTGTTGACTCGCTGTCTACATGTGAGCCTGCGGAGTATGCCGACCTACGACCTGTACGCCAAGGACCCGGGAGACTCCCACTGGCAGGTGCCCGCGACGGGTGCGGCCCGTTTCAGCTGGGAGTACGACGACGGTCGCGACCGCCTCCTCGCCCTCTACCAGAAGGGCAAGGACAAGCAGTGGGACGGGCAGAAGCGCATCGACTGGGACATCGACGTCGACCCCCTCGACCCCCTGGGCACACCGGACGAGGCCATGAACCTCTACGGGACGAAGTACTGGGACAGGATGACCGACCGGGACAAGGGCGAGCTGCGCCGGCACTTCGCCTCCTGGCAGTTCAGCCAGTTCCTGCACGGCGAGCAGGGCGCGATGATCTGCGCGGCGCGGATCGTGGAGTCCGTCCCCGATCTGGACGCCAAGTTCTACTCGGCGACCCAGGTCATGGACGAGGCCCGGCACGCCGAGATCTACACCCGCTTCCTGCACGAGAAGATCGGGATGGTCTACCCGGTCAACGACAATCTCCAGGCGCTCCTCGGGGACACACTGCGCGACTCCCGCTGGGACATGCCCTACCTGGGCATGCAGGTCCTCATCGAGGGACTCGCCCTCGCCGCCTTCGGCATGATCCGGGACACCACCGACAAGCCCCTGCCCAAGCAGATCCTGGCCTACGTCATGCAGGACGAGGCCCGGCACGTGGCCTTCGGCCGCATGGCGCTGCGCGACTACTACAAGCAGCTCACCGACGTCGAGCTCCGGGAGCGCGAGGAGTTCGTGATCGAGGGCTGCTATCTGATGCGCGACCGGCTGCGCGGGGTCGAGGTCCTGGAGAACTTCGGTGTCCCGAAGGCGGAGGCCGAGGAGCTCAGCGAGCGGTCCGAGTTCCTCCAGCTCTTCCGCAAGCTCCTGTTCAGCCGCATCGTGCCCTGCGTCAAGGACATCGGCCTGTGGGGCGAGCGCCTCCAGCAGGCCTACGTCGACATGGGTGTCCTGGAGATGGGCGACTCCAACCTGGACCTGCTGATGGCCCAGGACGAGGAGATCGCCGAACAACTGGACGCGGAGCGCTTCGAGGCGGAGGAGCGGGAGCGGGTGGCGGAGGTGGAGGAGGCGATCGATCAGGGTCAACGCCTCATCGGTTGACCCCCGTCGGCATCGGCCTCACCGCGATCGACCGCCTAGACCCCGCAGCCCAGCCCCTCCGGCACCTCGCCGAGCACCGGTGCCGATGCACCCGCCGGGAACGACGTCCGGAGGGTGAAGGCGTACGCTGTCGGCCCGTTGGCGCGCAGATGCAGCAGCCGGGCCTCCGCCTCCGCGACCGTGGGCCGATGCCCCGCCGGCACCCACCACAGCGTGGCCATCGCCTCCTCGACCCGCTCGAACCACTCCCGCCGCCGGGCCAGCAACTCCCGGTGCTGCCCCTGGTACATGAACGCCGTGAGCGCGTTCGTGTCCCGCCACACCGACATGTTGATGACCAGCCACTCGTCCCCGAGGACGGGGATGCCGGTCGCGTTGCCGGAGTCGCTCTGCAGCCGCCACACGAAGCCTTCGGCGGCGTCCGCGACGGCGTTCACGGGGTCGAGCGCGTCGACGAAGTACTTCAACTCGGGTGAATCCAGAGGGAACTTGAGGCGGGCGATGTTGGCCTGGGCGAGTTCGTACGCGGCTGTGGATAAGGTCATGACCGAACGGTAGGTCGGGACGCCCGCCCGTGACACCCCCCGTCTCACGGACCGAGAACTCACAGCCCCAGAACCGCCTTCATCACCTCCCGCGCGATCGGCGCCGCGTCCCCGCCCCCGCTGATCTCCCCGCGGTCGGCCGCCGCCTCCTCCACCACCACGGCGACGGCGACCTTCGGCTCCATGTCGTCGTCGCCCTGCGCCCAGGACACGAACCAGGCATACGGCACACCGGCGTTGCCGATGCCGTGCTGGGCGGTACCGGTCTTGCCGCCGACCGTGGCACCGCGGATGGCGGCGTTGGCGCCCGTGCCGTCCCGCACCACGTCGGTCATCAGCTCCCGCAGACGCACGGCTGTCGCCGGGTTCATCACCTGACGCGGGGGACGGGCACCGGCCGTCTCGATCGTTTCGCCGCCCCGCCGGGTGGTCCGCTCCACGAGGTACGGCGCCCGTACCAGCCCGCCGTTGGCGACCGCCGCCGCGACCATCGCCATCTGCAACGGGGTGGCCCGCGTGTTGTACTGCCCGATCGACGACAGCGCCAACTGCGCCCTGTCCACATGGGTGTCGAAGGTGCTCCGCGCGACCGAGAAGGGGATCCTCAGCCCGGTGTCGTTGAAGCCGAAGGCCTGTGCGGTCGACGCCATCGCCTCGACCCCCACGTCCACGCCCAGCTTCGCGAACACCGTGTTGCACGACCACTCGAAGGCGGCCCGCACCGAGGTGTCCGCGCAGCCGTCGGACTCGTTGGTCAGGCGGGTCCGCGTACCCGGCAGGGTGTAGGGGTCGGGGGAGTCGGTGGGCGCGTCCAGGTCCTTGACCACCCCGGCGTCCAGCGCCGCCGCCGCCGTGACCACCTTGAAGGTGGACCCCGGCGGATATGTCTGCCGTACGGCCCGGTTGAGCATCGGCTTCTCCGGGTCGTCGTTGAGCCGTGCCCAGGCCGACGTCACCGCGTCGCCGTTCCCGGACAGCTCCGCGGGGTCGTACGACGGCGTGGACACCAGCGCCAGGATCCGGCCGGTGGACGGTTCGATCGCCGCCACCGCGCCCTTGCGCCCGTCGAGCCCCCGGTACGCCGCCTCCTGCGCCGCCCGGTCGAGGGTCGTGACGACGTCCCCGGGCGGGTTCTGCGCCCGCGTGACCTCGTTCCACAGAGGGAACGGCGACAGCATCGGATCGGTGCCGGACAGGATGCCGTCCTCGGCGTGTTCCAGGAACGTCGTCCCGTACACCTGCGAGGCGAAGCCGGTCACCGGGGCGTACAACGGACCGTTCTCGTAGGCCCGTTCGTGGCGGAGCTGTTCGCCGGTGTCCCGGGAGCCGGTGACAGGGACGCCGTCGACCAGGATGTCCCCGCGCGCCCGGCTGTAACGCGCGATCGTGGCCCGTCGGTTGGCCGGGTTGTCGTCGTAGGAGGGGGCCTGGACGAGCTGGACGCGGGCGGCGTTCACGAGGAGCGCCACCAGCAGCAGGGCGCAGAAGGCGGCGGCGTGCCGGATGTACCTGGTCACGGGGCCACCCGGCCGTCGTACTGGCTGCGGGCCGAGTCGCTCACCCGGATCAGCAGGGCCACGATCGCCCAGTTGGTGACGACCGAGGAACCGCCCTGCGCCAGGAACGGCATCGCCATGCCGGTCAGCGGGATCAGCCCGGTCACCCCGCCCGCGATCACGAACACCTGGAGCGCCACGATCGAGGCGAGGCCGAGAGCGAGGAGGCGGCCGAAGGGGTCGCGCAGCGCGAGCCCGGCCCGGTAGCCGCGCTCCACGAGGAGGCCGTACAGGAGGAAGACCGCCGACAGTCCGGCCAGGCCCAGCTCCTCGCCCGCCGTCGCCAGGATGAAGTCCGACTTGGCCGCGAAGCCGATCAGGATGGAGTGGCCGAGGCCCAGCCCGGTGCCGAGGATCCCGCCCGCCGCGAAGGCGAACAGGGACTGGGCGAGCTGGTTCGGGCCCAGGCCCGCGTCGATGGTGGCGAACGGGTGCAGCCAGTCCTGGACCCTGCTGTGCACATGCGGTTCGAGCCAGCCGACGGCGGTCGCGCCGAGCACCGCCAGCAGCAGGCCGACCGCGATCCAGCCGGTACGTCCCGTGGCGACGTACAGCAGGATGATGAACAGGCCGAAGAACAGCAGCGAGGTGCCCAGGTCCCGCTCCAGGACCAGGACGCCGACGCTGATCAACCAGATGGCGACGACCGGGCCGAGGACGCGCCCGGTGGGCAGCTGCACGAACCAGATCCGGCGGCCCGCGTAGGCGAGCGCGTTGCGGTTGGCCGCCAGGTACGCGGCGAAGAACACCGCGAGCAGCACCTTCGCGAACTCGCCCGGCTGGATGGAGAATCCGGCGATCCGGATCCAGATACGGGCGCCGTTCACGGCCGGGAAGAGGATCGGCATCGTGAGCAGGGCGAGGGCCGCGACCACACTGACGTACGCGTAGCGCTGGAGCACCCGGTGGTCGCGCAGCAGCAGGACCACCACGATGAACAGCCCCACACCGAGCGTGGACCAGACGAGCTGGGTGGGGGCGGCCCGGTCGCCCGGCGTCTCCAGGTCGAGCCGGTAGATGAGCACCAGACCGAGGCCGTTGAGCAGCACGCCGATGGGGAGCGGGAGGGGGTCGGCGTACGGGGCCCGGATGCGGACGGTGATGTGCGCGAGCAGGGCGAGCACGCCGAGCCCTGCGCCGTAGCCCATGGCGCCCTTCGGGACGGTGCCGGTCCTCGCCAGGCCCACGGCGCAGTAGCCGCACACGGACAGCAGCACGGCCAGCACGAGCAGGGCGAGTTCGATGCCGCGGCGCCGGGACAGACGTACGACGGGGACGCGTGCTTGCGGCGCCGCCACAACGGTTCCGGGCTTGGTCATGTCCGGAACTTACACAAATAGGGTGTCTTGTGTGGCCTACATCGGCGTTGGCACCCCAAAGGGGCGCGGGGCCTCAAAGGGACGCGGGCCTCAAGGCAACGTCAGCGTGGCGACCGCGCCGCCGTCCAGGGTGTTCGCGAAGGCCAGCCGGGCGCCCAGGACCTCCGCCTGGCCCAGCGCGATGGTCAGCCCGAGCCCGTGCCCCGTCGCCCCGCCCTCGGTACGGAACCGCTGCGGCCCGTGCTCCACCAGATAGTCCGGATAGCCGTCCCCGTGGTCCCGCACGGTGACCACCGGCCCGTCCACCGTCAGCACCACCGGTGCCCGCCCGTGCTTGTGCGCGTTGGCCACGAGATTGCCGAGCACCCGCTCCAGGCGCCGCCGGTCGGTCTCCACCCGGGTGTCCTGTACGACCCTCACCTCGGTGTCGGTCGCCGCTCCCCGCACCACCCGCCGGGCCAGCGCGCCCAGCTCCTCGGTGTCCAGGTCCAGCCGCTCCCGTCCGGTGTCGAGACGGGAGATCTCCAGCAGGTCCTCGGTGAGCGTGCGCAACGCGGCCACCCGGTCCCGCACCAGCTCCGTCGGCCGGCCCGGGGGCAGCAGCTCGGCGGCCGCGTGCAGCCCGGTGAGCGGGGTGCGCAGCTCGTGCGCCACGTCCGCGGTGAACCGCTGCTCGCTCTGCAGCTTGCTCTGCAGCGACGACGCCATAGAGTCCAGCGCGGCGGCGACCGCGGCCACCTCGTCCTGGGGTCGCGTCACGTCCTTGGTGCGGGGGTCGTTCACGCGTGCGTCCAGGTCGCCCGCGCTGATCCGTCGCGCCACCCGCGCCGTGCCGTGCAGTCGTCTCGACACCCGGGTCACCGCGAACGCGCCGACCAGCAGCGTCGCCGTGATCGCCAGTGCCGACGACCACAGGATCGAACTGTCGAGGCCGGCGATGGTGCGGGTCTGCTGCGAGTAGTCGACCTCCACGGCCAGCGCCCGGTCGCCGTCGGCGGGACCCGCCGCCCACATCGTGGGGCGCCCGCGGTACGTGGCGACCATCGTCCCCCGGTCCCCGGTCACCGCCAGTGCCCGCAGCGGCTCCGGCAGTCCGGCCGGGTCCACCCCGGCGCCTCGCGCCATCGAGTCCCCGGCCTGGTACGCCGCGGTCGCTTCCGCCAGTCGGTCCAGTGCCTGGTCGCGGGCCTGGGCGACGGTCTGGTCGGTCACCGAGACATGCACCAGGACACCGAGCAGGGCGGCCAGCGCGCAGCACATCACCACGATGAACGCGGCCGCCTTCACGGCGAGCGTCCCCGCCCACTGGGGGAGCGCGACCCTCATCGCGCGCTCGCCGAGGGGGAGGCGGAGGGACGGGCGGAGGAGGTGGAGGGACTGACGGAGGCGGCGGACGGCCGGGCGGAGGCGGCGGACGGACGCGCGGAGGAGGCGGGCGACTTCTTCAGCCGGCCGGTGCGCAGGAACTCGTCGCGGGTGAACACCATCGCGAGCTGGTTCTGGTCCCATTCCCAGGTCGTGCGGTACTCGTAGCCGGTGATCCCGGCGGGCGAGCGGACGATCACGGCGCGCCCGGCCAGCTCGACCCCGATGATCGCGTCGTTGTCGGCCATGACCTGGACCAGCCGGTCCGCCTCGAAGGTGTAGACGCGCACGGCCGTCTGGTTGGTCGGGAACAGCCGGAAGCCCAGCGTCAGGTCGTCCCGGCCGTCGCCGGTCAGATCCCGGTAGTACGCCTTCAGGAGGGGGCACCGGCCACGGTTCCCGCCCTTCCCGCACTCGTCCATCCGCACGGCCGTCTCGTGGTACGCGCCGTTCGGGCCGTAGTCGTCCGGGTGCGCGGCCATCTCCGCTCGTACGACGGCGACCGGATCGACCTTGTGGATGTCCTCGTGGATGTCCTCACCGGGGGAGGTGACGCCCTTCACGACCTCGGTCGTCCCCTCGTCGTAGTCATAGGCCGGGCTGGACGCCGGCCGCAGGTCCGGCCAGAGCTTCACGGGGCTGACCGCGGTGGGGGTCGCGCCGGCGCCGCGCAGACCGCCCGTGTCACCGCAGGCTGCCGCCGTCGCCGCGAGGAGGGTGACGGTGACGGCGGTGCGGGCGATTCGGGCGGTGCGTGCGCGACGGCTGAAGGGCACGGTACTCCTGTGGCTCGGATCGTTCGGTGCCGCCGTACACCCTATTCGTCCGGAGAAACGGTTATCCCGTTACTCCGCCTACTCCGTCTACTCCGCCTACTCCGCCAGCTCCTCCAGGAGGCGGGCCGTCGACAGGCCGGCGCGCAGATAGTCGACGAAGAGGTCGTTGTGCAGGGCCCAGGGGGAGCGGCGGGTGCGGATGAGCCGGATGGCGTCGTCGGCGGAGCGGCCCCGGGCGACCAGGGTGTGCGCGACCACAAGACCCGAGCGGTTGTACCCGTGGTAGCAGCGGACGAGCACCCTGCGGCCGGCGTCCAGCGCGTCGTTCGCGGCCCGGGCCAGCCGTATGACACCGGCGAGCTGGGTTCCGTCCAGCGGACCGTCGGGAATCGGCCACACATGGTGCTCGACGTCCGCGTCCGGCCCGTGCCCCGGCAGCCTCAGCAGCGTAAGCACAAGATCGAACTCATCCCGCACGACGGCGAACTCCAGCTGTCCCGAGGACCCCTTGAACTCGTGTCCGCCCATCCACAGACCAGGCACGATCTCGCTCCACGGGCTGCCCGGAGCCGGAACGTCGGGTTGCTTCCCACGGGTACGCACCGGCGCCTCCCCAGCTACCCCACCCAACTGCTCTCAAAGGTAACCGGGTTCTTGCCCCTGGAGCACCCCGCCTGTTCCCATGGTCGAGGGGTGATGGCACATGAGCGGACTGCGCGTCGTGCCGGTCTGGCGGCACGGCCACGAACGGCTGTACGTCTGCCTCACGGACGGCAGGAACGTGGCCTGGTACGACCGCGAGGCGGCCCGGGTCAACCTGCTCAGCGAGGAGAGCGGCGAGGCCGTGCTGGAAGCACTGGGCCCCTTCCTGGCGGGCCCGGTGACCGTGGGACCGCCCCCGGTCCCGACGCCGGCGGAGCTGGCCCGCCTCGCCCTGCACCCCGACGACGACCTGGCCCCCAACCGCCCCGGCGAGGCCCTGCTGGTGGCGCTCGACCGGGACCCGGCCCCGCCCCACCGCCTCCGCCCGGACCCGCGCCGCCGGGCCCTGCTGGCCGAGCAGACGGTGGGCGAGGCCCTGGACCGCCTGGACGGCGCGGGCTGGCACGCCCTGCACTCGATCCCGCTGCCCGGCGGCGACCGTGTCCACCACCTGCTCATCGGTCCCGGCGGACTGTTCGTGTTCCACACCCTGTACGCCCGCAAGCAGCGGGTCCTGGTGGCCGACCCCATGGTCACCGTGGGCCGCCGCGAGCCGCGCCCGCTCCTGCGCCGTATGCGCGCCGATGCCAACCGCGCGTCGTACGCGTTGACGGCCGAGGTCCACCCGGTCCTCGCCCTGGCGGGCCCGGCGACCCTCTCCGTCACCGCCCAGCTCCGCGAGGTCCGTGTCCTGCAGGACACCGAGCTGGCGGGGCTGGCGCGGCTGGGGGGCGTGCTGAAGCCGGCGGATGTGGAGGCGCTGCATGCGATGGCGCGGGACCGGAACACGTGGTTGAGGGTGTGAGGCGACTTTGTAGCTGCGGGCAATCGTGCCGCCTGGGGCGGCACGGGTGGGCGCAGCGGCACCTCACAAGTGCCGGGCTGCGCGACCTACCCCCACAGGGCAGCCCACGGCACCTGGCGAACGCGGGGACGTTCACGGCAACGGACTCGCGCGTCCCACATCCAGCAAGGGCGCCATCAGGTCCCCGAAGTCCTGCACCCGCGGCCCGATGTCCCCCGCCAGAAACACCAGCCGCCCCGCCTCCCGGCACTCCTCGACCTCCTCCCACGCGACCGGCGTCGAAACGGCGGGCACGGACCGCGCCCGAACGGTGTAAGGCGCCGCCGTGGTCTTCCGCGCGGCGTTCTGACTCCAGTCCACGAACACCTTCCCCGGCCGCAGACTCCGCGTCATCCGGTGCACCACCAGCCGAGGCATCGCCCGCTCCGCCTCCACGGCCAACCCCTTGGCGTACTCCGACGCCCGCTCCGACGACACCCCCCGCACCGCCGCCAGCAGATGCAGCCCCTTCGAGCCGGACGTCTTCGCATACGCCTCGACCCCGTCGTCGGCGAGCCGCTCCCGCAGCCACACCGCGACCTCGCAGCAGTGCACGACCGTCGCGGGCGCCCCGGGATCGAGATCGAAGACGAGCCGGTCCGCCTCCCCGGGCGCCCCGATCGCCCACTGGTGGGTGTGGAACTCGGTGACCAGGTTCGCCGCCCACATCAGCGAGGCCAGATCCTGCACCAACACCATCCGCGCGGGCCCCTCCGACCGCGGCACCTCCGCGGTGGTGACCCAGTCGGGCGTTCCGGGCGGCACGTTCTTGGCGAAGAACACCTGGCCGTCCGGCCCGTCCGGGTACCGCAGGAAGGACACCGGCCGGTCACGGAGATGGGGAAGCAGGACGTCCGCGACGGTCGCGTAGTAGTGCAACAGCTCGCCCTTGGTGAGGCCGGTCGCCGGATACAGCACCTTCTCCAGGTTGCTGAGCGCGACCCGTCGCCCCTCCACCTCAGTGATCGGCGTCATACGATGAGAATCCCACGAAACAGCAACAAACAGGCGCATGCTCATATCACTGCCGCATACCCGTACATGTACTGATCGGAAGGATCCCGCACGTGCGATCCATATGGAACGGCGCCATCTCCTTCGGCCTGGTCAGCATCCCGATCAAGCTGGTGAACGCCACGGAGAGCCACTCGATCTCCTTCCGCCAGATCCACACCGAGGACGGCGGCCGCATCCGCTACCGCAAGTTCTGCGAACTGGAGGACCGCGAGGTCAGCGGTGCGGAGATCGGCAAGGGGTACGAGGACGCGGACGGCACGATCATCCCGATCACCGACGAGGACCTGGCCAACCTCCCGATCCCCACCGCGCGGACCATCGACATCGTCGCCTTCGTCCCGGCCGACCGGATCGACCCGCTCCAGATGGACGCCGCGTACTACCTCGCGGCAGGCGGCGCCCCGGCCGCGAAGCCGTACACCCTGCTGCGCGAGGCCCTCAAGCGCAGCAACAAGGTCGCCATCGCGAAGTACGCGCTGCGCGGCCGCGAACGCCTGGGCATGCTGCGCGTGGTCGGCGACGCGATCGCGATGCACGGCCTGCTGTGGCCGGACGAGGTCCGCGCCCCCGAGGGCGTCGCGCCGGACGTGGACGTCACGGTCCGCGACAAGGAGCTCGACCTCGCGGACGCCCTGATGGACACCCTCGGCGAGGTCGAGCTGGAGGACCTGCACGACGAGTACCGGGAGGCCGTGGAGGAGGCCATCGCGGCGAAGGCGGCCGGCGAGGAGCTCCCCGAGGCCCCCGCCCCCGCGGCCGGCGGCAAGGTGCTCGACCTGATGGCGGCCCTGGAGAAGAGCGTGCGGGCGGCGAAGGAGTCCCGCGGCGAGGCGGTGGGCGAGGAGACCGGGGAGGCCGGGGAGGCCGGGGAGGCCGGGAAGGCCGAGGTCACCCCGCTCCCGAAGCGCGCGCGGACCCGTGCCACACCCAAGGAGACGGGCGGCAAGAAGTCGACGTCCGCGGCGAAGAAGACGGCCGGCGCGAAGAAGTCGACGGCCGGGCCCACGGCGAAATCCACGTCCAAGACCGCGACGAAGAAGACGACCGCCAAGAGGACGACCGCGACGAAGTCGACCGCGACGAAGTCGACTGCCAAGAAGGCGACCGCGGCTGCCAAGAAGACCGCAACCGCATCCCGTAAGCGCACGGCCTGAGCCGAGCGCGCCGCTACGACTGCAACTGCTGAACAGCCGCCTTCTCAAAGGTGTAGAGCTCGACGGCCTCCCCGCCCTTGTCGACCTCCCCGCCCCTATTGATCTCCCCGCCCTCGTGCCCGTCCTCGTGCCCGTCCTTGTGCCCGTCCTCGTGCCCGGTGTCGGCGACGGTGTCGGGCGCGGCGGGCTTGCGGAGGAGGAGCAGCGCGGCGTCGTCGTGCAGTCGGCCGCCCACGTGCGCCAGCAGGTCGTCGTGGAGCGCGTTCAGGGTATGAGCCGGCTCGTCGGACACGTGCCGAGCCAGTCCCTCGGCGAGCGGATAGAACGCACGGCCGTGATCGCGGGCCTCGGTGACCCCGTCGGTGTAGAGCAGCAACTGGTCCCCGTCGGAGAAGGGCAGCGCCTGGAGGCGCGGGGTCTCGCCGATGAGGGCGCGCAGCCCGAGCGGCGGGGCGGGATGGGTGGCCTCGACGGCCACGACGTCGGAGCCGCGTACCAGCAGCGGCGGCGCGTGGCCGCAGTTGACCACTTCCAGACGCCCTGACCGGGGGTATCCGGCGACCACGGCGGTGACGAAGTCGTCGGGGCCGAGGTTACGGGCCAGGCTCCGCTCGATCCGGTCGATGACGGCGAGGAGATCGGGCTCGTCGTAGGCGGCCTCGCGGAAGACGCCGAGCACGAGAGCCGCGGTACTCACGGCCGGCAGCCCCTTGCCGCGCACATCGCCGACGATCAGCCGTACGCCGTAGGGGGTGGACACCAGGGCGTACAGATCGCCGCCGATCCGGGCCTCCGCGGCGGCCGCGCTGTAGCGAACGGCCACCTGGAACGGACCGACGGCCGCCGGCACGGGTTGGAGGAGAGCGTGCTGGGCGGCCTCGGCAACCGAGCGGACGGCCGCGAGCACCCGCTCCCGGCGCCTGCGCAACGCGCTGGCCAGGGCACTCGCCAGGGTTACGGCCACCAGGGCGGCCAGCACGACCGCCAGCTCGTGACTCAGTCCGCCGTCGCGGATGCCGAGCGCCGTGCCCAGTGCCGTGGCGAGCAGGCCCACGCACAGGACTCCGCGCGGCCCGTTGGTGGTGGCGGCCAGCGCGGGCCCGGCGGCGAGCAGCGGCACCCACGTCAGCCCCCGCCCGGCGACGAGGTCGACGGTGACGACGAGCGTGACGATGAGCACGGGCAGGATGGGCAGGACGGGCAGCATGCACGCACGGGCGCCCAACTGCGCGGCGGCGCGTTCCCGGACCGACACCACAGGGCCCGCCACGCACTCCCTGAACGGCCATGTGTGCCGGTGGACGCCGTCACGGAGGTCTCGGCTCGTGCTCATACTGGGTTCGCGATCCTCACCTGTGTGTGGGCGACGGCCCTCTGGATTGCCTGTTTTATCCAGATAAAAGGTTCAGATCGGACACCACAAGAAGCGGATTTTCAGATAGTGAGCGAAAGGCTCCGGGTCACGCGGCTCGCGATAGGCATGAGCCGCTCCCGGACCTCCTCGAGCCGGGCGAGCTGGTCCGCCCGCAGCGAGACGCCGAGCGAGCCGAGGGTGCCGCCGCTGTAGACGGGTACCGCGACGCACACCGTGCCGAGGGAGTACTCCTCCAGGTCCGTGACCGCAGGGGCGAGGGGCGCGGAGTCGAGCCGTCGGAGCAGTTCAGGGCGGTCGGTAATAGTCCGGGGAGTGAGATCGGCCATCGAATGCCGAGACAGATAATCCTTGCGGGAGTCGTCGTCCAGCTCCCGCAGCACGGACTTGCCCAGCGCGGTGGCATGCCCGGCGTCCTCGAACCCCACCCACATGTCGACCCGCGGCGCACGCGGCCCGTCGACGATCTCGGCGACGCGGATCTCGCCCTCCTCGTAGAAGGTGAGATAGGTGGCGGCCGACAGTTCGTCCCGGAGAGCGGCGAGCGTGGGCCGAACCCGGCTGAGCAGGGCCTGCTCCCGCCCCGCGACGTGCAGCACCTGCAACTTGTCCCCGAGCACGAACCCGCCGTCGTCCAGCTTCCGCACGTACCCGTCGTGCACCAGCGTCCGCAGCAGGTGATAGGCGGTGGCCAGAGGCAGCTCGGTCTCCCGCGCCAGCTGCTTGGCCGGCGCCCCGTTCACATGCCCACTCACCGCCTCCAGCAGCCGAAACGCCCGCTGTACGGACCCGATGAGCGTGGGGCCATCTCGCGCACCCATGGGACAAGGGTGCGCCGGGGGCGCAACACAGGCAAGGCGGGACGGCGATGTACTAGGGCAGAGCACTAGGGCAGAGCTGAGTACTTGCGCTCTGGTCGGCCACGGGCCGAGCCGAAACGCTTGGGTCATGACCCAAGGACTGCAAAAGACCGCCCTCCATCTCTTCTCGACCCTCGCGTCGGCCGCGCTGGCGCTGGCGATGTGGGCCGCCTGGCTGGGCTGGGACCAGCACCGCGACACGCAGCCTGACGGCACGACGACCGGCCCGTACGCCGCGTGGCAGGTCATCGGCCTGATACTGACCCTGCTGCCACCGGTGTACTGGGCAGCATCCCGGCACTACACCGCGGCCGCGGTGCTCGGTCCCACGGTCGGCCTGACCGTCGCCGCCTACTACGACTGGTCGGACGACTCCAGCGGCCTCTTCATAATCGGAGTGGGGATGGTCATGCTGGGCACCCTCGTCGTGACCGCCACCGCTTCAGCCGTGATCGCCTCCGTGACACGAGACGAACGACCGACCCGAGCTTGACGACACGCAGGGGCGATCACGGGCAGGGAAGAGCGATCTCCGCCCACACGACCTTGCCGGACGGCGGCCATGGCTCGCTGCCCCACCGGGCGGCCAGCGCTTCGACGAGGAGCAGCCCGCGGCCTGTCTCGGCGGTAGGTCCGGCGATACGCCGGGCCAGAGGGCGACGGTCACCTCGTGGGTCGACCACTTCGATACGGAGCGTATCCGAGGCCTCGGCCTCGACAGCGAGCGTGAGCCGGAACCCGCGATCCCGCACACGCCCGTGCGTGACCGCGTTCGCCGCCAACTCGGCGACGACCAGGACCGCAGACTCGCCCACCGGGCAACTGGCCGGCCAGCCCCACTCGTCGAGCTGCTGGACAGCCAGCAGCCGGGCGAGACGGGCGCCGCGAGGCGTGGCGCTGAGGAGCTGGCTGAACCGCTGGGAGGAGATTTCTGACTTCATGTCACTGAGAGTGGCCGCCTCGCTCTACCCTGACCAGGGAATCCTTCGGTACGGAGGGTGTGTGTACCGTGACGGACGGTGTCCTGTACGGGGCGTCGGCCGTGACCTGGTTGAGCGTGTGGGACGGCGGGGTGGGTGTCGAGATGGCGATGACGGAGCCGCAGGAGACGTACGACGAGGGTGAGCAGGCCAGCGACCTGAACCGGGCGATCGGCAGGCAGGTCAAGCTACTTCGGGAGCGAGCTGGGTTCACGCAGAAGGAGCTGGGGGACCGGCTCGGATACAGCGAGGATCTGATCTCGTCGCTGGAGCGGGGACGACGGACGCCGCAGCGGGGGTTCCTGGAGGCGGCGGACGAACTGCTCGGCGCCGGTGGGCTGTTGAAGGCCACGATCGAGGATCTTGAGAAGGCCAAGGCGAAGTCGAAGGTTCGGCATCCGGCATGGTTCAGGGATTATGCGCGGCTGGAGAGCGACGCGGTTGAGATCAACTTCTTCAGCATGGTCACGGTGCCGGGGCTCTTGCAGACCCAGGACTACGCCCGAGTCACATTCACCGTGCGGCAGCCACTGTGGGCGGAGGAGACCATCGAACAACGGGTGACTGCGAGGATGGCTCGCCAGGAGATCCTGACCCGTTGGCCGCCACCGATGGTTACTGCGGTCATCGACGAGGCCGTACTACGACGTGAAATCGGGGGAAGGAAGATCCAGCATGAGCAGCTGCGGCACCTGCTGACAGTTGGCCGACTGCGCAGCACCACACTGCAGGTTCTGCCTCTAGCGTGTGACGAGAACCCAGGTGTGGACGGGCCGTTCGTTCTGCTGACGCCCAAGGCGAAGCCACAGGTGGCCTACCTGGAGGTACAGGGTACCGGTCACTTGATCACGCAACCAGAGGAGGTACGTATCCTGGCCGCACGATATGGAGCCATCCGTGGGCAGGCCCTCACACCGCGCGAGTCCCTTGCCCTGATCGAGAAGTTGTTGGGGGAGTAATGAGCACCGCGGAACCTGCACGCCTCGCCTGGTTCAAGAGCAGCTACAGCGGAGGCGAAGGCGGCGAATGCCTGGAGACCGCCACAACTCCCACCACAGTCCACATCCGTGACTCGAAGGCCCCCGCCCGCGCCCAACTCGCCTTCCACCCCTCGGAGTGGGCCGCCTTCGTGCGGTATGCGGCCCAGGGCTGAACACGCACGAGGAGCTTGCCCGTGTCCGAGGCGTGATCACGAGGTGTCTCGGGCCATTCAGGTACTGGGGTGGTGGGTGCCCGGCGTCTTGCCCAATTCCGTTTGCCGCATGGTGCGGAGCACCTCCCCGGTAGTCCGCACCAGAAAACCCGCCGCGAGTACCCCGATCACGATCGACCCCTGCAGAATTCCGTCGGCGTCGCGTCCGTCGAGGTACGCAACGTGGCGGACTTCGGTGGGGCGCACCGGGTTGTACACGACGGGTATGTGCGTTCCAGGCTTCGCATCGTTTGCTGAGCTGGCCGTGACATCGACAGCCGCGTGTACGGGGCCGGACGGTGTGTTGAAGCGCACGGTCACGGAGTTCGCCCATCCCTCCTCCGACCGGCCGGTGATCTCGACGACGGTCGCGTCGGTCCTGTGGCCCTGGTCCCGGAGGTTCGCCAGCACCTGGTACTCCTGACCGGCTTCCCGCCCCACGACTCCGGCAATGGTGGCGAACATCAGGAACCCCCCGGCGGCCAATCGGGCTCTGGCCCAGCGGGGGGCCACCAGCCACGATTCCGGTCCGAGCCGTAGCAGCCCAGCCACGAGGCGGCCCGGCGAAGGAACGGCCCAGCCCTGGCGGCGTACCAGCCTGGAGACACCGTCCGTTGCCGCCAGCGCCATCACCCAGCCGAGAAGATAGAGCCACAAGGGCCCAAGCGGCCCGAACGCTATCCACACCACGATGGCCGCGACGCCCGCGAGTGCCCTCCACCCGACGGGAGAGCTGTCCTCATCCCGGCCGCCGCTCAGCACGGATTTGCGCCCATTCATCTGCGCCTCCCCATCCCGCTACGAGATGAGACTCACCGGCTGCCGCGCTGGTTGTAGTAGCCCGAGCATCCGCACGCGAGCCTCCTGAAAAGTGCGGGTTGACCTCGACGCCGAGACCGCCCGCGAGCAGGGCGGCGACCACCCGTGAGGCATCCGGCGCACGCCGCGTACCGCCCGAATCGGGTGAGGGCGTCGGGAAACCGATTCCGCCGCATGGGAACTGACGTTCTGTTACAGTCCGAGCGCCGCCCCGGCGGCGGAGATCACGGCTCGAACAGGACTCTCGGGGGGTTCACTTGTCTGAGTACCGTCATGCCCGCTCCCGCTGCCGACGGGCCCGCAGCCTGCTCGCCACGCTGGCGGTCTTAACCGCCACACTCGCCACCGGCGCACCGACCGTGCACGCGGCCGAGCAGGGCGAACCGTCCGACATCGCTGTCAGACTGCCGTCCAGTACTTACTCGCGCATGCTGGTCGACCAGGCCCGCCGGCGTGTCTACGTGACCACGGGCGCGCTCAACGCGACCGTGAACGAACTGCTGGTGTACGACTTCGACGGCAGCCTCCTGCAGACCGTCAAAACCGACGCCCTCATCAACCCGGGTGCGATGATGCTCTCCGCGGACGGCAGCACCCTCTACGTCGGCGCGGCCAACTACATCCTGATTTTCAACCCCGATACCTTCGCCTACATCGGCGGCGGATGGGTGCGCAGTGACTTCTTCAAGGGGAAGTGCACCGGTGACATCGTGGCCACCGGCAGCACGCTGCGGTTCACGCGGATGACCAGCCAGTCGACCCCGAAGGACTGCACCACCGAGCCTCAGGCGCTCTACAGCGGGGCTCTTACGGGCGGCAGTTACACGGAGAGCATCTCAAGCGAAGTCGACCCGAAGATCGCCGTATCGGCCGCCGGCGACAAGATCGTCGAGGCGTACGCCTTCCCCAGCTCCGGGTCCAAGCTGGCCGTCGGCGTGTGGGACGCGACCGCGCCGACCCTCAGCCGGTCGGCCGTGCGCGGGTTCGCCGGCCCGAACGACCCGACGACGGTGCCGCGGGACGTGGCGGTGAGCCCCGACGGCGCCCTCGCCCTGGTCGCGGCCGGGGTGTCGGGGACCAAGACGCTGTCCACCACTGACCTGAGCGAAGTGACGCCCGGATACGGGCCGCTGCCCGACGGCACCAGCTCGACGGCGGTCGCGTTCAGCCCGGACGGATCGCTCCTCGCGCGCGGCGGCGCGGTCGACGGCACCGCGGCCGACCTCCTGGTCCAGAGCGCCGATCCGGCCCGGGGCGACGCGCCCAGGGAGTATGCCTTCACCGACGCCACGAACGGCGGCGACCGCGTGGCCGACCGCGGACTGGCCTTCAGCGCCGACGGCTCCCGTCTGTTCGCCATGACCACCGACGCCGCCGGGGACGCGTACTGGCTCCACGTCATCAGCAACCCCGATGCGCGCTACCACTCCTCCTTCGACGTCCCGCTGACCGCGCAGCCCGGCACCCCTTACGCCGGCCAGGCCGTGCAGATCTCCGGCCGACTGCGGATGAACGGCCCCGCGCCCAGGACACCCGTACAGGTGACCGCGGTGCGGCACGACTCCGACGGTGACCACGCGGTGCCGTCGGCCCCCGTCGGCCCGGACGGCACGTTCACCCTGGAGGACACCCCGGCCGTCAGCGGGCAGGCCACCTACACCGTCTCCTTCGCCGGCGACTCCGCGCACGACCCCGCCCAGGACGCCAAGCTCGCCGTGGATGTGGCCAAGGCGCCCACCGACCTGGCGCTCGACACGCCCACCGAGGCGACCACGTCGGGTGTGGCGATCCACGGCACCCTGACCACACCGGGAGTCGCGTTGCCGGCCGGCACCACCGTCGACGTGCGCAGGGTGACGAAGAAGGGCGTCATCGACCTACCCGCCGCCACCGTCGGCTCCGACGGCTCCTTCACTGTGAACGACGTGCCGCGCGCCAAGGGCAACACCCTCTACGTGGTCTCCTACGACGGAGACGCGCTGCACGAGGCGTCAGCGGACTACGTGACCGTCAACATCACCGAGTAACCCCAGACCCAGACCCGGGCACGGGCACGGGCCGACCGCCCCACGGCGGAGTTCCGCGTCCGCTCCAGCGGCAGTTGTCCGATCCCGGGAGATGCTCGACGGCTCGGTCCCAGCGCATGGTTGACGCATTGGGCCACTACTACGTACTACGTAGTATCGTATAACGTAGTAGTCGGCAGGAACGAAGGAGGTGCCCGATGCCACGTCAACGAGACCGCGTCGGATGGGCCGAACCCGCGCTGCTCATCCTGGCCAGCCTGGCCGACGGCCCCAAGCACGGCTACGCGATCACCAAGGACGTCGAGGAACAGACATCCATCAGGCTGGGACCGGGCACGCTGTATGCCGCCATCGCGCGGCTGGAGGAACGCGGCCTGGTCGCGCCGCTGGACGAGGACGAGCGTCGGCGGCCCTACCGCATCACCGCGGAAGGCCAGGCCGTGCTCGATGACAAACTCCGGGCGATGGCCCGCTTCGCACGCACCGGGTTGACCCGACTGGGGGTAGCAAACGCGTGATCGACATGGCAGTTCGGCTGGCCTTGCGGGCATACCCTCCCTCGTTCCGGGAGCGCTACGGTTGCGAACTTGAAGCGCTGGTCGAGGACACCGGCGCCCGCCCAAGCGTCGTCGCAGACCTCCTTGTCGGCGCGCTGCGGGCATGGCTTCACCCGGTGATGCCCGATGAGTCCGCCGAACGGCGCCGCCGCCGCATGCAGGCAAGCGTCGCCACCACCTGGGTCACCTGGTGCGCCGCACTGTATGTCCTGCCCGTATTGCGCTTCATCCTGTCCGAGGAACCTTGGCCGACTCCGGACCTGGTGCGCCGACTGCTCGACGTTGCGCAGTACTCCATGTACGGCGCCGGGTTCATCCTGCTGGCTGGCGCCCTCGCGCTACTTGGGGAAACCTTCAGAACCGGAGACTGGACCGCGTGGCGCCCACTGGTGGTTCTCATCCCGACGCTGCCTACATGGCTGATCGCGCCGTTGTTCCTGGCGTTCGCCTCCATCGAACCGTTCTCCTATTGGGTCGGGGCCTTGGGGGTGCTTGGGCCGGCGGCGTTCCTCATTACCGCGGCGGTGACGCCTGCTGTCGTCGTCACCCGGTGCCGACCATCTGCCAAGGTCTTGCGGCTGCTTGCCCTGTCCGGGGTTGCGGTGGCGTTCGCCGTGACGACGACAGGCATCGCCTGTGCTGCGGCGTTGATCACGAATACCGCCGACGCGGCTCAGCTGGTCACGATGCCCATACTCGCCATCACCGTTGCCGCTTCCACAGCAGCCCTGGTCAGCTCCGGTCGCGGAGCCAAGGCTGCGCTCCATAGGGAGCATCCGGTGGATCTTGATGGCGCCGTGTGAGCGACGCTGCGATGCTCCCGCTCCAGGGTGCGCCACGAGTCCTAATCACGTGGCTGGCTCGGGACGCGGCCCGGATCCGCTGATCGGCAAGAACGACTCGATCAACTCCCAGTCCCCATCACTGAGTTCCGCTCGCACCACGACGGGCGCTCTATCAGCCCCGGCCAGCGTCCCGGAACCCAGACCCCGGCGCTCTGCGCCCGGCTGAGGCCGTGGGCCTCAACAGTGCGGATCTGAAGCTGCCCGAGGACGGCTGGGGGACGGCCCTGCTGAACCGGACGCGCCCCAGTGTCGGCAAGCGGTGGACCGACCCCGCCCACCTGATGCGAGCCCTCCGGCGGGGACTGCGCCAGGTCCAGTACTGGCCCAACCTCGTCGACGGATGCCTTACCGGCACCGGACTCAACTCACCCTGACGGCACCACACCTACAACGTCAGTAGCGAATGTGGCATGACGACACATTCGTTAATGAGCCCCTCAAATGGCGGATCAAGGCTCAAGCGTGACGCCTCCTGGACGATCACCAGTACATGTTCTGTTTTGGCGTGTGCGTCGGCTCGGCCGAGAAGTTTCAGCGATTCGCATTGCACGGACTGCAGCGCATCTGCGAACCGGACAGCGTCATGATCGAGAGCTCCTCGGAGACATCGATCTTCGAGGCGTACAACAAGGTGCTCGACAACGCGCGGGGCCGGGAGGACCTGGAAGCGCTCGTGCTGCTGCATGAGGACACCGAGATCGTGGATGACGGTTTCTTCAAGAAGATCCGGGCGCGGCTCGACGAGCCTGATGTCGGCGTGATCGGGGTAGTCGGGGGGCGGGGGGTGAGGAGCCTGTCGTGGTGGGACTATCACCCTGCGGGGCGTGTGGTCGAGACGAGGGGCCTGATCGACTTCCAGGATGGTGGTAGCGATGTCGACATGGTCGATGGCTTGATCATGGTGCTCTCACCGCGCGCCGTGCAGCAGCTACGCTTTGACGAACAGGCGTTCACCGGGTTTCACGGCTACGACGCTGACATCTGTTTCCAGGCGCGCCGTGCTGGGATGCGCGTCGTTGTCGACGATCTCGAGGTGATTCACCACACCAAGGGCGGCTACGGAGATTCGGCCGCATTCCTGGCTGCTGACCGCGCGTTTCGCGCGAAGTGGATCGCGGGGGCAGAGCAGGCCGCGGGCACACGGGCCCATCTCGTCGAGGAGTTGGGCGTTTACTACGAGGGGGACCGGCCAGACCTCCGAGCGCTCGTGCCCCGGACAGCGCGCAGAATTCTCGACGTCGGCTGCGGAACTGGTTCCCTCGGCGCCGCGCTCAAGACGGAGTTGGGGGCGTGGGTTGCCGGGGTTGAGCTCTTCCCGCAGGCGGTTGAGATCGCGGCGGGGCGTCTCGACGAGCTCATCGTCGCCGATCTCGATACCGTCTCGGACCTGCCTGACAATCTCGATGCCGCCATCTTCGGCGATGTGCTCGAGCATCTGCGTGACCCGGCCCGACTGCTGTCAGTCGTTCGCCGCCACCTCGCCCCCCAGGGCGTGATCATCTGCTCAATCCCCAACATCAAACACTGGACGGTGCTTGCGCCGCTACTGGTCCAGGACCGCTGGCACTACGAGGATCAGGGGCTGCTCGATCGCACCCACATTCACTTCTTCACGCGGCACGAGTTCGAACAGATGCTGACCGCCACCGGCTTCGAGCCAGTGAGCGTGGCGTGCCACGACGTGCCGCTGCCCGCCAACCTCGAGGCACTGGTGGACGTCGCCGTCGGCCTCGGGGCGGAGCGGGTCGAGACACACCGTCGCCTCAGCGCCTACCAGTACCTCGTGGTCGCGCGCCGTCGCTGAGCGCCGGGGGCCGCTCACCAAAGGGTGACTTGGCGTTCGCCGGAAGGGTGGCCGGTCGCGATGGAGGCGGACTCCTCGACCGGGGCGGCCGCAAGGATGGCGTCCCACCCGTGCTCGAAGCAGCTGCTCGCCCTCGGCCACGGCCGGCGGTGCGGTCTCCTCGCGCGCTCGCAGCCGAGACGGCGGGGGTACGGCGCCCGCCGCAGTCGGCAGGCCCCTGGACAACCCAGGGGGCCTTCACCGTTGCTGGGACTTGACTTTGCCGTGCCAAATCGATCGGGCTACGGTTGTTTTCGGGATCTCCCTGACGTCCGCCCCTCAGCCAATGTGGAGGCGGGGCTCAGCGAGCAACCTCGCTCTGACCACGGAACGAAGGTAAAATGCCACGGCTCTTTTCAAGCCAAGGCGTCGTTCGGTAGGTGAACACACGACTGGAGCGAGATAAGAGATCATGGCAGCGACGAAGAAGATCTTGGTCATCGTCACCAACGTCGGCGAGTACGAGAAAGTCGGCATGCGTACGGGGCTGTGGCTGGGGGAACTGACTCACTTCTGGGACGTGGCTGCGGAGAGTGGCTACACGATGGACATCGCCAGCCCGCAGGGCGGCAAGATCCCGCTGGATCCTGAGAGTCTTTCCCATGAGGTCCTGGCAGAACTCGGCACCGAAAAGCGGTACCGGGACCGAGCGTTCATGGATCTCCTGGAAGACACGCGGAAGATTTCCAACGTGCATCTCGACGACTACGACGCGATCTACCTCACGGGTGGACACGGAGTGATGTTCGATTTTCCGCAGACCCCTGAACTGGAAGAACTGATGGCGCGGTTCTATGAATCGGGACGCGTCGTGTCGACGGTCTGCCATGGAGGGACTGGTCTGCTGAATGTCGTCCTAAGTAACGGCGATCCCCTGGTGAAAGGGAAGAAGGTCACGGGCTTCTCCTGGCCCGAAGAGGAGCTGGCGAACCGAGCAGACGCCGTCCCCTACAACCTGCAGCAGAGGCTGAAGGAGCTCGGGGCCGACTACAGCACGGCAGACAAGCCCTTCGAGTCGTATGTGGTCGAGGACGGCCGGCTGATCACGGGACAGAATCCTGGTAGTGCCAGGGGAGTGGCGCAGGCGGTTCTGAGGCAATTGACCACGGCCTGAGCGCGGCGCGGCGGCCCCTTGGGGTGTGTCAGGGGCTGACCAGGGCGAATGCCCCAAGAACCTGTCCACGAATAGTCCCCACACCGCGTCCTAGGGCCGCTCAGGCCTGCATACGCCTGCACATACAAGAAGACCCCGGCCTCAGCGTTTCCGCTGGTGACGGGGTCTTTGGGCACCTCATGCTGGGTGCCCCCGGCAGGATTCGAACCTGCGCACACGGCTCCGGAGCACAATCAGAGTTCGGCTTGCGACGCGGCTCTGATCAGCGGGTTCCTTGATCCCAGGAGGCGTCAGGTGCCCTCGTGTATCGCAGATAGTGCGAAGTCGGAAGTCGCCTCCGGCTCCTGCGCCCATTGAGAGGTCGGCTCCGCCGACGGGCTGCAACACCTGCGCGGGTGTTGCAGCCGTCTGTGACCGGACAGCCCGGACAGCGGTCCATCGGGCTGTCCGGGGTGTCCGTGCAGTTCGGGGCCGTAACCGGACAGCCGGACACCTGGGACACCCCTGTCCGGATTCGCGGTGCGCGTCCGATCAAGCGCCGTCGATTCGGTCGAGCAGAGCCTGAGCCTCGACTGTGCGGCGATGGTCCGGGCCGAATGAGGCCAGACAGGCATCGTGAGCAGCTGCGGCCTGAAGGCGAGCTTCGGTGCCGCGGCGTAGTCCCAGGAGGGCGGTGGCTACGGCCAGCTCGATGGCGCCGGTCTCTGGGCGGCTCGATTCCGCGGGCAGGCTGCGGTCCAGCTCACGGGCGCGCTCCGCCTCGGCGAGGGCCTCCTCGTGGCGGGCTTGGCCGTTGAGGCTGCGTGCCAGGCCGAGCCGCAATGCCAGAGTCAGCCGGTCCGGTTCAGGATGGGCGCCCAGGGTCTCGCGGGCGTGTGCCTCGGCCTCCGGGTGGCGCTCCTGCGCGCTAAGAGCGAAGACCAGCCCGTTGCTGGCGGCCCTTACTACGTTTTGCAACTCCCCTGTACCGCGGCTCGCGATCTGGGCGACGGCCGCACACTCTGCCTCACACTCGGCGTACTGACCGAGCGCGGCCAGCGTCTGGGCGCGGTCGGAGCGCAGCTTCAGGGTCTGCCAGTGATGAGCTCCGAAAGTCTTTCCGACGGCCGGCAGCACTTCGTCGTATATGGCGAGAGCGTCGGCGTGGCGGCCCTGGGCGCCCGTCGCGTTTGCGGTGATGCTCAGTGCCAGCGGTGCGTACGTGTCATCGAGTGGCAGCGACCGGGCCACGGCACGGGCCTCGGTCACCGCCTCTGCGTAGCGCCCGGCCCTGTACAGGGCCATGGCCCGCGACACAGGGGGTTCAGTCGTCCGCTTGGCGCGCGGTCGGAAGAGTCTCATGGCCGGAGGATACGGATATTGCGCGTGGTGTTCGGCCAAGGGGCGGGGCCGACTCCCCGCCCCTTGGCAACAGGCGCTGGACGCTCGGGTCAGCATGACGAGACAGACAGACGGAGCAGGTGGAGCAGTGCGCGGGCCAGACCACCGGCCAACGTGGTGGAAGCGGCGTAGAACGCGGCTTGCCCGAGGCCCTGGACAAGACGATGGCGGGCGCGTTGCCGCTTCACGTCGGGGCGCTGCGTACGGTGGGACATGACGGTCTCCGTTCAGGGGATGAGTCGACTCCCCCCGCACCGCTTGTTCCTGGCCGGGATACGGTGCGGGGCGGCAGTTTCTGCTGCCCCAAGCCTTATGGCTGATGTCCGCTGAATGCAGCTCCCGGAGCTCGAATCTCGATGTAAGTTCGGCGCCGTGAACGGGAATCGGGCCACCGCGTGGGTCGAGGGGACTTCGGCCGATCTGGTCGCCGACGCGCTCGCCCTGGGAGTGAAAGCCAGTCCCAGGATGGTGACCTCCTGGGTCGAGGACGGGATGCTCGCCCACCCCGAGCCGCGCAAGACCAGCGCGCACGGCAGTGATCCGCGGGTCTTTCCCCCCGAGCAACGCGAGTTGTTCACCAGACTTCTGGAAGCTCGAGAGCGCTCCCCGCTGGGGCGCATCCCGCAACGCTCGCTGGTCCGCGTCGTGCTGTACCTGTGGCTGATCAACGACACGGTGGTCCTCACCCCGCAGGCGCGCCGAGCTTGGCGTACCCATGCGCGAGCCACTGGCCAGACGACTGCCGTCAGGCGAAGCGAGAACGTCCGCGCAATCGTCGAGCAACTCGCCCACCCCTCCGCCAGCCTCAAGCAAAGGCGCGCCGCTCAGCTCGTCCTCGAGGAAGGCGAGCGGACCGGGCGGATCGACGTGGACAGACTGACGTCGGTCCTCACGGAGTTGTACTCGCCCTGGCCAGTTCAGCCCGGCATGCCGAGGATTGAACGAGCCCTTCCGGGCCCGTTCGGGCCCGTCCCCGTCCAGCACCACATTGCGATGTGGAAGGCCAAACAGCAGACGATCCGCCGCCTTCGGCACGAGGAGATCGACGAACTGGAGCTCGACCGGGTGCGCGCCGTCCATCGGCCGATGTGGGCGGACCATCAGGCTCGTCGGTCCGCCCTGGCGACCATCGGCGCAGGAGAGTTCGCGGCGTACTTTGCTGAGCCCGACACCATGGAGGGCCGCGCCATCGAGGCGGTTGATGCGTTCGTATCGACGCTCGCCGGCGAACTCGGACTGATCGAAGCCGCGTCCCATGCCGCAGAGACGGCACGTCTCAGACTGGCGCGCTGACCACCTACGCCCGACGGGCGATCTGGTGCGCTTGTGGTGCCGACGTTGGGCGTCTTTCTCTGTGGCAGTCAGGCGCAGCCTATTCGGCGCCGCGGATCTGGTGCGGGACCGGCACGCCGGGCTGCGTCCGCTCCGAGGAAGCCGCTGTGACCTGGGCGGACGCGCTCAGTTCCTGTCCACGAATAGTCCACAGACCCCGGCATACAGCCGCTTCGCCCCGCATACGCCTGCACATACGCGAAGACCCCGGCCTCAGCGTTTCCGCTGGTGACGGGGTCTTTGGGCACCTCATACAGGGTGCCCCCGGCAGGATTCGAACCTGCGCACACGGCTCCGGAGGCCCCGTGTCCATCACAGGTCTCTGCAGCTCAGCGTCCTGCCGACTGACTGAGTGGCCTCACCCGTCCGCGAATGGGCCGCGAACAAGCGACGTACACCACCTTGAAAGGGCTTCGATGGCCCCGTACGGCAACACGTCGGCGAGGACGTGCGCGGCACTGTTCGTCTCCATAGGCTATGTAAACGGCATGAACAGGGCGAAACCGCACCGACACGTCGGGCGGGTTCGAGCTCGACGAGGGACCCGTGACGAGATGGCAGATACCGTGCATATAACCCGAGAAGCCTGCCCTCCGGCTTGACCGTGTCCGGGGAGACCTTGATCCTCCGCCCAAGACCAGCAGTTGCCCGTGGGCGCGTGTGTGCGATGGAGCAGGACAGATTCCCCTGTCAGGTTCCATCCTCGCGGATACTGTGTGGAGCAGGTGGCGAAGGGGAGAAACGTGGAGAGCTTGTTCCGGGCGGTCGAGCCGCGTGATGACGTGCTGGCTGGCGAACTCACAGAGTCGCGCTTTGCTGCGTCGCTTGAGGAAGTCATCGCAGGTACGGCCCCGGATACTTACGCTGACGCAGGGCGCTTCTTCGCGGCCACCTTCCCATCGGCTGGCCTGAAGTCATTGCTCAACGAGGTCCTGGGGCGTATCGGCGGGGGCAAGCCGGACGGCGCCAGCGTGATCCGTCTGGAGACCAACCTCGGAGGCGGTAAGACCCACAACCTCATCGCGCTGTTCCACGCGGCCCGAGGACGACTCGACGCGGGTCACGCGGCAGAGTTTATGGATGCTTCGCTCCTCCCAGACGAGCCCGTCGATCAGGTGGGGGCGTTCGTCGGTACCAGCACCGGCGCGCAGAGTTTCCCTGAGATCGCCGGCGTCACACCCCGTACCGTCTGGGGATACCTAGCCCTTCAGATCGGTGGGGCTGCTGGCTACGAGTTCGTTCGAGGGGATGACGAGGCGCTCACTGCGCCGGGCTCTGATGCGATCAAGCGAATGTTGGGAGAGCGCCCCTCACTGCTCCTCATCGATGAGATCGCTCGCTACTACCACGTTGCCAAGGGGGTGCGAGTCGGCGAAACTACGCTCGCCAGCCAGACCACGGCCTTCCTGATGGCGCTTATGGAGGCGGTGGACGGTCTTCCTCATGCGGCATTGGTGATTACCACCACCGGTGTGACTGACGCCTTCGGCGACGCAACCAGCGACGTGCTTGAGGCCATCAACGAGGCTCGTTCGCTCATGGCGCGTAAAGAGCTGGTCCTCCGCCCGAGCGAGGAACCTGATCTCCCGAAGATCCTCGCGCGTCGTCTCTTCAAGCAGCGCGAGAGTGGTAGCGCCGCGGCGGAGACCGCCCAGGCGTATGCAGAGGCCGCTGATGCCGCGTATGCCAGTGGCCTTGATCTCCCAGAGGGCATGGTCGGCAGCGGTTGGGCATCAGAGGTCGCGCGAACGTATCCGTTCCATCCCGCTCTCATCCGGATCTTGGACAAGCGTCTGTCTACGATCCCGAACTTCCAGCGCACCCGCGGCGCGTTGCGACTGCTTGCCCGTGTTGTGCGTCGGCTGTGGGCCCAGCAACTGGACGGCACCTACTTGATTCACCCGCACCACATCGATCTTGCGGAACGGGTCATTGCTGAGGAGCTCTCCAGCCGGCTGGAGCGACCGCAGTTCGAGCCTGTGATTCGCGCAGACATCGCATCGCAGGCCGGGACGGAGTTGTCACACGCGGAGCGCGTCGACGAGCGGATGGGAGCGCGCTACGGGCGGCGCCTTGCCGCCGCGGTCTATTTGTACTCCCTCACGCGCGATGTTCCGGGCGTGCAGCCCCCTGAGCTTTTCGGCGCAACGCTTGTCCCTGGAGACGACCCCAACCTGCTCCAGAAGGCGCTCGATGGCCTTGAGACCGCCTGCTGGTATCTGCACGCAGATGTTCGCGGTTACCGCTTCTCGACCGAGGCGTCCTTGGTGAAGCTCATCCAGGAGGCCGAGAGTGAAATAAGCGTGACCAAGGCGCGCACCAAGGCCACCAGAATCCTGACCGAACAGTTCCGCGACAGCACGCTCAAGGTCCGTCGGCACTGGGACGACGCGAAGGTCCCAGACAACGCCGAGGATGCCTGGCTGGTCGTGATGCACTGGGACGACTTCGGTGACCCGCGTGGCGTCGACCCTCACGGCGCCATTCCGCCCAAGATCCAGGAGCTGTGGGAGCGCACTCCGTCTGGCGGAGTGCGCGAGTATCGCAACCGACTGGTGGTGTTGGCCCCAACACTGGGCACGCATGATGCGATGGTCCGCGCTGTGAAGACTCACCTCGCCCTTGAAGAGCTGTCCACGAGCGCCGACACGCTGAACGCGCTGACTCCCGAAAAGCGCAGCGAGCTGAAGGACAAGGCCAAGGAGTCCGCGCTCATGGCTAGGGTTGCGGTCTGTAACCACGTGAACGCACTGTATGTGCCAACGAGCCAAGGGCTCGAAGCAGTACAGCTTGATCAGGTCACCACCTCGTCGGTCTGGCCAAACCAGACCGACGCGATTCTGAACCGTCTTGCTGCGATGGAGAAGACGCTCCGTGCCGGCGACAAGGCAATCGACCCGGCGCATGTCAAGAACAAGCTAGGTGACTTTATGAACCGGCCCCAGCCCACTGAAGAGCTGGTCAAGGCATTCGCCAGGCGCCCTGATCTCAAGATGGTTTTCGACCGGGCTCAGCTTGTCTCCCTGATCAGTGCCGGTGTTCGCAACGGTGTGTGGGAGTACCAGGACCCGGACCGTGGCGACGACGGCTGGGCAACCAAGGAGCGCCCCGGTGCGAGCATTCGTCTAGCGGCAGATGTGCTCCTGCACCCGCCCGGCTCAGCTCCGGCGCCCGCCGAGCAGGCGTGCCCTCTGTGTGACACCGTCCATCCTGGTCGTGGTTGCCCGGACGAGACACTGAACGGCTCTCCGAACGGTGGGAGGCAGCTGGGCCTGCAACCCGCCAAGCCCACGGTGTTCGCCGGAACGGGCGCGGCGGGGAGTGCCTTCGCACAGGCACGCAGCGCAGCGGCGGATACCCAGCGGGAGAGCCTGCTGGAACTGAAGATCGAGGTCGATCACCTGGGCGCCGGAGCTGGCCCTGAGCTGCTGCGACTCCACTCGATCGTCCCGCCGGCCACCCTGGGAGCCGACCTGACCTACGATGTGGATGTGGTCATCACCCTAGGTGACGGCAAGATGCACACGGCAAAAGTCTCCTACCTGGGGACACCTGGTGACTATGCTCCGCTCCGAGAAGCTCTCAAGCAGTTGCTTGGCCCGCGCGAGTCCGTACTCAAGGCTTCAGTAACCGCGACTTTCGCCGACCCACTGCCATTGTCGGGGGATCTAGTGGAACGCTTTGCTCAGGCCGCGCGAGACACTGGTCCGACCAAGTGCAGAATTTCGATGCGCACTGAGAGTGACGGATGAGCCGAGCTGAGCAGTACACCTGCCTAATTTCCCGGGATGAGGATGGCCGCATCGTTGCCGTCGATGTTGCCGCAGAGGACCTTGATGGCGGCCATCGAACCGTCCACGTAAACGGCGGCCGCGCCACACACATTGCGGCGCCCCTACAAGATGTCCTGCGTAGTGCCGGACTGCGGGGGCGGGACTGGAACGCGCGCAAGCCGGTGGCGCTTGATCCCATGCTGGGCGCGCACGCTGAGTTGCTGCTGCGTGCTGTGAAGCCTCTTCGCCGAACGGACCGGATCATTGACATTGCCGTAGGGGTAGCTGCCATGAGTCGAGAGGAAGCGGCCTACTGGCATGCGCAGGTCCAGCATCGGCATGGGCTCAAGGCGCTGCGCATCCTCCTTGATGGGGGCAAGCGCAGGTGATCCTGCGCAACGAAAGAGTAGATCAGGGCGCAGCGGTCGGATCCGCCGTGCAGACACAGAGGGGCCAGACGGTGACCCGGAGCCTTATTGAACAGTGGTTGCCTTCAGCGTCTATCGGCGCCGAAAGCGTCAGAGAAACTGGGACCTTCACGGCTTTGCCGCCGACCTTCGCGTTGCATGTCTGGTGGGCTCGGCGTCCTCACATTGCCAGCCGTGCGGCAGTAATTGCTTCTGCCCTACCGGCCTGGCCGACGCCTAATGAAGCAGAAGGGAGCGAGGACTGTAAGCGCGTCCTTGCTGGCCTGCAGAATGAATTCCCAGGCGGCGAGGCAGAGTACCATGCATGGTTCCTCTTGTGCCTAGGAATTGCAGGCGATCCCGTATCGTCGCGGAAGGCAATTGCCGCAGCTAAAGAGGCAGGAATCAAGCTTCCAGGGAACGGCTATGGGTATCCGCGGGCGTTTACGGAGAGTCCCGGAAAGGAGGTGCTTGAGCGGATTTCGCGGCTTGCTGCGTTGCGTGGCAACCCCGGATCCGGGCAAATGACTCTCCTGGATATGTTCTCCGGGGGAGGTAGTATCCCATTTGAGGCAGTGCGATATGGATTCAATACGTATGCTAACGAGTTGAATCCGGTAGCATCCGCGATCCTTGAAGGCACGGTGGCTCTTCCTTCCGATCTCGGGGTTGAATTCACGCAGGTTATTAACGTCTGGGGTAACCGCTGGTCTAGCCGTGTGCGAAAGAGGCTCGAAGAATACTACCCTCTGCAAGGTGGGGAAACGGTGGTCGCCTACGTTTGGGCGCATACCGTCCCCTGTCCTACGACCGGTCGTCCAACGCCGCTGTCGCCGAACTATTGGCTCGCTCGCCCTGCCTCCGGCCTGAAGGTGGCTGTAGACCTGGAGATCGACCACGAGGCAGGGGTAGTCCACCCGAGAATTGTGGAAGGCAGTTCTGCTACGGGTCCTGGAAGCAGGGCTACGTACAAGAACGGCACCGCGACGAGTATCTGGACTGGCGAAACCTTCTCCGGTGAGTATATCCAGGAGATGGCGCAGTCAGGGCACCTTGGCCAGCAACTCCTGGCTCTGGCAATCACCCGTAGCGGGGTTAAGGGGCGAAAGTTCCGTGCGCCGACGGGCGATGATCTAGCTGCTGTCCAGGCTGCTGAGCAGGAACTTTCGGCCCGTTTGCCCGGATGGGAGATCTCCGATCTAGCGCCCACTGATGAGATCCCGGATGGGTGGAAGACTTCGGAACCACGCCGTATGGGGCTTACCCGCTGGTCGGACATGTTCACTCCACGGCAACTACTGGCGAATTTGACTGCGCTAGAAGAGACCCAGAAGATCGTTTCTGAGGCGAGAGAAGAGATTAGTGAGGCGCAAGCGAATGCGCTTGGGCTCTATCTCGCGTTCGCGATCAGTAAGTGTCTGAACTACAACAGTCGGATGAGCGTCTGGCACTCATTGCGTCAGGTTACGGCGAACACGTTTAGTCAGCACGACCTCTCATTCAAGATGTCGTTCGCTGAGCTCGATGCTGCGCATTCGCTGCCGGACTGGGCGATTGATCAGATAAGGCGCACTTATGAAGGGACCGCGCGCCTCATTTCCGGCGGAGAGCGACTCGACTCGTTCCAGCGTAGCGGGAAGGTTGAGATCATAAGTGGATCCGCTACGCAGTTGCCGCTGGAGAGTCAATCGATAGATTTTATCGTCACTGATCCCCCTTATTCAGATAATGTGATGTACGCGGAGCTGTCCGACTACTTCTATGTATGGCTTAAGCGGGCGCTCAAGAGCACATGGCCGCAGTTCACTAACCTCGTCTCGACGGACAAGGTTTCTGAGGCCGTGGCCAATCCTTACCTATTCAAGGACATGGCGCCGCCCGTACAACGTGGTCGCAAGAAAACAGACGCCAAAACGGCGGCCAAATTGGCTGACGACCGGTACGAAGAGCTGATGAAACAGTCATTCCGTGAAGCTCACCGGGTGTTGAAGTCTGATGGTGTGATGACGGTCATGTTCACGCACAAGAAAATTTCCGCCTGGGATACGCTCGGCTCGGCTCTCCTGGATTCTGGCTTCTCTATCAATTCTTCGTGGCCAGTCCATACGGAGAGTGAGAACTCTCTTCATCAGGCGAAGAAAAACTCGGCGAAATCTTCGATCTTCCTCGGGTGTCGGAAGCGAGTGGATGGCGATCCCGCCTACTGGTCGGACATTCGACGTGATGTGGAGCGAGCTGCTGAAGATGCCGTAACCCGATTTGCCGAGCAAGGGATGACCGGAGTAGACCTCACGATCGCAACGTATGGGCCAGTTCTTTCGGTGCTGTCCGACCGTTGGCCCGTTTATACGGGTGAACTTGATGGCGATGGCAAGCCAGAGGTCTTGCGACCTGACGCGGCCCTTGACTTGGCCCGGGAGAAGGTTGCGTCGCTCAAGAAGCGGGAGCTTCTGGGAGGTCGGGATATCGACTTCGATCGGATCACTGACTGGTATTTGCTCGCCTGGAGCGACTTCGCTGCTGCGGAATTCCCCTATGACGAGGCGCGGAAGCTCTCTATTGCGACTCACCTTGAGATCGATGATCTCGCTAAGCGGAACAAGGTGATTAAGGCGTCGAGCGGAAGTGTCACCCTTCTCACGCCGGCACAGCGGGTCACAGCTGGTGCGCTTGACCCCGATGCCGCGGAATTTGGGACGTGGCTCGACCGGCTACACGCGCTGATGGCGCTGTACGACTCGGATGGTCTGGGCGCAGCGAAAGCTTGGCTGAGCCGCACCCGTCTGGTTGATGACTCCACCCTCACTGAGGTGGTTCGGGCCGCCCTCTACGCAATTCCGCGAGTGAAAGATAAGGGTGCTTTCGCCCGCCCAGAGGCCCGGATCCTAGACAGCCTGCGAGCGGCTCTGTTCGATCACATCGAACCGCCGGCCGACGAGGTGGAACCCATTATTGTGCAGCACGAGCAGCAGACCTTCGGATTCGATGTCTGAAATCACTGTTACGTCGCCGCCCGGCTTGAGAGGCTTGGACCTTAAGCCGGGCTATGACTCCAGCGACCGTGTGCTGGAGACGTTTTACGTCCCGGCCCTGTCGAGATCAGTGCACTATGACCGCTCGGTCGGGTATTTCCGTTCCTCGTCGCTGAGTGCCGCTGCGCGTGGTTTGTCGCGATTCATCAACGGCGGCGGACGCGTGCGGCTCCTATGTGGTGCTGAGGTCAGCCCGGGGGACCGGGATGCTCTACTTGGCCGGGCCGAGATCGGCCCGGCGTTTGCCAAGAAGCTCGCAGATGCGCTGGTCACAGAGTCCGAAGTGGATCGACGGCGCCTTGAGGTGCTTGCCTGGTTGGCAAAGATGGGGCGTCTTGACGTACGGATTGCGATCCCGGTGGACCAAGACGGGACGCCGATCGTCGGCGGCGATATGACCCCGTACTTCCACGAGAAGATCGGGGTCCTACGTGACACGGTTGGCGACGGTGTCGCCTTCCAGGGGTCGGTGAACGAGTCTGCTCAAGCGTGGACTCGCAACTTCGAGTCGTTCTCGGTCTACCCCTCGTGGACTGAAGCTGCCACGTACTTCAGCCACTGGGCCTTGAAGTTTGAGGAGCATTGGGCCGGCCGGATGGTCGGCTTCAAGGTGTACGCATTACCGGATGCCGCGTCGGAGCGACTGCTGAGCATGGCACCGAACGTGGTGCCGGGAGAAAGGGACTCAGAAGAGCCAGAGCCGATGGGCGACGATGCCGCCGTCGCTCGCTATCTGCAAGTGGCTCCGGCCCTTGTAGGGGCCGAGGCTCTTCCGGTGGCAACGACGGGACTGACGCTCTTCCCGCATCAACAGCAGGTAGTTGAACGCCTTGCTGGTCTGTACCCTCGCTCCTGGCTGCTCGCCGATGAAGTAGGTCTCGGCAAGACGATCTCAGCTGGCATGTCGTTGCGCCGACTCTTGCTCTCTAAGCGCGTGCGACGTGCCCTGATTTTGGCCCCGGCGAATGTCTGTCGGCAGTGGCAGGACGAGCTCTTCGAGAAGTTCGGTCTATGGGTTCCCCGCCTTGAAGGCGGCAAAATTTACGGTGCTCACCCTGATGATGTGCGGACTGTCGTACCCGGGGTGAATCCGTGGGAGTCTGAGCCGGTTCTGATCGCCTCCAGCCACCTCGCGCGTCGGCCGGTTGAACAGGAACGTCTCCTTGCGGCCGGGCCGTATGACCTCGTGATTGTGGATGAGGCGCACCATGCTCGCCGCACTCACATTGATGAGGATGAATACCGCCCGGGGCGTCTGCTCGAATTGCTCGACCGCATCACGCAAGGGGGAGCGGCCAAGGCGCTCTGGTTGCTGACGGCGACACCGATGCAGGTTGCCCCGATCGAGCTGCGGGATCTGCTCATCCATGTAGGTCTACAGGGACCTCTGGCTAACCCTCATGCATTCGAGAGATACTTCCGCGAAGTGGCGAGGGGTGACGGTCCAAAGGACCGAAAAACGGCCTGGGCATGGTTGGACCAGACGCTGCGTGATACGCCTCGACTACCGCGTACCGCGGCAGAGGAAGCGGTCCTCAAGAAAATTCGAATTCAAGTGGGCCCCGTAGCAGCGGCCCGCATCGAGAAGTTCGGCACGGGAGACCTATCTGGGGAAGAGATTGCTCAGGAGCTGACGCCCAGCGGCCTGGCAGCGCTGCGGGAGTGGCTGTCTCTGCTCAGTCCTGTCGGTCAACTCGTAACTCGCCATAGTCGCGAGACGTTGAAGATGTATCGCGACCGCGGACTTCTTACGGAGAACCTTGCTGATAGGGACACTCAGCCGGTCGTCGTGCCCTTCACCCAAGAGGAGCAGGATCTCTACGATGAGCTCGACGACCTCATTGACCGGCTCATGTCTGCCCATGGAAGCAAGCGTGGTGCCGGCTTCGTATTGACCGTTTACCGCCGTCGGCTAACCTCGTCTTGGGCGGCGATCCAGGCGACATTGACGAAACGACTCAATCGCGAAGCTCTGGCGCTCGATGATGATCAGGCGGCAGAGGACTTCGAGGAGGCGTGGAGCGACGTTGGCCTGGAGACCGGAGACGGGCATCAGGTCAACGACTCTCAGGCGCTGCCACTGACGGCGACGGAAATAGAAGACATCCGGGGGTATATCAGCCGGATGAAGAACGTGCCGGACTCGAAATTTGACCGGTTGCGCTCCGATTTGGATGCTGCCCGTGGGCGGGGGTATTCAACTATCGTCTTCACTCAGTACACGGACACGCTTCTAAGTCTTAGGGGCAGGCTTGTCGGAGCCTACAGATCACAATTGGCCACCTTCACCGGACAGGGTGGGCAGGTCTTCCGTGAACACGAAGGCTGGGTTGACATCTCCAAGCGTGACCTTGTCGATGCTGTGCGCTCCGGCCGTGTGACCGTCCTGCTTGCCAACGACGCGGCCAGTGAGGGGCTCAACCTTCAGGCGTGCAGCTTTCTCATCAACTACGACATGCCGTGGAATCCGATGCGAGTCGAGCAGCGCATCGGCCGAGTGGATCGCCTCGGCCAGGCGCGAGATGTCGTCCACATTCGAAGCTATTTTATACCCAATACCGTTGAGCAAGACGTTTACGCAGCGCTCGCCGGACGGATCGATGACTTCCGTCAGCTGCTCGGTCAGCTTCAGCCCATTCTCGGCGCCACCGAGCGTGCATTTCAGGCGATCTTCAAGGCGCCGAAGAGTGAGAGGGCATTGGCTCAACAACAAGCGATCCGCGAGCTGGTCGACCAGATCGACATCGTGCGACAAGAAGGTGTCGGCTTCGGCGCGGAGGATGCGATGCCGCTGCCCGAGCACGCACCCTCCCCCGTTGCCTTGGAAGACCTTCGCGAGGTCCTCTTTGAACGTTTCGGTGCCGTACTCGACAAGCCCGGCCGCCCCATCACATCTGACCCATCGCGGGCATCGCGTGACGGGGAGAGCTGGACAGCCCTGGCAACGTATGGTCACCCAGCCTTGTCCGAGGTGCTCGCCCGTAGGGCAGGGGCAAGCCTTCCTGACGACAGTGCGCTGGTCATCACCGGTGACGGGGCATGGCCGAGTGTAGCTGTACGTGCTGACCGTACTCCGCCCACCGTGGTGCAAGGGCTGAATGACGTTGACAACCTCGGAATCGCGGCCGCACGAGGAGAGGCTGAAGAGACAGCAAACACCATTCGGATCGAAGCTATTGGAAGGCAACGGTCGTACGAAAGCGCCCTCACCGACACTCGTCGGCAACAGGCTTTGGAGGGAATCAGAGCGAAGTTCATCACCCTTGTTCACGAGGCGCTGGCAGGTGGTTGCGCGGCAGCACGATCTGAGGGTGGTGCCGGCGTCGACCCGCTGACCGTCTGGCACGCCCTGAACACGGATCGAACGTCGATGTGGGGTTACGCGGAGGCGATGCGCGGCAAGTTGAACGTGCCGCTCGCCCGACTGATCCCCACCCGCCTAAGCACTCAGAGGGAACCGATCTCGACAGAGACCTGGGACGAACTTCGTCGCAAACTCGGGCTTGAGCTAGGAGGGTTGATGACCTTGATGCGTGCCACATTTCTTGGGCTGTGAGGGAAGGTGTGGCGTGGCATCGCTATCGGCCTAGGCGGTGCGTGTTGACCGCTTGATTAGTCGACCAGGTCGCGGGACTTCTGGTCAATCGGTGTCGGGGTAAGCCGTGCCCTTGCAGCTGTGGCTGCTGTCCGGCAGATAGCGCTCCGTGGGCCATCGCGGCCCTGGCGCCGTCCGCGGGAGTGCTGCCTGCGTGTGCGGACAGGGTGGCACACGCTGACACCTAGGCCCGATTCGCAGCGCTCACCAGCAAACCACGGACCCCAGCTCCCATCCCGTCCGCCGTCGACCCACACACCGTGGAGCTGGCGTGGTTCAGGGGCGTCAAGGTGGAGCGCGCCACTGAACGAACGACCTTGACGCCCCTGGGCCGCGTCTGCTCGGCTCTGCCTGGGTCGATGGCGGACGGGATGGGAGCTCTCCGCGCACGCCACAACGGGCCCGCTGTCGGCTACGGCGCCCCTCCATCCCGGTGCCGACCGATCCCCCGCCGGAGGCTTGCTTTGGCCGCGGGCCGCGTCATTGAGTCCTCGACCCATGGCCTTCCGGCCCTATCCACATGTGGGCGCGCGTCGGCGCAGCGCGGGCGGAGCGGGCCGGAGGCAGGAGCGGCGCCCGCAGCGGAGCCGGGAAGCGCGCCCGGCGGAGCGGAGCGCAGCCGGGGCTTGATCAAGTTCCTTGGCGTGCGCATGTGGGTCGCCGTCGTGATCGCCCTCTTCGGCTTCTGGCTCTCCCACACCTTCCTCGCCCCCGCCATCGAGTCCGGCACCCGCTCCGGGGTCGGCGTCGTCAACGGCGACAACCGCTGAAATGAGCTGCGCCATGTTCCGCCCCAAGCTGCCCGACGTGCCCACTCCGCCGCCGACCCTCATTCCGCAGCAGTACGACCAGCACAACCCGGCTCCGACCGCCGCCGGCCGCTCGCTCAGCCCCTACGCGGGCCCGGTGGCCGCTGTCCTGGTCGGCGGTGTCGTCCTCACTGCGCTCCTGGCGGCGGTCGCCATCACGGCCATCTCCGTGGCCATCGCCGCCGTGGTCCTGCGCTCCTTGCTGAACGGCGCCAACAGGCGCTGACCGGCCGCCGGGGCGGCAAACGCCGCCAAGCATCCCGCCGCCCCGGGGCCGTCCCTCCCAACCGCAGAAACAGCCGAAAGGAACTCCCATCATCACCCGGCAGACTCCGCCCCCGCTGGCGGAACTCTCCATGCTGGCCTCTCTCGGCACCATGCCCGAGCTGGCCCGCCAACTCTCCGGCCTGGGCGGCTGCACCCACCCTGTCCGCCTCGACGGCCACCGCACCGAATACGCCGTCGACACGGCAACCGGCGAGATCGGCCGCACCCTGCACCACCTCGACTCGACCGCCCTCCCGGCCGGCCAACTCCTCGTCCGCTGCAACAACCGCCGCGCGACCCGCTGCCCGGCCTGCGCCGAGACCTACCGCCGCGACACCTACCACCTGATCACTGCCGGACTACGCGGCGGCAAAGGCACCTCGGACCAGGTCGCCACCCACCCGCGCGTCTTCGCCACCTTCACCGCCCCTGGCTTCGGCCCGGTCCACAACCGCCGCACCGATGGGCGTCCCTGCCGCTGCGGGGCGCGGCACGACGAGAAGGACGGCGCACTTGGCACGCCTCTCGACCCAGACCGCTACGACTATGAAGCGGCCGTGCTCTGGAACGCCCACGCCGGGTGCCTCTGGCGGCGCTTCTCGATCTACCTCCGCCGGGAGATCGCCAAGCGCGCCGGTCTCACCCAACGCACCTTCCGCGACCATGCCCGCGTCTCCTTCGCCAAGGTCGCCGAGTATCAGAAGCGCGGTGCCGTGCACTTCCACGCGGTCATCCGCATCGACGGCCCGGAAGGCGGCGACACGGCACCGCCCGCTTGGGCGACGGCGGAGCTCCTGACGGACGCCATCCAGGCCGCGGCCACCGCCGCCCGCGTGGACGGCCCGACCGTCGACGGACGCGCGCACACCTTCGCCTTCGGCCGCCAACTCGACGTCCGCACGATCCGATCCGCCGACTTCGACGACGGCCAGGACCTCACCGAACGCGCTGTCGCCTCGTACATCGCGAAGTACGCGACCAAGGGCGCCGAGACGGCGACCGGCACCCTCGACCGCCCGCTGAAGTTCCTCGCCGAGCTCGCCCAGGCACGCATCACCGAACACGCCCGACGCATGATCCGCGTCGCCTGGACCCTCGGCGCACGCCCTGAGCTCGCCGAGCTCCGCTTACGCGCCTGGGCGCACATGCTCGGCTTCCGCGGCCACTTCTCCACTAAATCCCGCCGCTACTCCACCACCCTCGGCGCACTGCGCACCGCTCGCGCTGACTGGCGACGCGCACAGGTCACCGCGGTGGTCGAGACAGAGCCGACGGAAACCACTCTCGTCCTCTCGCACTGGGTCTTCGCCGGTACTGGCCTGAGCCGTGCCGAAGCCTGGCTCGCCTCGTCCCTCGAACCCGCACTCGGAACGGAAGGAGAACCGACGTGGACTCCCGCCACGACGAGCTGATGACTGTTCGCCAAGTCCTGGATGAGCTGGGCGGTGTCTCTCGCCGAACCTTCTACCGCTGGCGGGAGCTGGGATACGGGCCGGCCGCGTTCAAGCTGCCCAACGGAGAGCTCCGGGTATGGCGGAGCGACTTCATCACGTGGCTGCGACAGCTGGAGGCGGCGGCGTGAAGTCCCTTGATGTGAAGGTCTGGGCGGTTCGCAAGCGGGACACCAAAACGCCCTCGTACGGTGTCCGCTGGTCCGTTGCGGGCAATGTGCTCTCGGAGTCATTCCGCACGAAGGCGCTCGCCGACCACTTCCGCACGAAGCTCATGCGAGCGATGCGCGACGGTGAAGAGTTCGACACCGAGTCGGGCCTCCCGGCCTCGATGGAAGAGAAGAAGTCGGCCGTGTCCTGGTACGCCTTCGCCCTCAGGTACCTGGCCATGAAGTGGCCCCATGCCGCCCCTAATACGAGGGACGGCATCAATGAGTCCCTCACCAGCGTGACGCTGGAACTGCTCGACGAGCGTGCCGGACGGCCGTCCGATGAGGTGATCCGCAAAGCATTGCGCAACTGGGCCTTCGTGTTGCCGGGGCCCGACGATCGGGAAGTCCCGGACGACGTGCGGAACGTTCTGCACTGGCTGTCCAAGGCCTCCCGACCGCTCGCCGATCTTGCTGAGCCTGCCACGGCCCGCGCGGTCCTCGACTCGCTGAAGCTCAGGCTCGACGGTACGGCGGCAGCGGCAGAGACCGTGCGGCGCAAGCGTCGGACGCTCGTCAATGCCGCGAACT
Source organism: Streptomyces sp. NPDC086549 (assembly GCF_044746205.1). Classification (NCBI taxonomy): domain Bacteria; kingdom Bacillati; phylum Actinomycetota; class Actinomycetes; order Kitasatosporales; family Streptomycetaceae; genus Streptomyces; species Streptomyces sp. NPDC086549. The sequence continues at coordinate 117,961 of NZ_JBIVBS010000002.1, read as the reverse complement.
ACGCGGTCGACCCGGGGGAGCTGCGCGAGAACCCCATCACGGCGGTTCGCTGGCAGAAACCGAAGGTGTCCAATCAGGTGGACCCGCGCGTAGTCGCCAACCCGGAGCAGGCTCGCAACCTCCTGGCGGCCGTCTCCTACGTGGGCGGATACCGACGTGCCCGCGGCCGTCGTCTCGTGGGTCTGTTCGCCGCGATGTACTTCGGTGGCCTTCGGCCGGCTGAAGCGATCGGTCTCGCCGAGACGGACCTGATCCTCCCTGACCAGGGCTGGGGATCGGCCCTACTCCACCGGACTCGCCCGTCGGTCGGCAAGCAGTGGACCGACTCGGGGGAGACCCACGACGACCGCGGGCTGAAGAACCGGCCTACCGAGGACGTCAGGCGAGTGCCCATTCCGCCCCACCTCGTGGCCATGTTCCGCGAGCACCTGGCCACCTTCGGGACCGCGGACGACGGGCGCCTCTTCTTCAGCGAGAAAGGCTCGGTCGTCCCGTCCTCGACCTACTACCGCGTGTGGCAGGAGGCCCGGCTTCTCGCGCTCCCGCCGGCCATCGCCTCCTCACCGCTCGCGAGTCGCCCGTACGACCTCCGGCACTCGGCGCTGTCGACTTGGCTCAATGCCGGAGTCGATCCCACCGAGGTTGCCGAGCGCGCCGGCAACAGCGTCGAGGTCCTGCTGACCCGCTACGCGAAGTGCCTCGACGGACGGCAGAACGTCGCCAACCGGCGTATCGAGGATCTGTTGCGCGAATACAAGTGATCGCACGAAACCTGGGCCTCATACTTCCGGCGTGGACGTATCCGACGATGACCAGAAGATCGATCCTGAGTGGGTGGAGGTTGGCAACAACGTATGCGGTGTCCTGCGCGGTTGCCGGGATGCCTCTGCGGTGGCCCAGCACTTCGTGCGAACGGGGTGGAGTTCGAGGTCGTCTTCTTGGCACGGCTACGAAGTCGAAACCAGCTGGTGCCAGCTGGAGGTCGAGCCGATCGAGGGTCCAGACATCCTCCTGAACGGAGTCGTCGACCCTCAACACTTCGACGAACTCGGCGGCGTACTTCACCGCCTCGGTTTGAGCTACTCCCTGGAGCTCTACCAGGGAGACGACACACTGGTCCGTGAGATGCACGTCTGATCACTGAGCCCACCTGTGAGGCCCCGGCATATTGTCCGGGGCCTCTCTCGTTTTGAGCCCTGCCTGCTGCGATGCTTCGGGCGGAGAGCGGACGAGGGGGGCTCGTGGAGCTGAAGGTCACGCGCTGGAAGCGGTACGGACATGATCGCTGGTACGCGAATCTGCCGGATGGCACCGCGGTCGGCTGGGCGGGCGTGAGGACGGGGGACATCACCGTCTTGGTCGGTGAGTATCGCGACGACGTGATCGCCGTGTTGACACACCACTTACGCAACAACCCTGAGCCGGTGTTGTCGCAGGGGGCACCGGAGGCTGAAGCCCTTCTGATGCTGCCGCCTCTGACACCGGCCGATGACCTTTCCGCCAACCGTCCCGGTGAGTCCCTCCGCGACCTGCTCGACAAATCCGGCCCAGGTCTGATCGAGCGAGTCGTCTCACAGCTTCTGCGGCGTCCTACGGAGTGGGACTCGTGGCGTAGGGGCCTGGCAGGGGAGAGGAGAGTGGGAGCCGAGCTGAACCGCTTGGCGCGTCGCGGATGGCGGGTCCTGCATTCCATCCCGCTGGCCAACAATGTGGACGTCGATCATTTGCTGATCGGGCCTGGAGGGGTGTTCAGCATCAATACGAAGCACCACCACAACAAGGCCGTATGGGTCGGCGACGATGCTGTGAAAGTCGATCACGGAAAGCCGGCGCCCTACGCACGCAAGAGTCGAGCGGAGGCCAAGCGCGTGGTTCGGGTGCTTGAGCACTACTCTGGCTTTCCCGTGCAAGTCGAGCCAGTACTCGTCTTCGTTGGTGTCACCGATCTCAAGGTGGTCGCCACGCAACTCAGCGTCCGGGTGTACCAGGAGCGCCAAGTAGCGGCTCTGGCCCCACTCTCAGGGGTGCTGACGGCCGAGCAGGTCGAGCAGGTGTACAGCGTCGCTCGCCATCGACAGGCCTGGAGCAAGGCCTGAGTCTGTGCCCTATTACGACCTGGTGCGCGATTGGGGTCGGCTGTCCGTAGTGGAGGATGGCCCTATGCATGCTCTCTTCGACAGTCCTGGGCTCCGTCGCGTCTTGCTGGGCGAGTACCCCTTGTGGGACGAGGCTCTTGCGCTCCTTAACCGGGATTTGGCAGTGACTCTTCCTGAGCAGGGGCCCCTGCAACTGGTGGCCCAGCCTTCCTACGAGGCGGGCGAGCCGGAGTATGTCTACGTTGCGCTGGCCAATGGCGAGTGGCACGGCGGTCACTTGTACCCAAAGGTGGCCAAAGACCTTGCTCATGCCTTGGCGATCGTCGCCGACGCCGCGCAGGATACCGTCGCTGAGCGTCTGTGGCAGGCGTGGCCTCTGTGCGTCGAACACAACCTGGGCATGCATGCGCGCGAGGTGGAGGGGCCGCTCTCCTGGTGGTGCGCCGGAGGGCGGCCGCGTCTCGGGCCGGCCCACATCCGTGCGGCCGTGGGCGCGCTCGACATGTCCTGAGCCGCCCGCATCGCCGCAACCGCAAGCGATGGTGAGCAACGTCGTTAGTGCGGCGCTGGCCGTTCCACGGGTACCGCGGGCAGCCTCCGCAGCGTGGCCATCGTCCAGGAGCGGCCGTCTGGAGCTGATGCGGGTCCTCGGCCACTTGGGGACGTCACCTGCGGCGATGCTCCAAGATCCCGTCCACGCCTCGTCCACGGACCCCGACATACGCCCGCTTCGGGCTGCATCTGCCTGCACATACGCGAAGACCCCGGCCTCAGCGTTTCCGCTGGTGACGGGGTCTTTGGGCACCTGATCCAAGGTGCCCCCGGCAGGATTCGAACCTGCGCACACGGCTCCGGAGGCCGTTGCTCTATCCCCTGAGCTACGGGGGCGTCTGGCGTTGAGCTGCTTGCTCGCGGCGACGGGTAGAACACTACCAGCTCCGTCGGGGTGTTCATGAACGGGTTTGTGGCGGTGGGGAGGGGGTGGCTCACTCGCGCGGGGCGGAAGTGGGGAAAAGCCGGACGCGGTGGCCGGTCCGCACCTACTCTCGAGTTGTGTCGGGCGCGTCGGGTCGGGTGCTTGTTGTGGACGACAACAAGGTCATCCGGCAGCTGATCAGGGTCAATCTTGAGCTGGAGGGGCTTGAGGTCGTGACCGCGGCCGATGGTGCCGAGTGTCTGGATGTGGTGCATGAGGTGCGCCCCGACGTCGTGACGCTGGATGTCGTCATGCCGCGTTTGGACGGGTTGCGGACCGCCGCCCGGTTGCGTGCCGATCCGGTGACTCGGGATCTTCCTCTCGCCATCGTCAGCGCCTGTACGCAGTACGAGGTCGAGCGAGGGCTTGATGTCGGAGTCGACGCCTTTCTTGCCAAGCCCTTCGAGCCCGCCGAACTCGTCAGCCTTGTCCGGCAGTTGATCGAGCGGGGGCGCGGAGGGGCGGTCGAGGGCGGGCGCGGTGGGTCTTCCTTCGGGGCCGGGGAGGCCGAGCTCTCGGCGGAGCGCGCCGGCCGTACCGGCGGATGAGGATGAGGCTGAGGGTGAGGTGTGTTCGGGGGCGGTTTGCGTGTCCTCGGCAGGGTCCTCGGCAGGCCGACCGGTCCCACCGGTCGCCATGGCCCCGGCACGCGCCCCCACCCCGTCCACATCCCGGACCCTCCGCAAACCGACTCGCATACCCACCCCCCTCCTCCCATACGCTTGTCCCGTGACCCCCGTCGAGCTCTCCCGCACCGTGCTGCGCGCAGTGCGCCATGCCGTTGACGCGGGGGAACTGAGTGTGACCGTGCCGGAGCGGGTTGTGGTGACCGTGCCCGGGCCCGGAGGGTGTGGTGACTACGCCACCAACATCGCGCTCCAGCTGGCCCGCCCGGCCGGGCAGACGGCCCAGCGTGTTGCTGAGATTCTTCGGCCGCATCTTGTCCAGGCGGAAGGTGTCGGGGACGTCGTCGTCACCGGGCCCGGGTTCATCAACATCAGCCTGGGGCGGGGGACCGAGCCCGTCGCCGGCCTTGTGCGGGAGATCCGGGAGCGGGGGGTGGCGTACGGGCACGGTGACGCGCTCGCCGGGCAGGTCGTCGAGTTGCGTGTGCCGTACGACGCCCGTGCCGAGGTCGTCGCCGACGCGCTCGTGCGGATCGTGGCCTCCCAGGGCGGGAGGGTCGAGATCGATCACCGGGAGCCCGTCAATCTGCGGCCCGTGCCCGCCCCGGAGGACCCCGCCCCGCTCGGTCCCGACGCCGCCCGCTGGGCCCTGCTCCACCCCGCCGCGCACGACCGGCCCCGGATCACCGCCGACCACCTGGTCCAGCGCGAGGGCAACCCCCTTTTCCGGGTCCGTTACGCCCACGCCCGCACCCGGGCCCTCAGCCGCAATGCCGCCCGCCTCGGGTTCGAGGCCGCCCCGGGGGACGTGGCGGAGGACATCGATGTACATGGCCTCGTAGTACGTGACCTCGTGACCGCCCTCGCCGATCATCCCCGCATCCTCACCGCGGCCGCCACCCACCGTGCCCCGGACCGGCTCGCCCGGCATCTCGTCACCGTCGCCGATGCCGCCCTGCCCTTCCTGTCCGCCGTGCTTCCGTACGGCGAGGAGAAACCCTCGGCCGCCCACCACGCCCGGCTCGCCCTCGCCGAAGCCGCCGGGACGGTGCTGGCCGGTGGCCTGTCCCTGCTCGGCATCGACGCACCCGACCATCTCTGAGTACGCCCGCAGAAGACCGCAGAAGACCGCAGCAGAGCTGAAGCAACGCTCAGAGAGCCCACAGAGAGCCATAGCCATGAGCCGTTCCGCACATCCCGCCGGGCCCCGTCACGCCGACGTACTCCCTGAGGGGCACTACTCGGCCCCGCCCGCCGACCTCAACTCCCTCGACGCCAAGGTGTGGGCCCAGACCGTCACCCGCGACGCCGACGGCGTCGTCACCGTCGGCGGCATCGACGTCAAGCGGCTCGCCGAGGAGTTCGGTACCCCGGCGTACATTCTCGACGAGAGCGACTTCCGTTCCCGCGCCCGTGCATGGCGTACCGCCTTCGGGCACGACGCCGACGTCTTCTACGCCGGGAAGGCCTTCCTTTCGCGGGCCGTCGTGCGGTGGCTGCACGAGGAGGGGCTCAACCTCGACGTGTGCTCCGGCGGTGAGCTGACGACCGCCCTCTCCGCCGGTATGCCCGCCGACCGCATCGCCTTCCACGGCAACAACAAGTCCGTGGCCGAGATCGAGCGGGCCGTCGAGGCGGGTGTGGGGCGGATCGTTCTCGACTCCTTCCAGGAGATCGTGCGTGTCGCCCATGTCGCTCAGTCCCTGGGGAAGCGGCAGCGTGTGCAGATCCGTATCACCGTCGGCGTCGAGGCTCATACGCATGAGTTCATCGCGACCGCCCACGAGGACCAGAAGTTCGGGATTCCACTGGCCGGGGGGCAGGCGGCGGAAGCCGTGCGGCGCGCGCTTCAGCTCGACGGGCTCGAACTCATCGGCATCCACAGCCACATCGGGTCGCAGATCTTCGACATGTCCGGGTTCGAGGTCGCGGCCCACCGGGTGGTGGGGCTGCTCAAGGACATCCGTGACGAGCACGGGGTCGAGCTGCCCGAGATCGACCTCGGGGGCGGTCTCGGTATCGCCTACACCAGTGCCGACGACCCCCGCGAACCCCACGAGATCGCCAAGGCGCTGACCGAGATCGTCAGCCGCGAGTGCGAGGCCGCGCGGCTGCGGACGCCCCGTATCTCCGTCGAGCCCGGGCGGGCCATCGTCGGGCCCACCGCCTTCACGCTCTACGAGGTCGGCACCCTCAAGCCGCTCGACGGGCTGCGTACGTACGTCTCCGTCGACGGCGGCATGTCCGACAACATCCGCACCGCGCTGTACGACGCCGAGTACAGCGTCGCCCTCGTCTCCCGCACCTCCGACGCCGAGTCGATGCTCGTGCGTGTCGTCGGCAAGCACTGCGAGAGCGGGGACATCGTGGTCAAGGACGCCTTCCTGCCGGCCGACCTGGCACCGGGTGACCTCATCGCGGTGCCGGCCACCGGCGCGTACTGCCGGTCCATGGCCAGCAACTACAACCACGTGCTCCGGCCCCCCGTCGTCGCGGTGAGCGACGGCGAGGCCCGGGTGATCGTCCGCCGCGAGACGGAGGAGGACCTCCTGCGCCTCGACGTCGGATGAGATCTCCGACCTGACGGAACCTGACAGAAGACCTGACGGAACCTGACAGAAGACAGACCTGACGGAACCTGACAGAAGAAGCGTGCGGAAGAGCACGGAAAAAGAGCACAGAAACAGAAGGAAGAGCCAAGAAACGGCGACCGGAAGATCTCCGGTCTCCCTGTCCCGGCAAAATGAAATACATGTCTCACGATCCGGACGAAGGGTAGAAACTCCCGTCCGGTGAGTGAGACTGGTCCAACCGTAGACGGTATGAGGAAACGAGGTCGGATGATGCGTACGCGTCCGCTGAAGGTGGCGCTGCTGGGCTGTGGGGTTGTCGGCTCAGAGGTGGCGCGCATCATGACGACGCACGCCGACGACCTCGCCGCGAGGATCGGCGCCCCGGTGGAGCTTGCCGGGGTCGCCGTACGACGCCCGAGCAGGGTCCGTGAGGGCATCGACCCCGCCCTCGTCACCACCGACGCCACCGCCCTCGTCAAACGCGGGGACATCGACGTGGTGGTCGAGGTCATCGGCGGGATCGAGCCCGCCCGGACGCTCATCACCACCGCCTTCGAGCACGGCGCGTCCGTGGTCTCCGCCAACAAGGCGCTGCTCGCCCAGGACGGGGCCGCCCTGCACGCCGTCGCCGAGGAGAACGGCAAGGACCTCTACTACGAGGCCGCCGTCGCCGGTGCCATCCCGCTGGTCCGGCCGCTGCGCGAGTCCCTCGCCGGCGACAAGGTCAACCGGGTGCTGGGGATCGTCAACGGCACGACCAACTTCATCCTCGACAAGATGGACTCGACCGGGGCCGGGTATCAGGAGGCCCTCGACGAGGCCACCGCGCTCGGGTACGCGGAAGCCGACCCCACCGCCGACGTCGAGGGCTTCGACGCCGCCGCCAAGGCGGCCATCCTCGCCGGGATCGCCTTCCACACGCGCGTGCGCCTCGACGACGTCTACCGCGAGGGCATGACCGAGGTGACGGCGGCGGACTTCGCCTCCGCCAAGAACATGGGCTGCACCATCAAGCTGCTCGCCATCTGTGAGCGGGCGGCGGACGGGGGGTCCGTCACGGCGCGCGTGCACCCCGCGATGATTCCGCTGAGCCATCCCCTCGCCTCCGTGCGCGGCGCGTACAACGCCGTGTTCGTCGAGTCGGACGCCGCCGGGCAGCTCATGTTCTACGGCCCCGGCGCCGGCGGCGCTCCCACCGCCTCCGCCGTGCTCGGCGACCTCGTCGCCGTGTGCCGCAACCGGCTCAACGGGGCCACGGGGCCCGGCGAGTCGGCCTACGCCGCGCTGCCCGTCTCGCCCATGGGCGACGTCGTCACGCGCTACCACATCAGCCTCGACGTCGCCGACAAACCGGGTGTTCTCGCCCAGGTGGCGACTGTGTTCGCCGAGCACGGGGTGTCGATCGATACGGTTCGACAGCAGGGCAAGGACGGCGAGGCGTCCCTCGTCGTCGTCACCCACCGCGCGTCCGACGCCTCCCTCTCCGGGACCGTCGAGGCGCTGCGCAAGCTCGACACCGTGCGGGGTGTCGCCAGCATCATGCGGGTTGAAGGAGAGTAACCAGCAATGACTCACCAGTGGCGCGGAATCATCGAGGAGTACCGGGACCGGCTGCCGGTATCCGACACCACGCCGGTCGTGACGCTCCGCGAGGGCGGCACGCCCCTCGTGCCCGCGCAGGTGCTCTCCGAGCGCACGGGCTGCGAGGTCCACCTCAAGGTGGAGGGCGCGAACCCCACCGGGTCCTTCAAGGACCGCGGCATGACCATGGCCATCAGCAAGGCCAAGGAGGAGGGGGCCAAGGCCGTCATCTGCGCCTCCACGGGCAATACGTCCGCCTCCGCCGCCGCGTACGCCGTGCGTGCCGGGATGGTCTCCGCCGTGCTGGTTCCGCGGGGGAAGATCGCGCTCGGCAAGATGGGCCAGGCCCTCGTGCACGGCGCGAAGATCCTCCAGGTCGACGGCAACTTCGACGACTGCCTCACGCTCGCCCGCAATCTGAGCGACAACTACCCTGTGGCGCTGGTCAATTCGGTGAACCCGGTGCGCATCGAGGGGCAGAAGACGGCCGCCTTCGAGATCGTGGACATGCTGGGCGACGCCCCCGACATCCATGTGCTGCCGGTGGGCAACGCGGGCAACATCACCGCGTACTGGAAGGGGTACCGGGAGTACGCCGCCGACGGCGTGGCCACCAGGACTCCTCGGATGTGGGGTTTCCAGGCCTCGGGCAGTGCCCCGATCGTGCGGGGCGAGGTCGTGAAGGACCCGTCGACCATCGCCACCGCCATCCGTATCGGCAACCCGGCCTCCTGGCAGTACGCCCTGGCGGCGCGGGACGAGTCCGGTGGCCTCATCGACGAGGTGACGGACCGTGAAATCCTGCGCGCCTACCGGCTGTTGGCCGCGCAGGAGGGTGTCTTCGTGGAGCCCGCGTCCGCCGCGTCCGTGGCCGGTCTGCTGAAGGCCGCCGAGCAGGGCAAGGTCGACCCGGGCCAGCGGATCGTGTGCACGGTCACCGGCAACGGCCTCAAGGACCCGGACTGGGCCGTCGCGGGTGCCCCGCAGCCGGTCACCGTCCCGGTCGACGCGGCCGCCGCGGCCGAGCGACTGGGCCTGGCCTGACGCACGCGTCGGGCAGGCCCGCCGGGCCTGCCCGAGGCATGCTCGGGGTTCGCCCGAGGCGCGCTCCGACCGCGCTCGGGGAGCGCCCCCGAGCAACCGGAGACCTCCTCGTGGCGTCCTAGCCAGGGAAGTCCCTGGAAGGGGGGCACAAGGGGCTTGCGACACGCATCGTGCGCCGCCTGTGCGCCCTATGTCGCCACAGAACCTTCCTTCGATAGGCTGTACTGAACCCGCCCGCTGCATATGCCGCCGCATAAGGCACGGCGCCGCGCCGTCTCCGCGGCCTGAGGGTCCTCACGTACGCATCGAATGTCATTCGACAATCACGCAGCTCAAGGAGAGTCATCGAGCGATGGCCGGTCCAGCCTTCCGCGCCGCCGCCGTCCGGGTGCGCGTCCCCGCCACCAGCGCCAACCTCGGCCCGGGCTTCGACGCCCTAGGCCTCGCGCTGGGGCTGTACGACGACGTGGTCGTCCGGGTGGCCGACTCCGGGCTGCACATCGACATCGCGGGTGAGGGCAGCGAGACGCTGCCGCGAGACGAAAGTCACCTCCTCGTACGCTCCCTGCGCACCGCCTTCGACCTGCTGGGCGGACAGCCGCGCGGCCTGGAAATCGTCTGCGCGAACCGCATCCCGCACGGTCGTGGCCTGGGCTCCTCCTCCGCCGCGATCTGCGCCGGAATCGTCGCCGCACGTGCCGTGACCATAGGCGGGGAGGCGAAGCTCGACGACACGGCCCTGCTCGAACTCGCCACCGAGATCGAGGGCCACCCCGACAACGTGGCGGCGTGTCTGCTCGGCGGCTTCACGCTCTCCTGGATGGAGGGCGGCGCTGCGCGGGCCATCAGGATGGAGCCCAACGATTCCATCGTTCCGGTGGTTTTCGTGCCCGGAAAGCCGGTCCTGACCGAGACCGCGCGCGGCCTGCTCCCGCGCACCGTTCCGCACGTCGACGCCGCCGCCAACGCGGGCCGCGCCGCCCTGCTCGTCGAGGCCCTGACCCGGCGTCCCGAGCTGCTGCTGCCCGCCACCGAGGACCGTCTTCACCAGGAGTACCGCGCCCCCGCCATGCCGGAGAGCGCCGCGCTGGTGGAGCGGCTGCGAGCCGACGGAATCCCGGCCGTCATCTCGGGCGCCGGGCCCACCGTCATGGCACTGGCCGACGCCGGCACCGCCGAAAAGGTGGAAGCACTGGCCGGCGCCGACTGGGCCGCCAACCGGCTGAACCTGGATGTCCAGGGAGCGAGCGTGCTACCGCTTGCGACCTGACACACGGTTGCCGGATTTGAAGAGGGGGAATGTTTGTTGGATCCGGTAGTGTTAACCTCAAGTCTGCACCCGACCCCACCATGGCGAGGTGCTTCGTGTCCCCGTCCGGGACAGACATTCTTCCGGGAGTCTCCCAAGCCACTCAATGTGCCGTATGTCGTACCTGGTCAGTACGTCGTACGCGGACACTGAGCGGGCCGCTGGGCACGCTCCGGAATCGGTGCGACCGCGCCGCGTGACACTGGGTGCCACGGCCCGTCGGGGAAGCGCCATCACCAGATATCTCTTCCGCCGCTTTGGCGGACCACCGCCCCGGCTTGGTCCACACAGCAAGGACCTACGCCGGACAGCACAACCGGTCGCCGAGCCAGACAGGCCGACGTCCGCTCCAGGGAAGGACCCTTCGTGAGCGACACCACCGATCTGATGGGCGCACGTGTCGAGGAGACCGCTGCCGCGCCCTCCACGGACGCCTCCGCGCCTGCCACCGGTGCCGGCTCCAGGCGGCGCCGCGGTACCGGCCTCGAGGGCATGGTGCTGGCCGAGCTGCAGCAGGTCGCATCCGGCCTCGGTATCAGGGGCACCGCGCGTATGCGCAAGAGCCAGCTGATCGAGGTCATCAAGGAGGCGCAGGCCGGTGGGGGAGCCGCCCCCAAGGCCGCGGCTCCCGCCGGGGACGCTGCCGAGACCAAGCCGAAGCGCCGGACCACCTCTCGGACCCGTACGGGCGACGAGGCGGAGAAGAAGGCCGAGGCCAAGTCCGAGGCGCCCGCCGAGAAGGCCGTGGCCCAGCAGCAGATCGAGATCCCCGGCCAGCCGGCCAGCGATGACGTCCCGACCGAGCGTCGCCGTCGCCGTGCCACCGCGGAGGCGGGCAGCCCGGCGGGTGCTCAGGCGGGCAGCACCGAGACGATCGCCGCCGAGGCGAAGAGCGAGACCAAGGCCGAGACGCCGGCCGCGCAGGCGCAGGGCGAGGCCAAGGCGGACGCCGGTGACGGCGAGGGCCGCGGCCGTCGCGACCGCCGCGAGCGTGGCGAGCGTGGCCGCGACCGTGACCGTCGCAGCAAGGGCGACGAGCAGCAGGGCGGCGGCCAGGGCGGTGGCCAGGGTGGACGTCAGGACCGCCAGGAGCGTCAGGACCGCCAGGACCGTCAGCAGCAGGGCCAGCAGCAGGGCGGCGGCCGTCAGGACCGCAACGTCGGTCCGCAGGACGACGACGACTTCGACGGCGGACGCCGTGGCCGGCGCGGCCGCTACCGCGACCGCCGTGGCCGCCGTGGCCGCGAGGAGTTCGCCGGCAACGAGCCGCAGCTCGCCGAGGACGACGTCCTGATCCCCGTCGCGGGCATCCTGGACATCCTCGACAACTACGCCTTCATCCGTACGTCGGGCTACCTGCCGGGCCCGAACGACGTGTACGTCTCCCTCGCCCAGGTCCGCAAGAACGGTCTGCGCAAGGGTGACCACGTCACCGGCGCGGTCCGTCAGCCCAAGGAAGGCGAGCGCCGCGAGAAGTTCAACGCGCTGGTCCGCCTCGACTCCGTCAACGGCATGGCGCCCGAACACGGCCGCGGCCGCCCGGAGTTCAACAAGCTGACCCCGCTGTACCCGCAGGACCGCCTCCGTCTGGAGACGGACCCGGGCGTGCTGACCACCCGCATCATCGACCTCGTGTCGCCGATCGGTAAGGGCCAGCGCGGTCTGATCGTGGCCCCGCCGAAGACCGGCAAGACCATGATCATGCAGGCGATCGCCAACGCGATCACCCACAACAACCCCGAGTGCCACCTGATGGTCGTCCTCGTCGACGAGCGTCCGGAAGAGGTCACCGACATGCAGCGGTCGGTGAAGGGCGAGGTCATCTCCTCGACCTTCGACCGCCCGGCCGAGGACCACACCACGGTCGCCGAGCTCGCCATCGAGCGCGCCAAGCGTCTGGTGGAGCTGGGTCACGACGTCGTCGTGCTGCTCGACTCGATCACGCGTCTGGGCCGTGCGTACAACCTCGCCGCCCCGGCCTCCGGCCGCATCCTGTCCGGTGGTGTCGACTCGACCGCGCTGTACCCGCCGAAGCGCTTCTTCGGTGCGGCCCGCAACATCGAGGACGGCGGCTCGCTGACCATCCTCGCCACCGCCCTGGTGGACACCGGGTCCCGCATGGACGAGGTGATCTTCGAGGAGTTCAAGGGCACCGGCAACATGGAGCTCAAGCTCGACCGGAAGCTCGCGGACAAGCGCATCTTCCCGGCGGTGGACGTCGACGCGTCCGGCACCCGCAAGGAAGAGATCCTGCTCGGCAACGAGGAGCTCGCCGTCGTCTGGAAGCTGCGCCGGGTGCTGCACGCGCTCGACCAGCAGCAGGCGATCGAGCTGCTCCTCGACAAGATGAAGCAGACGAAGTCGAACGTCGAGTTCCTGATGCAGATCCAGAAGACGACCCCGACGCCCGGCAACGGCGACTGAGTCACAGCCTTCTGAAAAAGGCCGCCCCCCGTCACGAGAGTGACGGGGGGCGGCCTTTTGGCGCTGAAAGGAGTGGACGCAGCTCGCGTCCCTTCCGACTCATGTTCCTCTGGGGGGACTTTCTTGACCACGACTCCGTCCGGCGGTCGTCACCGACGCCGGATACGCATCGCCCTGCCCGTCGCCGCCGCCGGTGTCGCCGCGGCCGTCGCCGCCGCGCTGGTGACGACGTCCGCGGGCGCCGCCACCGCCGTGCCGACGCCGAAGGTGAAGCCCGCGATCAGCTCGCCCTCGCTCGCCACGCTGGAGAAGCGCGTCGCGGGCGCCCTCGCCGGTGACGACACCGCGGGCCAGACGACCACGAAGTCGTCCCTGAGCGCGAGCACCAGCACCAGCACCAGCACCAACACCGCCTCCGTCGACCCGAAGATCATCGGCGGCAGCGAGACGACCATCACGACGGCTCCGTGGATGGCCCAGCTCTGGTACTACGACGACAAGGGCACCACCGACGAGAGCGACGACATCGGCTTCTTCTGCGGCGGCTCGGTCGTCTCGCCGACGAAGATCCTGACCGCCGCGCACTGTGTGAAGGGCTACAACTGGGCGGCCAACGGCGCCGTCCTCACCGGCACCTCCCAGCTGCCGACCAGCGACAGCGCCGGCAACACGGACCTGCACGGCGGCACCGCGACCGCCGTACTGCGCCAGTGGAACCACCCGTCGTACAACTCGGCGACGATCGACAACGACATCGCCGTCCTCACCCTGGGCGCCCCGGTCAAGGCCACGCCGATCCGTCCGACGACGTCCGGTGACACCGCCTCGTACGCCGCGGGCGTCAACGCCAAGGTCTACGGCTGGGGGCGCACCAGCTCCACCACGCAGGACATCTCCGAGACGCTGAAGACGGCCACGCTGCCCATCCAGTCGGACGGCACCTGCTCCGGGGAGTACCCCGCCGACTTCATCAAGGGCCACATGGTCTGCGCGGGCACCCCCGCCACCGGCAGCGACACCGGCACCACCTCCGCCTGCAACGGCGACTCCGGTGGCCCGCTCGTCGTGAACGGCCGCATCGTCGGTGTCGTCTCCTGGGGCGTCGTGGACTGCGTGGAGAAGGGCGCCTACAGCGTCTTCACCAAGGTGAGCACGTACATCGGTGCCGCCTACGCGCAGATCGCCGACTCGAACCTCAGCTACACCGACGGCAAGGCCGACCTGTGGGTGCGCAACGCCTCCACCAAGACCGGCTACGAGAAGGACTCCAAGGGCAGCTCGCTCGGCTCCCGCATCTCCTGGGGCAACTGGGACGGCGTCAACGTCGTCCTGCAGACCGACCTGAACCGGGACGGCTTCCAGGACCTCGTCGTCCGCGACAGCGGCACCGGTGACGTCTACTGGGTCCACTACGTCCCGGCCAGCGCCTCCTGGTCGCAGACGAAGATCTTCACCGGCTGGAAGACCCGCACCCGCATCATCACCCCGGGCGACGTCACCGGCGACTACCTGCCCGACGTCCTGTCCGTCGACTCCGCCGGCGTCCTGTGGATCTACCCGGGCAAGGGCAACGGCACCTTCGCCGCCCGGGTGCAGGTGGGCACGGGCTGGAGCCAGTACAACATGGTGCGCGGCCACGGCGACTTCAACGGCGACGGCAAGGCCGACCTGCTCGCCCGCAAGAGCAGCACCGGTGACCTGTACCTGTACAAGGGCACCGGCAAGTCCGGCACGGGCGCCTTCTCGGCGCGCGTGAAGGTCCGCTCGGCCTGGACCGGCTACAACGCCTTCGACGCCGTCGGTGACGTCTCCGGCGACGGCAAGGCCGACTTCCTGGCCCGTACGCCCGGCGGCACGCTCTACCTGTACAAGGGCACCGGCAAGGCGACGAGCGAGATCTTCGCCACAAGGATCTCGGTCGGCACCGATTTCAAGCAGTACGACATTTTCGGCTGAAATCGCAGGTGAGCGGGGTTCATCCCGTTTGCATACTCACGCAGAGTGCCCATCGCTTCACGCGGTGGGCACTTTGCGTTGTGCAACCCTTTGCCGAGTTCCTCCGTCTGACCGGAAGAGTGACGATGGTGCGGTATGGGCGCTCAGGTCCCGAGCGACCCGGTCTGACCGCGAAAAGCAGGGGGCACACCGACCGTTCGAGAACCGAGGAGCACATGTCCGTCGAGAGCATGCCCGAGCCCGGCACGACCGCGACCGGCATAACCGAGCCCGGCATGAACGGTCCGCGCCGCAGCGGCAAGGGGCGCCGCCGCAAGGCCCGCAGCGGGCGCTCCAAGGCCCTGCTCGTCACGGCCTGGACGGCCGCGGGCGTCGTCGTGCTGGGGGGCGTCGGCGCCGGATACGTGTACTTCAAGCTCAACGGCAACCTCAAGAGCGTCGACATCAACCAGGCCCTCGGCAGTGAGCGGCCGGTGAAGGTCGACAACGGCTCCGAGAACGTCCTGGTCCTCGGTTCGGACACCCGCTCGGGCTCCAACAAGAAGCTCGGCGGCGGCACCGACGACGGCAGTGCCCGCTCCGACACGGCGATGATCATCCATGTGTACGAGGGGCACAAGAAGGCCAGTGTGGTGTCCATACCGCGCGACACCCTCATCGACCGCCCCAAGTGCACCGACACCCGCGGCAACACATACCCCGCGGCGTCCGGCGTGATGTTCAACTCGGCCTATTCCACCGGGGGCGCGGCCTGCGCGGTGAAGACCGTCGAGTCCCTCACCGGCATCCGCATGGACCACTACCTGGAGGTCGACTTCTCCGGCTTCCAGAAGCTCATCGACGACCTCGGTGGTGTCACGGTCACTACGACCAAGAAGATCGAGGACTCCGACAGCCACCTGAACCTCAAGGCCGGCACGCACACCCTCGACGGCAAGCAGGCCCTCGGCCTGGTCCGCACCCGGCACGGCGTCGGCGACGGCTCCGACCTCGGCCGCATCCAGCTCCAGCAGGCCTTCATCAAGGCCCTGGTCGACCAGGTCAAGCACGTCGGCCTCCTCACCAGCCCGAAGAAGCTGTACGACCTCGCCGACACCGCCACCAAGGCCGTCACCGCCGACTCCGACCTGGGCTCGGTGAACTCCCTGATGGACTTCGTGGACGGTCTGAAGGGCATCAGTTCGTCGCACATGAAGATGGTCACGATGCCGGTGCGGTACGACCCGGCCGACCCGAACCGGGTCGTCGTCGCCAAGGCCAAGGCCGAGCAGGTGTGGACCGCCCTGAAGAACGACCGCCCGATCCCGGCGAGCGCGACGAAGGGCACGGCCACGGGCCAGGCCAAGGGCGTGGTGACGGCATCCTAGGGGTCCCCGGGCGTCCCGGGGCGTCCTGGGGACGCCCGGGGGCATCTCCGGGGTGTCTGAGGGGCTGTGGGTCAGGCGAGCCACCGGCCGGTGGACCGGTGACGGCCCAGCCCCACGGCCGCGAACTCGTCCTGCCCGTCCCCCGCCTGCACTCCCAGCCTCCGCAGAGCCTGGGAGATCGGGCTGCCGTCCGCCGGAAAGGGCTCCCCCTCCTCGACCCGCAGTGGCCCGAGCGCGAGGGCGCCGCCGTCCCACACGGCGGCCTGCTGTTCGCCCACACCGCCGAAGTACTCCGCCTCCACAAGGGCCACCGGCCCCCGGGCCGACCACTCGGCAAGACGTGCCCCGCCCAGGTCGTCCCGCATCGGCATCAGGGACAGGCCCTGCCCCAGCGGCGCCACCCGGTCACCCGCGACCGCCCGCAGCAGCGCCTCGCCGGCGATCACCGCCCGCAGCTCGTAACTCATCCTCGCTCCCTGTTCCCGGACGTCCGGGAATAGAACACTTCACCCCCCGGTTTTGGGGGATGCGGCCAGTCCTGGCAGACTGGTACGTCGGCCCCGGTTCACGCCTCCGCATCCCGCGGCTGCGACCCGGTGCCCTCCGGAACCTAGGAGACACCTTGAAGCGCGACATCCACCCCGAGTACGTCGAGACGCAGGTCAGCTGCACCTGTGGCGCGTCGTTCACCACCCGTAGCACCATCGCGTCCGGCACCATCCGGGCCGAGGTCTGCTCCGAGTGCCACCCGTTCTACACGGGCAAGCAGAAGATCCTCGACACCGGTGGCCGTGTGGCCCGCTTCGAGGCCCGCTTCGGCAAGGCTGCCGGCTCCAAGAAGTAGCGAGCCCCATTTCGCCGGTCCACGGCCGCGCTCCTCCATGGGCGCGCCGGGACCGGCGTTTTTGGTCGCCGCCACCCCTCCACCCGCAGTATTCAGGAGCCCAAGATGTTCGAGGCCGTCGAGGAACTCGTCGGTGAGCACGCCGACCTGGAGACGAAGCTCGCCGACCCGTCGGTCCACGCCGACCAGGCCAACGCGCGCAAGCTGAACAAGCGCTACGCGGAGCTCACCCCGATCGTCGCCACGTACCGCTCCTGGAAGCAGGCCGGCGACGACATCGAGACCGCGCGCGAACTCGTCGCCGACGAACCGGAGTTCGCCGCGGAGGTCAAGGACCTCGAGAAGCAGCGCGAGGAACTGACCGAGAAGCTGCGCCTCCTGCTGGTCCCGCGCGACCCGAGTGACGACAAGGACGTCATTCTGGAGATCAAGGCGGGCGCCGGCGGCGACGAGTCCGCCCTGTTCGCCGGTGACCTGCTGCGCATGTACCTGCGCTACGCCGAGCGCGTCGGCTGGAAGACCGAGATCATCGACGCCACCGAGTCCGAGCTCGGCGGTTACAAGGACGTCCAGGTCGCCGTGAAGACCAAGGGCGGCCAGGGCGCCACCGAGCCCGGCCAGGGCGTGTGGGCCCGGCTGAAGTACGAGGGCGGTGTGCACCGCGTGCAGCGCGTGCCGGCCACCGAGTCCCAGGGCCGTATCCACACCTCGGCGGCCGGTGTCCTGGTGACCCCGGAGGCCGAGGAGGTGGACGTCGAGGTCAATCCGAACGACCTCCGCATCGACGTCTACCGGTCCTCCGGGCCCGGCGGGCAGTCCGTCAACACGACCGACTCCGCGGTGCGCATTACGCACATTCCCACCGGAGTCGTCGCCTCCTGCCAGAACGAGAAGAGCCAGCTGCAGAACAAGGAGCAGGCTCTGCGTATCCTGCGCTCCAGGCTGCTCGCAGCGGCGCAGGAGGAGGCGGAGCGTGAGGCCGCCGACGCCCGCCGCAGCCAGGTCCGCACCGTCGACCGCTCCGAGAAGATCCGTACGTACAACTTCCCGGAGAATCGCCTTTCGGACCACCGCGTCGGCTTCAAGGCGTACAACCTGGACCAGGTCCTGGACGGTGAACTCGACGCGGTGATCCAGGCCTGCGTCGACGCGGATTCGGCGGCGAAGCTGGCGGCCGCGTAAGGCGCACGTACGCACGACCCAGTACGACACGGAGGACTTGCGTGAACCTGCTGCTCGCAGAGGTGGCCCAGGCCACTCAGCGGCTGGCCGACGCCGGCGTGCCCTCGCCGCGCAACGACGCGGAGGAGCTCGCCGCGTTCGTGCACGGCGTGAAGCGGGGCGCGCTGCACTCCGTGAAGGACTCCGACTTCGACGCCCGCTACTGGGAAGTGATCGCCCGGCGTGAGCAGCGCGAGCCGCTCCAGCACATCACCGGGCGGGCCTACTTCCGCTATCTCGAACTCCAGGTGGGGCCGGGCGTCTTCGTGCCGCGCCCCGAGACCGAGTCGGTGGTCGGCTGGGCCATAGACGCCGTGCGCGCCATGGACGTGGTCGAGCCCTGCATCGTCGACCTGTGCACCGGCTCCGGTGCCATCGCGCTCGCCCTCGCCCAGGAGGTCCCGCGCTCGCGTGTGCACGCCGTGGAGCTGTCCGAGGAGGCACTCCAGTGGACCCGCAAGAACGTGGAGGGGTCCAGGGTCGACCTGCGGCAGGGCAACGCCCTGGACGCCTTCCCCGACCTCGACGGCCAGGTCGACCTGGTCATCTCCAATCCGCCGTACATCCCGCTCACCGAATGGGAGTACGTCGCCCCCGAAGCCCGCGACTACGACCCGGAGATGGCGTTGTTCTCCGGTGAGGACGGCCTCGACCTGATCCGCGGCCTGGAGCGCACCGCGCACCGGCTGCTGCGGCCCGGCGGCGTCGTCGTCATCGAGCACGCCGACACCCAGGGCGGTCAGGTGCCGTGGATCTTCACCGAGGAACGGGGCTGGGCCGACGCGGCCGACCACCCGGACCTCAACAAGCGCCCGCGCTTCGCGACCGCCCGCAGGGCGCTGCCGTGAGCACGCCCCAGACTTCCAGCCAGCAGTACGTGTACGAGGAGGCCCGCTAGACATGGCACGGCGATACGACACCAACGACGCGACCGACCGCGCGACGGGTCTGCGTGAGGCCGCGTCCGCCGTCCGCCGGGGCGAACTCGTGGTGCTGCCGACCGACACGCTGTACGGCATCGGCGCCGACGCGTTCTCCTCGGAGGCCGTCGCCGACCTCCTGGAGGCCAAGGGCCGGGGCCGCAACATGCCCACCCCCGTGCTGATCGGCTCCCCGAACACGCTCCACGGTCTTGTCACCGACTTCTCCGAGCTGGCCTGGGAGCTGGTCGACGCGTTCTGGCCGGGCGGCCTCACGCTCGTCGCCAAGCACCAGCCGTCCCTGCAGTGGGACCTGGGGGACACCCGTGGCACCGTCGCCGTGCGCATGCCGCTGCACCCGGTCGCCATCGAGCTGCTCACCGACGTCGGCCCGATGGCCGTGTCGTCCGCGAACCTCACCGGCCACCCGGCGCCGGAGGACTGCGACGCCGCCCAGCAGATGCTCGGCGACTCCGTCTCCGTCTACCTCGACGGCGGCCCGACCCCCGGCAACGTGCCGTCGTCGATCGTCGACGTCACGGGGGACGTGCCGCTGCTGCTGCGCGCGGGCGCGATCTCGGCGGAGGAGCTGCGGAAGGTCGTACCCGACCTTGAGGTGGCGAATTGACAGCCCCTGACGCGGGGCGTGGCATAGGCAACCGGGAACGTGCGGCGGAGATCACGACCACATTCGTCGGGCTTCCGCGCGACAGCTTCCGCATCCTCCACGTCAGCACCGGCAACGTGTGCCGCTCGCCGATCACCGAGCGGCTGACCCGCCACTTCGTGACGCAGCGGCTCGGCGTGCTGGGCCGCTCGCTGATCGTGGAGAGCGCGGGCACCTGGGGCCACGAGGGCGCGCCCATGGAGGCCAACGCGGAGACCGTGCTGGCCGAGTTCGGCGCGGACGCCTCCGGCTTCACCGGCCGGGAGCTGCTGGACGAGCACGTCATCATGGCCGACCTCGTCCTGACGGCCACCCGCGACCACCGCGCCCAGGTCATCTCCATGGGCCACTCGGCGGGCCTGCGCACGTTCACGCTGAAGGAGTTCACCCGCCTCGTCCGCGCGATAGACCCGGCGACCCTGCCGCCCCTGGAGGACGGCGTCGTCGCCCGTGCGCGCGCGCTGGTCCGGGCGGCGGCGGCGCTGCGCGGCTGGCTGCTGGCGCCCACGGCGGAGGCGGACGAGGTGTATGACCCGTACGGTGCGCCGTTGACGTTTTTTCGTTCGGTCGGGGACGAGATACATCAGGCGCTGGACCCGGTGGTCACGGCGTTGACGGGGGTCGCCGCGCGCACGTGATGCGGGCGGCACGAGCCGGCGGACGGAGTCCGCCGTGGCGGCCGGGAGGCCCGTCGGGGCCGAGGGGGCCCGTGCGGTGTGTCCCTGACGTTCTTCCGGGGGCCCGTCGTCCTGCGGAGCGGCTGCCCGCGGTGGTCGTCGCACCAGCGGCGGACAACACCGCGCACCCCACCCGCCCCGGGCCTACATTGGACCTACGTCACCGTCGACCGCCCGGGAGCCCGCCATGTCGGTCACCCATACCCTCGAGGCCGATGTCCTGCGGCGGCAGGACCCCGAGCTGGCCGAGATCCTGTTGGGGGAAGTCGACCGGCAGTCGACGACGCTGCAGCTGATCGCAGCCGAGAACTTCACCTCCCCGGCCGTGCTGGCCGCGCTGGGCTCGCCGCTCGCCAACAAGTACGCCGAGGGCTATCCCGGGGCCCGCTACCACGGTGGCTGCGAGATCGTCGACGTCGCCGAGCGCCTCGCGGTCGAGCGGGCCAGGGTGCTGTTCGGCGCCTCCCACGCCAACGTCCAGCCGCACTCCGGCTCGTCCGCCGTCCTCGCCGCGTACGCCGCCCTGCTCCGGCCCGGCGACACCGTCCTCGCCCTCGGACTGCCGTACGGCGGGCACCTCACCCACGGCTCGCCCGCGAACTTCTCCGGGCGCTGGTTCGACTTCGTCGGGTACGGGGTCGACGCGGAGACCGAGCTCATCGACCACGACCAGGTGCGCACGCTGGCCCGTACGCACCGGCCCAAGGCGATCGTGTGCGGCTCCATCGCCTACCCGCGCCACATCGACTACGCCTTCTTCCGGGACGTCGCCGACGAGGTGGGCGCCTATCTCATCGCCGACGCGGCGCACCCCATCGGGCTCGTCGCCGGGGGAGCGGCGCCCAACCCGGTGCCGTACGCCGACGTCGTGTGCGCGACCACGCACAAGGTGCTGCGCGGGCCGCGCGGCGGAATGATCCTGTGCGGCGCGGAGCTGGCGGAGCGCGTCGACCGGGCCGTGTTCCCGTTCACGCAGGGCGGCGCGCAGATGCACACCATCGCGGCCAAGGCCGTCGCGTTCGGGGAGGCGGCGACGCCGGCGTTCACCACGTACGCCCATCAGGTCGTCGCCAACGCGCGGGTCATGGCGTCCGAGCTGGCCGACGAGGGGCTCGCCGTCACCACGGGCGGCACGGACACCCATCTGATCACCGTCGACCCGGCACCGCTCGGCGTCGACGGACGCGCCGCACGCGGCCGGCTGGCCGCCGCGGGCATGGTGCTGGACTGCTGCGCCCTCCCGCACGGCGACGCCCGCGGGCTGCGCCTGGGCACGGCGGCGCTGACCACGCAGGGCATGGGCGAGCCGGAGATGGCGCGGATCGCCGTGCTGATGGCGGGGGTGCTGCGGAGTGAGATCGACCCCACGGGGGCGCGTGAGGAGGTGCGGGAGCTGGCCGGTAGATTTCCGCCGTATCCCGGGTGAGCGCGGGTAGTCGCACGGAAGTACACCCTTGTACACAGCCACACGTGCAACCATCGTCGCTACCCGGAAGTCCCCATTGATATGCGTACGTCGCTAGGGTGTGGGGCTGTGATGGCCAGCGAGACCTGTGGGGAAGCCCGTGCGTGAATACCTGCTGACGCTCTGCATCACGGCCGCGGTGACGTATCTGCTGACAGGGCCGGTACGGAAGTTCGCGATCGTGGCCGGAGCCATGCCGGAGATCCGGGCACGTGACGTGCACCGGGAACCCACTCCGCGTCTCGGCGGTATCGCGATGTTCTTCGGCCTGTGCGCGGGTCTGCTGGTCGCCGACCACCTCACCAACCTCAACGGGGTCTTCGCCAAGTCCAACGAGCCGCGGGCGCTGCTCTCGGGGGCGGCGCTGATCTGGCTGATCGGTGTCCTGGACGACAAGTTCGAGATCGACGCCCTGATCAAGCTGGGCGGTCAGATGATTGCCGCGGGCGTCATGGTCATGCAGGGTCTGACGATCCTGTGGCTGCCCATCCCGTTCGTCGGCAACGTGGCGCTGACCCAGTGGCAGGGCACGCTGCTGACGGTCGCGCTCGTCGTCATCACGATCAACGCGGTGAACTTCGTGGACGGCCTGGACGGCCTCGCGGCGGGCATGGTGTGCATCGCGGCGACCGCGTTCTTCCTGTACTCCTACCGGATCTGGTACTCGTACGGCATCGAGGCCGCCGCCCCGGCCACGCTGTTCGCGGCGATCCTGATGGGCATGTGCCTGGGCTTCCTGCCGCACAACATGCACCCTGCGCGGATCTTCATGGGCGACTCCGGCTCGATGCTGATCGGGCTGGTGCTGGCCGCGGGCGCGATCTCGATCACGGGTCAGGTCGACCCGGACGCGCTCGCGCTGTTCACCGGCTCCGAGAAGGCGGCCGTGCACCAGACGGTGCCCGTGTACATCCCGCTGCTGCTGCCGCTGACGATCATCGCGGTGCCGGCCGCGGACCTGGTGCTGGCCATCGTGCGCCGCACCTGGCGCGGTCAGTCGCCGTTCGCCGCGGACCGCGGACACCTGCACCACCGGCTCCTGGAGATCGGCCACTCGCACAGCCGGGCCGTGCTGATCATGTACTTCTGGTCGGCGCTGATCGGCTTCGGCGCGCTGGCGTACTCGGTGAACTCCGCGTCGATGTGGATCGTGCTCGGCGTCGTGTTCTTCAGTGCGATCGGCCTGATCCTGCTCCTGCTGCCGCGCTTCACCCCGCGTGCCCCGCGGTGGGCGGAGCACCTCGTGCCGCCGCGCTACCGCCGTCGCCGCGGGGCCGCCGAGCAGGCCTCTGCCGTGACGCCCGGCGCGGTGCCCACCGCGGCCTGCGAGCCTGCGTCGGCGGCCGACGAGGAACAGCACCCTCCGGTCCCCGCGGGCCTGACGGGAGTCAACGGCGCGACCGCGATCGGCCCCCGTTCGCGCTTCCTGGATGGGCGCAAAGCCGGAACGTCGCGCTGACGCCCAAGGTAAGAATCTGACTAGAGCATTGCCAACTCGTGGGGGAGCAAAGCTCCCTAATACCAGACAAGTCGGCACTGTTTTTGCACAGACGGGCACTGTCACTCTCATGTGTGACAGCCGGCACACCTACCAGGTAAAGACCTCATCAAATAGTTTGTGATACGGTTCACGAGAACCCCGGATGGAGCCGAAGGACCGTGAAGCACGGTCCATTGGCGTGAGATCTCAAGTACTCAGACCGGGACTACGCTCGTCCATGACGACACCCCTGCCCCCCTGCGAAAGCGGAGTTGCCGCCATGCCGTCCAATGACGTCCGGATCCTGGCCCAGGCCGCCGTGCCCACGGCTGCCGTCGGCGCGCTTGCCGCCGTCGTCAGCGGAGTGGTCGCGGGCGGCAAGGGGGCGATCGGGGCGGTCGTCGGGACGGTGATCGTGATCCTCTTCATGGGGATCGGTCTCTACGTTCTGCAGCGCACGGCCAAATCCATGCCGCAGCTCTTCCAGATGATGGGCCTGATGCTCTACGCGGCCCAGCTTCTGCTGCTGTTCATCTTCATGGCCTTGTTCAAGAACACGACGCTGTTCAACCCCCGGGCCTTCGCCATCGCGCTCGTGGTCGCCACACTCACGTGGATCGCCGCACAGACCCGCGCCCACATGAAGGCCAAGATCCTTTACGTCGAGCCCGACAAGTCCGAGAAGACCGGGCATTCGTCGTGAGGGGTAGGGCCGGGATAAAGGCGCACGACAGATGCTGCTATCGTCCGGTGCCAACTGCGGCATCGCGGGCGCGGGCATCCGAGCTGACGCCTGCTCAATCGCGAGGCGAGATGCCCCACAGCCGCCCCCACATCCGTAACACCAGTCCCGTGCCGAACCGCGGCCGCATGCCGCGCCGACACAACGAGGTTGCCGTACCTATGCGCCACGCTGAAGGAGCCCGCGGTGAGTGCTGACCCGACGCAGACGCTCGCCTTCGACTCGAGCTGCCACCTGTTCGGAAACGACGGGTGCGGTTTCGACACCGTCGCTCCGGGCCTGCACTCGTTCCTCTTCGAGCCGCTCTGGGGCAACGCGGACGGCAACGGCTTCTACTTCAACAAGCCGATGCTGCTGGCCCTGCTCGGCTCCATCATCGTGGTGGGCTTCTTCTGGGCCGCCTTCCGCAAGCCCCAGGTCGTCCCGAACAAGCTCCAGATGATCGCCGAGGCCGGCTACGACTTCGTACGCCGCGGCATCGTCTACGAGACGATCGGCAAGAAGGACGGCGAGAAGTACGTCCCGCTCGCGGTCTCGCTCTTCTTCTTCATCTGGATGATGAACCTCTGGTCCATCATCCCGCTCGCGCAGTTCCCGGTGACGTCGATCATCGCGTACCCGATCGTCCTGGCCGCGATCGTCTACGTCACCTGGGTCTCGCTGACCTTCAAGCGGCACGGTTTCGTCGGCGCCTTCAAGAACTTCACCGGCTACGACAAGACGCTGGGCCCGGTGCTCCCGCTGTCCATGACGATCGAGCTCGCCTCGAACCTGCTGGTGCGCCCGTTCACCCACGCCGTGCGACTCTTCGCGAACATGTTCGCCGGTCACACCCTGCTGGTGCTCTTCACGGTCGCCAGCTGGTACATGCTCAACGGCATCGGCATCGCGTACTCGGGTGTCTCGTTCGTGATGGTCATCGTCATGACGGCGTTCGAGCTCTTCATCCAGGCCGTTCAGGCGTACGTGTTCGTCCTCCTGACCTGCACCTTCATCCAGGGCGCGCTCGCCGAGCACCACTGAGCCCCGCCCCTCACCTCACCCACCAGACCACCGGTGGCCAACCCCCACCGGTCACTGAAAGAGAAGGAAGAACCGGCATGTCCGCTCTCCAGACCCTCGCCGCGGTCTCAGGCAACCTCGGCTCCATCGGTTACGGCCTCGCCGCGATCGGCCCGGGTGTCGGCGTCGGCATCATCTTCGGTAACGGCACGCAGGCCCTCGCCCGCCAGCCCGAGGCTGCCGGCCTGATCCGTGCCAACCAGATCCTCGGCTTCGCGTTCTGTGAGGCGCTGGCCCTCATCGGCCTCGTCATGCCGTTCGTCTACTAAGACGAACGACAGCGACAGCCCCATTCGACGAAAGGCACTGATGTGAACCCCCTGGTTCAGCTGGCGGCCGAGAAGGAGAACCCTCTCGTTCCGCCGTGGCCGGAGCTCGTCATCGGCCTGATCGCCTTCGTCATCGTCTTCGGCTTCCTCGCCAAGAAGCTCCTCCCGACCATCAACAAGGTCCTGGACGAGCGTCGCGAGGCCATCGAGGGCGGTATCGAGAAGGCCGAGGCCGCGCAGACCGAGGCCCACAGCGTCCTCGAGCAGTACAAGGCCCAGCTCGCCGAGGCCCGGCACGAGGCCGCGCGCCTGCGCCAGGAGGCTCAGGAGCAGGGTGCCGCGCTCATCGCCGAGATGCGCGCCGAGGGTCAGCGGCAGCGTGAGGAGATCGTGGCCACCGGCCACTCCCAGATCGAGGCCGACCGCAAGACCGCTTCCACCGCACTGCGTCAGGACGTCGGCAAGCTCGCCACCGAACTGGCCGGCAAGCTCGTCGGTGAGTCCCTCGAGGACCACGCCCGCCAGAGCCGTGTGATCGACCGCTTCCTCGACGAGCTCGAGGAGAAGGCCGAGGCCACGCGATGAACGGAGCGAGCCGCGAGGCACTGGCAGCCGCACGTGAGCGTCTCGACGCGCTGACGGACACCACGTCCGTGGACGCGACGCGGCTTGCCGGCGAGCTGGCGGCCGTCACCGCGCTGCTCGACCGCGAGGTGTCGCTGCGTCGGGTCCTCACCGACCCGGCGCAGGCCGGCGAGGCCAAGGCCGAGCTGGTCCGCCGCCTGATCGGCGGCCAGGTCAGCGGCGAGACCGCCGACCTGGTGTCCGGCATGGTCCGTTCCCGCTGGTCGCAGCCCCGCGACCTGGTGGACGCGCTGGAGGAGCTGGCGAACATCGCCGACCTCACGGCGGCGGAGAAGGCGAACACGCTCGACGACGTCGAGGACGAGCTGTTCCGGTTCGGCCGGATCATCTCCTCGAACACCGAGCTGCGCGCCGCACTGACCGACCGCAAGGCCGGCACCGCGGCCAAGATCGAGCTGCTGCACCGGCTGCTCGGCGGCCGTGCCAAGCCGACCACCGAGCGTCTGGTGACGCGCCTTGTGACCGCGCCGCGGGGACGTAGCCTGGAAGCGGGACTGGAGTCCCTGTCCAAGCTCGCCGCCGAGCGCCGGGACCGCATGGTCGCCGTCGTCACGTCGGCGGTGCCGCTGAGCGACCCGCAGAAGCAGCGCCTGGGCGCCGCCCTCGCGAAGCTCTACGGCCGCAAGATGCACCTCAACCTCGACGTGGACCCCGAGGTCCTCGGCGGGATCCGGGTGCAGGTCGGTGACGAGGTCATCAACGGTTCCATCGCGGACCGCCTTGAGGACGTCGCCCGCCGCATGGCGAGCTAGCAGCAACGCGGTAATCAAAAGCAGTACGTAATTACGGCCCTGGTTGGGCCGTGCAGAGGATTCACCTCTTTCAGGGGGGAGTCCCCATCCCCCCAAGTGAAACTTCGGGCCCAACAAGGAGAGCAGGGAACCCAGATGGCGGAGCTCACGATCCGGCCGGAGGAGATCCGGGACGCGCTGGAGAACTTCGTCCAGTCGTACAAGCCGGACGCGGCCTCGCGCGAGGAAGTCGGTACGGTCACCCTTGCCGGCGACGGCATCGCGAAGGTCGAGGGCCTGCCCTCGGCCATGGCCAACGAACTGCTGAAGTTCGAGGACGGCACCCTCGGCCTCGCGCTGAACCTGGAAGAGCGCGAGATCGGCGCCATCGTCCTCGGTGAGTTCAGCGGCATCGAGGAGGGGCAGCCGGTGCAGCGCACCGGTGAGGTCCTCTCCGTCGCGGTGGGCGAGGGCTACCTCGGCCGCGTCGTCGACCCGCTCGGCAACCCGATCGACGGCCTCGGCGAGATCGAGACCGACGGCCGCCGCGCCCTTGAGCTGCAGGCCCCCACGGTCATGCAGCGCAAGTCGGTGCACGAGCCGATGGAGACGGGCTACAAGGCCGTCGACGCGATGACCCCGATCGGCCGCGGTCAGCGTCAGCTGATCATCGGTGACCGCCAGACCGGCAAGACCGCCCTGGCCGTCGACACGATCATCAACCAGCGTGACAACTGGCGCACCGGCGACCCGAACAAGCAGGTCCGCTGCATCTACGTCGCCATCGGCCAGAAGGGCTCCACCATCGCGTCGGTCCGCCGCGCGCTGGAGGAGAACGGCGCGCTGGAGTACACGACGATCGTCGCCGCCCCGGCGTCCGACCCGGCCGGCTTCAAGTACCTCGCCCCGTACACCGGCTCGGCCATCGGCCAGCACTGGATGTACCAGGGCAAGCACGTCCTGATCATCTTCGACGACCTGTCGAAGCAGGCCGACGCCTACCGCGCCGTGTCGCTGCTGCTGCGCCGCCCGCCGGGCCGTGAGGCCTACCCGGGTGACGTCTTCTACCTGCACTCCCGTCTGCTGGAGCGCTGCGCGAAGCTCTCCGACGACATGGGCAAGGGCTCGATGACCGGTCTGCCGATCGTCGAGACCAAGGCCAACGACGTCTCGGCGTTCATCCCGACCAACGTCATCTCCATCACCGACGGCCAGTGCTTCCTGGAGTCGGACCTGTTCAACGCCGGTCAGCGCCCCGCGCTGAACGTCGGTATCTCCGTCTCCCGAGTCGGTGGTTCCGCGCAGCACAAGGCGATGAAGCAGGTCTCCGGCCGTCTCCGCGTCGACCTGGCCCAGTTCCGCGAGCTGGAGGCGTTCGCCGCCTTCGGTTCCGACCTGGACTCCGCCTCGAAGTCGCAGCTGGAGCGCGGTCAGCGCATGGTCGAGCTGCTGAAGCAGGCCCAGTACCAGCCGATGTCCACCGAGGACCAGGTCGTCTCCGTCTGGGCCGGCACCACCGGCAAGATGGACGAGGTTCCGGTCGCCGACATCCGCCGCTTCGAGAAGGAGCTCCTGGAGTACCTGCACCGCAAGGAGCAGGGCCTCATGACCTCCATCCGCGAGGGCGGCAAGATGTCCGACGACACGCTGACGGCCGTGGCCGACGCGATCGTGGACTTCAAGAAGCAGTTCGAGACCTCCGACGGCAAGCTGCTCGGCGAGGAAGCTCCGGCTGTCTCCGTGTCCAAGTGACGTAAGGAAGGGACCTGACTCATGGGAGCCCAGCTCCGGGTCTACAAGCGTCGCATCCGATCCGTCACCGCGACCAAGAAGATCACCAAGGCGATGGAGATGATCGCCGCCTCGCGCGTCGTCAAGGCGCAGCGCAAGGTGAAGGCCTCCACGCCGTACGCGACCGAGCTCACCCGCGCGGTCACGGCGGTCGGTACCGGTTCGAACACCAAGCACCCGCTCACCACGGAGGCGGAGAACCCGGCCCGCGCCGCGGTCCTGCTTCTCACGAGCGACCGCGGTCTGGCCGGCGCCTTCAACTCCAACGCCATCAAGGCGGCGGAGCAGCTGACCGAGCGCCTGGAGCGCGAGGGCAAGCAGGTCGACACGTACATCGTCGGCCGCCGCGGTCTCGCCCACTACAACTTCCGTGAGCGCAAGGTCACGGAGTCGTGGACGGGCTTCACCGACGAGCCCTCGTACGCGGACGCCAAGAAGGTCGCGGCGCCCCTGATCGAGGCCATCGAGAAGGAGACCGCGGACGGCGGCGTGGATGAACTCCACATCGTCTTCACCGAGTTCGTGTCGATGATGACGCAGACGGCGCTCGACGCCCGACTGCTGCCGCTGCGCCTCGAAGAGGTGGCGGAGGAGAAGCCCCAGGGCGAGCTCCTTCCGCTGTACGACTTCGAGCCGTCGACGGAGGATGTCCTCGACGCCCTGCTGCCGCGCTACGTGGAAAGCCGTATCTACAACGCGCTGCTCCAGTCGGCCGCTTCGAAGCACGCCGCCACGCGGCGCGCGATGAAGTCGGCCACCGACAACGCGGGCGAGCTGATCAACACGCTCTCCCGTCTTGCCAATGCGGCCCGCCAGGCCGAAATCACCCAGGAAATCAGCGAGATCGTCGGTGGCGCGAGCGCCTTGGCCGACGCGACCGCGGGGAGTGACCGCTAATGACCACCACTGTTGAGACCGCGGCGGCTACGGGCCGCGTCGCCCGGGTCATCGGCCCGGTCGTCGACGTGGAGTTCCCCGTCGACGCGATGCCGGAGATCTACAACGCCCTGCACGTCGAGGTCGCCGACCCGGCGAACGAGGGCGAGAAGAAGACGCTGACCCTGGAGGTCGCCCAGCACCTGGGTGACGGCCTGGTCCGCACCATCTCCATGCAGCCCACCGACGGTCTGGTCCGCCAGGCCACGGTGACGGACACCGGCTCCGCCATCTCCGTCCCGGTCGGCGACTTCACCAAGGGCAAGGTGTTCAACACCCTCGGTGAGGTGCTGAACGTCGACGAGACCTACGACGGCGAGCGCTGGCCGATCCACCGCAAGGCCCCGAACTTCGACGAGCTCGAGTCCAAGACCGAGATGTTCGAGACGGGCGTCAAGGTCATCGACCTGCTCACGCCGTACGTCAAGGGCGGCAAGATCGGCCTGTTCGGCGGCGCCGGCGTCGGCAAGACGGTGCTCATCCAGGAGATGATCTACCGTGTCGCCAACAACCACGACGGTGTCTCCGTGTTCGCCGGTGTCGGTGAGCGCACCCGTGAGGGCAACGACCTGATCGAGGAGATGTCGGACTCCGGCGTCATCGACAAGACCGCACTGGTCTTCGGTCAGATGGACGAGCCCCCGGGCACCCGTCTGCGCGTCGCGCTGGCCGGCCTCACCATGGCCGAGTACTTCCGTGACGTCCAGAAGCAGGACGTGCTGTTCTTCATCGACAACATCTTCCGCTTCACGCAGGCCGGCTCCGAGGTCTCCACGCTGCTCGGCCGTATGCCGTCCGCGGTGGGTTACCAGCCGAACCTGGCCGACGAGATGGGTCTCCTCCAGGAGCGCATCACCTCGACCCGCGGTCACTCGATCACCTCGATGCAGGCGATCTACGTCCCCGCCGACGACCTGACCGACCCGGCCCCGGCCACCACCTTCGCCCACCTCGACGCGACGACGGTTCTCTCCCGTCCGATCTCCGAGAAGGGCATCTACCCGGCCGTGGACCCGCTGGACTCCACGTCCCGGATCCTGGACCCGCGCTACATCACGGCGGACCACTACAACGCCGCCATGCGCGTCAAGACGGTCCTCCAGAAGTACAAGGACCTCCAGGACATCATCGCGATCCTCGGTATCGACGAGCTCGGCGAGGAGGACAAGCTCGTCGTCCACCGTGCCCGTCGCGTGGAGCGCTTCCTGTCCCAGAACACCCACGTCGCCAAGCAGTTCACCGGCGTCGACGGGTCGGACGTCCCGCTGGACGAGTCGATCGCGGCCTTCAACGCGATCATCGACGGCGAGTACGACCACTTCCCGGAGCAGGCGTTCTTCATGTGCGGTGGCATTGAGGACCTCAAGGCCAACGCCAAGGAGCTCGGCGTCTCCTGAGCCTCGCGCTCGTGTGAGGGGGCGGGCGCGTCCCGCCCCCTCATTCACGCCCATTAGAATTGACCCCAACACCCGGCACTACCGCCGGGTGGTGACCCGAGGAGCCACCCTTGGCTGCTGAGCTGCACGTCGAGCTGGTCGCCGCCGACCGCCAGGTCTGGTCCGGCGAGGCCACCCTGGTCGTCGCGCGCACCACGTCCGGCGACATCGGCGTCATGCCCGGTCACCAGCCGCTGCTCGGTGTGCTGGAGTCGGGCCCGGTGACCATCCGATCGAGTGATGGTGGAACGGTCGTCGCCGCGGTGCACGGCGGTTTCATCTCGTTTGCGGACGACAAGCTGTCGCTGCTGGCCGAGATCGCCGAGCTGTCGGACGAGATCGATGTCCAGCGCGCGGAGCGAGCGCTCGAGCGCGCGCAGTCGGAGGCCGACGCCTTCGCCGAGCGTCGCGCGGACGTCCGACTGCGTGCGGCGGCGGCGCGCTGAGCCAGCGCGCTGCGTGATGACGTAACTCAGCCGCGGCTGGTACCGGAGCAATCCGGCACCAGCCGCGGCTGAGGCAGATGTGGGTGTTTTTTCAGTTTCATTACCTAGTTCCATCACCTGGGAAGACGAGGAGGTCGGTGCCGATGGTCCTCGCTCTGACTGTGTGCGGAGTCTTGGTCGCGCTAGTGGTGGTGGGACTCTTCCTGTTCGGCCTGAGGCGCAGACTCATCCAGCGTTCCGGCGGCACCTTCGACTGCAGCCTGCGCTGGGACGTACCGGAGAAACCCGACGCCGGCGGCAAGGGCTGGAGCTACGGCGTCGCCCGCTACAACGGTGACCGCATCGAGTGGTACCGCGTCTTCTCCTACGCCTTCCGCCCGCGCCGCGTCCTGGAACGCTCGCAGATCGAGGTGGCCGGCCGCCGGCTCCCCGAGGGCGAGGAGGAAATGGCGCTGCTCTCCGACGCGGTCGTCCTGGCCTGTACCCACCGGGGCACGCGTCTCGAACTCGCCATGAGCGAGGACGCGCTGACCGGTTTCCTCGCGTGGCTGGAAGCAGCCCCGCCCGGACAGAGAGTGAATGTGGCGTAGCCACATTCACTCTCCCCCAGCCGAAGCCGAGGGGGAGCGAATGTGGCTCTGAGCGGGAACCGCTCGCTTACAGGTTGTTGTTGATGGCGCTCACCAGCTCACCGTTACTGGTGTCACCGCTGAACTCCCAGAAGAACGCGCCGCCCAGGCCCTGATTCTTGGCCCATGCCATCTTGCTTGCGATGGTGGCGGGGGTGTCGTAGGACCACCAGTTGCTGCCGCAGTGCGCGTACGCCGTGCCGGCGATCGTGCCGGTGGCCGGGCAGGACGTCTTGAGGACCTTGTAGTCCTCGATGCCCTGCTCGTAGGTGCCCGCCGCCGGGCCCGTGGCCGTGCCGCCCGGGGCGTCCTGGGTGACGCCGGTCCAGCCGCGGCCGTAGAAGCCGATGCCGATGAGCAGCTTGCTCGCGGGCACGCCCTTCGCCTTGAACTTGGCCATCGCGTCGGCCGTGGTGAAGCCGGCGGTCGGGATGCCGCTGTACGAGGTGAGCGGGGAGTGCGGGGCCGTCGGGCCCTGCGCCGCCCAGGCGCCGAAGAAGTCGTACGTCATCACGTTGTACCAGTCGACGTACTGCGCCGCGCCCGCGTAGTCGGCCGCGTCGATCTTGCCGCCGGAGGAGCCGTCGGCCGTGGTGGCCGCGGTGACCAGGTTGCTGGAGCCGAACTTCGCGCGCAGCGCGGACATCAGGTTCTTGAAGGCCGCCGCCCCGCTGGTGTCACATGACAGCCCGCAGGCGTTCGGGTACTCCCAGTCGATGTCGATGCCGTCGAAGACATCGGCCCAGCGCGGGTCCTCGACCAGGTTGTAGCAGGACTGCGCGAAGGCGGTCGGGTTGGCCGCCGCCTGGGCGAAGCCGCCGGACCAGGTCCAGCCGCCGAAGGACCACAGCACCTTGATGTTCGGGTACTTGGCCTTCAGCTCGCGCAACTGGTTGAAGTTGCCGCGCAGCGGCTGGTCCCAGGTGTCGGCGACGCCGCTGACCGACTGGTCGGCGGTGAAGGCCTTGTCGTAGTCGGCGTAGGAGTCGCCGATCGCGCACTGGCCGTTGGTGACGTTGCCGAAGGCGTAGTTGATGTGCGTGATCTTGGCGGCCGAGCCGGACGTCACCAGGTTCTTGACGTTGTAGTTGCGGCCGTAGATGCCCCACTCGGTGAAGTAGCCGAGCTTGACCTTGTTGCCGGTGGGCGGGGGATTGGTGCCGCCGCCGGTCGTGTGCACCGCGACCGCGCCGCTGACCGGGCCTGTCTGGTCGGCGGTGTCGCGGGCCTGGACGGTGTAGGAGTAGTCGGTGCCGGCGGTCAGGCCGGTGTCGGTGTACGACGTGGTCGTCACCGTGGCGACCTTCGTCCCGTCGCGCAGCACGTCGTAGTTCTTGATGCCCTTGTCGTCGGTCGCCGCCGACCAGGAGAGCTTCACCGAGGTGTCGGTGATGTTCGACGCGGTCGGCGTGCCCGGCGCGGAGGGCGCCGCGTCGCCGGGCACGGTGGTGCCGTCACAACTGTCGCCGTTCAGCTTGCAGTTGGAGGGCGAGCCGGAGCCGGCGCCGTTGAAGCCGAAGGAGACGGAGGCGCCCGGGGCTATGGAGCCGTTGTAGGACTTGTTCTT
Organism: Streptomyces sp. NPDC086549; assembly: GCF_044746205.1. Taxonomy (NCBI): domain Bacteria; kingdom Bacillati; phylum Actinomycetota; class Actinomycetes; order Kitasatosporales; family Streptomycetaceae; genus Streptomyces; species Streptomyces sp. NPDC086549. Next base: position 84,481 of record NZ_JBIVBS010000002.1, on the reverse strand, counting down.
GGCGGTCCAGTGGGTGCCGGAGGAGGTGACGTCGGCGTCCCACGCCGAGGTGACCGAGGTGCCGGAGGGGAAGTCCCACTCGATCGTCCACGAGCTGATCGCGGTGGTACCGGTGTTCTTGACGGTCCACTTGCCTTCGAAGCCGGTGCCCCAGTCCTGGGTCTTGGCATAGGTGGCTGTCGCGGTCGTCGCGGCCTGGGCGGGGCTCGCGAGGCCGACCAGTCCTGCCAGCGGGAGCAACAGGGACGCGAACCCTGCCGCGGCTCTGTGTCTGAAGCGCATGCTGCGCCTCCCTCTTTATCGGGGGTGTCACGGGCATGACTGAGCCTTCACGCCCACGGTGCCGCGAGAATAGAAAGGTCTGGACCACGGGTCAATAGGTCTGGACCACTTGCCTGCTGGGCGGCTAGATCCCCAACTCCTGTGCCAGTACGGCCGCTTGCACGCGGCTGCGCAGCTCCAGCTTCCCCAGCAACCGGCTGACGTGCGTCTTCACGGTCCCCTCCGCCATGTCGAGCCGCTCCGCGACCCCCGCGTTGGACAGCCCTTCCCCGAGGCAGGACAGCACCTCGCGCTCACGAGGGGTCAGCGACTCCAGGACCGCAGGATCGGCACTCGACTCCCGGATCGGCCGCGCGGCGAACTCGGCGATCAGCCGCCGGGTGACGGCCGGGGCGACGATGCCCTCCCCGCGCGCGACCGTACGGATCGCCTCCAGCAGGTCCTTCGCCTCCGTGTTCTTCAGCAGGAACCCGGCAGCACCGGCCCGCAGCGCCCCGAAGACATACTCGTCGAGGTCGAAGGTGGTGAGCACGAGGACATCCGCGAGCCCCTCCTTGACAACCTTCCGGGTCGCCGACACCCCGTCCAGGCGCGGCATCTGAACGTCCATCAGCACCAGGTCCGGCCGCAGCTCGCGGGCCAGCGCCACCGCCCGCTCGCCGTCCGCCGCCTCGCCGGCCACCTCGATGTCGGGCGCGCTGTTCAGGATGAGCACCAGCCCGGCGCGTACGGCGGACTGGTCCTCGGCGACCAGGACGCGGATCATTCGGGGTCTCCTTCGGTCACGGGGAGGGTGGCACGTACGGCCCAGAGCCCGTCCTCGGGGCCGGCGTCGAACCGGCCGCCGAGCAGGGTCGCCCGCTCCCGCATCCCGATCAGCCCGGTGCCGGAGCCGGGGGCGCGGGGGGCGTCCCGATGGCCGTAGGGGCTGGTCACACGGAGGTCGAGCGTGCCGTCCCGCTGGGCCAGGCGGACGGTGACACGGCCCGGGCAGGCGTGCTTGAGCGCGTTGGTCAGGGCCTCCTGGACGATGCGGTACGCGGCCAGCTCGACCGGGGCGGGCACCCGGCCGTGGTCGGTGTCCAGGGTGACGTCGAGACCGTTGGCACGGGCGCCGTCGACCAGAGTGGTGAGGCCGTCGAGGGTGGGGGTGGCGGACGGCTCGTGTCCGCCGCCGCGGTCCCGCAGGATCCCGATCAGCCGCCGCATCTCGGCGAGCCCCTCGACGCTGTTCTCCCGGATGACGGCGAGGGCCTCCCTGCTGGTTCCGGGGTCGTCGATGGACAGTGCGGCCGTGGAGTGGATGGCGATCGCGGACAGATGGTTGGCGACCATGTCGTGCAACTCGCGGGCCACCCGCGCCCGCTCGGCGGTCACCGCCTGGACGCGGTCCATCTCGGCGAGCAGCGCGGTCTGTTCGGCACGCAGCCGGGCGGCCTCGGCCGCGTCACGGTGGTCGCGCACGACCGAGCCGGTGGCGGCCGGGGCGAACGCCACCACGCCGACGCCGACACCGATCAGCAGGCCCCCCGGGTCACGCCAGAGCGCGGCCGGCACCACCCCGCCGATCACCGTGAGCAGCCCGGTGATCCAGGGGATGCGGCGGGCGGCGGCCGGGGTGCCGTACAGGACGGCCGCGTACATGAGGTCGGTGAACAGGACGACGGTGACCACGCTGCCCTGCGTCACCGTGTCCACGGTCAGCATGGCGGTGCCGACCAGCATGGCGAACCTCGGCCGGGTGCGGCGCAGCAGCTCGCAGGCGGCTGTCACGGCCAGCGGCAACAGCACGGCCCACCGCTGCGGCCACAGCACGAGGCTGTCCGTGACCTCGCGGGGGCTGAGCCCCAGCCCCCACATCAGCAGACCTCCGAGGAAGCCGCCCACGGCGATGCGTATGTCGTCGCGGTGCGGGCGCGGAAGCGTCAGGGCCATGCCCCCATCCAACACGGCGCGGACATGGCCCGCGTGCCCCTCCGGAACGGTCCCGAACTGCATCTTTCGATGTACTGGGAGTTCGTCACCGCCGACGACGCGGCCCGCGCGGACCGACGGGAGCCTGGAAGGGTGACCGAGAGGAGCGAGACGTGATCGTCGGGTTGATCGTGGCCTGTGAGGTGGCCTTCTGGGTGCTGCTGGCGGCCGGACTGGCCTTCCGCTATCTGCTGAAGATGCCGCGCACCGGGCTGGCCCTGCTGCTGTGCGAGCCGCTGCTGGAGCTCGTGCTGTTCGCCGTCACGGCGATCGACCTCAAGAACGGCGCCGAGCCCGACTGGCGGCACGGCCTCGCGGCCGTCTACATCGGCTTCACGGTGGGCCTCGGGCACTCCACCATCAAGTGGGCCGACGCCCGTGTCGCGCACCGGTTTGCCGGGGGCCCGCCGCCGGTGAGGCCGCCGAAGTACGGCACGGCCCGCGCCGTTCACGAGTGGAAGGTCGCGGGCCGCTGGATCCTGGCGTCCGTGGTGGCCATCGCCCTGCTTCAGGCCGCGGTCTGGTACGTCGGCGACGAGGGCGGGACCGGTTCGCTGCGGGCGTGGCAGCTGAGGATGGTGTGGGTGATCGGCATCAACGTGATCATCGCCGCGAGCTACACCCTGTTTCCCCGGCGGGAGCCGGCCAAGCTCCCTTAGGGCCTGTCCGGTGGACAGGCCCTAGCGCTCCCCGCCCGGCACCCACAGCACGTCCCCGACCTCCTTGTTGGCGGTGCGGGCCAGAATGAAGAGTAGGTCCGAGAGCCGGTTGAGGTAGGTCGCCGTCAGGGGGTTCATGATCTCGCCGTGGACCTCCAGGGCCGCCCACGTCGAGCGCTCGGCACGGCGTACGACCGTGCAGGCCTGGTGGAGCAGGGCCGCGCCGGGGGTGCCGCCGGGGAGGATGAAGGAGCGCAGCTTCTCCAGCTCCTCGTTGAAGCGGTCGCAGTCCGCCTCCAGCTTGTCGATGTAGAACTGCTCGACCCTGAGCGGCGGGAACTCCGGGTTCTCCACCACCGGCGTCGACAGGTCCGCACCCACGTCGAACAGGTCGTTCTGCACCCGGGTGAGGACCTTGACGATCTCCTCCGCCAGGCCGCCCAGCGCGATCGCCGTACCGATCACCGCGTTCGCCTCGTTGGCGTCGGCGTAGGCCGAGATCCGCAGATCGGTCTTGGCGACCCGGCTCATGTCGCCGAGGGCGGTGCTGCCCTTGTCGCCGGTCCTGGTGTAGATGCGCGTCAGATTGACCATGTGGCCAGCGTAGTTACCCTCCGGCCGTTCGGAAGACGCGTGTGCCCACCGTCACGGCCAGTGTCGCGAACGCGACGGCGACGAGGACGCCGTAGAGCATGTGGTCCGTCGTGTAGGAGCCGACGTACGCGTCCCGCACCGCGTCCACGAGATAGCGGAACGGGACGAAGTGGGAGAGGACGTCCAGCCAGCCGGGGGCCAGGGTCATCGGCAGCATCAGACCCGACAGGAGCATCGACGGCATGGTCAGCGCGTTGACCAGCGGGCCGAACTCCTGCGGGGTGCTCACCTTCATCGCCATCGCGTAGGACAGCGAGCCGAGGGAGACGGTGAGCAGGGCGACGAACGCGAAACCGATGAGGATGCCGGGCAGCGGCGCGCGCAGTCCCATCGCCACCGCGGCCAGCACCAGCAGCACCGCCTGGAAGACGAAGACCGTGGCCTCGCGCAGCACCCTGCCGAGCAGCAGGGCGAGCCGGCTGACCGGAGTGACGAGCATGCGCTCCACCACCCCCTGGCCCTTCTCGATGATGATCGCGAACCCTGCGAAGGCGGCCCCGAACAAGCCGAGTTGGAGCAGCAGCCCGGGGACGAGAACCTGCCAGGAGCTGCCCCGCGCGCCCAGCGGGAGACCGGTGAGCAGCGGGCCGAAGAACAAGAGGTACAGCAGCGGCATCAGGACGCCGAAGAGCAGCGCGAAACGGGAGCGCAGGGACTGGCGCAGATAGCGGCCGTAGATGAGTGCGGTGTCGTGAAGGAGCATCGGTTCCGTCCTCGGTGTCCTATACGGCTACGGGGGCGGCGTCGTCCGCGGCCGGCCCGCGGCCGGTGATGGCGAGAAACGTGTCCTGGAGCGAGGCGTCGATCGAGCCGCCGTGCTCCAGCTTCAGCGCGCTCGGTGTGCCCTCGGCCACGACCACGCCCCGGTCGACGACGACCAGGCGGTCGGAGAGGGCGTCGGCCTCGTCCAGATAGTGGGTGGTGAGGAAGACCGTCGTGCGGTGCTCGTCGCGCAGTCGGCGGATCAGGGCCCACAGGTCCGCGCGGCTGCCGGGATCGAGACCGGTCGTGGGCTCGTCGAGGAACAGGACTTTCGGGCGGTGTGTGAGTGCCATCGCGATGTCCAGGCGTCGTCGCTGACCGCCCGAGAGCGCGGATGTCCTGCGGTCGAGCAGGCCGGTGAGGTCCAGGTCGCGGGCCAGCTCCGTGGCGCGCTCGACGGCCCGAATCTTTGTCAGGCGGTACAGGCGGCCCTGGGTGACCAGTTCCTCCCGCACGCCGATCTGCCCGTCGACGCCACCGGACTGGGCGACGTAGCCGCATGCGCGGCGCACCCCGGCCGGGTCGGTGGCCAGGTCGTGGCCGGCGACGGTCGCTGCCCCGCCGGTGGGCTTCAGCAGGGTGGTGAGCATCCGCAGGGTGGTCGTCTTGCCGGCGCCGTTCGGGCCGAGGAAACCGAGGATCTCGCCCTCGCGGACGGTGAGGTCGATGCCGCGCACGGCCTCCACGGGGCCGCGTTTCGTCTGGAAGGTGCGGGCCAGTCCGGCCGCGCTGATGACTGCTGTCATGTCGCCAGAAAAACAGAGTCCCTGAAATTTTGCAATGACACCAAGTTTTCACTCTGCCCAGTGAAGCGGTTCGGCGAGGCTAGGATTCGGACATGGCAGAAGGACTCCGGGAGCGGAAGAAGCGGCAGACCAGGCAGTACATCTCGGATGTCGCCACGGGCCTGTTCGTCGAGCGCGGGTTCGACGCGGTGACGGTGGCGGAGATCGCCGATGCGGCCAATGTCTCCGTCAACACGGTCTACAACTACTTCCCGGCCAAGGAGGACCTCTTCTTCGACCGCTCCTCCGGCATCACCGACCGGCTGGCCCGCTGGGTGCGCGGCCGCGCCGGCGGCGAGTCGGCCGCCGTGGCGGTGCTGCGCGAGCTGCGCGAGGAGGTCGAGGCGGTCTCGCCCCGGGTCGGGCTGATCCCGGGCTACGCCCGCTTCATGCGGGTGATCGAGGAGGCGCCCGCGCTGCGCTCCCGGCTGTGGGCGATCCAGCAGGAGATCCAGGCCAATCTGGAGGCGGTTCTGCGCGAGGAGGCCGGTGCGGCGGAGGACGATCCGCTCCCCGCTCTGATGGCGGGTCAGATCAACTGGGCGCACGCGGCCGTCATGTCCGCCATCGCCTGCGAGATGATCAAAGATCGCGATCCGCGTGAAGTGTCCCGAGAGATACTGGTCCTCCTTGAGGACATAGAGGATCTGTTGAGTGAAAAGGTGCTCAACTACGCCGTCCGAGGCTTGTAATGACCCCTCCCGGTGTGATGTCCGTCAGCTGAGACGTGACGCGCATTACTTACCGGTCACACGGCCCCTCACGAGCGCTATCGTCCGCGAAAGAGGCATACGTAAACAGCGTGTAAGGGGAGTCGGAGTGGCACGGAAGCTTGCCGTCATCGGGGCCGGTCTCATGGGTTCCGGCATCGCCCAGGTCTCCGCTCAGGCGGGCTGGGACGTCGTCCTGCGTGACGTCACCGACGAGGCGCTCAAGCGTGGCACCGACGGCATCAAAGCGTCGTACGACAAGTTCGTCAGCAAGGGCAGGCTGGAGGCGCACGACGCCGACGCCGCCCTCGGCCGCATCACCGCGACCACCGACCTCGACGCCGCCGCCGACGCCGACATCGTCGTCGAGGCCGTCTTCGAGAAGCTGGAGGTCAAGCACGAGATCTTCCGCGCGCTCGACAAGATCGTGCGCCCGGAGGCCGTGCTCGCCTCCAACACCTCCGCCATCCCGATCACCAAGATTGCGGCGGCCACCGAGCACCCCGAGCGGGTCGTAGGTGTGCACTTCTTCTCACCGGTACCGATGATGCAGCTCGTCGAACTCGTCCGCGGCTACAAGACCAGCGACGAAACCCTCGCCACCGCACGGGAGTTCGCCGAGTCCGTCGGCAAGACCTGCATCGTCGTCAACCGGGACGTGGCCGGCTTCGTCACCACCCGGCTCATCTCGGCGCTCGTCGTCGAGGCGACCAAGCTGTACGAGTCGGGCGTCGCGACGGCGGAGGACATCGACCTCGCCTGCAAGCTGGGCTTCGGTCACGCCATGGGCCCGCTCGCCACTGCGGACCTCACCGGGGTCGACATCCTGCTGCACGCCACCAGCAACATCTACACCGAGTCGCAGGACGAGAAGTTCGCGCCGCCGGAGCTGATGCGCCGGATGGTTGACGCCGGTGACATCGGACGCAAGAGCGGGCAGGGCTTCTACAAGTACTGAAGCTCGCGTACGTACCGCCACTGAAGCCGCACAGGCCCCAGGGGTATCACCCCTGGGGGTGAATTCGGTATCGGTTCGCTTACAGGCGGCAACCTCGTCGCCGCTGGAGCAGTCAGACGTTGCGACGCACCGTCTTGGAGTACCTGGAGCACGAAGCCGCACTCACGGGGAGCGCATATGTACATCAGGGGCGACCACGCCGGGCTGGTCGTCGGGGGCCGCCTCGACGTCCGCAGCGCGGCGGACGCCCGTACGGTCCTGCACTCGGCCGTCGACGGCGGAGTCGGCGACCTGGTGCTCGACCTGTCCGAGCTGGACTCCTGGGACGCCACCGGACTCGGCGTGATCATGGGTGCCCACCGGCGGGCCGGCCGCTGCGGCCGCCGCCTGGTGCTGCGCGGCGTACCGCCGCAGATGCAGCGCCTGTTGGTGGCCACCCGGCTGCACCGGATCCTGGCCATCGAGGGGGGCATCGGGGTGGAGTCGCTGCCTCGCGTGTGACCCCTCGAACGGGTGTGCTTCGGGGTGCCGGCGAGACCCGGGCGGACGTCGGCGAACCGCACGTCACACGCAATCATCACGAGACTGTGACGTCTCGGACGGCGCGGTACCCCGCCCTGTCGGAGATACTGTGCAAAGGTTTAAGGTTCGGTCGCCCGCTGCCAAGCAACCCTCGAGCGGGCCCGGACCAGAAGCGACAGCGCGGTGTGCAGCAGGCCGGGAGGGGCCGGACACGGGCACGCACACGACGCTTTTGGGGGGCTAGGAACCTATGGACCCGATCGACCGGGGACCCGAAGGATACGGCCAGGACGGTGACGGCAGCACGCCGCGCCAGCGCCCGCCCCGGGAATCCCTCACATCAGACTTCGGCACGAGCACACCCGCACTCGCCCGCACGGTACAGCTCGTCTCGGGCGACCTCCTGCTGACCGTCAACCCCGTTGACGGCAGCGAGATCGAGGCCTGCCCGCCGACCGAGCGGCCCGGCCGGCCCGAGAAGTTCACCGAGGCCGAGCGTGCCGAGACCGAGCGCGCCGCCCGGCCGCCCGTCCCGCCGGGACCCGCGCAGCTCGCGCTGCCGCTCCTGGAACGCCAGGACGAGCGCGAGAGCCTGGTGCGGCTGCTCGCCCGCGGCCGCTCCGTGCGTCTCACGGGCCCGGCCGGTTCGGGTCGTACCGCCCTCCTCGACCTCGTCGCCGACGACTGCTCGGACCTCGCCCCCGACGGCGTGGTCCGCCTCACCGGCTTCCACCGCACGGCGAGCGAGCTGCTGTACGAGCTGTTCTACGCCGTCTTCAACGCCCCCCTGCACCGTCCGGATCGCGACGAACTGCGCGAACTGGTCAGGGAGATCGGCGCGGTCGTCGTCCTCGACGACGTCGAGTTCGGCGGTGCCGCACTCGACGAGCTCATCGACGCCACCCCCGAGTGCGCCTTCCTGATCAGCGCCACTCCGGACGTGCCCGCGCCGTCCTCCGGCTCCGCGATCGAGGAGGTCTTCCTCGGCGGCCTGGACCGTGCCACGTGCGTGGACCTGCTGGAGCGCGCCGTCGGCCGCGTCCTCACCGAGGAGGAGGCCAACTGGGCCGGCGACCTCTGGTTCGAGTCCGAGGGCCTGCCCCTGCGCTTCGTCCAGGCCGGGGCGCTGCTGCGGCAGCGCGACCGGCTGCGGGCCGGCGCCGGCGCGGTCGACTTGATGGGGGTCTTCGAGGACGTACGGCTCCCGGTCGACGCCCCCGTCGACGCGGAACCCGTCGCCGAGGAGGAGGTGCCCCTGCCGTCCCTCGGCGAGGCCGCCGCGCCCGCGCCGCTGATCGCCTCGCGGCTGGGCGCCTCCGCGCGCGCCGCCCTGCGGTTCGCCGTCGCCCTCGACGGCGAGGTGCCGCACCAGGCCCATCTGCCCGCCCTGGTCGGCGACACCCACGCGGACGCCGCGCTGGGCGAACTGGCCGCCGGCGGGCTGGTCTCGCCGGTCGGCTCCCGCTACCGCCTCGCGGCCGGAGTGCAGGCCCAGCTGGAGGCCGCCGGATACGCCGACGACGTCGCCGGTGCCGCCCTCGCCGCCGCCCAGCACTACTCGTGGTGGGCCGGACATCCCTCCGTCACCCCCGAGCGGGTGTGCGCCGAGGCCGACGCCGTGCTCACCGCACTGGGCCTTGTGGTGCCCGAGACGACGCCGCCGGCCGAGGGTGCGGAGAGCACCGCCGTACAGCTGGCCCGCGCGGCCGCCCCGGCCTTCGCCGCGGGCCTCCACTGGAGCGCCTGGGACCGGGCGCTGCACCTCGGCTCCGAGGCCTCCCGGCTGGCCGACGAGGTCCCCGAACAGGCCTACTTCCACCATGAGTTGGGCATCCTCGCGCTCTGCGGCGGACAGCTCGACCAGGCCCGCACGGAGCTGGAGGCCGCCACCGGCCTGCGCGGCGCCCTCACGGACAAGCGCGGCACCGTCGCCGGCCGTCGCGCGCTCGCCCTGGTAGCGGACCGCGCGGGCGACGTGCCCGGGGTGGGGGCCACGGCGGGCGAGGAGGTGCCCGACGCGCGCCACGAGGAGTCGGCGTCGCCTCCGGGCGGGGTCCCCGCGGCCTTCCTGCCCCCGCTGCCGCCCGGCGGCGACACGCTGGTGACCCGTCAGGCCCCGGCCCCGGCGCCGAAGCCCCAGGGCGGCGGCATCCGGCGTCTGGCCCGGCGCAACCTCGTCGCGGCCGGTTCCGGCGCGCTGCTCGCCGCCGTGCTCGGCACGGTGGTCACGCTCGGCATGACGTCCCACGACAGTGCCGACGACCCGTCGAACAACGTGAGCGTCAACCCGTCGGCCAGCCAGGGCACCGACGACGGCAGCCTCGGTGCGGACCCGAACGAGGGCAGCGGGAGCAAGGGCGACACGGGCACGGCCACCAGCCGCCCGACGGACCCGGGCCCCGACGGCACGTTGGGCACGTCGGACGACCCGGCACCTCCGTCGGACACCGCCGAGCCGTCGGACGACCCGAGCGGCACGAAGGGGTCGGGCGGCGGTTCGTCGAGCACGCCGACGACGAAGCCGCCGACGACCAAGCCGCCCACGACGAAGCCGCCCACGTCGCGTCCGCCGACGAACTCGTCGACGCCGACACCGACGCCGACCCCGTCGGTCACGCCCACACCGACACCGACCCCGTCGGCGACCCCGTCGACCTCGGACACCGCCAGCGGCCCCGCCTCCAGTGCCCCCGCCGCGTCCAGCAGTTCGGCGGGCGCGCCGGGGAGCAGCGGTTCCGGTTCGGTGATCTGAGTCGCGTACGGCACGTGAGGGCCGGGTCCTCGTCAGGACCCGGCCCTCACCGTCGTACGTACCGCGGCCGCTCCTCAGAACAGCCGCAGCTTGTCGTCCTCGATGCCCCTGAGCGCGTTGTAGTCGAGGACCTGGCAGCCGATACCCCGGTCGGTGGCGAGGACGCGGGCCTGGGGCTTGATCTCCTGGGCGGCGAAGACACCGCGCACCGGGGCGAGATGGGGATCGCGGTTCAACAGCTCCAGATAGCGCGTGAGCTGCTCCACGCCGTCGATCTCGCCGCGCCGCTTGATCTCGACCGCGACGGTCTGCCCCTCGGCGTCCCGGCACAGGATGTCGACCGGGCCGATGGCGGTCATGTACTCGCGGCGGATCAGGGTGTAGCCGTCGCCGAGGGTTTCGATGCGGTCGGCGAGCAGCTCCTGGAGGTGCGCTTCCACGCCGTCCTTGATCAGGCCGGGGTCCACGCCGAGTTCGTGCGAGGAGTCGTGGAGGATCTCCTCCATCGTGATGATGAGCTTCTCGCCCGCCTTGTTGATGACGGTCCAGACGCCCTCCTCGTCGCCGGACCCCTCCTTCAGCGTGCAGGGCGGCGACATCCAGTTGAGGGGCTTGTAGGCCCGGTCGTCCGCGTGGATCGAGACGCTGCCGTCCGCCTTGACCAGGATCAGGCGGGGGGCCGAGGGGAGGTGGGCGGTGAGCCGGCCGGCGTAGTCGACCGAGCACCGGGCAATGACGAGACGCATGGTCGGCAACGCTACTCGACGTCCCGCCCCTCCCGCGATTCGCCCACCCGTCTCCCGCCACCACCCTCAATCGAGACCCTTCGGGTCGCCCCTTTTGCTTTGGAAACTGGTGTTCATCCTTGGCCGATTGTGTGCCTAAAGGGACCGGCGCATGTACGCATTCTTCTGGTGCGGTCACCGTCCGTTGCCTACCGTAGTAAACGGGAGGTCGCGATGTATGTACTCAGAGTGTTCGATATCGCGAACTCCCTTACCTGTCCGGCAACCCCTGCTCTTCGGGGGTGCGAGAGGAGAACCCATGTCGCTCGACGTCTCACCGGCCCTACTCGAACAGGCCGAGCGAGGCGAGGTCGACGAAGCTGCCTTCGTCGACTGCGTCCGGACCTCCCTGCCCTACGCATGGGAGATGATCAGCTCCCTGGTGGCCCAGCTGAAGGTGGACGGCGGAGAATTCGCCGACAACCAGACGCCCCCGCCGGACGAGCAGGCACGGGGCCAGCTCTTGCGCGCGCTCGCGAGTGACGCCATCCGCGGTGCGCTGCAACGGCACTTCGGTGTGCGGCTGGCCTTCCAGAACTGCCACCGGGTGGCGGTGTTTCCGCTGGACGCCTCGGTCGACGAGACGCTGGCCCGCTTCACCTCGGTGCGCAATCAGCTGCTGAACCAGTCCCCGGAGCTGCGGGACTGCTGACACGGAGCTCCGGGACTGCTGACACAGTGACCCGCTTGCTTGCCGCTCCACACGCGGGAGGTGCAATCAGTACAGGGGCGGCAAGCTCCCCGCGCGGCAGAAGCGTCGACCGGCACGGCGCAGGGTCCGCTCAGCGGAGCTGCGGGAGCACCTCCGCACCCAGCCGTCGTAGGTTCTCCTCTGTCGCCGCCAGGTCTCCGGAACCCTCGACAAGGAGCGCGAAGCGGTTGATTCCGGTCCGCTCCGAGGTCGCCGTGAGCCGGTCGACGCACAGGCGGGGGGTGCCCACCGGGTGCAGTCCGCAGAGCAGTTCCGTGTACGCCAGCGGGTCGCGCATCGCGCGCTTGCGTCCGTCCACCGTCACATGGGCCTCCAGGCCCTGCCTCAGCCAGCCCGGCATCGCCTTGAGCAACGTCTCCGCCGCGTCGGTGCGCCGGTCCGCGATCTGGCAGACGCCCGCCGAGACATGGGCGGCGCCGACGATCTCGTCCGCCGGCCGTCCCGCCGCGCGCGCGTACTCCCGCCACAAGGCCACCATCTCGGCCTTCTCCTCGTCCCCGACGTGCATCCCGAGCAGCATCGGCAGCCCGTGCTCAGCCGCCAGTCGCACGCTCGCCGAGGAGGTGCAGGCGACGACGACCTCGGGTCCCGGGGTGTCCGTCAGCGCCTCCGAGGGCCGGGGCACGACGGGGACCTCACGGAAGGAGAACCGTTCCCCCGCGGCCGCAACCGCCGGTTCGCGCAGCCAGCGAACCAGTAGATCGAGTGACTCCGGGAACCCCTGCTCGTACGCCCCCAGGCCCGAGCCGAACACCTCCAGGTCCACCCACGGCCCGCCGCGCCCCACGCCCAGCGTGAAGCGCCCCCCGCTCGTCACGTGCAGCAGCGCGGCCTGCTCGCCGAGGGCGACCGGGTGGACGGTGGACAGTACGCTGACCGCCGTGCCGACCCGGATGCGGTGGGTGCGGCCCAGCAGCAGGGCGGCCAGGGTGACCGCCGACGGGCACGTGCCGTACGGCACGAAGTGGTGTTCGCCGAGCCAGACGGCGTCGAGCCCCGCTTCCTCGGCAACCTCCGCCGAGCGGACCGCCCGGTGCAGAGCCTCCCCCTGGCCCTGGCCCGGGAACTGGGCCGCCAGCACAAAACTTCCGACGTGCATGGTTCTTTTCCTGCTTCCTTGGCTCCGACGCGGAGCTCCCCCACCCGGCATAACCGTCCGACACGTGCCGAGGACACGGCCTGGCGAAGAGATTTGCGGATTGTCTGCAGAACGGCTCGTTCTGGAGGGGGACTTGTGCGGGTTGGCGCCCTACGCGTACCCCCCTGCGCGCCGCGTAGGCTGGACACAGCCCGCGCATCCTGTATAGCCCCGAGAGGTGTCCCGTGTCCCCGCGTCGCAATCGTCCCCAGGCCGGCAAGGGCGCTGTTCCGTCCGGCCGGAGCGCCGAGGACGACCGCGCCGACCGTTACGGCGGCTGGCAGTCCACGGAGAGCTGGCAGGGGGAGGAGTGGAACGTGCGCCATGTGGCCGGGGCGAGCACGCAGGGCAAGACGTACCGCTGCCCCGGCTGCGACCAGGTGATCTCCTCCGGTGTCCCGCACGTCGTGGCTTGGCCGGACCACTCGGGCGTCGACGACCGCCGCCACTGGCACAAGGCGTGCTGGAACGCGAAGGACCGCCGCACCACGCGGGTGCAGCGGTCCCGTAACGCGCCGAGATTCTGAGTTTCGTAGGAGCAGCTTCGTACGAGCTACTTGGTGCGAGCTAGACGTCCCGCTGCTGCAGCAGCGCGTAGGCCCCCGCGAAGGCTGCCGCCGTCACGCCCAGCACGATCCACAGCGGGTCCCAGCCGGACGGGCCGGACTCGCTGAGGGAGTTGGAGTAGAAGACGCTCAGCTGGTTCGGGATCGAGTACTCGAGCAGGGCCGTGCGCACGCTCTCCAGCGACGACGAGAACATGAACAGCGCGATCACCAGCGGGGCGAGCAAAAAGCCGATCATGATCGTGATGGCGCCCGCCGAGTGCCGGATGATCGAGCCGACGAGGAGCGAGAGCAGTCCGAGCAGGGCGATGTAGAGGCTGACACCGACGGTGCCCTTCAGCCACTCCCCGCCGGACGGGGTCCGCGCGCCGTTCCCCTCCAGCATGGACGCCTGCACCATGGCGACGAACGACGCGGCCGCGAGCGTGACCACGAAGGCGACGAGGAAGAACACGATCGCCTTGGCCGCGAGCACCCGCCCCCGGCTGGGGCAGGCGGTCATCGTCGTACGGATCATTCCGGTGCCGTACTCCGACGCCGTGGTCAGCACGCCGAGCGTGATGATGCACATGCTGCCCAGCAGCAGCCCGAAGAAGCCGAGGCCCAGCGGGCTCTCGCCGGACATGTCCGAGGACTCGGAGTTGCTGACCACGGCACCGGCGAGGAGGCCTATGCCGACGACGAGGAGAACGAACACGCCGAGCGTCCACATCGTCGAGCGCACCGACTTGATCTTCGTCCACTCGGAGGCCAGCGCATGTCCGAGGTGCGTGCGCACCACGGGGATCGGCGAGGTGTAGCCGGGGTACGGTCCGCCGGGCGCCGCCTGCCAGTTCGGCGCGGCCGCGGGTGCCTGCGGCATCGGGGGCTGGTGGGTGCTCATCGGGCGTCCTCGGGCTTGGTCAGGTCGGCGGGGGCGGCGGTGGCGGTCGGCTGCGGTGACGATTCGGCAGCGGGGGCCGGGGCCTCGGGCGTCGGCTGGGCGGACGGCTGCGGGGGCGCGGCCGGGGCCGCGGCGGGCTGGGCCGGGGCCTGGTCCTGGGGCGCGCTCGGGGCGGGCTGCGCGTACGGGTTCGGCTGTCCGGTGCCGGGGGCACCGGCGGGAGCGCCGTACGGGCTGGGGGCGCCCGGACCGCCGTACGGTCCCGCGGGTGCTCCGCCCTGCGCGGCGAACGGCTGGCCACCCTGCTGGGGCGGCGGTGGGGCGTACCAGCCCGGCTGGCCCTGGCCCGGCACCGGCATCGGCGGCTGGGCACCGGGCGGCAGGAGCTGCTGGAGACCGGCCTTCTGGTCGACGGTCGAGCGGTAGTCCACGGCGCCCTGCGTCATCCGCATGTACGCCTCCTCCAGGGAGGCCTGGTGCGGCGACAGCTCCCACAGGCGTACGTCGGCCTCGTGCGCCAGGTCGCTGATGCGGGGGAGCGGCAGTCCCGTGACCCGCAGCGCGCCGTCCTGCTCCGGCAGCACATGGCCGCCCGCCTCGGTGAGCGCGGACGTCAGCTTCTCGCGCAGCTGCGGCTCGGTGTCGGGCGTCCGGACGCGCGCGAAGTCGGCGGAGTTGGCCGAGATGAAGTCCCTCACGCTCATGTCGGCGAGCAGCTGACCGCGCCCGATGACGATGAGGTGGTCGGCGGTCAGGGCCATCTCGCTCATGAGGTGGCTGGAGACGAAGACCGTCCGCCCCTCCGCCGCGAGCGCCCTCATCAGGTTCCGGACCCAGAGGATGCCCTCGGGGTCGAGGCCGTTGACCGGCTCGTCGAACAGCAGCACCTGCGGGTCGCCGAGCAGCGCGGCGGCGATGCCGAGCCGCTGCCCCATGCCGAGGGAGAAGCCCTTGGAACGCTTCTTCGCCACGTCCTGCAGGCCGACGACCCCGAGCACCTCGTCCACCCGCCGGGCCGGGATGCCCGACAGCTGGGCCAGGCACAGCAGGTGGTTGCGGGCGTGCCGGCCGCCGTGCACGGCCTTGGCGTCGAGCAGCGCGCCGACCTGGCGCGGGGCGTTGGGCAGCTTGCGGTACGGGTAGCCGCCGATCGTCACCGTCCCGGCGGTGGGGTTGTCCAGACCGAGGATCATCCGCATGGTCGTCGACTTGCCCGAGCCGTTCGGCCCG
Source organism: Streptomyces sp. NPDC086549 (assembly GCF_044746205.1). Taxonomy (NCBI): domain Bacteria; kingdom Bacillati; phylum Actinomycetota; class Actinomycetes; order Kitasatosporales; family Streptomycetaceae; genus Streptomyces; species Streptomyces sp. NPDC086549. The sequence goes on along the minus strand of NZ_JBIVBS010000002.1, from coordinate 69,109 downwards.
AGGAAGCCGGTAACGGCTCCGGGCCGCACCTGGAAGGAAAGGTTGTACACGGCGGTCTTGTCGCCGTATCGCTTGGTCAGGCCGACAGCCTCGATCATGCTCCGCACCCATCGAAAGGATCAGGACAGCAGGGCAGACGCCCCCGTAAGGGTTAGGAGGATATCCGGGCGCTGACGGTTCCGCCCAAGGGGAGGTAAAAGGTCAGGCATCAGGCCACGCACCAGGTCACGCGAGGTCACGCGTCCCGTTTCCGCAGCAGCGCGTATCCGCCCGCGATCGCCGCGACCACCCACAGCCCTATGATCCCGAGCCCGCCCCAGGGGCCGTACGGGGTGTCGTCGTCGACCCGCGGGATCACCTGCATGATCCGGCTGCCGGCCTGGTCGGGCAGGAACCGGCCGATCTTCTTCGTGGCGTCGACGTTGCCGAGGATGTTGGAGATCAGGAAGAAGAACGGCATCAGGATGCCGAGCGACAGCATCGGCGAGCGCAGCATCGTGGCGACACCCATCGAGAACATCGCGATGAGGGTCATGTAGAGGCCGCCGCCGATGACCGCCCGCAGCACCCCGGGGTCGCCGATCTCCGTCCGGTGGGAGCCGAGCATCGCCTGCCCGAGGAAGAACGCGGCGAAGCTGGTGACCATGCCGACGGCGAGCGAGAGCCCGGTCGCCACCGCGATCTTGCTGAACAGGAAGGTGCCGCGCTGCGGCACGGCGGACAGCGAGCTGCGGATCATGCCGGTGCTGTACTCGTTCGACACGACGAGCACTCCGAACACGATCATGGCGAGCTGTCCGAGGGTCATGCCCGCGAAGCTGATGTAGGTGGGGTCGAAGGAGAGCCGTTCACGGACGGGCATCCGGTCGAACTGGCTCCTCGACAGCGCCGCGATCAGCATGCCGAGGGCGACGGTGACGACCACGGCGAGGGACAGCGTCCACACGGTGGACGCGACGGACCGGATCTTCGTCCACTCGGACCGGACGACGTGCGTGACCACCACGGCTCAGGCCTCCTTCCAGCCGGCGCCCCAGCCCTGTCGGACCGGGCCGCCGGTGTCGGCGTGCGCGTGGTACTCCACCGACTCCGCCGTCAGTCGCATGAACGCCTCCTCCAGTGAGGCCTGCTGCGGGCTCAGCTCGTGCAGCACGATCCCGCCCCGCGCGCACAGCTCGCCGATCTGCTCGGCCTTGCCGCCGTCCACTTCCAGTGCGCCGCTGCCGGACTCGACGACCGTGATCCCGGCCCCGTGCAGCACGTCGAGCAGCCGTTCGCGCTGCGGGGTGCGGATCCGGACGAACGAGCGCGAGTTCTGCCGGATGAAGTCGGCCATGGAGGTGTCGGCGAGCAGCCGCCCCTGCCCGATGACGACGAGGTGCTCGGCGGTCAACGCCATCTCGCTCATGAGGTGACTGGACACGAACACGGTCCGTCCCTGCGCGGCCAGCGATTTCATCAGGTTCCGGATCCAGTGGATCCCCTCGGGGTCGAGCCCGTTGACCGGCTCGTCGAACATCAGGATCCGCGGATCACCGAGCAGCGCCGCCGCGATCCCGAGCCGCTGCCCCATCCCCAGCGAGAACCCCTTGGCCTTCTTCCGCGCCACCGCCGTGAGCCCGACGGTGTCCAGCACCTCGTGCACCCGGCTCTTCGGGATCCCGTTGCTCTGCGCGAGGCACAGCAGATGGTTGAAGGCGCTCCGCCCGCCGTGCACGCCCTTCGCCTCCAGCAGCGCCCCGATGTACGTCAGCGGGTCCTTCAACTGGTCGTAGTGCCTGCCGTCGATCCGGACGTCGCCGGCGGTGGGGTGGTCGAGCCCGAGGATCATCCGCATGGTCGTGGACTTCCCGGCCCCGTTGGGTCCGAGAAACCCCGTGACGACGCCCGGCGTCACACCGAAGGTGAGATGGTCCACCGCCAGCTTCTCGCCGTACCGCTTGGTCAGCCCCTTCAGCTCGATCATGCGGCCACGCTAAGACGGGACGAAGCCCCCTGCCACCGGAGCGGCAGGGGGCTTCGTCCGCGTGCTGGTCCCAGGTGTTACCGGGACTGCTGGGCCGGGACACCCCGGGAGATCGGCTCGTCCTCGGCCGGCGAACCGGCGGCGGCCACCGCGGCGCCCGTGAGCGTGGCGAGCATCTCGCGGACGTTCGTCAGCTGGGCGTTGATGGAGTCGCGGCGGTTGGTCAGCGCGGCGAGCTCGCGCTCGGATTCCGAGCGGATCCGGTCGGCCTTGGCGTTGGCGTCGGCCACGATGTCCTCGGCCTGGCGCTGGGCCGTCTCGACCGTCTGACGGGCACGGCGCTCGGCGTCGGTGCGCAGCTTCTCGGCCTCCAGGCGCAGCTGCTCGGCGCGGTGCTCGATCTCCGCCAGGCGCTTCTCGGCCTTCTGCTGACGCGAGGCCAGGTCGCGCTCGGACTGCTCGCGGCGCTTGGCCAGGTTGGTCTCGAAGTCCGCGGCGGCCTGGGCGGCCTTGGCACGGGTCTCCTCGAAGAGGGCGTCGGCCTCCTCACGCTTGGACTGCGCGTCCTTCTGGGCCTCGGAACGCAGCTGCGAGGCGTCACTCTTGGCCTTCTCGACGATCCGGACGCCCTCGTCCTCGGCCTTGGACTTGCGCTCCGCGGCGAACGACTCCGCGTCGTTGCGGACCTGCTGCGCCGCCGACTCTGCGAGTTCGCGGTGCTGCTCGGCCGCGCGCCGGGCCTCCTCACGCAGATCCTTGGCCTCTTCCTCGGCGAGGCGGAGGATCTTCTCGACACGCGCGCCGAGACCGGCGTACGACGGCTCGGCGTCGCTTACCTGGGCCTGGGCGTTCTGCGTTTCGAGGTGGAGCTCTTCGATGCGCTTTTCCAGAGCGGTGATGCGGGCGAGAGCGCTGTCACGGTCGGAGACGAGCTTGGAGATCCGTTCGTCCACCTGAGCGCGGTCGTACCCACGCCGCACTAGCTCGAAGCCGTAGGGGGAAGTGTCGCTCATGGGGTTCCTGTCGAATGAGACCGGTGAGGTGATAGATGGAATCCTAGGGGCCGAAGCGGTGTGTCATCGAGCGGATACGTGTTTGATCTGGAGAATGACACCTCTTTTGAGTGGTCCACCTGTGGAGCGCTTGTCAACTGAATTGGACAAACGCCCCAGAAGGTGACGGAATCGACTGGTCTGGCTAGTCGTCCGAGGACTTGCCACCCGAACGAGGCGTTCCGATGGACGCTCCGGCCTTGACTCCGCCGTCCTTGCCCGCGCCCGGCGCCTCGAATGAGGTCAACGCCTCCAGCACGGTCTGGACACGGGCGATCTCGGCGTTGATGTCCTCGCGGCGGCGCACCAGGATCTCCAGTTCGCGCTTTCCTTCCTCGACCGTCCGCCTGGCCTCACGGATCGCCTCGGCCTTGAGCTCCTCGGCCTCCCTGACGAGCGTGGCCTTCTTCTGCTCGGCCTCCTTGAGCAGACCCTCGGCCTTCTTCACGGCGGCGATACGGACCTTGCCCGCCTCCGAGTTGGCCTCGGACACGATCTCCTTGGCCTTCGCCTGCGCCTTGGCGTGCTGCTCCTCGGCGGACTTGATGAGCGCGTCACAGCGGTCGCCGGTGGACTTCATGGTCTCGGCGGCCTCGCGGCGGGCCCGCTCGTGCAGCGCCTCGATCTCGCTCGTGATGCGGTCCCGCAGCTCCTCCGCCCGCTCCCTTATGGCGGTCGCGTCCCGGCGGGTGCCGACCAGCAGCTCGTCCGCGTCCGTGCGGGCCTTCTCCACCAGCCCGTTGCCCTCGACGGTCGCCTCGGAGACGAGCCGCTCGGCCTCGCTGCGGGCCGCGCCCACCATCGTGTCGGCCTGGGACTCCGCGTCCGCGGTGGTCTTCAGCGCCTGCTGCTGGGCCTCGGTGAGCAGCTTGTCCGCCTCGGCCGTGGTCTCCGTGATGAGCGTGTCGACCTGCTCGGCCGCCTCCGAACGCCGCTTGTTGGCATCCTTGCGGGCCTCGTCCAGCGTCCGCTCGGCCTCCTCGCGGGCGGAGCCCACCAGCCGCTCGGCCGCGTCCTCCGCGTCCGCCCTGAGCCGCTCGGACTCCATCCGGATCCGCTCGGAGTGCTGCTGCGCGGAGCCGACGGTCTCGGCGGCCTCGGCACGCAGCCGCTCGGCGTCACCGGTGGCGTCCGTGATCAGCTTCTCGGCCTTGGCGATGGCGTCCGCCCGGACCCGGTCGGCCTCCGCGATCGTCTCCGTCTGGAGCCGCTCCGCCTCGGCGCGTGCCTCGGTGATGAGCGTGTCCACCTGCGTCGCCGCGTCCGAGCGGATGCGGTTGGCGTCGTCGCGGGCGTCCGCCCGGGTGCGGGCCGCGTCCTGGTCGGCCTGCGCGATGGTGTCCGAGGCCTCCGTGCGCACCCGCTGGGCGTGCGCGGCCGCGTCCGAACGCAGCCGCTCGGACTCGGCGATCGCCTCCGTCGTCGTGCGCTCGGCGAGCGCCCTGGCCGCCTCGGACTCCTCCTGGGCCTCGCGCCGGACGCGGCTCGCGTCCTCGCTGGCCCGCTCCCGCTCGGCGTAGGCGTCGGCGCGGACCCGGTCCGCCTCCTCCTGAGCCTCCCGGCGCGTACGGTCCGCCGCGTGCTCGGCGGCGGAGCGCAGGCCGGTGATCTCCTCCTGCGCCTGCTCGTGCAGCCCGACGACCGAGTCCCGCACCTGCTGGGCATGCTGCTCGGCCGCCGACACCATCTCGGTGGCGCGCCGGTCGGCCTCCTCGACCAGCCGTACGGCCTCGGCCTGCGCGTCCTCCACCCGCTTGCGCGCGGAGGCCAGCAGCTCCTCGCTCTGCTCGCGGGCCCGCTCGCGCTCCTGGCCGGCCTCGTCGCGCGCGGCACCCAGGAGTTCCTCGGCCTCGCGGCGGCGCCGGGTGGCCTCCTCCTGGGCGGCGGCCAGCGTCTCGGACGCCTCGGTGCTCAGCCGCTCGGCGGCGGCCTGCGCCTCCGCCCGTACCCGGTCGGCGGTGTCCTGGGCTTCCGACTTCAGCCGCTCCGCCTCGGCCGCCGCCTCCGAACGCAGGCGTACGGCGATGATCTCGCCCTCCGCGCGGGACGCGGACGCGTCCCCCGCGGCCTCGGTGCGCAGCCGGTCGGCCTCCGCCTCCGCCTGCTGCTGGAGCGTACGGATCCGCTCGGCGGCCTCGCCGCGCAGCCGGTCGGTCTCCTCGGACGCCTCGCGACGGATGCGGGAGGCCTCGTCGCGGGCGTCGGACAGCGCCTGCTCGGCGGACGTGAGCCGGTCCTCGGCCTCGGTGTGCAGCCGGGTCAGTTCGTCGGCGGCCTCCGCGCGCCGGGCCTCGACCCCGCGCTCGGTCTCCTCGCGCAGCTCGCGCGCGGCCCGCTCGGCGTCCTCCTTGAGCGCCTCGGTCTGCTCATCGGCCTCCGCGCGGAGCTGCTCGGCCTCCTTACGGGTGCGCTCCAGCGTCTCCTCGGCCTGCCGGCGCAGCGCGGTGGCGCGCTCGATGGCCTCCGTACGGACCTTCTCGCTGTCCGTCGTGGCGCTCTGCCGCAGCTCGTCCGCGTCGGCCTTCGCCTTGGCCAGCAGCTCCTCGGCGGACTTGGCCGCCTCCTCGATCTGCTGGACGGCCTCGCGCCGGGCCTCGGCGCGGATGCCCTCGCCCTCCGCGACCGCGTCGGCCCGCAGCTGCTCGGCCTCGCCGCGCAGCCGACGGGCCTCCTCCTGCAGCTCGACCGTCTTGGCGCGGTACTCCTTGGTGTCGTCCTTGGCCGCGCCCTTGAGTTCCTCGGCGATGTCGTGCGCCTCGGCCCGCAGCCGGTCGGCCTCGGTCTCCGCCTCACGGCGGATCCGCTCGGCCTCCTCGGCGGCCGCCTTGGTGGTCTGCCGGGCCTCCTCCGAGGCCCTGTTGAGGACGTCCTCAGCGGTCTTCGCGGCCTTGCCCAGCTGGGAGGCCGCCTCCTCGGCGGTGACGCTGCGGGCCTTCTCACCGGCTTCGGCGAGGAGCTTCTCCGCCTCGGCGCGGGCGTCGGCGACGATCTGCTCGGCGTCCGCCTTGGTGGTCTCGGCCTCCTTCGTGGCCTCGCTGACCAGCCGGGCGACCTGCTCCTTCGCCGTCCGCGTGCGCTGCTCGTTGGCCGACTCGGCGCTCGCCAGAGCCTTGGCGGCGGCCTCCTTGGCCTCGGTGACCAGCTTCTCGGCCTCGGACTGCGCCTTGCGCAGCGACTCCTCGGCCTCGGCGATGCGCTGCTCGGCGGCCCGGCTCAGCTCGGTCGCCTGCCGGCGCGCGGTGTCCGACTCCGTCGCGGTGGAGCTGCGCAGCTGCTCGGCGTGGTCGGTGGCTTCCTGGGCCTGCGTCGACGCGGCGTTCAGCAGGCGCTCGGCGTCCGTGCGGGCGCGGCGCAGCAGCTGCTCGGCCTCGGCACGGGCGGCCTCGGCGTCATTCGTCAGCCGCTGCCGGGCCTCGTCGGTCAGCCGCTCGGCCTCGGCGCGCGCGGCGGCCATGGCCTGGTCGGCCTCCGCACGCGACTCGTCGAGCAGGCGCCGGGCCTGGGACTCCGTACGGGCCCGCAGCTGCTCCGCCCACGCCACGTTCTCGTTGACGTGCGACTCGACCGTCTGCCGGCGCTCGGCCAGCTCCTGGTCCAGCTGCTGGCGGCGGGCCACGGCCTCGGCGTGCAGCTCGGCCTGCAGGCGGGCGGCCTGCTCGGCGTGCTCCTGCAGGATGCGCTGGTTCTGCGCGCGGGCCTGGCTCAGCTCCCGCTCGGCCTCCATGCGCAGCTGATCTGCCTGCATCTGCGCGTTCCGCAGCAACTGCTCGGCTTGATAGCCGATGTCACCGCCGTCGAACGCGGGCCGGGACATGAGGGTGCGCCGCGCCTCGTGCAGCTTGGCGCGCAGCACCTCGACCTGGTAGCCGAGGTCCTCGGCATGCTGGATCGCCTTTTCCCGCTCGGTCTTCAGCCGCTTCATCTCGGCCTCGAACCGAGAGAGGTGGTCGACGTCAGCCGCCGGCTCTCGCTCCTGGCTCTCGTAGCCCCGCACTGCGCGGTCCCATCCGTCCCCTGGTAGCAGGCCTGTCCAAACGAGCTCCGTCCATCCGCCGAACGGGGCCCCCGGGGAATGGTGTCAGATCAACGGCGGAGCACGGGCTGCTGCCCCGACGCTCGTCCCCCGAAATCCGGACCCCGGCATGCGGTCACCCCGGACTTCCAGGGCGACCGCCCCCAACCCTACCGGCCCTTATGTACGAGGGTCAGTGCTCAGGCGACTCAACAGGTGCCGATGTGACCAGTTCTGTCAGTACACCGTGGCAATCCTTCGGGTGCAGGAAGGTGATCCGCGACCCCATGGAGCCGCGCCGGGGCTCCTCGTACAGAACGCGTACGCCCTTGTCGCGGATGTCCGCGGCGTCGGCGTCCACATCCGCCGTACCGAAGGCGATGTGGTGCACGCCCTCCCCGTTCTTCGCCAGCCACTTGGCGACCGTGGAGTCCTCACGGGTCGGTTCGAGCAGCTGGAGGTACGAGGCCCCGCCGTCGGACGTATCGTTGATCTTGAGCATGGCCTCGCGCACGCCCTGCTCCTCATTGACCTCGGAGTGGAAAACCTCGAAGCCGTACGTGGACCGGTAGAACTCGACGGTCGCGTCGAGGTCGTGGCAGGCGATCCCGATGTGGTCGATTCGCGTCAGCATGGATTCAGTGCAGCGCTCCGGAGGTGGTTACGCAACGTGCGCGCCATCACACTGAAGGGGCGGTGACGGGGTGGACTACCGCTCAGTACATTCGAAGTAAACCCTCGTTCACTCCTCAGCTTTGTGCAGCTGGAAGGGGATCGCACCTCATGTCAGGAACGAACAGCACGACCTCCGTCATCGTCGCGGGTGCCCGCACTCCGATGGGACGGTTGCTCGGCTCGCTCAAGTCTTTCTCCGGGGCCGATCTGGGCGGCTTCGCGATCAAGGCCGCCCTCGACCGTGCGGGGATCGGTGGCGACCAGGTGCAGTACGTGATCATGGGCCAGGTGCTGCAGGCCGGCGCGGGGCAGATCCCGGCGCGTCAGGCCGCGGTCAAGGCCGGCATCCCGATGAGCGTTCCGGCGCTCACGATCAACAAGGTGTGTCTGTCGGGCCTCGACGCGATCGCGCTCGCCGACCAGCTGATCCGCGCCGGCGAGTTCGACATCGTGGTCGCGGGCGGCCAGGAGTCCATGACCAACGCCCCCCACCTGCTCCCGAAGTCCCGCGAGGGCTTCAAGTACGGGGCGGTCGAGATGATCGACGCCATGGCGTACGACGGTCTGACCGACTCCTTCGAGGGCATCGCGATGGGCGAGTCCACGGAGAAGCACAACACGCGTCTGGGCATCAAGCGCCCCGAGCAGGACGAGATCGCCGCGCTCTCCCACCAGCGTGCCGCCGCCGCGCAGAAGAACGGCATCTTCGAGGCGGAGATCACTCCGGTCGAGATCCCGCAGCGCAAGGGTGAGCCGGTCCTCTTCAGCAAGGACGAGGGCATCCGCGGCGACACCACCGTGGAGTCCCTGGGCAAGCTGCGCCCGGCGTTCACCCGGGACGGCACGATCACCGCCGGCACCGCCTCGCAGATCTCGGACGGCGCCGCCGCCGTGGTCGTGATGAGCAAGGCCAAGGCCCAGGAGCTCGGCCTGGAGTGGATCGCGGAGATCGGCGCCCACGGCAACGTGGCCGGCCCGGACAACTCCCTGCAGTCCCAGCCCTCCAACGCCATCCTGCACGCCCTCAAGAAGGAGGGCCTGGAGGTCTCCGACCTGGACCTCATCGAGATCAACGAGGCCTTCGCCGCGGTCGCGGTCCAGTCAATGAAGGACCTCGGGGTGTCCACGGAAAAGGTGAACGTCAACGGCGGCGCCATCGCGCTGGGGCACCCGATCGGCATGTCCGGCGCCCGTCTGGTGCTGCACCTGGCGCTGGAGCTGAAGCGGCGTGGCGGTGGTGTCGGCGCGGCCGCGCTGTGCGGTGGCGGCGGCCAGGGTGACGCGCTGATCGTGCGGGTGGCCAAGGCCTGAGTCCCCGTACGGCACGCAAACGGTACGTCTCGTAAGCGAACGGAGCTGTGATGCAGGACGTCTCCTCTCTGGTGGCCCAGGCCAGGGAAGGCCGGCCGCGGGCCGTGGCCCGGCTGATCTCCTTGGTGGAGGGGGCGTCCCCGCAGCTCAGGGAGGTCATGGCGGCGCTGGCCCCGCTGACGGGCAATGCGTATGTGGTCGGTCTGACGGGGTCCCCGGGGGTGGGTAAATCCACCTCCACGTCCGCGCTGGTGACCGCGTACCGCAAACAGGGCAAACGGGTCGGCGTCCTGGCCGTCGACCCGTCGTCCCCCTTCTCCGGCGGGGCCCTGCTCGGTGACCGCGTCCGCATGTCGGACCACGCCTCCGACCCCGGCGTCTACATCCGCTCGATGGCCACCCGTGGTCATCTGGGCGGCCTGGCCTGGTCGGCGCCGCAGGCGATCCGCGTGCTGGACGCGGCGGGCTGCGACGTGATCCTGGTCGAGACGGTGGGCGTCGGCCAGTCGGAGGTCGAGATCGCCTCCCAGGCGGACACCTCGGTCGTCCTCCTCGCCCCCGGAATGGGCGACGGCATCCAAGCCGCCAAAGCGGGAATCCTGGAGATCGGCGACGTGTACGTCGTCAACAAGGCCGACCGGGACGGTGCCGACGCCACGGCCCGCGAACTGAACCACATGCTCGGGCTGGGCGAGGCCCGCGGCCCCGGCGACTGGCGCCCGCCCATCGTCAAGACGGTCGCCGCCCGCGCCGAGGGCATCGACGAGGTCGTGGAGGCCCTGGAGAAGCATCGCGCGTGGATGGAGGAGCACGGCGTCCTGGCCGAGCGCCGCCTCGCCCGCGCCTCCCGCGAGGTGGAGACGATCGCGGTCACGGCCCTCCGTGAACGCATCGGCGACCTCCACGGCGACCGCCACCTGGGCGCCCTGGCGGAACGAGTCGTCGCGGGTGAACTGGACCCGTACCGAGCGGCGGACGAACTGGTGTCGAGCCTGACGGAGTCCTGACCGCGCCGGTCTGATCCCGGCCGCGTCGTGCCGCACGGCTGGGCCGACGAGGCCGGTGTCAGGGGCGGAGCCCCGTGGCGTCGGGCCCTCGGGCGACCGAGTCCGGCGGGCGGGTGGGAAACGGGGGTCCGGGGGCGGAGCCCCCAGGTCGGCACCGCGGCCCACGGTGCCCGAAAACCCAGGTCGCCCCTGGCGCGCGGCTGCTAGTTTGATCCGCATGTTCCTCTGCTTGGCGTAGAGCGCACCCCGCGCCCCGCACACGGCCGCCGGTCCCCGGCCGCCGTGTGCCATGGCGCGCTCAGGTGTCCGCTCTCCGCCTCCAGCCGAGGAAATCACGCATGTCCGCGACCATTTCGCCATGCCCGCCGAACGCCCCGCGGCGCCCCTCGTACGCCGCCGTCCTGCGCGTCCCGCACGCGCGCCGTACCTTCACCGCCGCGTTGGCGGCGCGCCTGTCCTACGGCACGGTCTCCCTGGCCGTGCTGCTGTCGGTGACCCGGGCGACGGGTTCGTACGCCGCGTCGGGTGCCGTGATGGCCGTCTTCGGTGCTTCGGCGGTCTTCCTGATGCCCCTGCGGGCCGCCCTGGTGGACCGCTACGGCCCCCGTCGCACCCTGTTCCCCATGGCGGCGCTGTACGGCGCCCTGCTCTGTGTCCTGGCGGCACTGACCTGGCGCCCCGGGGCATCCCCCGTGGTGCTCGCCGCGGCCGCCGCCCTCACGGGCGCCTGCGCGCCCCCGCTGGGCCCGGCCATGCGCGCGGTGTGGGCCGAACTCGTCGACGACCGGCGGCTGTTGCAGCGCGCGTACAGCATGGACGGCGTGGCCGAGGAGCTGCTGTACGTCTCGGGGCCGGCCCTCGTCGGCGTGCTCCTGCGGTTCGGGCCGCCGGCCGCCGGAGTGCTGCTGAGCGCGGTGCTGATGGTGACGGGGACGCGCGCCTTCGTGACCTCCCCGGCGATGTCCGGCACCGGGCACCCGAAGCCGGGGGCCGCCCGGCGGGGCCGCCGTCTCCCGGCGGGCCTGCTGCGGCCGGTCGTCGCGGCGGCGGGCCTGGGGCTGGCGCTGAGCGGTGTCGAGCTGCTGGTGCTGGCCTTCGCGGCGCAACGGTCGTACGGCGATGCCGTGGTCCCCTGGATCCTGGGCGCCCTGTCGGCGGGAAGCGCGGTCGGCGGGCTGCTGAACGGGGCCGTCGAGTGGCGGGCGCCGGCGCGTGTCCGTCTGCCGTGGCTTCTGGTGGGGCTGGGGCTCGCACTGTCGGCGGCGGGACTCGCCCGCGGCCCCTGGACGCTCGCGGCCGTCATGGCCTGCACGGGGGCGTTCGTCGCGCCGACCCTGACGACGGCGTATCTGCTGGCCGACGAGACGGCGCAGGAGGGGGCCCGGACCAGGGCGGGTGCGTGGGTCAACGCGGCCGTGAACGCGGGGACTTCCGTCGGCTCGGTGGCGGCGGGGCTGCTGGTCGGGCAACTGCCGCTCGGGTTGTGCTTCGTGCTGGCGGGCGCGGTGGCCGCCGGCTCGGCCGCGGTGGCCGTGGCGGCACCCCGATAGTGCCGGACGGCCGAGCGCCAGGCGGGGCCTGAACCGCCCCGCCTGCCGCTCGGCTTTCGCTCAGGTCAGGGCCGCCCCCGCTGCCCCCGCAGATGCTCGGCGATCGGCTTCAGAGCCTTGTCCAGCTCCGTCATCGCCTCGGGCGACAGCAGATCGATGAAGTGCCTCCGCACGGACGACACGTGATGCGGCGCGACTTTCTGCATCGTCTCCATGCCGTGGTCGGTGAGCACAGCGAACAGCCCACGGCGGTCGGACTCGCAGTTCTCGCGCCGCACCAGGTTCGCGTTCTCCATCCGCGTGATCTGGTGCGAGAGGCGGCTCTTGGACTGGAGGGTGGCGGACGCGAGATCGCTCATCCGCATCCGTACGTCCTCCGACTCGGACAGGTTCACCAGGATCTCGTAGTCGTTCATTGTCAGTCCGAACGGCTGCAAGTCCTTTTCGAGCTGGTACGTCAACAGCCTGTTGACCTCCAGGTGGGTGCGCCAGGCGCACTGCTCCGCATCGGTCAGCCAGCGCGTGGCCGTCTCGGTCTCCATGAATGAAGTCTACCTAAGAAGTTGAAATACGAACTAGTGAGGGTGGTGTGACTGTGCGCACGCGTTCGACGTCACACTCCGCAGACTACCGCTCACAGCCCGAAGCGACGCTGGAGGTCCCCCAGCTGTCCGGGAAGGCGCGGTGTGCCCGGAGGCTGTCCGTGACCCCCGGGTACCCCGCCCGCGCCGGGTACGCCGGGCTCCTGCGGGACCGCTCCCGTGGCCTGCTCGGCCATGAGGGTCTCGGTCGACTGGAGCAGGACCGTTCCGGCTCCCACGAACTCGAACTGATGCTCCTCCCCGGAGGCCCCTCCGAGGCCCGTCATTGCACGTAGACCGCCCATTACGCCCGTCAGGTAACCGTGGTCGTAGTGGTGGCACGGCGAGGGGCAGTCTGCCCACCCGACCAGTGCCTGAGGGTCCACCCGGATGGGAGGTTCCATGAACACCACCGGGCCGTTAGACGCGGCCACGAACTTGCCGGTTCCGATAAGGGTCAGAAAACCCGGCACGATCGACTGTTTGAGCGCAAGACTTGGCTGAAAAGCGAGCAGGTTGCCCGAGCGAATGGTCAGGTTGCCTTCGTCCAAGTCATACGAATTCACGTCGAAGGCCCGGTCGGCGAGCAGCATCTTGCCCGAGCCCTCCGCCACGACCCAGTCGCTGGCGTGCAGAGGCGAATGGAAGGACGTACGGACAAGTCGGTCGAGTCGACCGTGCCCGATCCCGTTGAACTCGATCGCCCCGTAGTAGGCGATCATCTTCCCCTTCTGCAGGAACCACTGCCCGCTCTTGAGCTCCACGCAGAACGTGTACTTGTTGACGTTGTCGTCGACCGGCAGCGTCATCGGGTCGTACACCACGGGACCGGCCCCGGTCCCCGGATAGGTCGTCACAGCTTCTCCTCCGAGGCCTGGACGTACACCGTGCCACTGCCGCTGAGCTCCAGCTGGAACGCCTCGCCGGAGCCGCGCCCCACCATGTCGCGCCAGCCCAGCGCGGTGGAGAGCTTGTTGCGCACGTCACCGTGGTGGGCGACGTACGCCTGCGGATCGACATGAACCGGGCGCTGCGGAGTGATGGGGATCTCGAAGACACCCCCGTGCGCCATGACGGCGACGGCCCCGTGCCCCTTCAGGGTGGTCGTGAACAGCCCCTGCCCCGTCACCTGTCCCCGCACCATCCCCATGACCCCGCCCTGCGAGCCCATGAACATCGTCCCCTGCTGGAGCGTGCCCTCGAAGGCGAGCAGCCGGTCCGCCTCGACGTAGAGGGTGTCGCCGGCGAGGTTGATGACCTGGACGTGGTGGCCGCCGTGCCCGAAGAAGACGGTGCCGCTGCCCTCGACGGTCATCAGCGGGGTGGCCTCACCGGCGACCCGCCGCCCGAGCATCGACATGATCCCGCCCTGGCCGCCCTGGATGTTGGGCGTGAAGGAGACGTCGCCCCGGTAGGCGAGCATCGCCCCGCGCTGACTGAACAGCCGCTGGCCGGGCACGACCGTCGCCTCGACCATTTTGGAATTGATCTCCCGCAGCCCCATCTCACACGTCCCCCGCGATCGTGTTCCGCTCGCTCGGCTGCACGTACACCAGCCCGTCCCCCTCGAACCGGATCTGGAAGGCCTCGCCGCCGCCCTCCCCGAGGAACGTGCGGAACGTCACACCGGACTGGAAGGACTGCCGAACGTTCCCCTGGTGGGCGATGTAGGCCCCCGGGTCGACGATCAGCGGGTACTGCGAGCTGACCCGCAGCACGACGGCCGGCCCGTCGGACATGATGGCCGCCTGCCCGTGCCCCTCGACGGTCGTCGTGAAGAGCCCGTTGCCCTGGGAGGCCCCGCGCAGACCGGTGAAGGTCGTCCCCGTCCGCAGTCCGGCGTCGGTCGCGAGCAGATTGCTCGACTCCACGTACAGCTTGTCCCCCTGGAGACTCACGAGGTTGATCTCGGACGCACGGTCCGCGAACCAGCAGGTCCCGTGTCCCTTCACCTCCATCACCGTCATCTGCTCGCCGGTGAGCCGCCGGGTCACCATCCCCCGGATCCCCTCACCGCCACCGCTCAGCTTCTTGAAGGCCATCTGCCCGTCGTACGCGACCATCGAGCCGTTCTTCGCCTTCACGGCGTCCCCGGTCATGTCGACGGCGAGCACCTTGCTTCCTTGAAGTCGGAACATCGCCACGGGGTGAAGGTAGCGGCGGGCGGGCGGTGGCGGACAGACCCCGCTCCCGGAGGCCGTTCCGAGGTTTGTCACAATGGGGCGAAGTTTGTGCGCGCGTTCACAAACCGTCGACGTCTCCCACCGAAGGTGACCAGTGGACCTCAAGACAGCCTCCGCCATCCGCCGCCTCCGCCTGGTCTCCGTGCCGGAGGGCATCTCCTGGATCGTGCTCGCCACCTGCACGGTCATCAAGTACACGGTGACCTCCAGCGTCGACGTCGCCCGGTGGCTGGGACCGATCCACGGCGTGCTGTTCATCCTGTACGTGATCTTCTGGCTGGACGCCATGAAGCGCGCCAAGTGGGACCGGAAGACGGCTGCCCGCTACTTCGCGTACTCGATCATCCCCGGCGGTGGCTTCGTCGCCGAGCGCAAGCTGCGCCGCGAGTCCGAGGACGCGGTCATCGCCGACCGTGCCCGTAAGGAAGGGATCGTGAACGCATGATCGTCGCCTTCTCCGTGACGCCGCTGGGTGTCGGCGAGGACGTGGGGGAGTACGTCGCCGACGCCGTCCGTGTCGTGCGCGCGTCGGGGCTGCCCAACCGCACCGACGCCATGTTCACCTCCGTCGAAGGAGAGTGGGACGAGGTCATGGACGTCGTGAGGCGTGCCGTCGCCGCCGTGGAGCAGCGCGCACCGCGCGTGTCGCTGGTCCTCAAGGCCGACATCCGTCCCGGCGTGACCGACGGCCTCACCTCCAAGGTGGAGACGGTCGAGCGTCATCTGGGCGGGTAGCCGCACCCGGCTTGCGGAGAGAACCCCGGTCCCCAGGGGCCGGGGTTCTCTCGTGCCCACTCTTTGAGCGGTCGCTCAAACGGGTGTACCTTCCTGCCGAGATCAATTGAGCGATCGCTCAAACACCCGGCCGGCAGGGGGAACACCGAATGACGAGCAAGGCGCTCTATATCGAGGCGCACATACGCGCCGACCTCGACGAGCTGTGGGCCCGCACCCAGGACCCCGCCCGGCACCAGCGCTGGGACCTCCGGTTCACCCGGATCGACTACCTCCCGCGCGCGGCGGACGAGCCGCAGCGCTTCCGGTACGCGACGCGCGTCCTGCCCTTCCTCACGGTCTCCGGGACCGGGGTCTCCGCCGGCGAGAAGGAGCGCCCCGACGGCACCCGCACCTCCGCCCTGCGCTTTTCCTCCCCGCACCCGCTCTCGCTGATCGCCGAGGGCAGCGGCTACTGGCGCTACGTCCCCGACGCCGACGGCGTCCGCTTCCTCACCGGCTACGACTACCGCCCCCGCTGGGGCGTCTTCGGCGCGCTCGCTGACCGCGTGCTCTTCCGTCCGCTGATGGGATGGGCGACGGCCTGGTCCTTCGACCGGCTGCGGCTGTGGCTGGAGCGGGGGATCACTCCGGAGCGGGCGCTGCTGAACTGGCTGACCGAGCTGGCGGTCCGCGCGCTCGTGCTCACCGTCGGCTGTTCCGGGCTCGGCCTCGGCTCCCGCGTCGGCCTGCTCGGCCCGCTCGCGCCCGCCGTGGCCTACCTGTGCCCGCCGGTCCTCCTCGTCGCCATCTCCCTGGCCCTCTTCAAGACACCCCTCTCCCGCACCCCGGCCGCCCGCCGCTGCCGGCGCACCCCGCCCGTGCGCGTGCGGGCCCCCCGGCTCCTGCGCACCCTGGAGAACTGGTCATGAGCTCGATGTTCCGCACCGTGCTGGGCCCCGGCTTCGACCGCCTCCACCCCCAGCTGCGACGCCGGTTCTCGGTGGGCCTGGCGAGCGGCGAGGCCTGCACCGGCCAGGGTGTGATGGACCGGATCTGGCACGGCGGCGCCTTTGTGAAGCCGTTACTGGCCCTCGGCACCACCCGCAACATCCTGGTTCCGCGCGAGGGCAGGAACATCCCCTTCATGATCGAGAATGTTCCCTACGTGGACACCTTCGGTCGTGAGACGGTGACTTTCGTGCGCACCTTCGACCTGCCCGGCCGCTCCCGCCGCTTCGACGCCCAGATGGTGCTGAGCCCCAAGGGCGACCGTGTCCTCGACTACCTCGGCACCCACCAGCACCTCGCCAGCGAGCTCCACTTCCGCGCCGAGCCCGACGGTTCCCTGCTCATCCGCTCCGGCGAACACCGCTTCCGGGAGGGCGCGGTCGACGTCCGCGTGCCCGAACTCATCGGCGCCACGGCCGAGGTACGGGAGTCCTACGACGACGCGGCGGGCCGCTTCCGCATCCGCGTCCGGGTGGTGAACAAGTACTTCGGCCCGCTCTTCGGCTACGAGGGTTCGTTCACCGCGTCGTACACGAACATACGGACCTGCGGCGTACGGCCCGGACTGCGCCCGGTCCGCGAGGAGTCCCGCGCATGAGCCCGGAGACGGCGAAGTCCCAGGAGACCAAGACCAAGCTCCTGGAGGGCGCGCTGCGGACGCTCACCGAACAGGGCATCGCCAAGACGTCCGCGCGTACGGTCGCGGCGGCCGCCGGGGTCAACCAGGCGCTGGTCTTCTACCACTTCGGATCCGTGGACGAACTCCTCGCCGCCGCCTGCCGCTACGGCGCCGAGAAGGTGGTGGCCCAGTACCGTGCCCGCCTCGCCGCCGTCACCTCCCTCTCCGAACTCCTCGCCGTGGGCCGCGCGATCCACGAACAGGAGCGCGCGGGCGGCCATGTGGCCCTCCTCGGCCAGCTGCTCGCCGGGGCCCAGACCCACGAGGCCCTCCGGCCGGCCACCACCGCGGGCCTCGACCTCTGGATCACCGAGATCGAGCGGGTGCTGACGAGGGTCCTGTCGACGACGCCGTTCGGAGAGTTCACCGACCCGGCGGGCCTGGCGCGCGCCGTCGCCGCCTCCTTCGTCGGCATCGAGCTGTACGAGGGCGTCGACGAGACGGGCGCCCACGCCGCCCTCGACGCCCTGGAACAGCTCGGCGCCCTGGTCGCCGCCCTGGAGGAACTCGGCCCCGTGGCACAGCGAGCGATCCGCCACCAACTACGCCGCACGGGCCGACGCTGACCGGCCGGCGGAGCCTGGCCATGGCCGGGCTCTGTTGCGGAAGTCCGGCCAGGTACGTCCGTACGTCCGGTGCGAGGCCTGTACCCGGCACCCCGAGAGCGCGCTCGCCCAGGCTCTCGGCTGCGCCCAGGCTCTCGGCTGCGCCCAAGCCCTCGGCTGCGCTCGGGCAGGGGATCCCCGGGGCGCCGCCGGGCCCGTCCTCCGGGCGGACGACGGGACTTTCGCGACGAGTCCTCCGTTGCGCTACTAGCCGCCCGACGCCAGCATGATTCCCAACGGCGTCCGCTCGTAGAGCACTTGGTGCCCGTACCGGCGCGCGGTCAGCAGGCCCGAGTCGCGCAGCACCGTCAGGTGTGCGGAGACCGATGACGGGGCGAGTCCGAGGCGGTGGGCGAGGGCGGTGGTGCTGGACGGTTCGTCGAGGGCGGTGAGGACGGCGGCCCGGCCCCGGCCCAGGAGACGTACCAGGGTGTCGGGGGTGTGGTCGGCGGCCTCGGACCACAGGCCGCCGATGCCCCGGGCCGGATAGACGAGGGCGGGCTGCCAGGGCGGCTCGAAGCCGGTGACCACGTCCGGCCAGGAGAACACGCTCGGCATCAGCACCAGGCCCTGCCCGCCGAGGTGCCGCTCGTAATCACCCCTCGACTCGACGGTCAGCGTCCCGGCGTGCCAGCCGCAGCGTCGGCTGAGCTCGGGCAGCAGGCCGCCCAGGCCGACCTCGGCGAGCCGCCGGGAGTGGAAGGCGACGTCCGCTTCGAGCAGGGCGCGCAGCCGGGGCCAGTCCGGTTCGACGAGGACGTGCCAGGCCTCCTCCATCGCGTCCGCCAGATTCCTGATCATCCGCTCGGGGTCGGCCAGCCAGGCACGGGCGTACGGCGAGTCCTCCGCGCCCGGGGTGTCCGCGAGCGAACGGGCCGTGTCCTCGCGGGCCGCCTCCGGATCGGCCGCGCGCACCGCGGCGATCTCCTCCTCGAACGTGGCCGCCGGGCCGATCGGGGGCGCGCCGAGCCAGTCGGGGGAGTGGCCGTGCCGCGGCATCAGCAGCCACAGCGGCGCCAGGTCCAGTCCGGTGGCCGCCGTACGGATCCGGCGCAGCCAGGGCGCGTGATAGCCCTGCCGGTCCGGCCGCTTGAGCGTGCGCACCGCCTCCTGCGTCTCCCACAGGGGGGACACGGCGAACCGGCACCTGAGGAAGTCGCCCTCCCCGAAATACAGGCGCGACGGCACAGGGGACCTCTTCCTCTCGTACAACTATGCGGACATACCGGTGGGACGACAGTACGACTGCTGTTTCGCACGCGCGGACGAGCGGGACGTGACCTGGGCCGCGATCACCGTCGTGGCGGTCACCCAGCAGTTCCGGCTCGGGATTCGGCTCGGTCCGAATCTCTACAGTCACCGGCACCCGCGCGTGCACGCTGCCGTCCATGTCAGTCGTCCCAGAGGCCCCGGTGGCGCAGCCCACCGGCTATGCCCGCGTCTTCGCCGTCCGCGAGTTCCGGGCCGTGTTCGCCGCCCACACCCTGTCCATGCTCGGTGTGATGGTCAGCGAGATCGTGCTGTCCGTGCTCGTCTACGACCTCACCGGCTCGCCCCTGATGAGCGCGCTCGCCTTCGCGCTCGGCTTCCTGCCCTACCTGATCGGCGGCACGCTCCTCGCGGGCGTCTCCGACCGCTTCCCCGCCCGGCGCGTGCTGGTGGTGTGCGACCTGGTGTGCGCGGGGTGTGTCGCGCTGATGGTGCTCCCCGGTGCGGACATCGCCGTACTGCTCACGCTCCGCTGCCTCCTCGCGCTCGTCTCCCCGGCGTTCGCCGGGACGCGCATGGCGACCCTCGCCGACGTCCTGGGCGGGGGCGAGCTGTTCGTGCTGGGCCGTTCCCTGCTGCGGATCGTCTCGCAGAGCGCGCTGCTGGTGGGGTACGGATTCGGCGGGCTGCTGCTCACCGTCGTGGCACCACGGCATGCGCTGCTGATCACCGTGGGCACCTTCCTGGCCTCGGCCGCGCTGCTGCGCTTCGGCACCCGGCGGCGGCCCGCCCGGGCCGGGGAGTACCAAGGCCCCACGGGCACCCGGCAGGTGTTCGCCGACCGGCGGATCCGGGTCCTGCTGCTCCTCTTCTGGGTGCCGCCCATGTTCGCCGTCGCGCCGGAGGCACTGGTAGCCCCGTACGCCGACGAGCTCGGCGCCGGATCCACCGGCCTCGGCCTGCTGATGTGCGCCCTGCCCGTCGGTACGGTCGCGGGCGAGGTGCTCGCCGGGTCACGGCTGCGGCCCGTGACCCGGGAGCGGATCACGCTCCCGCTCGTCTGCCTCACGCTCCTGCCGTACCTCGGGTACGTGCTGCACCCCGGCCTCGCGACCTCGCTGCTCCTCCTGCTGCTGTCCGGCGCCGGATCCGCGTACACCCTGGGCCTGGACCAGTGGCTCGTCCGGGCCGTACCCGATGAGCTGCGCGGACGGACCATGACCGTGCTCAGCGCGGGCCTGATGACGCTCCAGGGCGTGGGCATGGCTCTGGCGGGCGTGGCGGCCGAGGCCGTCGGCGTGCCCGCCACCGTCGCGGGGGCCGGAGCGCTGGGCGTCCTGTGCTGCTGCGTCCTGGCCGCCGCGGTCCGCCGGACCGAAAGCCGAGACAGGGCTGAACAGGTTGTGACCGGCCGGTAGGGTCGATGGCGTGCCGAAGCCTCTCAGTCTTCCCTTCGACCCCATCGCCCGTGCCGACGACCTGTGGAAGCAGCGCTGGGGAAACGTGCCGTCGATGGCCGCGATCACCTCGATCATGCGCGCGCACCAGATCCTGCTCGGCGAGGTCGACTCCGTGGTGAAGCCGTACGGACTGACGTTCGCGCGCTACGAGGCGCTGGTGCTGCTCACCTTCTCCAAGGCCGGCGAGCTGCCGATGTCGAAGATCGGTGAGCGGCTCATGGTGCATCCCACGTCCGTGACGAACACCGTGGACCGGCTGGTGAGCTCGGGCCTGGTGACCAAGCGGCCCAACCCCAACGACGGGCGCGGCACGCTCGCCGTCATCACGGAGAAGGGCCGCGAGGTGGTCGAGGCCGCCACCCGCGACCTGATGGGGATGGACTTCGGGCTCGGGGTGTACGACGCGGAGGAGTGCGCGGAGATCTTCGCGATGCTGCGCCCGCTGCGCGTCGCGGCACACGACTTCACCGACGAGTGACCCGGGACGAGATCTCCCGGAACGGGCGGTTACGCTCTTCGGCATGAAAAAGAGCGTGCTGACCCGCTACCGCGTCCTGGCCTACGTCACCGGTGTGCTGCTCGTGCTGTTGTGCCTGAGCATGATCGCCAAGTACGGGATGGACGTCGACGGAGCGGCGGACTTCACCCGGGTCGTGGCCATCGCACACGGCTGGCTGTACGTCGTGTACCTCGTCTTCGCCTTCGACCTGGGCTCCAAGGCGAAGTGGCCGGTCGGCAAGCAGCTGTGGGTGCTGCTCGCGGGCACCATCCCGACCGCCGCGTTCTTCGTCGAGCGGAAGGTCAGCCGCGAGCTGGAGGCCAAGGTCGCCGACCAGGTCCCGGCCGTCGCCAAGGCGTAGGCTCCACCGCCGCGCGACTCCCGCGCGGCGGTTTGCCATCGACATTTACTAGGACGTCCTAGTAAATTCGACGGTATGGACGCTGACGCCATCGATGAGGGCCGCAACCGCTGGCAGGCCCGGTACGACGCCGCGCGCAAGCGCGACGCTGACTTCACCACGCTCTCCGGAGACCCCGTGGAGCCGGTGTACGGACCCCGACCCGGGGACAGGTACGAGGGCTTCGAGCGGATCGGCTGGCCCGGTGAGTACCCCTTCACCCGCGGGCTGTATCCGACCGGCTACCGGGGCCGCACCTGGACGATCCGGCAGTTCGCCGGGTTCGGGAACGCCGAGCAGACCAATGAGCGGTACAAGATGATCCTGGCCGCCGGCGGCGGCGGCCTGTCCGTGGCCTTCGACATGCCCACGCTCATGGGGCGCGACTCCGACGACCCGCGCTCGCTGGGCGAGGTCGGGCACTGCGGGGTGGCGATCGACTCGGCGGCGGACATGGAGGTCCTGTTCAAGGACATCCCGCTGGGTGACGTCACGACGTCGATGACGATCAGCGGACCGGCGGTCCCCGTCTTCTGCATGTACCTCGTGGCCGCCGAGCGCCAGGGCGTCGACCCGTCCGTCCTCAACGGCACGCTCCAGACGGACATCTTCAAGGAGTACATCGCCCAGAAGGAGTGGCTCTTCCAGCCCGAGCCCCATCTGCGGCTGATCGGCGACCTGATGGAGTACTGCGCGGCCGGCATCCCCGCCTACAAGCCGCTGTCCGTCTCCGGCTACCACATCCGCGAGGCCGGGGCGACGGCCGCCCAGGAGCTGGCGTACACGCTCGCGGACGGCTTCGGTTACGTGGAGCTGGGCCTGTCGCGCGGACTCGACGTGGACGTCTTCGCCCCCGGCCTGTCCTTCTTCTTCGACGCCCACCTCGACTTCTTCGAGGAGATCGCCAAGTTCCGCGCGGCGCGCCGGATCTGGGCCCGCTGGATGCGGGACGTGTACGGCGCGAAGACCGACAAGGCCCAGTGGCTGCGCTTCCACACCCAGACCGCCGGTGTCTCGCTGACCGCCCAGCAGCCGTACAACAACGTGGTGCGCACGGCTGTGGAGGCGCTCGCGGCGGTGCTCGGCGGGACCAACTCGCTGCACACCAACGCCCTGGACGAGACCCTCGCGCTGCCGAGCGAGCAGGCCGCCGAGATCGCCCTGCGCACCCAGCAGGTGCTCATGGAGGAGACCGGCGTCGCCAACGTGGCCGACCCGCTGGGCGGTTCCTGGTACGTCGAGCAGCTGACGGACCGGATCGAGGCCGACGCGGAGAAGATCTTCGACCAGATCAAGGAGCGCGGGCTGCGCGCCCACCCCGACGGGCGGCACCCGATCGGTCCGATCACCTCCGGGATCCTGCGCGGGATCGAGGACGGCTGGTTCACGGGCGAGATCGCGGAGTCCGCGTTCCGCTACCAGCAGTCCCTGGAGAAGGGCGACAAGAAGGTCGTCGGCGTCAACGTCAACACCGGCTCCGTCACCGGGGACCTGGAGATCCTGCGCGTCAGCCACGAGGTGGAGCGGGAGCAGGTCCGGGCGCTGGGCACGCGCAGGACCGCGCGCGACGAGGCCCGCGTCCGTACGGCCCTGGACGCGATGCTCGCCGCCGCCCGGAACGGCTCGAACATGATCGAGCCCATGCTGGACGCCGTACGCGCCGAGGCGACCCTGGGCGAGATCTGCGGGGTGCTGCGGGACGAGTGGGGTGTCTACACGGAGCCCGCGGGCTTCTGAGGCGCCCGAGCGGCATGGGGAACGCGCGCTGCACACCGACTCGTGTGCAGCGCGCACCCTTGTGTGACGTTCGCCGGGAGCGACGCCGCCGGTGCGCTCGACAACGAGATCAAGCTGTGGGGGTTGTAGTGGGGTACGAGTTCACCTCCCGTGAGGACGACGACGAGTGGGTGTGGTGGCCGGGTGCGATGACGGGCGAGCTGTTCATGGGAGCCGCCACCACGCTCGGTTCGGTCCTGAACATGCCGACCGGGCTGCAAGAGGTGCCGATCAACTGGGTCAAGGTCGACCCCGGCCCGTACGCCGCGTTCGTCGACGCGGCCCTGGACCTGAAGTGCGACAGACCCCACGGCGAGCTGGGCTGTCTGCTGGGCGGTGTCGTTCCGCTGATGATCATGCTGGCCGACAACGTGGGGGTCCGGCTGAACGCCGACACCCAGGAGAAGCGTTCCTACGTGGAGTGGGCCCGCAACCAGCCGTTCGGACAGCGAGGCCTTCGCAAGACGTGATCCCTTGACGCCGGTACGTCAGAAAGCCGGCAGGGCACCGCATCCGCGCTGTACCCCTGCCGCTAGGCGTCCTGCGACGCTCCCGCCAGGCCCAGCAGCAGCACCCGCGTGAAGCTGTGCACCCACTCCTCGTCCGCCGGCTCCGCGCTGACCAGGGTGCGGTGCACCACCGCGCCCGCCACCATGTCGAAGATGAGGTCCACCGTGCGGGCGGCCTCCTCCGGTTCGGCCTCAGGGGGCAGCTCGCCGCGCCTCTGGGCCCGCGCGCGGCCCTCCAGGACCAGGCACTTCTGGCGGTCCACGATGGAGTCGCGGATGCGCTCGCGCAGGGCGTCGTCGCGGGTGGACTCCGCGACCACCGCCATCAGGCCGCTCTTGGCCTCCGGTCGGGCCAGGATCGCGGCGAACTGGAGGACCACGCCCTCGATGTCGGCGGCCAGGCTGCCGCGGTCGGGCAGCTCCAGTTCGTCGAAGAGTTCGGCGACCGCGTCCACCACCAGCTCGTGCTTCCCCGCCCAGCGGCGGTACAGCGTCGTCTTCGCAACCCCGGCCCGCGTCGCCACATCTCCCAGGGTGAGTCCGGACCACCCCAGTTCCACCAGCGCCTCGCGCGTGGCGGCCAGGATCGCGGTGTCCGCGGCGGCGCTGCGCGGGCGTCCGGTACGGCTGGCGGGGGTGCGGCTCTGCATCCCATGACGATAACCGGCGGTTCCTGTGAGGCCGTGAGGGAGATCACCGGGGCGTGGTGTCGCGGGAGCCCCGGAGGGTATTACGCTACGAGTCGTAGCGAAAGCCTGCGCGGGACGTGCGCGGGTGACGCACACGCACGACGACCACGTGGCGTGGGGTGGGGACCCGGCGCCCTCGGATCGTTTTTCACTCACGCGCGGGAACGGGGGAGGATAGACGCATGCAGCCACGGAACATGTCCATGAGCGGCGTCGTCGACCTCGCCGCGGTGAAGGCGGCCCAGGAGGCCAAGACCAAGGCCGAGCAGACGCGCGCCCAAGCGGCCCGCCAGGGTGGGGCGGGGGCCGTCTCCCCGGCCGATCTCGTCATCGACGTCGACGAGGCCACCTTCGAACTCGATGTCCTGCAGCGCTCCGCCGAGGTGCCCGTCGTCATCGACTTCTGGGCCGAGTGGTGTCAGCCCTGCAAGCAGTTGAGCCCCGTCCTGGAGCGGCTCGCGGTCGAGTACAACGGGCGCTTTCTGCTTGCCAAGATCGACGTCGACGCCAACCAGATGCTGATGCAGCAGTTCGGGGTGCAGGGAATCCCGGCTGTCTTCGCCGTCGTCGCGGGGCAGGCCCTGCCGCTCTTCCAGGGGGCCGCCGGCGAGCAGCAGATCCGGGAGACCCTCGACCAGCTGGTGCAGGTCGCCGAGCAGCGCTTCGGCCTGACCGGCCTGATCGTCGATCCCGATGCCGAGCCGGGCGGGCGTACGGCCCCCGAGGTGCCGGCCGGGCCGTACGACGCGCTCCTCGAAGCCGCCGTGGAGGCCCTGGACGCCGGTGATCTGGGCGGGGCGATCCAGGCGTACAAGAACGTACTGAGCGACGACCCGGGCAACAGCGAGGCCAAACTGGGTCTGGCGCAGGCCGAGTTGCTCCAACGGGTGCAGGGTCTGGACCCGAAGCAGGTACGCAAGGACGCGGCCGAGAAGCTGGCGGACGCGCAGGCGCAGATCGCCGCCGCCGACCTGGATCTGGTCGGCGGGCATGTGGAGGACGCCTTCGGCCGGCTCATCGAGACCGTGTCGCGTACGGCGGGTGACGACCGGGATGCCGTACGTCGTCGCCTTCTGGACCTCTTCGAGCTGGTCGGGGCCGAGGACCCACGGGTGATCGGGGCGCGCCGGGCGCTGGCCCGCGCGCTGTTCTGACAGGGGGCCTCGACCAGGGTGGCGGGCCGGTTCTGACCAGTTGCTAAACGCCACGCAATGTGATGCCCAAGTGAAAGATTTGCCCACGGGGCGTCAGAGCGGCCGCGCTTTACCAAATCTTGGTAATCGCGGCCGCTGTTACTCGGAGTACATTCTGGGCTCTGATCTGTCTGGTTCTGTCCAAGAATCAATAGTTTTGTTCCGCCCCTGAAAGCCACCGAGCGTCGCGTTCCGAGACCGGCGGGTCGTTGTTCGGTTATCCGGCCGTTACTAGCCAGTAACGAACCCCCTTGTGTCGGCGGCGAGAATGCACCACGATCGGCCACGCTCGGTCCATTCCCCCACCCCGACAGCCGGTCGGGCGCACGGGTTCATCTGGGTCCCCACCGAGCAGAGCCGGCGGCAGTGGCGCCGGCTCTTGGACAGGGGGGTCTTCGCCATCAAGGCGAAGCCTGTCCAGCAGGGTTGTGCGTGATGCGTGTCAGGCGCGACCAGTGGTTGTCGCTCGGGGGTGATCGCCGGTGATTCGGGCGCGGTTCGCGCCACCGAGTGCGGGCGCTCCCCTTCCGAGGACGTAGCACTTCTCCCATCCCTGCCCGGCTGGGCCGCCGTCTGGAGGCTAGTCAGGGCCAGGAGATGTACGTCCGAGAAGGAGGAAATATGGAGTCCCAGGTGCGTGGCGGGACCAGATGGAAGCGGTTCGCTGTGGTCATGGTGCCCAGCGTCGCCGCCACGGCGTGTATAGGTGTCGCCCTCGCGCAGGGCGCTCTGGCCGCGTCGTTCAGCGTTTCGGGTCAGTCGTTCAAGGTGACGGCGCAGGAGCTCCACGGTGAGGGCTTCGCGCAGTACGGGGCGATCGACCAGGGCTACACCCTGTCCGGCGGCAAGACGGCTCACGCCGTCGCGGTCTCGGCCTTCCAGTCGGCCAGGATCCAGAAGATGTGCCAGTCGGTCGTCACCTCGGTCCCGGTCCTCGGCGACTTCACGCTGCGGCTGGAGGCGGGTGACAGTACCGACGAGGCCAAGCAGGTCCACGCGGACAAGCTGTACATCGACGTCGACACCCTCGACGCCGACGCCACCTTCTCCAACATCGACATCGGTGTGGCCGCCAAGGACGCCAGCAAGGGTCCGGGCATGAAGGGCAACGGTGAGCAGGCCAACCCGTTCGGCTTCGCCCAGCAGGCGGACTCGGCGGTGCTGACCAACGTGAAGCAGACGGCGTGGGCGACCACCGCCGGAACCTTCAAGCTCAGCGGTCTGCACATGGCCCTTAAGAAGGGCAGCGGCGACGGAATCGAGTGCTACTAGTCACTCGCTGACGGGCGGGGGAGCCGACGGCGCCCCCGCCCGCTCCACCCTCGGGCCGCGCCTCCACGCGCGGCACACATCACCACCACAGCAACGCCGTACCAGGGAGCTGTTTTCCATGAGCGCCGAGACTCCTGCCGTCGTAGCCGGCCAGTTCACCCGCCGGAGGCTGCAGTTCCGCGCCTGGCGGGGCACTCGTCCGTTCTGGGCCGGTCTGTTCGTCCTGCTCAGCGGATTTCCGGTCATCTACTTCCCGTACTTCAACCTCCAGGTCGGGCATCTGACGCTGGCGATGTCGACCACGGCCGGGGCCGGCTCCCTGATCATCGGCGTTCTGCTCGTCGTACTGGGCATCAGCCTCTGGTTCCAGCAGCACGTGCGCACCTTCGCGGGTGTCGCCGCGATCCTGCTGGGGCTGGTGTCCCTCCCCGTCGCCAACTTCGGCGGCTTCCTCATGGGCTTCCTGCTCGCCCTCGTCGGTGGAGCGATGGCCGTGGCGTGGGTGCCGGGTGTGCCCCCGCAGCCGGAGCCG
This sequence comes from Streptomyces sp. NPDC086549, assembly GCF_044746205.1. NCBI lineage: Bacteria > Bacillati > Actinomycetota > Actinomycetes > Kitasatosporales > Streptomycetaceae > Streptomyces > Streptomyces sp. NPDC086549. The sequence goes on along the minus strand of NZ_JBIVBS010000002.1, from coordinate 42,224 downwards.
GCGCAGGGGGTCGTCCCGGGTGAGGGCGGCGCGCCCGAGGCTGTCCGCGAGCCGGCGCCCGAGGTCGCGCTCGTCAAGGACACGGACGGCGTGAGCGAGTCGAACGACCTGTCAGGAACGAGCCCGGTGAACGGGGCGAACGGGAGGCAAAGTGCCGGCTGACGAGGTGACCCACGGGACTGATGTGGACGAGTCCCGTGTGAGAACCGGGCCGCGCCATGCGGCACCCAAGAAGCCGCTGTTCACCAGGTTCCAGATGCCGGCAGGCAAGGCGATAGCCACGGTGGCGATGCCGACCGCGGTCCTCATGGGCATGGGGTTCACGTCCAGCCTGGCCCTCGCCGACAACAACTCGACGCCGTCCTCCTCGAAGAGCCTGACGGCCGACGAGTACAAGGACTGCGTCAAGGCCCTGGACGAGTCCTCGGCCACGCCGTCGCCCTCCGCCTCGGAGAGCGCGAGCCCGAGCCCGAGCACGTCCGCGGACGAGGCCACGCCGACCCCCACGGCGTCCACCACCGCGCAGGACTCGTCGTCCGGCAAGACCTCCTCGTCGGATTCGGGTTCCGGCGACAAGGCCACGCCCACGCCGTCCGCCACGTCCTCGTCGGGCTCGTCGGACACGTCGTCCTCCGGTGGCGGCGACACGGCCACCGCGACTCCGTCGGCGTCCGCGAGCAGTGGGAACCTGCTCGACACGATCGGTGACGCGATCAAGGACGTCTTGACCGGCGGCAGCGACGACTCGACCGCCACCGCGAGCGCGAGCCCCACGCCGTCGGCCTCCGAGTCCACGTCGTCGTCTTCTTCGTCCTCGTCGTCTTCGTCGAGCGACAGCAAGACGTCCGGGAGCAGCGCCACCGACACCGTCAAGGACACGGTCGACACGGCCACCAAGGCGGCCGAGAGCACCGCGAAGGACGCCACGGACACGGCGACCACGGCGGCCGGGACGGCCACCGCCACGCCGAGCCCGTCGGCGAGCTCCACTACGGCCGCGGACGACTGCCCGGCCTCCACCGACGACGAGAGCGGCGTCGACAACAAGACGCTGGTGGCGGACGACCCCTGGTACCTGAGCGCGAGTTCGCTGACGCTGAAGGGCGCCGACTACAAGGGCGTCGTCGAGGTGAAGACGGCCAACGGCACCAAGAAGAAGGTGCTGAAGTTCGTCATCTCCGGCGGCACCAAGATCGGTGACCTGCACCAGACGGTGAAGGACAAGCAGTCGGGCAAGACCTACCACGTGCAGGCGGCCCCCGACTCGGAGTCCACGATCACCGGCGGTACGACGGTGATGTACACCGAGAGCATCTCCGGCAACCTGCTCGGCCTGATCCCCTTGACGTTCACCCCGGACAGCCCGCCACCGCTCAACCTCCCCGAGATCTACATGACCAAGGTGAAGGTGACGCAGGCCGGCCAGTTCGGCGGAAACCTGCACATACCAGGGATGCACGTGTACACGACCGACTGAACAACCACCCGAAGCCCGTTCGGGAGCCGCAACACCGTGGCCCGGCCCTCCATCTGTGAGGGCCGGGCCACGGCCATGGGTCTACATGGGCTAGTGCTCTGACCACATAGGTTCGCCGGGTCTGGAGGCCGCGGCATGTCCGCTGCCACTCGGCGGCCTTGTAGCCACGGAGGAGAGCGTGCTTTCGGGTCTAACCTGGCTGCGTGACGCAGCGATTGAGCACGGTGGTGCTGATGTGCGGTCTTCCGGGAGCGGGCAAGACCACCTATGCGATGGAGCTGGTGCGACGCGGTTTCGCTCGGCTGTCGATCGACGAGGTGGTCTGGCAACGACTCGGGCAACGCGACGCCGGCCTGGTACTGGGGGCTAAGGCGTTTGACCAGCTCAAGGAAGAGGTCCGCCGCCAGCAGCGGCAGGAACTGGTCGAACTGATGCTGGCCGGGCGCGACGTGGTGGTGGACTACAGCTTCTGGAGTCGCGCCGCCCGCGACGACTACAAGGCGCTGATTGAAAGCCACGGTTGCCGCTGGGAACTGGTCCATCTCAAGGCCGATCGGACGACACTGGAACGTCGCCTCGAAGTGCGGAACAGCGAGGAAGGCGCCAACTCCATCACCGTGGATGACACGCTGTTCAGCCGTTACCTGGCCAACTTCGAGGAACCGAACGGAGAGGGCGAGCAGGTCGTCATGCAGTCCTCGACTTGAGGATCTGAAGCCCTTCGGTCGAGAGGGGTCGCCCGCCCCAGCGGATGCCCCTCTCACTGCGGATGCGAGCGCGCTCCTTCCTCTGCGCGGCGAGGACGTCAGGATGTCGGGCGTGCGGGGCCGCCCGGGCCGCCGGGTCCGGCTGCCCGGCCACCCGCTGAGCCGCCGCTGACCGCCGCGCCCACCATGTTCCTCGTGCGCGCGGGCGTGTTCGCGGAGGAGCCGTTCCACATCCGGCTGGGCTTCTACCGGGAGAACTTCGACACCCTGGCGCACGCCGTTGTCGACGCGATCGGCAACCTAGACACCGCGATGTCCAAGAACGTCTGGTAGTTGGAAGGGAGGACAGTTGATCATCTTCTCTTTCGAGCCCCGCGCGGATGACGTCTCCTGGTCGTCGGACTGGCGGCCGGAGAATTCAGACCTGAACTCCTCGGACTTCTGCCTGAAGTACTTCAAGGCAGATCTGCGGCTCGTCGTCCACGGCGTGGACCTCAGTGTGCGCCTGCTGGGAAGCCTGTGGTCGATATCGCGCTCATGTTGGACTACGCACGAGGGGCGGGGCGTCCGGGAAGGTCATGAGCAGGGCATTGCCGAGCATGAACGGATGCGGGCTGCACTTCCGCAAAATGATCTGCGTAACGATGCGCCGGCGTTCGACCAACTCCACAACTCGCGCAAGCTGTTCGGCCATCTCGGGCGGGGGCAGGATCGCGTCGGTGAGCAGCAACTCGTGCAGGATCACCCAGTACGACGGGGTGTGGTGATCCTTCTCGAAAAGCGCGGCGCGCGCCATCCGTGCGCTGACCTTCTGCTCCACCTCATCATCGAGCGACAGGGGGTGCGTGGCCCGCACGACGGCCCGCGCGTACTCCGGTGTCTGGAGTAACCCCGGAAACACGGTGGGACTCCACTCCTCGATGGACCTGGCGTGCTTCTCCGCTTCCAGCACTTTCTCGAAGTACTCGGCGTGCCCAGCCCTCCGCGCCCGCCGCACGTCGTCACAGTGCCGCTCGAAGTAACCGTCGGTGCCCAGCACCTGATCCACGTGCCGAGCCAGATCGATGGGCATGCGCCGCTTGCCGTGCTCGATGTCGCTGAGGTGTGACTTGCCGTAGAAGCTGCCCTCGACCAGCTTCTCCAACGACAGACCCGCCACCTCCCTCTTCCACCGCAACTCCTTGCCGTAGAAGTCGGGGACGCTCATCGAACCGTCGATGTCCTTGCGTCGGACCACGCGCTCACCGCCGAAACTCACCGTCCCGTTTCCACGGTTCACGTCGCGGACGCGAACCGTCTTCCACGCTAGCGAGTCCGGCGACATTCTGTGAGCGATTCGTCACGCAGTGCACAGAAGGCTGAAATGCCCCATGCCCGACCACCCCTCCCCTACCGCCTGCACGTCACCCTCTGCGTCGAGGGCCTCCGCTCCGCCCTCGCCCTGCACGGCATCACGCTGCCCTCACTCCGCGTGGACCTGCCGGGCTTCGCGGGTACGTACGCACCGCCCGCCGGACTCGTCACGCTCGGGAACTGCAATACGGCCACGGCACGCGCTCTCGCCGCAGTGCTCAGGAAGTCGGCGGCCGGGTGATGACGCCGCTGGAATTCCGTCTGCTCGCCACGCCCAAGGCCGCACCGAAGCTGCGCTCCCAGCTCCGCGACCACGACTTCGACGTCCGCCTGTGTGCGACGGAGTTGCTGACCAACGTGATCGACCACCTCGGCGAGGGCACCCCGGTGACCGTCCGCGTCACCGGCACGGACCTCGGCCTCACCCGTATCGAGGTCACCGATCCGGACCCACGCACGCTGCCCACCCTCCTGCCCGCCTCCGAAACGGCCGAGTCCGGCCGCGGCCTGACACTGGTCGACGTACTCGCCCGGCGTTGGGGCGTGGACCAGGGAGCGGACCGCAAGACGGTCTGGTGCGAGCTGGCCGAACCCGGGCAGCAGTCGGTCACGCGGAACGAGAAAGCTGTTCGCGCACCCATGCGGGATCGGGATTGACGTGAGACCGGCCGGCCACGACGACGGTCGGCACGGTCTCGTTGTCGTCGTTGGCCGCCCTCACCGCCGCGGCTCCGGCCGGGTCACGCCAGATGTTGACCCAGTGCAACTGGCGGGCGCGACGGCCCAGCCGAATGCGCAGGCGCAGACAGTACGCACAGCCCGGCCGCCAGAAGACGACCGGTCGGCCATCGGCCGCACTACGGCGTTCCGCCTCCAGCGCACCGATCGACCGAGGGAAGACAAGAGGCGAGTTCAGGCCTCCGAGCAGCGCAAAGATCAGGAGAAGAACTGCGGCTGTGCCGGTACTCCCCCTGAAGACCAGCCCAGCCGCAACGACTGAGCCACAGAGGACGAACAGCATCGGCAGGATCCAAGCCCGGGTCACGAAGACGAAGGCTACCGCCCGGCCGGAGACAGCCGTCACGCCCGGCGGCGCGGCACGTCGGGATCGGAAATCAGCCATCCCTGATCGACTGCCACAGCCCGCCGACCGTCCGCACGCACAAGAAACGCACAAGAAAAACATGAATGCCTCGCAACAGGCCGGACATTGTGCAGCCTCGCGGCGGACCGACCACCCGGAGGATTCACGCCACCGTGCCGCCCGCTCAAAGGTGAACTCCTGTGCGAAATGGGTCACGCCTGCGTAGTGTGTCGCGCGCGCATGGCGGAGCCTGACCACTTCGCCCACGCGCGTCAGTCAGCGACCGGGGGAACGCCGTCGCTCACGGGGGAGGTTGCATCGCCATGCCGTCGTACCGGCCGTCCGTACGCGTCAACCCCACCGGGCGTCCGGGCTTCTGAGCCCTCAGGACACCGAACCCCCACCGCTGCTGTCCGGCCGTCCATCCGGCCCACACCACCGTCATCGAAGAGGGGGATACGGTTTTGCGTTCCAGACCACCAGGATCTTTCATACCAAGACCCGGACGTTCAGGGCTGGTTGCAAGGGTCCTGCTTCTCCTGACCGCAGTTGCGGTCATCGCCGGCCTTGCTGTCCGGCCCGACCTCGCGGGCCTCACCGACCGGGACGATATGAGCCTGGTCGGGAATTCCTACGACGGCTACGACACCAAGGCGGCTGAACAGCTGCGCGGGGATCAGTGCGTGGCCGCTGATGCCCTGCGCAAGGGCGGGCCCAACTTGTTCGCCCTGGCGCAGAACTCCATCGGACTGCCGCCCGATCAGCTCCACCAAAAACTCGACCGGGACCTCTCCAACAACAACACCCCCCTGCACCAGGCGTTCTACGCGGACGACACCAACAGCGACCAGTGGGTGAAGAAGGTCGGTGACCAGGGACAGGCCTGGTCCAGCACGGTCAGCGGCCTGGACTCCTACCCTGGCGCACCGCAGGGAGCGAACAAGATCTTCGACCAGGTCGGGCTGCTTCCGTGGCTGTACCAGTCGTACTTCAAGTCGGTCGACCTCTTCTCCCCGTTCTACGAGACATCGCCCACCGCTGACGACGGCACGAAGGCTGCCGCGCTCGCGATCGGCGACCAGCTGTACACCACCGGGGGGACTCCGGAGGAGCAGCAGGCGTGGGCGCTGTGGAAGAAGAACTCCGGCAAGATCGAACCCAATCAGTTGTTCGTTCCCCGGGTGTTCGCCGATGACGCCCGTGTCTTCCTGTCCTCGGGCGGATTCCCGCGCACGGCCCCGGCTCCGGACAGCCCGGAGTTCCGTATCGCGGTCGAGGACTTGAAGACCCGCTTCGCCGCATGTGCGTGGCACGACCCGATCGACCCGGACCGGGTTCTCGGCAAGGAAGTGGCCCAGGCATCCACCGAATGGCAGCAGGAGATCGCTTCCCAGGCCACGCAGCGGCAGCAGATCCTGACGGCCAACGTCAGCGCCACGAAGGCGTTGCAGGACGGCACGTTCGCCCTGGGCAAGGTCCTGGGCCAGTCGTGGATCGCGGACTACTCCACCCGCTGGCTGGACCACTACACCGAGGGCGGCCTCAACTGGATCGGCGACGCTCCGTTGGAGATCCAGGTGCCGGGCGCTACCGGCAAGTGCCTGGAGGCCCAGGGAGCCGGCAAGACCAACGGCACCCCGGTCCAGATCTACACGTGCAACGGCTCCGAGGCGCAGAAGTGGCAGTTGTGGGGGGTCTACGACGGCCACTACACCCTGCTCAACGTCAACGCGCAGAAGTGTCTGGAGGTGCTGAACGGCGCCAACGCCAACGGCACAAAGATCCAGATTCGGGACTGCGGCAGCAGTAAGGCGCAGCAGTGGACGTTCAACGTGCGCGCCGCGGGCGAGCTGCGCAACATCGCCACGGACAAGTGTCTGGACCTGGCCGCGTTCGACAACGGCAAGGACGCCCTGCTCAATACGTGCAACGGCTCCACCGCGCAGAAGATCCGCATCGTCCCCAAGGGCCACACCGGCACCGCGCCGGCGAAGGCCGACGTGGACAAGGCCAAGGCGAACGTCACGAACGCGCAGTCGGAGGCGAAGAAGCAGCTCGCCGTCGTCAAGGCGCAGCTCGCCACGGCGCAGAAGGCCGCGACCACCTCGGACACGGCGCTCCAGGCCGCCTACGGCATCGCCGACACCAACGGCGCGCCCCGCGGCCGGGGTCTGCTGGTCGGTCAGCAGAAGGACCAGGTGACCAAGGGGTCGGTCGCCGCGCTGACGGCGACGGAGAAGGCCGCCGAGACCGCCGAGGCCGCCACCCGCGCTTCCGCCGGCGACAGCCAGACCATCACGCAGCGTGCCCTGGCCCAAGCCGCCCAGTCCAACGCGGAGTTCCGCAAGGAGGCAGCCGCCCGGGCGGAATGGCAGGCGAAGGCAGCCGCCGACGCCGCGAAGATCCACCGGGACAACGCCAAGAAGGACAAGGAGATAGCGGAGGCCAAGCTCACCGACGCGCTGAAGGCGGAGGGCGACGCGAAGGCGGCTGCCGCCGACGCGCACGCCAAGCGGCTCGCGGCCGAGGCCGAGGAGAAGACGGCCAAGGCGGAGAAGGAGACGGCCGCGGCCAAGCAGGCCGAAGCCGCCGAGCACCGCAAGAACGCCGAATCCGAGGCGACGAAGGCGAAGGACGCCAAGGACAAGGCCGAGACGGCGGAGAAGACCGCCGAGAGCAAGCGCGACGACGCGGTCACGGCCAAGGACCACGCCAAGGCCATGCGGGACGATGCCTGGGACGCCAAGCAGAAGGCGGACGCGGCCCGCGCCAAGGCCGACGCCGAGGATGCCTACGCCGACTCCCTCGACTCCGGTGACGCCGCCGACGCCGCCCGCGCCGCCGCCAACGACGCCGACAAGGCAGCCGACGACGCCGAAGCCGCCGCCACGAAGGCACGCTCCGAAGCCGACGCGGCCACCCAGGCAGCCGCCGACGCCGATGCGGCAGCGACCCGCGCGGAAGCCGCGGCCAAGCGGGCCCGCTCCGACGCGGACGCCGCCCAGGCCGACAAGCTGAAGGCCGACGCGGCGGTGAAGACCGCGACCAGCGCCGTCGCCGACGCCATCAAGGCCTCCCAGGACGCCTCCGCCGAGGCCAAGACCGCGGTCAAGCTCGCCGACGAGGCCGAACAGCACGCCAAGGACTCCAAGGCGCAGGCCGACGCGGCGAACGCGGAGGCCGGCAAGGCACTGGCGGCCGCGGCGAAGGCAGCCGGGTTCGCCCACGTCACCGCCCAGGCCGCCGTGGACGCCGGCAAGGCGGCCGAGCAGGTCGCCGCCCCCGCCAATGACGCCGTCCAGCTCGGCTCCCCCTACGTCGACACCGACTCGGTGGCCGGCCTGGTCGTGCTGACCGGACAGGCGTCGAAGTCCATCGCCGACCAGCAGCAGGCCGTCGCCGACGCCCACGCCAAGAACGCCGCCGCCGAGGCACAAGCCGCCAAGAACCTCGCCGACCAGGCCAAGGGCGACGCCAAGGAGGCCTACCAGCACGCGGCCAACGCCGCCCAGTACGCCGCCGACGCCCGCACCTACTCCAAGGAAGCCCTCGGCTACGCAGCGGACGCAGCCAAGGCCGCCTCAGCCGCCGCCGCCTCCCTGGCCCGCACCGTCGACTACGACCAGCAGGCCAGCGAGGACGCCGCAGCCGCCGACAAGGCCGCCGGCAACGCCGAGGGCTACGCCAAGGACGCCCGCGACTCCGCCGACGCCGCCGAACTCGACGCCGAAGCCGCCCGCTCCGCCGCCGCCCAGGCCGAACAGGACGCCAAGGACGCCCGCGCCGCCGCTGACCGCGCCGACGCAGCCGCGACCGAGGCGGAACAGGCGGCGAAGGACGCCGACAAGTACGCCAAGGAAGCCCAGGACGCCGCCGACAGGGCGGAAAAGGCGGAGGCCAACAAGGGACGCTCCGAGGGGTCCGGTACGGGCATTCCCGGTGTGTTCGCCGTTCCGGACGAGTCCACCGTCGAGATCGTCAGCTCCAAGCAGATCGGCACGTGCCCGGGGATGCCGGAGGCGGCCTTCCAAGGCTGCAACGCGATGTACGACCTGGTCGTCACCTACGAGGCCGACTTCTACCTGTGCACCGACGACCAGGCCCAGGCCACGGCGGACGGGTGCCCGAAGGCGGCGTGGGAGTTCCTTCAGCGGGCGACTCTGAAGAACATCAAGATCGACGGCTGGACGCACAAGTTCTCCGGCAAGGACATCGTCCGCGCCGGATGGCAGAGCCTCTTCGGTGATGTGGCCGGATCGATCCTGTTCTCCTTCTTCGCCGAAGACCTGATGGACTGCTGGCACGGCAGCAAAACCGCCTGCGCCTGGAGCCTCGTCACGTACGTTCCGGTCGAAAGCCTGCTCGCCCCGATCGCGCGCGCCGTCAAAGCACTCGACGCCGCCGCAAGGACAGGCATCGGGTTCGAAGACGCCTTCAAGGCACTACGCAGCCTGGAGGGTCTGTCACCGCTGGCAAAGGAAGGAATCGGCGCCAAGGTCCTCCGACAGCTGTACGAGACGTGCACGAAGCGCAGCAGGGCAGCATTCGCACTCTCTGCAGGCAGCGCGTGCGAGGGCATGATTCCGTACGCCGGTTCGGAATTGGCTGTTGTTGCCTACAAGTTCCGGATAGCCAGCGGACTCAGGTACAAGTTCGGACGGAACGTCGCGGTCGCAAGGGTTCCGGGATGGGCCAAGGCCACCGGCGCGAAGGACGACTTTGTCGTCTTTGCGAATATCCCCGAGGGGCTTCACTCCGAGCAATTGATCGTAAAAAAGCTGGAAGAAAAGGGATTCAGCAAGAGCCAGATCGCGGAACTCTACAGCGAACGCAGCCCTTGCAAGGAAATCTGCTCTCCTCTCGTGGAAGGCATCCCGGTAACCTACTCAACTCCAGACGGACCTGGCGCATACTATATGCTCCAGTACATGCTCGACACGTTCGAGCGTGGAAAGTTCGCTCGCTCCACACAACTGAGCCTGTCTGAGTGACGCAGAAGGGGGGCCACCGGAAAGCCTAAACGCCGGCGGGCCCCCTTATGTGTATATATGCATCACGGTTGGCCATGGAACTAAGCTCCTGGCCAACCGTAGGCACTGCGGCTTCCGACGTCCGTGACATCAGATATGACCTCACACCAGGAGATGCTTAGTGACGTACATAGACCCCGAGACTCGAGCCAAAGCTGAGGCCCACGGTCATCTGTATGCTTCGGAGGAAGTCATCGCTGCTGGGTACGAACTGGCAGACCGGGTCTGCCGAGAACTCCACCGAGCCGGTCTTCCCGCGCATGTCCAGCGTCCGGAGGTGCCGAGTCAGCCCGGCGTCGGGGTGGAGGTCAACGACAGCCACGGGGAATACGCCGGCGGCCTCTACGTACGCTGGAGCGCTCCAGAACTGGCGGAGGCCGCTGCGCGGTCAGTGGCAGAACGGCAGGACCCGGCGGCGCCGGAGTGGAAGCGCTACGCCGAGGTCATTGTCCTCATGCAGACGGCATTGATCGGGATCCTGCGGCTGGCCGGCTTCTCCGCCGTACGAGCCGAGGAGGTCGACGACATCGCCAAGGGTGATGTGTACGTCTACGCCGATACGCCCTCGTCTTCGTGAACACCCTCATGATCCAGGACATGCTCGCTGACCCCGAATTGGCCGCCTACCGGGTTGTGCTCAAGCGCGCGAAGGGCCATTAGTATTCCAGCCGTAGATCGTGATCTTGCTGGTCAGGGCTGGCGCGGAGATGGCTGCGGCCACCGTTGATCATCGTGAGTTGTGTGGACAAACGAAGATCAGGCGGTGGCCGCAGGGCACAGCGTAGTGCCTGCCCGGTGGCGGGCAATGTTCGACCAACTGATGGGCCGCGTGGCGGGCCGGTTCGCTCGGGTCGAACCCCGACGTCGCGCAACGGCGTTGGTGCTTGGGCTGCTGTCGGACCTGCCGCGGAAGAACTGCTGGACCCTGAACGCCGCGGCCAAGCAGGCCGAGGCCGCCGAGCACCGCAAGAACGCCGAGTCTGAGGCCACCAAGGCCAGCGACGCCAAGTCCCGGGCCGAGACGGCGGAGAAGACCGCTGAGGACCGGCGCGACGACGCGGTCAAGGCCAAGGATCACGCCAAGGCCATGCGCGACGACGCTTGGGACGCGCGGCAGGAAGCCAACGCCAAACGGGCGAAGGCCGACGCCAAGGAGGCTTACGCCGACAAGCTCAGCTCCGGTTCCGCAGCCGAGGACGCCCGCGCGGCGGCGAACGAGGCGGACAGCGCCGCCGACGACGCCGAAGCCGCCGCCGACAGATCCCGCTCCGAGGCCGACGCCGCCACCCAGGCGGCAGCCGACGCCGATGCGGCAGCGACCCGCGCGGAAGCCGCGGCCAAGCGGGCCCGCTCCGACGCGGACGCCGCCCAGGCCGACAAGCTGAAGGCGGACGCGGCCGTCAGGACGGCCACCAGCGCCGCCGCGGACGCCATCAAGGCGTCCCAGGACGCCTCAGCCGAGGCCAAGTCGGCCGTCAAGCTCGCCGACGAGGCCGAGCAGCACGCCAAGGATGCAAAGTCCCAGGCGAACGCGGCGAACGCGGAGGCTGGCAAGGCACTGGCGGCCGCGGCGAAGGCGGCCGGGTTCGCCCACGTCACCGCCCAGGCCGCCGTGGACGCCGGGGAAGCGGCCAAGCAGGTCGCCAACCCGGCCAACGACGCCATCCAACTCGGCTCGGCCTACGTCGACACCGACTCCGCCGCCGGCCTGGTGGTCCTGACCGGGCAGGCGTCGAAGTCCATCGCCGACCAGCAGCAGGCCGTCGCCGACGCGCACGCCAAGAACGCCGCCGCCGAGGCCCAGGCCGCCAAGAACCTCGCCGACCAGGCCAAGGGCGACGCCAAGGAGGCCTACCAGCACGCGGCCAACGCCGCCCAGTACGCGGCCGACGCCCGCACCTACTCCAAGGAAGCCCTCGGCTACGCCGCCGACGCCGCCAATGCCGCCTCAGCGGCGCAGGCCTCCCTGGCCCGCACCATCGAGTACGACAAGCAGGCCACCGAGGACGCCGCAGCCGCCGACAAGGCAGCCGGCAACGCCGAGGGCTATGCCAAGGACGCCCGCGACTCCGCCGACGCAGCCGAACTCGACGCCGCAGCCGCCCGCTCCGCAGCCGCCCAGGCCGAACAGGACGCCAAGGACGCCCGCGCGGCCGCCACCCGCGCCGACACGGCAGCGACCGAAGCCGAACAAGCCGCCAAGGACGCTGACAAGTACGCCACGGAAGCCCAGGAAGCGGCCGACCGGGCCGAGAAGGCGGCCAAGGCCAAGCAGATCGACGACGGAACCATCACCGACGAGCGCGGCTCCATCGGGAACGTCTTCTACGTCGTCGATCACATCGAGAAGATCGGCGATCCGGAGGTCGTCAGCAAGTCGGGCGGCTGCGACCACTGGTGGGACCACCTCGCCTACCGGGGCAACTGCACGATCACCTCAAAGATCCGGTACAAGGCCGTTCTCAGCCTGTACCTGTGCGCCGCCGAGGGCATCGACCCGCAGAAGCTCATGTGCCCGACCGAAGCCACGACGTATCTGGGCGAGGTCAAGACCGACGAACTGTCCCAGGAGGTCACGCACACCATCACGATCGCCGAGTGGCAGGACGGCGTCGATCCCATCGACATCCTCTTCGGCAGCTGGATCAAGTGCGCCCAGAAGTTCACCTCCGGCTTCGAGAGCGGAAGCTGGGGCGGCTGCGCCTGGGCGTCCCTGGACGTCGCGAGCCTGTTCGCGGGCAAGATCATCCGGCCCATTGCGGAAGCGCTGCGCGCTGTGGACGCCGCGTTCGTCACCGGCATCGGCGTCCGGGACGCGTTCAAGGCGCTCAAGGCCATCGACGGCATAGACGCGGCGGCGGTCGCCGCGATCGAGAGGGAGGTCGAACTCTACGAGGAGGTCGCGACCTCGTGCTCCCGGAACAGCTTCCCGGGCGGTACCCAGGTGCTGATGGCCGACGGGACACGCAGGCCGATCGAGGACGTCGGCGTCGGAGACCTGGTGCTGGCCACCGACCCTGCCTCCGGCAAGGCACGGCCGGAACCGGTCACCGATACCTTCCGGCATGACACGAACCATCTGGTCGACATCACCCTGGCCGGCGACGGCACGCTGACGAGCACGATCGGACACCGTGTCTACGTGGCCGGCCGTGGCTGGGTCCGCGTCTCCGAGCTGCGCGTCGGGGAACAACTGCGAGCAGCCGACGGCTCCCTGCAGACCGTGACCGCTCTGCACGACCGGGTCGGCGTGGCCTCCCAACGGGTCTATGACCTGACCGTCGAGGACCTGCACACGTTCTACGTGCACTCCGAGGGGCGGCACGCGGCGGACCTGCTGGTCCACAACTGCGTGAACCTGCAGGACGAGAAGGACTACCCGGAAACGGGTGCGCACACCCTCGAGAAGCACGTCGAGCGCTCCCCCGCAGGGGCTGTCGAGGACGCCCAGAAGAACCTGGAAATGGGCCTGGCCCCGATCAGCACGCTGTGGACCAGCGCCGACATCGCTCAGCAGGCCGTCGACCGGGTCCTCTCCCAGTACTTCTTCCCCAACGGCAAGAAGAATGCCGCCAGGCAAGCGGCGCTGGACAACTTCCTGGCCAAGCGGGGAAAGTGGAAAGAGGTGACCGAGTTCCCGATCCCCGGCAAGTGGGACATGTACGAATCACTGGGCACCGTATACAAGGCGAGTGGTCCCCCGGAGGCCGCGGGGAACGAGGTACGAGTGGTCCTGAAGAGGTTTCCGGGTAAGAAGGGCCATGGGGGCTTCATCGTGTACGACGCGTATCCGTTGCCCAAGCAACCCAAGTAACGGAGCCCGACGGGCACTGAGACACACGGCGTGAACGGCTGACATCCACCGCGGGTGGGTCCGTCCTGGCAACGGGACGGACCCACCCGTCGACGTCTTTCGAAGGCAGGGCAACTCACCATGGCGAGACAGCGTGAGCAGTACGGCATTCTCTACGAGGGCGACTTCGGCCTCAGCGCGCTCGCCGGAAAACTGCTGTCCGTGACGGACCGCGGCCCCGGCGAGGCACAGTCGCTGGGCCTCGCGTGCGAGGTCGCCGCTGTCGCCGAGGGCGAGGGCGCGGTCGAGCTGGGCGTCGACGTGCGCTGTCTCCTGGACTCCCCGTTGCCGGACGACATCATCCGCACAGCGTGGCTCGCTGCCACGCACGGGCGCTTCGATCCGGCGGAGTGCGAGTCGGGCGTCCGAGGCTGGCTGCGCCGGCTCGCCGAGCGCTGGCCGGAACCCGAGCGCAAGCGGGCCCCCGGGCAGTGGGGCGTCCGACCGAGCATCGACGAGGAGGAACTCCGCACGGCCGTCGTCGCGGAGATCCGCGCATCGGCGGGGCCACTCGGCCAGCGCGTTGCCCAGAGCGACCACGTCACACTGCCGTCCGGCGCGGTCGCCGCATCGCTGGAGGCTGTCACCCGACAAGGCGACGGTGACCTCGGACTCCGGCTCTTCCTGCGCGTGTTGAAGGTGTACGGCGTACCGGTCGGCAAGGAACAGTTCGACCGTCTCATGGCCTTGGACACCGCCCTCGGCTTTCCCGGACCGCTGGTGTACGACGGCCTCAACGTGATGTGGCCCCCCATCGACCCGTTGCGCCGCGAGGCCGCGGGCGATTTCGGTCTCTCAGCGCTCTCGTCGTGGTTCGAGCGGGCCTGGCAGGAGGACACCGCACGCGAACGTGTCCGGCGAGCCGCGGCCGCCGACGACAGCGCCCAGACCCCGGGATCGGCGGCGGCACTGCTGCTCGCGGACACACACCGCCTGCTCGACTCCTCGTTGCCCAGCGAGACGATCGAGGTGCTGTGGCTCTCCGCCACGGGCCGGGGCTACAACATCGACCGGATCGGAATCGACGCGAGGGACTGGCTCCGGCTGATCGAGGACGTGTGCGAAGAGCATCTGAGGCAGGTCGCCCCCCGGTACCGCCGTGCCGCCTCGCCTCCCCGGACCGATCTGCGGGACGCCGTGCTGCGGGTGGTGCGAGAGGCGACACCGCTCCTGGCGGATGTGAGCATCAGCCCGCACTGGGAGCCGATTCCCGGTACGAGCGCGCTGGCCGCCGTCGAGGAGGTCGTCACCGATGTGGACGCCGACCTGGGCTTCCGGCTGTTGCTGCGGTTGCTCCATGTGGCCTCCCCTACTCTCACCGAGGAGCAGTACGGCCACTTCCAGGCACTCGGGAGGCGGTTCGGCTACGGCGAGGACCACGTCACCGAGGCACTGGAACAGCTTCACGTCACTCCCTGAGGGAGCAGACGACGCATGTACCCCGTGAGCGGCCCGGCTACCCGGGCCGTAACTCCACGAGACGCACCCCACCCCGCCCCCTGAACCAACCAGGACGGGTGGGCAGAGAGCGGAGCCAGCACAGGCCCCGGGCCAAGGGGCGAGGCCCCACGGACTGCGGGGGCGCAGCCCCAGCAGAGGATCCGAGAGCGAAGCCCCCACTGGGGCGCAAGGGCAAAGCCCCACAGCGGTCCCGAGGCACAGCCCTGGCGGGGTCGAAGGGGTGAAGCCCTTAAGGGCAGAAGTCCAGCGCCCAGATGGAGGCGAAGGCTCTCGACCCGAGGACCACGAGGGGTGTGGCCACCCGTTGGTTCAGTGCCGACATCGCCCAGGATGCTGTCAACAAGGCCATTACCCAGTGGCTCGAGCACAGCCCGAAGCACCTGCAGGAGCTCAGCAAGTGGGAGGGCGAGCAGGCACAGAGGATGGGGCACAAGCTACGAAGAGAAACTGAGGGCGCCCACTGATCACAGGAGGCGCCCTCAGCGTCGTACAAGACCCTTCAGTGGGCCGTCACTTGCCGTCGCCGCCGACGTGGTGGACGCGGACCATGTTGGTCGTGCCGGGGACGCCGGGGGGCGAGCCGGCGGTGATGATCACCGTGTCGCCCGGGGTGAAGCGGTTGAGCTTGGCCAGCTCCTGGTCGACCATGTCGACCATCTCGTCCGTGGTGTTCACGAACGGCACGACGTGGGACTCCACACCCCAGCTGAGCGACAGCTGGTTGCGGGTGCCCTCGTCCGTGGTGAAGGCCAGGATCGGCTGGGCCGCGCGGTAGCGGCACAGCCGGCGGGCGGTGTCGCCGGACTTGGTGAAGGCGATCAGGCCCTTGCCGCCCAGGAAGTCCGCGATCTCACAGGCGGCACGGGCGACCGAACCACCCTGCGTACGCGGCTTCTTGCCCGGCACGAGCGGCTGCAGGCCCTTGCTGAGCAGCTCCTCCTCGGCCGCCTGCACGATCTTCGACATCGTCTTGACGGTCTCGACCGGGTACGCGCCCACGCTCGACTCGGCCGACAGCATGACCGCGTCGGCGCCGTCCAGGATCGCGTTGGCCACGTCGGAGGCCTCGGCGCGGGTCGGGCGGGAGTTGGTGATCATCGACTCCATCATCTGGGTCGCCACGATCACCGGCTTGGCGTTGCGCCGGCACAGCTCGATCAGGCGCTTCTGCACCATGGGGACCTTCTCGAGCGGGTACTCGACGGCCAGGTCGCCGCGCGCGACCATCACGCCGTCGAACGCCATCACGACGTCCTCCATGTTCTCCACCGCCTGAGGCTTCTCCACCTTGGCGATGACCGGGACGCGGCGGCCCTCCTCGTCCATGACCCGGTGGACGTCGTTCACGTCCTTGGCGTCGCGGACGAAGGACAGGGCGACCATGTCGCAGCCCATGCGCAGCGCGAACCTCAGGTCCTCGATGTCTTTCTCGCTCAGCGCGGGCACGTTCACGGCCGTGCCGGGCAGGTTGATGCCCTTGTGGTCGGAGACGACACCGCCCTCGATGACGATCGACCGCACCCGCGGGCCCTCGACGTCCAGCACCTTCAGCTCGACGTTGCCGTCGTTGATCAGGATCTGGTCGCCGCGCGAGACGTCGCCCGGCAGCCCCTTGTACGTCGTACCGCAGACGTGCTTGTCGCCCGGCACGTCCTCGGTCGTGATGACGAACTCGTCACCGCGTTCGAGCTCGACCGGACCCTCGGCGAAGGTCTCCAGACGGATCTTCGGGCCCTGCAGGTCGGCCAGGACACCGATGGCACGGCCGGTCTCCTTGGCGGCGGCCCGGACGCGGTCGTACCGCGCCTGGTGCTCGGCCTGCGTGCCGTGGCTGAAATTGAACCGGGCCACGTTCATGCCGGCCTCGATCATGGAGACGAGCATCTCGTGGGAGTCGACCGCGGGGCCGAGAGTACAGACGATTTTCGAACGGCGCATGGGGCGATCCTATCGGTTTGTTTCGCTCCGGAATATTCCGTCTGGCGGAAGATACAAATGGGCGGCCGTGCGCTCAGTCGTGTTACCGCCGTGTAATTGCTCAGCTGTTCGCCTAAATGCTCAGCTGTTCACTCGGCTGTTCTTTCCGACAAGTGCGTAGGTCTGCGTGGCGATCTCCAGTTCCTCGTCGGTGGGCACCACGGCGACGGCCACCCTCGCGTGCTCGGGCGAGATGAGCCGCGGCCCGTCGCCGCGTACGGCGTTCAGCTCGCTGTCCACCACCAGGCCCAGCTCCTCCAGGCCCGACAGGGCAGCCTCTCGCACAGGACTCGCGTTTTCCCCGACTCCCGCTGTGAAGGCGACCGCGTCCACCCGGCCGAGCACCGCGTAATAGGCGCCGATGTACTTCTTCAAGCGGTGAATGTAGATGTCGAAGGCCAACTGTGCCTCTTCGTCACCCTCGTCGATGCGGCGGCGGATCTCCCGCATGTCGTTGTCACCGCACAGGCCGAACAGACCGCTTCCCTTGTTGAGAAGAGTGTCGATCTCGTCCATGGACATTCCGCCAACACGCTGCAAATGGAAGATGACGGCGGGATCCAGGTCGCCGGAGCGCGTCCCCATCACGAGCCCCTCCAGCGGAGTGAGCCCCATCGAGGTGTCCACGCACCGGCCGCCCCGCACCGCCGAGGCGGACGCCCCGTTGCCCAGGTGCAGCACGATGACGTTCACCTCCGAGGGTGCCTTGCCGAGCAGCTGGGCGGTCGCCCGGGAGACGTACGCGTGCGACGTCCCGTGGAACCCGTAGCGCCGGACCCGGTGCCGGTCGGCGATCTTGACGTCGATCGCGTAGCGCGACGCGGACTCCGGCATCGTCGTGTGGAACGCCGTGTCGAAGACGGCGACCTGGGGCAGGTCGGGGCGCAGCGCCTGCGCGGTGCGGATGCCGGTGAGGTTCGCCGGGTTGTGCAGCGGCGCGATGGGGATCAGCCGCTCGATCTCGGTGAGCACGGCGTCGTCGACGAGGGTGGGCTCGGTGAAGAACATGCCGCCGTGCACCACGCGGTGCCCGATCGCGGCCAGCTCCGGCGAGTCCAGGCCGAGACCGTCCTTGACCAGCTCCTCGCCGGCGGCCTTCAGGGCGGCGTCGTGGTCGGCGATCGGCCCGTTCAGCTCGTGGGTACGGCCCGAGACGAGGCAGGTGTGCTTCAGCCGGGAGGTCTGCTCGCCGATGCGCTCGACGAGGCCCGTCGCCAGCCGGGTGCTGTCGCGCATGTCCAGCAGCTGGTACTTCAAGGACGAGGAGCCGGAGTTGAGGACGAGGACGCGAGAAGCAAGGGGGGCCGAGCGCAGCTCGTCGGACAGGGCGGTGGTGGGCGACGGGTGGGATGTCACTGGGCGGTTGCCTTCTCGCTCGGGTTCTGGGCCTGGATGGCCGTGATGGCGACGGTGTTGACGATGTCCTGGACGAGGGCACCCCGGGACAGGTCGTTGACCGGCTTGCGCAGACCCTGCAGGACCGGGCCGACGGCGATGGCGCCGGCCGAGCGCTGCACGGCCTTGTACGTGTTGTTGCCGGTGTTGAGGTCGGGGAAGATCAGCACACTGGCCTGCCCGGCCACCTCGGAGCCCGGCAGCTTGGTGGCCGCGACCGACGGCTCCACGGCCGCGTCGTACTGGATCGGTCCCTCGATCTTCAAATCGGGCCGCCGTGAGCGCGCCAGCTCGGTCGCCTCGCGCACCTTGTCGACGTCGGCGCCCGAGCCGGAGGTGCCGGTGGAGTACGACAGCATCGCGATCCGCGGCTCCACACCGAACTGCTGGGCGGTGGCGGCGGACTGGATGGCGATGTCGGCCAGCTGCTCGGCGTTCGGGTCCGGGTTGACCGCGCAGTCGCCGTAGACCAGCACCTTGTCGGCGAGGCACATGAAGAACACGGACGACACGATCGAGGAGCCCGGCTCTGCCCTCCCGTCGCCCACCACCGCCCTGCCTGACGCGCTTCGCGCGGCCCCCTTTGCTCTTATGATCTCGAAGGCGGGCCGGATGGTGGCGGCCGTGGAGTGCACGGACCCGGAGACCATGCCGTCCGCCAGCCCCTCCTGGACCATCAGGGTGCCGAAGTAGTTCACGTCCGAGACGACGTCGTACGCCAGCTCCACCGTCACGCCCCTGTGGGCCCGCAGCTGGGCGTACCTCTCGGCGAAGGAGTCGCGCAGCTCGGAGGTGGCCGGGTCGATCAGCTGGGCGTCGCCGAGGTCGATGCCCAGGTCGGCGGCCGTCTTGCGGATCCGGTCGACCGGACCGAGCAGGGTCAGGTCGCACACACCCCGGCGCAGCAGCACCTCGGCGGCGTGCAGCACGCGCTCCTCGGTGCCCTCCGGGAGGACGACACGGCGCTTGTCGGAGCGGGCCTGTTCGAGCAGCTTGTGCTCGAACATCATCGGGGTGACCCGGTCGCTGCTCGGCGCGGAGACCCGCTTGAGGAGGTCGCCGGTGTCGACGTACCGCTCGAACAGACCGAGCGCGGTCTCCGCCTTGCGCGGGGTGGCCGCGCTCAGCTTGCCCTCCAGGGAGAACAGCTGCTCGGCGGTGGGGAAGCTGGTGCCGGGCACGGATATGACCGGGGTGCCCGGGGCGAGCCGGCCGGCGAGGGTGAGGACCTCGTCGGTGGGCCGTTCGTTCAGGGTGAGCAGCACGCCGGCTATCGGCGGGGTGCCGGCGCTGTGCGCGGCGAGCGAGCCGATGACCAGATCGGCGCGGTCGCCCGGGGTCACCACCAGGCAGCCCGGGGTCAGGGCGGTCAGGAAGTTCGGCAGCATGGCACCGCCGAAGACGAAGCCGAGCGCGTCCCGGGCCAGCCCCGAGTCGTCCCCGAGCAGCACCTTGCCGCCCAGAGTCTGGGTGATCTGGGCGACCGTCGGCGCGGACAGCGCGGGCTCGTCGGGCAGCACGTAACAGGGGACCGGCAGCCGGTTGTCGAGGCGCCCGGCGATCTCGTCGCGGTCCTCGCGGGCCACCCGGTTGGCGACCATGGCGATGACGTCGCAGCCCAGGCTCTCGTACGCCCGGTACGCGTTGGCCGTCTCGGCGAGCACGGATCCGGCGGTCTGCTTGCGGCCGCCCACGACCGGGATCACGGACGCGCCGAACTCGTTGGCGAGCCGGGCGTTGAGGGACAGCTCGTCGGGGAGCTGGGTGTCGGCGAAGTCGGTGCCGAGGACCAGGACGACGTCGTACTCCCGGGCGACCAGATGGAACCGGTCGACGAGGATGGACAGCAGTTCGTCCGTCCCCTGTTCGGCCTGCAGTGCGGACGCCTCGTGGTAGTCCATGCCGTACACGGTCGCCGGGTCCTGGGTGAGCCGGTAGCGGGCACGCAGTAGCTCGAACAGGCGATCGGGGCTGTGGTGGACGAGTGGGCGGAACACGCCCACCCGGTCGACCTGCCGGGTCAGGAGCTCCATGACTCCCAGCTCGACGACCTGGCGGCCGTCGCCGCGGTCGATCCCGGTCACGTACACGCTGCGCGTCACGCGTGCTCTCCGTTCCGTCCATGTCCGACAAGGGGTCGGCCGTGCACAAAAATCGCCCACCAAGGTGAGCAGAACCCTCTTGACAGTACCCCTGGGCGCGGATAAGGCGCCCGTCAGGTCGGGGGCAGCACGCACCTCCCGGACATGAAACAATCGGACTTGCTCACCGGTATCAACATCGACCAGGAGACACAGCACGATGCGCATCGGAGTTCTCACCGCAGGCGGCGACTGCCCCGGCCTGAACGCAGTGATCCGGTCGGTCGTGCACCGGGCCGTGACGCAGTACGGCGACGAGGTCATCGGCTTCGAGGACGGTTACCGCGGGCTGCTCGACGGCCACTACCGCACCCTCGACCTGGACGCGGTCAGCGGCATCCTGGCCCGCGGCGGCACCATCCTCGGCTCCTCCCGTCTGCAGCGCGACCGGCTGCGCGAGGCCTGCGAGAAGGCCACCGACATGGCCGCCGAGTTCGGCATCGACGTGCTGATCCCGATCGGCGGCGAGGGCACCCTGACCGCGGCCCGGATGCTCTCCGACGCCGGACTGCCGGTCGTGGGCGTGCCGAAGACGATCGACAACGACATCTCCTCCACGGACCGCACCTTCGGCTTCGACACGGCGGTCGGCGTGGCCACGGAGGCCATGGACCGCCTGAAGACGACCGCCGAGTCCCACCAGCGGGTGATGGTCGTCGAGGTCATGGGCCGTCACGCGGGCTGGATCGCCCTGGAGTCCGGCATGGCCGGCGGCGCCCACGGCATCTGCCTGCCCGAGCGCCCCTTCGACCCCGCCGACCTGGTCAAGATGGTCGAGGAGCGCTTCGCCCGCGGCAAGAAGTTCGCCGTCGTCTGCGTCGCCGAGGGCGCCCACCCCGCCGAGGGCACCATGGACTACAGCAAGGGCGAGATCGACCAGTTCGGTCACGAGCGCTTCCAGGGCATCGGTACGGCCCTGGCGTACGAGCTGGAGAGGCGGCTCGGCAAGGAGGCCAAGCCCGTCATCCTCGGCCACATCCAGCGAGGCGGCACCCCGACCGCGTACGACCGCGTCCTGGCCACCCGCTTCGGCTGGCACGCGGTGGAGGCCGCGCACCGGGGCGAGTTCGGCAGGATGACCGCGCTGCGCGGCACCGACGTCGTGATGGTGCCGCTCGCGGAGGCGGTGACCGAGCTGAAGACGGTCCCGAAGGACCGGATGGACGAGACGGAGTCCGTCTTCTAGGCCTTCTAGGCCTTCTAAGCCTTCTAAGCCTTCCAGGCCGTTCCGGACCCTTCCAGGCCTTGTGGCTTCAGGCCGTACTGGCCTCCACCCGCGACCAGAAGTGCTCCACGATCCGGTCGAGGAAGTCCCGGCCGTCGCCGCTCGAGTTCTCCGCGGCACTGGTGCCGCCCCAACTCGGCGTGGCCGCCATCTGCCCCTGGTAGTCCCGGTGCAACTCCTGGAGGGTGCCTTCCAGGAGCCGCCGGTTCAGCGGCACCATGCGGCTCACCGGCCGCACATAGGCCTGCCAGCGCGTGGTGACCGCACCGCGCAGCAGTTCGGCCAGCTTCCCGTTGCGGCCGGTGGCGGTGACGAAGTCGGGCAGGTTCAGTTCCAGCAGGTCCGCGAGGGCGGCGGACTGCCGCTCGGTGCCGCGCCACTCGTCGTTCTCCTCCATCCGCAGATAGGCGAGAAGTTCGAGCCCGACGGTGAGGGCGACGTCCTCCGGCGCGAGGCCGCGGGCGACGCGGTGCTCCCGCAGGGTCCGCGGCCTGCCGACGAGTTCGCCCGGCGAACACCACAACACCCGGGCGAGCGCGGTGAGTTCGGGACTGCTGGGGGCGGCGGTCCCGCGCTCCCAGGCGATGACGAGATCAGCGGTGACGTACGGCAGCCCGTACGAGACGCGCATGCCGTGGGCGACGTGCTCGGGTCCCATGCCGAGAGCGGCACGGAGTCCGCGGGCGGCGGGGGCGTTGAACGGAGGGCCTGGCTGGTTCGGTAAGGCTCGGGGTCGGCGCACGGGCACAAGCTAGGGCCGCGGGGCTGGACTGACTACGGTCTGTTCGGCCACAAACACGGATTGTAGGAACGTACGGCTTCGGAGTTCGGCTGCGCGGTGCAGCCGAACCCTTCACCGCCCGGAACCCGAAACCCCCCGAACCCACCGGTAAACCAACTCGGGCCTCCCCACCTGCCCATAAACAGGCTTCCGCTCGGCCCTCCCCGCCTCCACCAGATGCTCCAGGTACCGCCGGGCAGTGATCCGGGAAATTCCCACGGCCTCGGCAACCCCGGCCGCGGTGAGACCCGCCTCCGCCTGCCGCAAGGCGGACGTCACCCGTTCCAGCGTCGGCGCGCTCAACCCCTTCGGAAGCGCCGCCGGCCCCGGCGCCCGGAGCGAAGCCAGTGCCCGGTCCACCTCGTCCTGACCGCTCGCCTCGCCCACCGCCGCGCGGAACTCGGCGTACCGCACCAGCCGGTCCCGCAACGTCGCGAAGGTGAACGGCTTCAGGACGTACTGCACGACCCCGAGTGAGACCCCTTCCCGGACCACGGTCAGATCCCGGGCCGACGTCACCGCGATGACGTCGGCGTGATGACCGGCCGCCCGCAAGGAGCGTGCGAACTGCAGGCCGTGCACATCGGGCAGATGCAGATCGAGCAGGAGCAGGTCCACCGGCGTACGGTCCAGGAGGCGCCGCGCCTCCGCCCCCGTGTGCGCCTTGCCCACGGCGACGAACCCGGGCACCCGGCCGACGTACATCACATGCGCGTCCGCCGCCACCGGGTCGTCCTCCACCACCAGGACGCGGATGGACTGCTCGTTCGTCATGCGTCGCCTCCAGACGCCGGGGAGGGCCCCGTTGCCGTGTGCAACGGCAACCGCACCTCGAACTCCGCCCCACCACCGTCGGCCTCCGTCACCGTCAGCGTCCCCTGCTGGCGGTGCACGGCCTGCCGGACCAGGGCCAGGCCGAGCCCGCGCCCGCCCGGTCCCGCCGGCTTGGTGGAGAACCCCCGCTGGAATACCAGTTCGGCGTGGGCCGGATCCACACCGCTGCCGGTGTCCGCCACCCGCAGGACCAGCTCCGGGCCCTGGGTGTACGCCGTCACCGTCACCCGCGCCGGTACGCTGCCCTGCGCCGCGTCCACCGCGTTGTCGATCAGGTTGCCGAGGATGGTCACCAGGTCGCGGGCCGGGAGACCGGGCGGCAGGACACCGTCGTCCAGGCGGCTTTCCTCGGAGACCACCAGTTCCACGCCCCGCTCGTTCGCCTGCGCCGTCTTGCCGAGCAGCAGGGCGGCCAGCACCGGCTCGCTCACCGCCGCCACCACCTGGTCCGTCAGGGCCTGCGCCAGTTCCAGTTCCGCCGTGGCGAAGTCGACCGCCTCCTCCGCGCGGCCCAGTTCGATCAGGGAGACGACCGTGTGCAGCCGGTTCGCCGCCTCGTGCGCCTGGGAGCGCAGCGCCTGGGTGAAGCCGCGTTCGGAGTCCAACTCGCCCATCAGTGACTGGAGTTCGGTCACGTCCCGGAGAGTCACGACCGTGCCTCGGCGCTCGCCGCCCGACACCGGCGACGTGTTGACCGCCAGCACCCGGTCCGCCGTCAGATACACCTCGTCCACCCGGGGTTCGGAGGCGAGCAGCGCACCCGTCAGCGGGGCCGGCAGCCCGAGGTCCGCCACCGACCTGCCGATCACGTCCTCCTCCTCGGACGACACGCCCAGCAGCTCCCGGCCCCCGTCGTTGATGAGCGCCACCCGGTACTGGCCGTCCAGCATCAGCAGCCCCTCGCGCACCGCGTGCAGCGTGGCCTCGTGGTAGTCGTGCACCTGGCTCAGCTCGGTCGCGTTCATGCCGTGGGTGTGGCGGCGCAGGCGGGCGTTGACGACGTACGTACCGACCGCGCCCAGCAGCAGGGCGCCGCCCGCCACCGCGAGCAGTGCCGTGACCTGGTCCTGGACCCGCTTGCTGATCGCCTCGACCTTGATGCCGGCGCTGACCAGGCCGATGATGCGGCCGTTCTCCTTCACGGGCGTGACCGCGCGGACGGAGGCTCCGAGCGTGCCGGTGTACGTCTCGGTGAAGGTGCGGCCGTGCTGGGCGGGGCCGATGCGGCCGAGGAAGTGCTTGCCGATCTGCTTCTTGTCGGGGTGGGTCCAGCGGATGCCGGACGGGTTCATGATCGTCACGAAGTCGACGTCCGCGTCCCGCATCACCTGGAGGGCGTAGGGCTGCAGCTCCGCGGTGGGGTCGGCGGTGTGGATGGCCGAGCGGACCGAGGGGGAGTCCGCGATCGAGCGGGCCACGGCCTCGGCGTGACGGGTCGCCGCGTCCTCGGCCTGCCGCTGGTCGCTGACGTAGGTGAACAGCGCGTACCCGGCCACGACCACCGCTATCAGCACGGCCTGCATGGCGAAGAGCTGGCCGGCCAGGCTGCGGGGTCTCGGGATACGGGGGATGTGCATGGACTCAGTGTGCCGCGCCCGGCTCGGTGGCCTACCTTCCGGTGGCTGCTGTATTGCTTCGTCCGTTGTATTTGGACGTGTTTATGTATGTGTATGCGCGCGCCGGTGGTGGTCGGTTCGGGTTTGGGTTCGGTTCGCGGTTCGGGTTCGGGTTCGGGTTCGGGGGTTCGGGTAAGCATGAACTAATTGACCTCTCCCCACTCCGAAGAGGGGGATTCTCCGACTCCGCTCCGTGGTCCGGAGCTCCTTCGAAGATTTCCTGCTTCAACGCCGACAGCCCGCCCGGAGTTTCTCCGTTGAGGTCTTACGCCGGCTCCACAGGCCGACACCGCCAGCCCGGCGGCCAGAACGTTCTTCGCTGCGTTCTCGTCCCGGTCGTGGATAGCCCCGCACGCGGCGCAGGTCCATTCCCGGATGCTCAGCGGAAGTTTTGCGACCATGTGGCCGCAGGCCGAACAGGTCCTGCTCGACGGGTACCAGCGGTCGACCGCGATCAGTTCACGGCCGTACCACTGGGCCTTGTACTCCAACATACGGCGCAGTTCGGCCCATGACGCATCGGAGATCGCACGGCCGAGTGTGCGGTTCTTCAGCATGTTCCGGACGGCGAGGTCCTCGATCACGATCGTTTGGTTCTCACGAACGAGACGTGTGGACAGCTTGTGCAGGAAATCCCGGCGCCGGTCGGTGATCCGGGCATGGATGCGCGCGACTCGGGCGCGGGCCTTTTCGCGGTTTCTGGAACCCTTCTCCTTGCGGGAAAGTTCTTGTTGGGCATGGGCGAGCCTTGCCCGGTCCTTCTTCTCGAACTTCGGATTGGTGACCTTTTCTCCGGTCGACAGGGTCACCAGCGAGGTGATGCCCGCATCGATACCCACTGCCGTGCCGCTGGCCGGGAGCGCCTTCACCGAAGCGTCTTCGCACAACATCGAGACGAACCAACGTCCCGCGCTGTCCCGCGACACCGTCACCGTCGAAGGCTGTTGCCCCTGCGGCAGGGGCCTGGACCATGCGATGTTCAGCGGCTCCCGCATCTTCGCCAGGGTCAGTCGGCCGTCGCGGTAGGTGAATGCCGAACGAGTGTATTCCGCGCTGTTACGGGACTTCTTGCGCGACTTGAACCGAGGGTAGGAGGAGCGCTTCTCGAAGAAGTTGGTGAAGGCGCTCTGAAGGTGACGCAGCGTCTGTTGCAGCGGAACCGATGAGACTTCGGCCAGGTAGGCGTACTCGTCGGTCTTCTTCCACTCGGTCAGCAGCGTCGACGTCTGGACGTAGTTGATCCTGCGCCGCTCTGTGAACCAGGCGGTGGTGCGGGCCTGGAGGGCCAGATTGTAGACCGTTCGTACGCAGCCGAAGGTGCGCGTCAACTCGGCAGCCTGGGTGTCGCTCGGGTAGAAGCGGTACCTGAAGGCCCGCTTCACATGCGCCAGCATGCTCACAAACTAGCACCCTGGTGTGTGAAGCACCCTGTTCACTGTCCGATGTACTCAATGAACACAAGGGTGACCGCCCTCACAGGCCAAGAGATAGTCACCGCATCGAGGAACGTGCGGAAGTCGGACACCCGGTTTCGGCCAGCACTTCCGGTCCTCGAGAGCCGCACCCCAGATCCCCCCGGACGTGAGCCGCACGCCGGTCAAGCCGACGAAGACGTCAAGGAGGCGAGCCGTGACGACGATGCCTACGGCACCAGCCGCACCCGCCGTTAAGAGAGACCGCACCCATTACCTCTATATAGCGGTGATCGCCGCGGTGGCGCTCGGTATCGCGGTCGGCCTGATCTGGCCCGACCTCGGGGTCGAGCTGAAGCCCCTCGGTACGGGCTTCGTGAACCTGATCAAGATGATGATCTCCCCGATCATCTTCTGCACGATCGTGCTCGGCATCGGATCCGTCCGGAAGGCCGCCAAGGTCGGCGCCGTCGGCGGTATCGCACTCGGCTACTTCCTCGTGATGTCGCTGGTCGCGCTGAGCATCGGTCTCGTCGTCGGCAACATCCTGCACCCGGGCGAAGGGCTGCACCTCACCGCCGCGCTCAAGGCGACCGGGCACGACCAGGTGTCGCCCGACGCGCTGCCGCCCGTCGACTTCGTACTGTCGATCATTCCGCTGACCTTCGTCTCCGCCTTCACCGAGGGGCAGGTCCTGCAGACGCTGCTCGTGGCGCTGCTCACCGGGTTCGCGCTGCAGGCCATGGGGCCGGTCGGTCAGCCGGTGCTGCGCGGCGTCGAGCACATCCAGCGGCTCGTCTTCCGCATCCTCGCCATGGTCATGTGGGCCGCCCCGATCGGTGCCTTCGGCGCCATCGCCGCCGTGGTCGGTTCCGCCGGTCTGGACGCGCTCAAGAGCCTGGCCGTGCTGATGCTCGGCTTCTACGTAACCTGCTTCCTCTTCGTCTTCATCGTCCTCGGCGCCCTGCTGCGGGTCGTCACCGGGCTGAACATCTTCTCGCTGTTCAAGTACCTGGGCCGGGAGTTCCTGCTGATCCTGTCGACCTCCTCCTCCGAGTCCGCGCTGCCGCGGCTCATCGCGAAGATGGAGCACCTGGGCGTCAGCAAGCCGGTCGTCGGCATCACGGTCCCGACCGGTTACTCCTTCAACCTCGACGGCACCATGATCTACATGACCATGGCGTCCCTCTACATCGCCGACGCGCTCGGTACGCCGATGTCCGTCGGCGAGCAGATCCCGCTGCTGCTCTTCCTGCTCCTCGCCTCCAAGGGCGCGGCGGGCGTCAGCGGCGCCGGTCTGGCGACCCTGGCCGGTGGTCTGCAGTCGCACAAGCCCGCGCTGGTCGACGGCGTCGGCCTGATCGTCGGCATCGACCGCTTCATGAGCGAGGCGCGCGCCCTGACGAACTTCGCGGGCAACTCCGTCGCCACCGTCCTGATCGGCACCTGGACCAAGGAGATCGACAAGGACCGCGTCCAGCGGGTCCTCGCCGGCGAGCTGCCGTTCGACGAGACGACCCTGCTGGACGAGCACCAGGCCGCCCCGGAGGCCGAGCTGCCGGAGCAGGGCGGCAACGGCGACAAGGAACTCGCCAAGGCCTGACCAGGCCTCTTCCGACCACCGGGCGGCCGGCTCCGCCTGAACCGGAGCCGGCCGCCCGGTCCACCGCCCCGGGCGGCTGAGGACTCCCCCGTACCTCGGCCGCCCGGTCTTGTTCGTCGAGGGGCGTCTAGTCGCTCAGCTTCGCCACCAGCGCGGTGGCCAGAGAGGCGGGTACGCCCGCCGCGGTGAGTACGGCGACCGCGGCGGAGCGGCCCGCCTCCTCCGCTGTCAGCAGACCGTCGTTCACGGTCTCCATCACCGCGAACAGCATCTGCTCGTGCACGTACGCCAGCGCCGGCGCCGGGAGCGGTGAGCTGAACGTCCCCTGTTCCAGGCCCTTTCGCAGCAACTCGGCGCAGGACTCGCGCACCGGTGTGAGGCGCTCGCGGATGCCCTCCATGGTGACCGTGCGCTGGGCCAGCGCGACCAGCAGCCGGTAGCGGTCGGCGATCTCCCAGACCGCGAGCACCGACCGGGCCACCGCCTCGGCCGGGTCCTCGACCCCCTCGCGCCCCGCCGCGTGCGCGGCCGCCAGTGCCTCCACCGCCCCGTCGACCAGTGTGCTGATCAGCGCCTCACGGCTGGGGAAGTGCCCGTACACCGTCCGCCGTACGACCCCCGCGGCGCGCGCGATCTGGTCCATGGAGGCGTCGGGGTCGCGCAGCAGTTCGGTGAGCGCCACGTCGAGGATGCGGCGCCGGTTGGTGTCGGCGCGAGAGCTGTTACCCGTGGTCATGGGTGCCATTCTGCCTGCCCCGCGGCGGGTCTCACGGCCCTTCCGCAAGGGCTTCACCTCCTCTATTTGCACAACGCTGTGCAGTGGCCGTACATTGCACATGCTTGTGCAATTGCGCGCCACTGTGCAAGTTCAGGGTGCAAGCAAGTCCCGTCGTGCGCATCTGTGAGGAAGGCGACCCCTGCCCATGCGACTCGTCATGAACGAACCGGTCGAGAGGATGGACCGCCCCTACGCCCGGCGCTGGTGGGCGCTCCTCGTGCTCTGCCTGAGCCTGCTGATCATCGTGATGGCCAACACGGCCCTCACGGTCGCGGCGCCCGACATGACCAAGGACCTCGGCCTGTCCAGCGCCGACCTGCAATGGGTGATCGACGGCTACACGGTCCCGTACGCCGCGCTGATGCTGCTGCTCGGCGCGATCGGCGACAAGTACAGCCGCCGCGGCGCGCTCCTGCTGGGACTCCTGGTCTTCGGCGGCGGGGCCGTCTCCGGCTACCTGGCCGACTCGGCCACGGCCGTGATCGCCGCCCGTGCCGTGATGGGCGTCGGCGCCGCGCTGATCATGCCGGCCACGCTCTCCCTGCTCGCCGCGACCTTCCCGCGCGCCGAGCGGGCCAAGGCCATCACCCTGTGGACCGCCACGGCGGGGCTCGCCATCGCGGCCGGTCCGGTCGTCGCGGGTGCGCTGCTGCGCGACCACGGCTGGTCGTCGACCTTCCTGATCAACGTGCCCATCGCCGCCGTCGCGATCGTCGGCGCCCTCGTCCTCGTGCCGCCGTCCAAGGCCGGCCACCACGACCGGATCGACTACGTCGGCGGGCTGCTGTCTGTGGTGTGGGTCGGCGCCCTGGTCTACATGATCATCGAGGGGCCGCACTTCGGGTGGGGCGTCAAGGCCGTCACGGCCGCGGTCGTCGCGGGTGTGGCACTCGTCGCCTTCGTCCTGTGGCAGCTGCGCCACCCGCGCCCGGTCCTGGACGTGCGCCGGTTCGCCGACCGCCGGTTCGCGGGTTCCAACCTCGCCGTGGCCCTGTTCTTCCTGGCCGTCTTCGGAGCCTTCTACTACCTCACCCAGCATCTCCAGTTCGTGCTCGGCTACGACGCCCTCGACACCGGACTGCGCATGCTCCCGCTCGCCGGCGCCGTCTTCGCCGGCTCTGCGCTCACCGCCTGGCTCACCCCGCGCGTCGGCATGAAGTGGACGGTCACCGCGGGCATGGTCGGCGGCACGGCGGCGCTGGCGCTGCTCACCCAGGTGGACGCGAGTTCCTCGTACGGCGATTTCGTCGCCCCGCTCATCGTCCTCGGCCTGGCCATCGGCCTCGCGCTCTCGCCCTGCACGGACGCCATCATGGGCGCGTTCCCCGAGTCCGAACTGGGCGTCGGCGGCGCGGTGAACGACACCTCGCTGGAGCTCGGCGGCTCGCTCGGCATCGCGATCCTCGGCTCGCTGCTGTCGACGTCGTACGGTGACCACCTCACGGACGCCACCGCCGGCAGCAAGCTCCCGGCGGGCGCCCTGGCCACCGCGCAGGACTCGGTCGGCGCCGGATACGCCGTCGCGCAGGGCATCGGGGAGAAGGCGCAGCAGCTCGCGGCGCAGGCGGCGCGGACGGCCGACCCGCAGCAGGCCGCGCAGCTGAAGGGGCAGGCCGCCCAACTCGCCACCGGCGCACGGCAGATGGCCGACGCGGTCGGGTCCTCCTTCTCCGACGCGGTGGCCCACACCAGCCTGGTCGGCGCGGTGATCCTGGGCGTGGGCACGCTTCTGGTCGCACTGCTGCTGCCGGGCCGGGAGGCCGCCGCACCGGAACCGGAGGAGCCGGCCGAGGAGAAGGAGCTGGTGGACAGCGGCACGCGCTGACCCTTCTCGCCCCTTTGTCACTCACATCGACTAACGTGCCGTGCCGGATCAACCGGAACGGCACGTTCGTGTTCGTGCGTCTTCGTGCGTGTCCGTATGCTCGTCAGCTCGCATGTATGTATGTATGGAGGCACGGGGGATGAAGATCGACTGGGACCGGCGGCACTGCGCACGCAAGGGGCATGTGACCTACGCGCCGGACGACCCCCGGCTGCGGGTGCGGCTGCACGCCGAAACCGCCCTCGGGGAGGTGTGGCGCTGCCTGCGCTGCGGCGACTTCGTGCTCGGCGAGCCGCACGGCTCGGGACCGGCCGCCGACGCTCCGCTGGTGCCGCGCGGGAAGGTGCTCAGGGACCTGTTCATCCTGCGGTTCCTGGCGATCGAGCGGGCCGTGCGCGGGGTCTTCATCGTGCTGGTCGCGGTGGCGGTGTGGAAGTTCAGCAACAGCCAGGACGCGGTGCGGCGGCTCTTCAACGAGAACCTCGATGTCTTCCGCCCGGTCTTCCGGCACTTCCACTACGACCTCGACCACTCACCGGTCGTCGGCTCCATCCAGAAGGCCTTCGGCTACAAGCACTCCACGCTGATGCTGGTGGCCGCCCTGCTGCTGGCGTACGCGGTGATCGAGCTGGTCGAGGCGGTCGGGCTCTGGTACGCGAAGCGCTGGGCGGAGTACCTGACGGTGGTCGCCACCGCCGCCTTCCTCCCCCTGGAGGTCTACGAACTCACCGAGCACATCAGCTGGTTGAAGATCGCGACCCTCGTCCTCAACATCCTCGCCGTCCTCTACATCGCCGTCACCAAGCGGCTGTTCGGGTTGCGGGGCGGACGGAAGGCCTTCGACGAGGAGCGGCACAGCGCCTCGCTGATGGAGGTGGAGGAGTCGGCCGGGGTCGCCGCCTGATGTGACCGTTCGGGGCGTGCGGCTGATCGGGCTCACTCCCGCTCAGTCCTCAGGAACGGTGGCTGTCGCAGGAGGAGGAACAAGAAGAGCACGGGTACGGGGGGCGCTGACCGGCGGTCGCGACGGCTCGCCGGACTCCTCGGCCGGGCGAGCCGTCGTGACCGATGCGTCCAGCCGGGCCAGCTCCGTCGCGTCGAGCGCCAGGTCCGCCGCGGCCGCCGAGTCCCGGACCGTCTCCGGACGGCTCGCTCCCGGAATCGGGACGACGGCCGGCGACTTGGCCGACAGCCAGGCCAGACAGACCTGATGGGGGCTCGCCCCGCGCTCGGCGGCCACCGTGTGGAAGGCGCCGAAGCGCACCTCGCCCGTCATCCTCGACGGCCCGTCCAGGGAGCTGCGGGAGATGCCGCCCAGCGGGCTCCAGGGGAGGAACGCCAGCCCCAGCTCCGCGCACAGCCGCAGTTCGGCCTCGCTGTCACGGACGGCGGGCGAGTACTGGTTCTGCACCGAGACCAGACGGTCCCCGAGGACGCGGCGGGCCGTGCGGATCTGCTCCACATCCGTGTTGGAGACGCCCGCCAGACGGATCTTGCCCTCGTCGAGCAGTTCGCGCAGCGCGCCGGCCGACTCCTCGAAGGGCACCGCCGGATCCGGCTTGTGGAGCTGGTACAGGTCGATCGCCTCCACTCCGAGCCTCTTCAGCGAGGCCTCGGCGGCCGCCTTGAGATGGCGTGGGGAGCCGGTCACCGTCCAGCTGCCGTCGGCCGGGCGGCCGCGGCCGCCCTTGGTGGCCACGAGCACGTCGTCCGTGTCGCCACCGTAGGCGGCGAGGGCGCGGGCCACGAGGAGTTCGTTGTGCCCGGGGTCCTGTCCGGGCAGATGGTAGGAGTCGGCCGTGTCCAGCAGGGTCACGCCCGCGTCCAGGGCCGCGTGCACCGTGGCCAGGGCACGTGCCTCGTCCGGCCGGCCCTCGATCGACAGCGGCATGGTCCCGAGCCCGACCGCGCTCACCCGGACCCCGCCGAGCATCCGGTAACGCATGTCAGTCGTCCTTTCCGAGCGTCTCGGCGACCGCCTCCGGCAGCCACCGCCGCACGTCTCCGAAGGCGAAACCGAGCCGCGCGGCCCGGGAGTTGTCCATGCCGTAGCGGCGGCGGAAGGCGAAGGGGGAGACCTCGGCGGACTCGGTCACCTCGAACACCGCCCTGCCCCCGGGGAGCCGCGCCGCCACCGCCGTACCCAGCTCGTCCAGCGTCAGCAGGCCGTCCGAGGCGGCGTTCACCGGGCCCGTGAAGTCCTCGCCCGCCGCCCAGAACAGGAAGTCGGCGATCTCCTCGACGTGGATGTACGTCGCCGGATGCGTGACCGGTGCCACGGCGATGGGGGCGCCGGTGCGGATGCGGTCGGCGTAGTGCCGGAGGCGGCCCGTGAAGTCGTCGGTACCGCCCAGGACATGGGCCACCCGGACGGACACGTACGGGAACGCCGGTTCCGCCGAGAACACCGCCTCCGCCTGACGCTTGCCCTCGCCGTAGTGGGAGTCGAGGAAATCCGGGTCGTCCCAGGGGAGTTCCAGGTCCACGGCGACCGTGCCCGGGTCCACCGCGCCCTCCGGTACGAGCAGTTCGGAGTCCTCGTGCTCGTACACCTCCACCGTCGAGGTCATCACATAGCGGCCGGCGCGCCCCGCGAGGACACGGCGGGCGATCGCCGCCTGGCGCGGGGTGTAGCAGACCTGGTCGAGGACCACGTCGAACACGCGGGTGCCGACGGCCTCGCGCAGGGCCTCTTCGTCGTCGCGGTCGGCCACCAGCTGCACCACACCCGGCGGCGGAGGGGAAGAACCCCGATTCAGGACCGTGACCCGATCGCCGGCCGCCACCAGCCGGGCGATCAGCCGCTTGCCGAAATAGCGGCTACCGCCGATGACCAGTACCTCTCGTGCCTTTCGCATGACCATAATTCTCCGGGCGTCACATCCGTTCCTGAAGGGGGAGACATGGGAGATACGGTTGCCGCACCGAAAGAACAACGGCATCTGCGGGCCGTCGCCAACGAAACATCAGTGGCCTTCGACACGGTGGACCGACAGCTCCTGGAACTCCTCCAGACCGACGGGCGGATCAAGCTCAGCGAGCTGGGGCGGCGGGTCAGCCTGAGCCCGGCCGCCGTGGCCGAGCGGGTACGACGGCTGGAGGCCGCGGGCGCGATCACGGGGTACGGCGCCCAGGTCGCCCCGGCCCGCCTCGGCTACGGCATCCAGGCCTTCGTCCGGGTCGACCCGCACGGCGGATACACCCTCAAGCATCCCCGCACCCTGGAGCTGCTGGACCGCCCCGAGGTGGTCGAGGTCCACCACGTGGTCGGCGAGGACTGCTGGATCCTCAAGATCGCCGTCACGGACACCGTCCACCTGGAGGAGATCCTGGAGCAGACCTCGGCGCTCGGCCGTACGACCACGTCGGTCGTGCTGTCGACGCCGGTGCCCCGCAAGCCGCTGCTCCCGCCGGCCTTGCCTTGACGCCGACGTCAACACCTACGGTCGTACCCATGCGAATCGGCGAGCTGGCCGCACGGGCCGGGACCACCACGCGGGCGCTGCGCTACTACGAGTCGCGGGGGCTGCTGCCCGCGCGGCGCGACGACAAGGGGTACCGGTCGTACGACGAGGCCGACCTCAGGCTGCTCAGGCAGATACGGACGCTGCAGGACTTCGGGTTCGACCTGGAGGAGACGCGGCCGTTCGTGGAGTGCCTGCGGGCCGGGCACCCGGAGGGCGACTCGTGCCCCGCGTCGCTCGCGGTCTACCGGCGCAAGCTGGACGAGCTGGACGCGCTCATCGGGGAACTGCGGGCGGTGCGCGAGAAGGTCGCCGGGCAGCTGATCCGGGCCGAGCGGGCGCGGGACGAGCTGGACGCCGAGGCGCTGGTTCCGGGAGGTCCGGAACCCCTGTGCGAACTGGGAGGGCGGTAGCGGTGATCAAGACGGCCGGTGTGACCGAGGTGACGGACGCGGACTTCGCGGCGGAGGTGATCGGCTCGGACCTGCCCGTACTGGTGGAGTTCACCGCCGACTGGTGCCCGCCGTGCCGGCAGATGGGGCCGGTGCTCAGCGCGCTGGCCGAAGAGGCGGGCGACCGCCTGAAGGTCGTGCAGCTGGACGTCGACACCAACCCGACGACCACGAACGCCTACAAGGTGCTGTCCATGCCGACGTTCATGGTCTTCCGCGGCGGTGAGCCCGTGAAGGCGATGGTGGGCGCCCGGCCCAGGCGCCGGCTCCTGGAGGAGCTCTCCGACGTGCTCTGACGGCACCCGGGTACAAAGAAATCCCCCGAGCAATTGCGCTCGGGGGATTTCTTTGCGTATATTCGATGGTTCGCGACTTGAGACGGTATTAGTCGCGGAGAAGTCCAGTGGGCACAGTATATCCGGGCGGGAGCGGAATTGTCAAACACCGAATTTCCGGACGATGAATTGCGGCACGAGCAGGAATTCATCGACGGACTCTACGCGCGCGTGGACGCCCTGCGCGGCGAGACCGAGGTCTCCGTCACGGACGCCCTCGCGCAGGGCGACAAGCCCATGCAGGCCCGGCTCGAACGGGACATCCTGGTCGCCGAGCGTTCCGGGCTGCTTGCCGCGCTGAACGCCGTGGACGGCTCGCTCTGCTTCGGCCGCATCGACCTGACCTCCGGGGTCGGCCACCACATCGGCCGCATCGGCCTGCGCGCCGACGACGCCGAGCGCACACCGGTCCTCATCGACTGGCGGGCCGATGTCGCCCGCCCCTTCTACCTGGCCACCGGGCACACCCCGTTGGGGCTGCGCAGGCGTCGGCACATCGCCACCGACGGCCGCCGGGTCACCTCCCTGCACGACGAGATCCTCGACCTCGGCGACGCCACCCGCACCGGCCACGAGGACCCCTCCGGGGACGCCGTGCTGCTCGCCGCGCTCAACTCCGCGCGCACCGGCCGCATGACCGACATCGTGCAGACCATCCAGGCCGAGCAGGACGAGATCATCCGGGCGCCGTACCGCGGGGTGCTGGTGGTGGAGGGCGGCCCCGGCACCGGCAAGACGGCGGTCGCCCTGCACCGCGCCGCGTATCTCCTCTACGAGTACCGGGAGCTGCTCGCCAAGCGGGCCGTCCTCATCGTCGGACCCAACCCCGCGTTCCTCGGCTACATCGGCGAGGTGCTGCCCTCCCTGGGGGAGACGGGCGTGCTCCTCGCGACGGTCGGCGAGCTGTTCCCCGGTGTGAAGGCCACGGACCGGGACACTCCGGAGGCGGCCGCTGTGAAGGGCCGCGCCGGCATGGCCGACGTCCTCGCCGCCGTCGTACGCGACCGGCAGGCGCTGCCCGACCCGGTCATCGCCGTCGGGCACGACCGCGAGATCCTGATGCTCGACGACGGCCTGGTGGGCGTCGCCCGCGAGCGGACCAGGGCCGCCGGGCTGCCGCACAACGTGGCCCGTGAGTACTTCGAGGGCCACATCCTCAACACGCTCACCGAGCTGTACGCCGAGCGCGTGGGCACCGATCCCTACGACGGCACCAGCCTGCTGGACCCCGCCGACATCACCCAGATCCGCGACGAACTCGCCGAGAACCCCGAAGTGTGGGCCGCCATCGACCAGTTGTGGCCCCGTCTGACCCCGCGTCGGCTGGTCGCCGACTTCCTGGCCGATCCCGAGGGCTATGTGAGCGACGAGGACGCGGCCGCGATCCGCCGCCCGGTCACCCGGGCGTGGACGGTGGCGGACGTACCGCTGCTGGACGAGGCGGCCGAGCTGCTCGGCGTGGACGAGCGAGTGGCCAGGGAACGGGCCGAACGGGAGCGGGAGACGCAGGTGGCTTATGCCCAGGGCGTCCTCGACGTGTCGTACGCCTCCAGGACCTACGAGTTCGAGGACAAGCAGGACGAGGATTCCGAGGTGCTGTCCGCGCACGACATCATCGACGCCGAGCGGTTCGCCGAGCGGCAGGAGGAGGAGGACCTCCGCAGCGCCGCCGAGCGTGCGGCGGCCGACCGGACCTGGGCGTTCGGGCACATCATCGTCGACGAGGCCCAGGAGCTGTCCCCGATGGCGTGGCGGCTGCTCATGCGGCGCAGCCCGACCCGCTCGATGACCCTGGTCGGCGACCCGGCCCAGACGGCGGAGGCGGCGGGCGTCGGCTCGTGGGCGGACATCCTCTCCCCGTATGTCGAGGACCGCTGGGAGCACACCCGCCTGGGCGTCAACTACCGCACGCCGTCCGAGATCATGGATCTCGCCGCGGCCGTGGTCCGCGCCGAGAACCCGGACTTCGAACCGCCGAGCTCGGTCCGCTCCACCGGTGTACGGCCCTGGGTGCGGCACGTGGCCGACGACCTGCCCGGCGCGGTGGAGAAGGCGGTCGCCGAACTGACCCCCGAGGAGGGCCGACTGGCGGTGATCGCCCCGCGCGAGCTGCACCGCGGGCTGGCCGCCCGGCTGGACGGGGTGACGGCGGGTGCCGAGCCCGACCTGACCCGGACGGTCGTACTCCTGGACCCGCGCCAGTCGAAGGGCCTGGAGTTCGACTCGGTACTGGTGGTCGAGCCGGGCCGGTACGGCACGAGCGACCTGTACGTGGCACTGACCCGGGCGACGCAGCGGCTGGGCGTGCTGCACACGGGGGCGCTGCCGCTGGGCTTGGCCGACTCCGAGTGAGGCGGGGGTCCGGGAGCTGCCGCCCCGGACCCCCGCCCCGGACCCCCGCCTCGGCCGGAACGGCCTCGTCCTCAGCGTCGGACGGCCCGAATTCCGCTGTCCGGCGCTGAGGCTCCCGTCGATCACTTCCCCCGCAGGGACATCCCCTTCGGTGAGGTGAGTCCCTTGCCGGGATCGGCGCGGTACGTCGCCGTCCGGACGGTGGGCGGGCAGGACGTGCCGTTGGGGTGCTGCTCGGTCAGCCTGGCCCAGGCGCTGTCCTGGACGACCGGGTCACCGGTCCTCGCGGACGTCACGGTGAGCTTCACCGGCACGGTCGACGCGCCGATGCCGTCGGACAGCCGGACCGTCACCGCGCCGAACGGGTCGCCGGGGTCGCCCGACGCCCGCTCCTTGCAGGTGCCGTCCACGCACAGCCGGATCCTCGCCGCGTCCGGACCGCCGAAGTCGGACGGCCGCCACACGACGGAGACGTGCGAGTCCGCGTCGGCCTGGGCGCACGGCGTGTCCTGGCCGAACAGCGAGCAACCGGTCAGGGCCACCAGGAGAAACGGGGTGAGAAGGGCGTGGCGCATCCGTCCAGTCTGCACTCAAGTGCCGGTCACCAGGCCGGTCGCAGCCACACCGTCGCCAGTGGTGGCAGGGTGAGGCGGATGCTCGCCGGGCGGCCGTGCCAGGGCTGGGGTTCTGGCTTGACGACGTCCGGGTTGGTGACGCCGCTGCCGCCGTAGTCGTCGGCGTCGGTGTTGAGCACCTCCAGCCAGGCCGGTACGTCCTCGGGCACACCGATGCGGTAGTCGTGCCGGACCACCGGCGCCATGTGGGAGACCGCGAGGAGCGGGGTGCCGTCCGCGTCGTGGCGCAGGAACGCGAAGACGTTGTCGTCCGCAGCGTCCCCGGTGATCCACTGGAAGCCGGCCGGGTCGGTGTCCCGCTGCCACAGCGGCGGGTTGGCCCGGTACAGCGCGTTCAGATCCCGTACGAGGTCCCGCACGCCGCGGTGGTCGGCCGCCGCGCCGTACGACGGGTCGAGCAGCCACCAGTCGGGGCCGTGCGCCTCGGACCATTCGGCGCCCTGGGCGAACTCCTGGCCCATGAACAGGAGCTGCTTGCCGGGGTGGGCCCACATGAAGCCCAGGTAGGCACGGAGGTTGGCGCGTTGCTGCCACCAGTCGCCCGGCATCTTCGACACCAGTGACCGCTTGCCGTGGACGACCTCGTCGTGCGAGATGGGCAGGACGTAGTTCTCGCTGTAGGCGTAGACCATCGAGAAGGTCATCTCGTGGTGGTGGTACTTGCGATGGACCGGCTCGTGGCTCATGTACTCCAGCGAGTCGTGCATCCAGCCCATGTTCCACTTCAGCCCGAAGCCCAGGCCGCCGAAGCCGCTCGGGCCCCTGTGGTGCGTCGGGCGCGTGACGCCGTCCCAGGCGGTCGACTCCTCGGCGATCGTCACCACGCCCGGGGCGCGGCGGTAGACCGTGGCGTTCATCTCCTGGAGGAACGCCACCGCGTCCAGGTTCTCCCGGCCCCCGTGCTCGTTCGGCGACCACTGGCCGGGCTCACGGGAGTAGTCGAGGTAGAGCATCGAGGCGACCGCGTCGACCCGCAGGCCGTCGATGTGGAACTCCTCGCACCAGTACACGGCGTTCGCCACCAGGAAGTTGCGCACCTCGCGGCGGCCGAAGTCGAACTCGAGCGTGCCCCAGTCGGGGTGGGCGGCGCGCAACGGGTCCTCGTGCTCGTACAGCGGGCGTCCGTCGAACTCGGCCAACGCCCAGTCGTCACGCGGGAAATGGGCGGGCACCCAGTCCATGATCACGCCGATGCCGGCCCGGTGGAGGGCGTCGACCAGGTACTTGAAGTCGTCGGGGGTGCCGAGGCGGGCGGTGGGGGCGTAGAAGCCGGTGACCTGGTAGCCCCAGGAGCCGCCGAAGGGATGCTCGGCGACGGGCATCAGCTCGACGTGGGTGAAGCCGAGGTCCTTGACGTAGGCCGGGAGCTGGTCGGCGAGTTGGCGGTAGGTCAGGCCGGGCCGCCAGGAGGGGAGGTGGACCTCGTAGACCGAGAAGGGGGCCTCGTGGACCGGTATGTCCGCGCGGTGCGCCAGCCATGTCCCGTCGCCCCACTCGTAGCGCGAGGCGTGCACGATGGAGGAGGTGTTCGGCGGGGTCTCCGTGCGCCGCGCCATCGGGTCGGCGCGCAGGGTCCGGGAACCGTCCGGGCGGGTGATCTCGAACTTGTACAGCTCGCCCTCGCCGACGCCCGGCAGGAACAGCTCCCACACCCCCGAGGAGCCCAGGGACCGCATCGGGTGTCCTGTGCCGTCCCAGAAGTTGAAGCCGCCGGCCACCCGTACGCCGCGCGCGTTCGGCGCCCATACCGAGAAACGGGTGCCGGTCACGCCCTGGTGCGTCATCGGCTCGGCGCCCAGCACCTTCCACAGCTGCTCGTGCCGGCCCTCGCCGATCAGATGCAGGTCGAGGTCACCGAGGGTGGGCAGGAAGCGGTACGCGTCCTCGGTCTCCTGGACCGACCCCTCGTACTCCACGAGCAGCCGGTACTCCGGGACCTCGCGCAGGGGCAGCAGCCCGGCGAAGAAGCCGTCGCCGTCGTCGTGCAGCTCGGCCCGCAGACTGCCCGACACGACGGTTACGGACCGCGCGTACGGGCGGAAGGCCCGGAAGGCGACCCCGCCGGTCACCGGGTGGGCGCCGAGGACGGAGTGCGGGGCGTGGTGCGTCCCGACGAGCAGCCGTTCGCGGTCGGCGGCGTCCACGGCGGGGGACACCGACACGGCGACCTCGACGGGAGGGACCTTCTTCGCGGCCGCCTTGCGCGGGGCCGATTTCTTGGCCGGTGCTTTCTTGGCGGTGGTCTTCTTCGCCGTGGTCTTCTTGGCAGTGGTCTTCTTGGGCGTGGCCTTCTTCGTGGCGGCCTTCTCGGCGGTCGTCTTCTTCGCGACGGCCTTCCTCCTGACCGGCGTTTCCTCGGCTGCTGCCCCTTCGGCTGCCGCTCCCTTTGTTGTTGCTCCCTTGGCTGTTGCTTTCTTCGCTGCCTTCTTGGCCGCCGTCTTCTGTGGGTTCTTCGGATCCGAACCGCTGGACGGGGGGCTGGGGGTCACGGACGAGCCTCCTGGGCAAGGGTGAGATCAGAGCTGGTCGGACATGGCGAGGCGGCGTACCGCCGACAGCGGCACGGGGAGCCAGTCGGGGCGGTGGCGGGCCTCGTAGACGACCTCGTAGACCGCCTTGTCGGTCTCGTAGGCCCGCAGCAGCACGGGGTCGGTACGCGGGTCGCGGTCGGCGGCCTCGGCGTACCCGGAGCAGTACGCGGCCTGGCACGCGGCCGCCCAGCCCGGCGCCGGCGGGGTCACCGAGTGCGCCGCGTAGTCGAACGAGCGGAGCATCCCCGCGATGTCCCGCACCGTCGGCTGCGGCATGCGCCGCTCGGCGAGCGGGCGGGCCGGCTCGCCCTCGAAGTCGATCAGCGACCACTGCCCGGAGGGCGAGCGCAGGCACTGGCCGAGGTGCAGATCGCCGTGGATGCGCTGGGCGGTCCAGGTGCGGCCCTCGGCGGCCAGGTCGGCCAGCGCCTCGTAGGCGGAGCGCAGTCCGGGCTCGTACGGGCGTAACGCGGGCACCGCCTGCGCGGCCGCCGCCAGCCGTTCGACCATGCCGTCGACCAGGTGCCGCAGCTGACCGTGGCCCAGGGTGACCACGGGCAGGGCGCGGGCGAGCGCCGTGTGCACCTCGGCGGTGGCCCGGCCCAGCGCCCGCGCCTCGGCGGTGAAGTCCTCGCCCTTGGCCAGCTCGCGCAGGGCCAGCTCCCAGCCGTCCGTCGCGCCCCGCACGAAGGGCTGGAGCACGCCCAGCACATACGCGTCGCCCCCCAGCTCGGCCAGCAGCCACGCCGTCGGCGCGGGCACCCGGGCGCAGCCCTCACGGGCCAGGGCGAGCGGTATCTCCAGGTCAGGGTTGTCGCCGGGCACGATCCGGCGCAGCAGCTTCAGGATGAAGGTGTCCCCGT
Organism: Streptomyces sp. NPDC086549; assembly: GCF_044746205.1. Classification (NCBI taxonomy): domain Bacteria; kingdom Bacillati; phylum Actinomycetota; class Actinomycetes; order Kitasatosporales; family Streptomycetaceae; genus Streptomyces; species Streptomyces sp. NPDC086549. The sequence goes on along the minus strand of NZ_JBIVBS010000002.1, from coordinate 1,040 downwards.
AGACGACCGACGAGTTGGACTGCTCGGCGGTCAGCAGACGGGCCGCGAGTCCGTCCCGGATCTCCTGGCGCCGGTCCCGTTCGAAGCGCAGCCCGCCGATGCGGGCCTGGGTGCGCAGGGCCTCCAGGAGCACCTCGGCGGGCCGGGGGTCGTACAGGGCGTCGTACACCGTGCGTCCGGCGAGCGGCCCCCCCTCCACATGTCCGATGAGCGCGGGCGCCAGCCGGGGTGGCAGCGCCTCGCGCACGCCTATGAGGAGCTGGTAGCAGTCGCCGGGCCGTGGCGCGGTGCCCGGGGCGGGTGGCTGGTGGGCACGGACGAGCAGATGGTGCAGGCCCAGCCGGGCGTCGGAGGGCAGCAGTTCGGTGGCCGAGACCAGGGAGAAGCCGGTCACCGGGCGGCCCTTGCCCGCGAACCACCGCTGCCTCGGCAGCCACTCGCGCAGCAGTGGGTCCAGGGACGCGAGGAGGGCTGGGCTGGTTGTGGGCTGGATGACAGCTTCCGACATGGGCGTGCGTCCTTTCCGCGTCACGAGGCGGAGGAGCGTCGGGTTGCGTTGAAGGGTGCCCAGGGTGGGACGGAGGAAACCGTCCCACCCTCAATTGTGGCTTGGGGCTCCGACCAGCGAATCGAATTGCGGAACCTGAACCATTGGCGCTCACGCCACCTGCATCGATGGCATGTCCTTTCCGATCGCTCGGAAGGGTTTCACGCGACAGGCGCGCGCGATTGATAACCGAGCCGCCCGCCCGGCGGGCTCGGGTTCTGATCACCAGAACGGCGTAACCGTATCACTACTCAACGTGCTCCCGTCGAAGTCTGAACCAGTAGAAGCCGTGCCCCGCCAGGGTCAGCAGGTACGGCAGCTCCCCGATCGCCGGGAAGCGCACACCGCCGAACAGTTCGACGGGATTCCTCCCGTTGAACCGCCGCAGGTCGAGCTCCGTCGGCTGTGCGAAGCGGGAGAAGTTGTGCACGCACAGGACCAGGTCGTCCTCGTGCTCGCGCAGGAAGGCGAGGACCGAGGGGTTCGACGACTG
>NZ_JBIVBS010000001.1:1436315-1465644 GCF_044746205.1 Streptomyces sp. NPDC086549 | reverse complement strand
GTCTGAGACCTGATGCCGAGCCGATTGTGGCGAAGTGGATGATCCTATGCTGTCGAGAAAAGCCTCTAGCGAGTTTCATGGCGGCCCGTACCCTAAACCGACTCAGGTGGTCAGGTAGAGAATACCGAGGCGTTCGGGTGAACTATGGTTAAGGAACTCGGCAAAATGCCCCCGTAACTTCGGGAGAAGGGGGGCCACACCTGGTGATGAGCTTTACGCTCTGAGCTGGGGGTGGCCGCAGAGACCAGCGAGAAGCGACTGTTTACTAAAAACACAGGTCCGTGCGAAGCCGTAAGGCGATGTATACGGACTGACGCCTGCCCGGTGCTGGAACGTTAAGGGGACCGGTTAGCTCCATTTCGGTGGGGCGAAGCTGAGAACTTAAGCGCCAGTAAACGGCGGTGGTAACTATAACCATCCTAAGGTAGCGAAATTCCTTGTCGGGTAAGTTCCGACCTGCACGAATGGCGTAACGACTTCTCGACTGTCTCAACCATAGGCCCGGTGAAATTGCACTACGAGTAAAGATGCTCGTTTCGCGCAGCAGGACGGAAAGACCCCGGGACCTTTACTACAGTTTGATATTGGTGTTCGGTTCGGCTTGTGTAGGATAGCTGGGAGACTTTGAAGCGGCCACGCCAGTGGTTGTGGAGTCGTCGTTGAAATACCAGTCTGGTCGTGCTGGATGTCTAACCTGGGTCCGTGATCCGGATCAGGGACAGTGTCTGATGGGTAGTTTAACTGGGGCGGTTGCCTCCTAAAGAGTAACGGAGGCGCCCAAAGGTTCCCTCAGCCTGGTTGGCAATCAGGTGTTGAGTGTAAGTGCACAAGGGAGCTTGACTGTGAGACCGACGGGTCGAGCAGGGACGAAAGTCGGGACTAGTGATCCGGCGGTGGCTTGTGGAAGCGCCGTCGCTCAACGGATAAAAGGTACCCCGGGGATAACAGGCTGATCTTCCCCAAGAGTCCATATCGACGGGATGGTTTGGCACCTCGATGTCGGCTCGTCGCATCCTGGGGCTGGAGTCGGTCCCAAGGGTTGGGCTGTTCGCCCATTAAAGCGGTACGCGAGCTGGGTTTAGAACGTCGTGAGACAGTTCGGTCCCTATCCGCTGCGCGCGCAGGAATATTGAGAAGGGCTGTCCCTAGTACGAGAGGACCGGGACGGACGAACCTCTGGTGTGCCAGTTGTTCTGCCAAGGGCATGGCTGGTTGGCTACGTTCGGGAGGGATAACCGCTGAAAGCATCTAAGCGGGAAGCCTGCTTCGAGATGAGTATTCCCACCCACTTGATGGGGTAAGGCTCCCAGTAGACGACTGGGTTGATAGGCCGGATCTGGAAGCCCAGTAATGGGTGGAGGTGACCGGTACTAATAGGCCGAGGGCTTGTCCTCAGTTGCTCGCGTCCACTGTGTTGGTTCTGAAACCACGAACAGCCCCACGTTGCCACAACGTGGTGCGGCGTTCACAGTTTCATAGTGTTTCGGTGGTCATAGCGTGAGGGAAACGCCCGGTTACATTCCGAACCCGGAAGCTAAGCCTCACAGCGCCGATGGTACTGCAGGGGGGACCCTGTGGGAGAGTAGGACACCGCCGAACAATTATTGAGAAAACCCCCGCACCTTTCGGTGCGGGGGTTTTCTGCGTTCGGGCAGTTCTGCCAGCCCCCTCGTGGATTGGCGCGGGTTCGACAAGAATTTGGAAATGGATCAGAGTCGGCCGGCCGCCTTCAAAGCCAGATACGCATCCGCCAAGGCCGGCGCAAGGTCATCCGGCGTCGCGTCGACGACCGTCACACCCAGTCGGCGGAGGTGTTCCGCAGTGCGATGACGTTCCGCCTGGGCCTGAGCGGCTGCCGCGGCCTCGTACACCGCTTCTGCGTTCCCACGGGCCCTAGCCATACGGGCGATGTGCGGATCAGCTACTGATGCCAGCAGAACTGTGTGGCGTTGGGTGAGCTGCGAGAGCACCGGCAGCAGGCCCTCTTCGACCGGGGCGGTATCGAGGGTCGAGAGCAGGACGATCAGGGAACGTCTGGGAGCCGTACGCAATGCCGTGGCCGTCAGGCCGCGTGCGTCCATCTCTACGAGTTCCGGTTCGAGCGTTGCCATGGCGTTGACCAGGGCTGGGAGGACGTCGCGTGCCGCTCGGCCCTGGACCAGGGCGCGCACCCGGCGGTCGTACGCGAGAAGGTCGACCCGGTCGCCGGCCCGGGACGCCAGTGCGGCGACGAGGAGGGCAGCGTCCATGGAGGCGTCCAGGCGCGGGGCATCGCCGACGCGGCCCGCAGAGGTGCGGCCGGTGTCGAGGACCAGCAGGATGTGGCGGTCGCGTTCAGGGCGCCAGGTGCGTACGGCGACCGTGGACTGGCGAGCCGTGGCGCGCCAGTCGATGGAGCGGGTGTCGTCGCCGGGGACGTATTCGCGCAGACTGTCGAACTCCGTGCCCTCGCCGCGGGTCAGGACGCTGGTGCGGCCGTCGAGTTCACGCAATCGGGCGAGTTTCGACGGCAGGTGCTTGCGGCTGGTGAACGGGGGCAGAACCCGTACGGTCCAGGGAATCTTGTGGGCACCCTGGCGGGAGAACAGGCCGAGGGGACCGTAGGAACGGATGGTCACGCGGTCGGCCTGGCGATCGCCACGGCGCGTGGGCCGCAGGCGGGTCGTCACACGTCGACGCTCGCCTGCCGGCACGGTGAGACGGTGACGGGAGGCCGCGATCTCCGTGCCGGGCTGCCAGCTGCTGGGCGGCCAGGCGTCCCTCAGCTGGGCCCGGAGGAGACGCCGGGACGGATTGGTGACGGTGAGTGTGACGTCGGCGGTCTCGCCCAGGCGCGCGGAGGTGTCGCCCGAGCGGGCCAGGACGAGGCGTCGTACGGGTGCCGCGAGCGCGAAGTCGCAGGCACATGCCACGGCCAGTGGGGTGTTCACCGCGAGAATGCCCGCCCAGCTGGGTTCCCAGATGCCGACGGGGATCGAGCCGAGGGCCGCGAGGAGGGCGGCGCGTCCGGTGAGAGCCATCAGCGGGGGACCGGGACGTGGGCAAGGATCGCGTTGATGACGGCGTCCGCCGTCACGCCCTCCATCTCGGCCTCGGGGCGCAGTTGCACGCGGTGGCGGAGGGTGGGCAGAGCCAGGGCCTTCACATCGTCAGGGATCACGTAGTCGCGGCCGGTCAGCCAGGCCCAGGCGCGTGAGGTCGAGAGGAGAGCGGTGGCTCCGCGGGGTGACACACCGAGTGTGAGGGACGGCGATTCGCGGGTGGCGCGGCAGATGTCCACGACGTAGGCGGTGATCTCGGGGGAGACCGAGGTCTTGGCGACCGCGGCGCGGGCGGCTTCCAGATCGGCGGGGCCCGCGACGGGGCGTACGCCGGCGGCGTGCAGGTCGCGTGGGTTGAAGCCTTCGGCGTGGCGGGTGAGGACGTCGATCTCGTCCTGCCGTGACGGCAGAGGGATCGTCAGTTTGAGGAGGAATCGGTCCAGTTGGGCTTCCGGGAGGGGGTAGGTGCCCTCGTACTCGACCGGGTTCTGCGTCGCAGCGACCAGGAACGGCTCGGGGAGCGGGCGAGGGGTGCCGTCAACTGTGACCTGGCGTTCTTCCATGGCTTCCAGAAGGGACGACTGGGTCTTCGGAGGAGTCCGGTTGATCTCGTCGGCGAGGAGGAGGTTGGTGAAGACTGGGCCGGGCTGGAAGGAGAACGCCGCGGTGCGTGTGTCGTAGACCAGAGAGCCCGTCACATCGCTCGGCATCAGGTCCGGCGTGAACTGGACGCGCTTGGTGTCGAGTTCGAGTGCGGAAGCGAGGGTGCGGACGAGCAACGTTTTGGCGACTCCGGGGACTCCTTCAAGGAGAACGTGTCCGCGGCAGAGGAGGGCGACGACGAGGCCGGTCACGGCGGGGTCCTGGCCGACCACGGCTTTGGCGATCTCGGCGCGCAGGGCTTCCAGGGAGGCGCGGGCCCTGCCCGGATCCCCGGCGTACCCGGCGTTGTCAGTGGTCGGGGCCATCATGAACGGCGTACCTCTCTTTCGAGGGCGTCGAGTTGGTCGGAGAGTGCGATGAGGGCTGCGTCGTCGCCGGGCGGCGGGCCGAACAGGAGCGAGTGCAGGGTCTGTCCGTCTCCGCGAAGGTGGGCGGAGAGGGCGGGGAGCAGGGCCTCGGGTGCGTGCGCCTGGGCGACGGGGACGCCTACGAGGGGGGCCAGGCGGGTGCGGGTGGTGGAACGCAGCGCGGCGGCCGCGCGGTCGCGGGCGTTGGCCTTGCGGTAGAGGCGGGCGCGGCCTTCGACGGTTTCGGAGGCGCGGATCGTGACGGGAAGTCTTTCGGGCACTAGGGGGCCGAGTCGGCGTGCCCGCCACAGGGCGGCCAGGGCGGCGGCGACGAAGAGTTGAAGTGTGCCCCAGAGCCAGCCGGAGGGCAGCAGTTCGAAGAAGCCCTTGTGGTCGTCCGTGCCGGTGGCGGAGGAGTCGGAGAGCGAGGGGAGGTACCAGACCAGATGGGGGCGGGAGCCGAGGAGTTGGAGCGCGAGCGAGGCGTTGCCCTGCTCGTCGAGGCGGTCGTTGTAGAGGATGTCGGGCGCGCCGAGGACGATGGTGTCGCCGCCCCCGGACACCGCGGGGACGCGTACCAGGGTGGCCAGGCGCTCGCTGGGGTAGCACGAGTCCGCGTCGAGATGGGTGGTGGTGTAGCGGATGCCGCCCGTGTCCGCGGAGCCCGCGCGCTGGGCGGCGGGCATGGTGCAGTCGGGAGAGAGGGCGGAGTCGAGGCTGGTGGCGGGGTCGGCGGTGACGCCCGGGGCGAGCCGCTCGACGGACCAGCTGCCGGGGGCGACGAGGACCGTGCGCCCTCCGGAGTGGGCGGTCGCGGAGTGCAGCGCGCTCTGTTGACGGTGCGTCAGCAGGTCGGGGACCGCGACCAGGACAGTGGTGTCCGGGCCGGCCGCGGCACGGGCTTCGTCCAGGGTGCCGACCACACGCGTGGACACGCCGCGCTCGGCCAGAAGTTCGGCGACGGCGCGGCTGCCGTAGGGGTCGACGGAGCGCGGGTCGAGGGCGCCGTGCCGGACGTCGGAGCGCACGACGGCGATCGCGACGGCTCCCACCAGCAGCAGTACGAGGGCGAGTACGACGCCCCGCGCGCGGGTCCACACGTGGCGGGCGGTGGGCGAGGCCGAGGTGGACGGGAGCGTGGTGGCCCCGGTGGTCATTCGGCGGCCCCCTGGCGGGTGTTGTGGGCCGTGCTGCGGGCACTGCTCATGAGGACCGGCTTGGTGCCTTCCAGGTCGCGGTCGAGTTCGGCGATGCGGTGGTACGACTGCTCGCTGGCCCTGCGTCCGCCGTACGTCACGTCGTCGAACTCCCGGGCGGCGGCCCGCAGCCGGTCGGTGTGGGAGGGCAGTGTGCGGCCGGCCTCCGCTGCCGCCTCGTCGGCGGTACGGCCGGGGCGGACATCGAGCAGGGCGCGCTCTTCGAGGGCGCGGACGATGGCCCGCATGCGTTCCTGGACGGCCTGGTTCCAGTGGCCCTGGGCGGCGTGTGCCTCGGCGGCGGCGCGGTGTTCGGCGGCGCTGCGGGGGCGGTCGTCGAACAGGGCGGGTGTGGAGGAGGGGTGGCGGCGCGGGGTGCCCAGTCGCCACCACAGGGCGGTCAGGACCGCGACGAAGGCCAGGACCACGACGAGGAGGCCGACCGTCCCTCCGGGTGTCGCCTCCGAGGCGGCGCCGAGCAGTCTGCCGAGCCAGTCCCAGAAGGCGTTCAGGGCCCGCTGGAGCAGGCCGGGGTCGTTCTCGTGGTACATCCGCTTGGCCAGCTCACGCCGTGCCGCCTCACGCGCCGGATCGCGCGGGATGGTCACCGGTGGCTCGTCGCCGGAGCGCGCCAGTGACAGTACGGCCGTGTCGCCGAGGCGCAGCAGTCCCGGCGCCGTTGTGAGAACTCCCCCCGCCGGACTCACTTCATCAACTCCCCGGTGTGGTGCCGGGGGTGCCTCCGTAGCCCTGGACACCGGCGGCGCGGGCCAGTTCGAGGTCGAGGGCCTCGCGACGGATGCGCTGGTCGATGTAGAGGAGCACGGTCACGCCGGCCGTGATCGGGAACGTGATCATGGAACCGATCACCGAGCCGATCCCGCTGATGACGAGGAACGTCCAGCCGAGGTCGCCGTTGCTGCCGTCGAGGAGGTTGGAGACTCCGTTGCCGCTGACCACGGCCGCGATCGCGGCGAAGGGGATGACGATGATCGACGCGATGATGTTCGCGATGATCGCGGCGAGCAACTGGATGCCGAAGACGCGCCACCACGAGCCGCGGACCAGCTTCGCGGAGCGGCTCATCGACTTCAGGATGCCCTGCTTCTCCAGCATCAGAGCGGGCGAGGCGAGGGAGAAGCGGACCATCAGCCAGAGTGCGACGATGGCGGCCCCGAGGATGCCCAGCGCGGCGAGGGCCGCACCGGCGCTGCCTCCTCCGCCGGCGACTGTCACGAGGAGGCCGGGCAGCGCGCCGCACAGGACCACGCCGCCGGCGATGAGCGGCAGCAGGAAGATCAGGCCGAACAGTCTGGGGATCTGCGGGCGGGCGTCGCGCCAGGCTTCACCGGTGGTCACCGACTTGCCGAGCACGGCACGGCTGGTGACGGTCGTGAGCAGCGCGGTCGCGACGATGGTGCCGATCATGGAGATCAGGAGGACCACGCCGGAGCTGAGCATGACATCTCCCATGGCGTGGGTGACTTCGCTCAGGCTGGCGCTGGGATCGTTGAGGACGTCGGTGCTCGCGCTGTCGTTCAGGACGAAGCCCTGCAGCAGGATGACGAAGACCTCGGTGAGTACGGCGACGGTCAGCGAGATGCCGAGGACCGTGCGCCAGTAGGTGCGCATGGTGGAGACGGCGCCGTCGAGGATCTCTCCCACGCCGAGCGGACGCAGTGGGATCACGCCGGGCTTGGCCGCGGGAGGCGGTCCGCCCCAGCCGCCGCCCCAGGCTCCGTATGCGCCGGGGCCGCCGTGTCCGCCGGGCCCTCCATACCCACCCGGGCCGCCGTATCCGCCCGGGCCGCCGGGGTGCTGGCCGTCCCAGCCCGGGCCGGGTGGTGGTGGCGGAGGTGCCTGGCCGGGGGCCGGGGCGCCGGTGGGCGCGGACCACTGGCCGGGTGGCGGCTGCTCCTTGGACCACTTCGAGCCGGCATCCTGCTGGTCCGCGTCAGGATGTTCGGCGGGCTCGGCAGGGACGGTCGCGCCGGGTTCCTGCCCGTCGGACGCGGCGGATCCGGGCGACGCCCAGCCCGGAGTGTCTTTCATCGAAGCTCCTTCACGGTGCCCGTCCGCGCTCGCGGCGGCAGGTTGGCAGCCATCGTGCCATGGGGCAGTTGCCGTGGGACCGGCCGCGGTATGGGCTGCACACCTTCAATTGTCCTCCGGATACAGGGCAGACTGACCGCATGGCTGATCAGTACGCGCAAACCGGCGAGGACAAGAGGCCGACCGGGATACCGGTGATCCGTTGGGAGGAGCCGCCCGAAGGGCCGGTACTGGTCCTTCTCGACCAGACCAGGCTGCCGACCGAGGAGGTCGAGCTGGTGTGCACGGACGCGTCGGCCCTGGTCGAGGCGATCCGTTCGCTCGCCGTGCGCGGGGCGCCGCTGCTCGGGATCGCGGGGGCGTACGGCGTCGCACTCGCCGCCGCGCGGGGTTTCGACGTGGACGAGGCCGCGAGCGCGCTGGAGGCTGCCCGGCCCACCGCCGTGAACCTCTCCGTCGGTGTACGCAGGGCCCGGTCCGCCCACCGGGCCGCGCTCGCCGGAGGCGGGGACACCCGGCAGGCGGCCGCGGCGGCGCTGGCCGCGGCGCGGGCGCTGCACCGCGAGGACGCCGAGGCCAGCGCACGTATGGCCGGGCACGGGCTGGCGCTGCTCGACGAACTGCTCCCGGGCGGCGGGCACCGGATCCTCACCCACTGCAACTCCGGATCGCTGGTGTCGGGCGGTGAGGGCACGGCGTTCGCGGTGGCGCTCGCCGCGCACCGGGCCGGGCAGTTGCGGCGCCTGTGGGTGGACGAGACGCGCCCGTTGCTGCAAGGGGCTCGCCTGACGGCGTACGAGGCCGCCCGCAGCGGCATGGCGTACACCTTGCTCACCGACAACGCGGCCGGTTCGCTGTTCGCGGCGGGGGAGGTGGACGCGGTGCTGATCGGGGCGGACCGCATCGCGGCCGACGGTTCGGTGGCGAACAAGGTGGGGAGCTATCCGCTCGCGGTGCTCGCGCGGTACCACCATGTGCCGTTCATAGTGGTGGCGCCGGTGACGACGGTGGATCCGGACACGCCGGACGGGGCGTCCATCGAGGTCGAGCAGCGCCCCGGGCACGAAGTGACCGAGCTCACAGCACCCCAGGTGTCAGTGGCGGGAGCGGGAGGCGGGACTCCGGTCGCACCGCTGGGAACTCAGGCGTACAACCCGGCGTTCGACGTGACGCCGCCCGAGCTGGTGACGGCGATCGTGACCGAGGAGGGCGCCATCTCGCCCGTCACGGCTCAGGCTCTCGCGGAGCTGTGCGCCACGCCCCGCCATGCGACGCACGGCTGAGGCAGGACGGAGCAGGAGGCGTCCGTCCCCCGGATCACCGCTGTCGACCCGTGGGCAGACAGTGACGGCCGCATACGACTATCGTCACGGGCCAGTGACCCTCCTCACCAGCACGCCTGCCACTGTTACGAGAATGGGATGATGTCGTTTATGAAGGGACGAGTCCTTGTCGTCGACGACGACACCGCACTGGCCGAGATGCTCGGGATCGTGCTGCGTGGTGAAGGTTTTGAGCCGTCTTTCGTAGCCGACGGCGACAAGGCGCTGGCCGCATTCCGGGAGGCAAAGCCCGATCTGGTGCTGCTCGACCTGATGCTGCCCGGCCGGGACGGCATCGAGGTGTGCCGCCTCATCAGGGCGGAGTCGGGCGTGCCGATCGTGATGCTCACGGCGAAGAGCGACACCGTGGACGTCGTCGTGGGCCTGGAGTCGGGCGCGGACGACTACATCGTGAAGCCGTTCAAGCCGAAGGAGCTGGTCGCCCGGATCCGGGCGAGGCTGCGGAGGTCGGAGGAGCCCGCGCCGGAGCAGCTCGCCATAGGTGACCTCGTCATCGACGTGGCCGGTCACTCCGTGAAGCGGGACGGGCAGTCGATCGCGCTGACGCCGCTGGAGTTCGACCTGCTGGTCGCGCTGGCCCGCAAGCCGTGGCAGGTGTTCACCCGCGAGGTGCTCCTGGAGCAGGTGTGGGGCTACCGGCACGCGGCCGACACCCGTCTGGTCAACGTGCATGTGCAGCGGCTGCGCTCCAAGGTCGAGAAGGACCCGGAGCGGCCGGAGATCGTGGTGACCGTCCGTGGTGTCGGTTACAAGGCAGGGCCGAGCTGACATGTCCGGAGACAGTGCCGCTTCGGCTCCCGGCCGGTCCGGGGCCCGGCCGGGGCGGCCTGTCGGCCGGAAGGCGGCGGGCTCGCGTTGGGGACGCTTCTTCGACGGCGGGCTGCTGCAGGGCGGGGTCCACGGCAGCCCGGTCCTCCGCCTGTTCATGCGCTGGGTGCGCCGGCCGCTGCTGCCGGTCATGCGGCTGTGGCGGCGCAACATCCAGCTCAAGGTCGTCGCCACGACACTGCTGATGTCGCTGGGCGTCGTGCTGCTGCTCGGCTTCGTCGTCATCGGCCAGGTGCGAAACGGTCTGCTGGACGCCAAGGCGAAGGCGTCGCAGAGCCAGGCCACCGGCGGTTTCGCGGTGGCCAAGCAGAAGGCCGACGAGGCGGCCAGCGGCTTCGCCGACGACGCGTCGTCGGTGGACGGACAGCAGTCGAAGCAGAATCTCACCCAGTGGATGAGCGACCTCGTGGAGTCGCTCTCCAGCGGCGGCCAGGGCGCCTTCGACGTGGTGACGCTTCCGGTGGGCGACGAGAGCGGCGGCGGGCGCAGCCCGCGTGGCTCCGGCCAGGTGGACCCGACGGCGAGCGTGCCGGAGGACCTGCGCACGCGGATCAACAGCGGCGCGGTGGCCGCTCAGAGCTACACCCGCATCATCTACCGGGACAGCGACAAGCAGTCGCAGCCCGCCCTGGTCATCGGCAAACAGGTCAACGACCCGAACAATGCCCCGTACGAGCTGTACTACCTCTTCCCGCTCACCCAGGAGGAGAAGTCCCTCAGCCTGGTCAAGGGCACGCTCGCGACCGCCGGGCTCTTCGTCGTCGTACTCCTCGGGGCCATCGCGTGGCTCGTGGTGCGACAGGTCGTCACGCCCGTGCGGATGGCGGCCGGGATCGCCGAGCGGCTGTCGGCCGGGCGTCTGCAGGAACGGATGAAGGTCACCGGCGAGGACGACATCGCGCGGCTCGGCGAGGCCTTCAACAAGATGGCGCAGAACCTGCAGCTGAAGATCCAGCAGATGGAGGACCTGTCGCGGATGCAGCGGCGGTTCGTGTCCGACGTCTCGCACGAGCTGCGCACTCCGCTGACGACCGTACGAATGGCGGCCGACGTCATCCACGAGGCCCGCGAGGACTTCGACCCGGTGACGGCGCGGTCCGCGGAGCTGCTCGCCGACCAGCTGGACCGGTTCGAGTCGCTGCTCGCGGACCTGCTCGAGATCAGCCGCTTCGACGCGGGCGCGGCGGCGCTGGAGGCCGAGCCGATAGACCTCAGGGAGGTCGTCCGGCGGGTCGTCAGCGGGGCCGCGCCGCTCGCCGAGCGCAAGGGCACGCAGATACGTGTCGTCGGCGATCAGCAGCCCGTCGTGGCCGAGGCGGATGCCCGCCGCGTGGAGCGGGTGCTGCGCAACCTCGTCGTCAACGCCGTGGAGCACGGCGAGGGCAAGGACGTCGTCGTCAAGCTCGCCGCTGCGGGCGGCGCGGTCGCGGTCGCGGTGCGCGACTACGGCGTCGGGCTCAAGCCCGGAGAGGCGACACGCGTCTTCAGCCGCTTCTGGCGGGCGGACCCGGCACGCGCGCGTACCACCGGTGGTACGGGGCTGGGGCTGTCCATCGCCCTGGAGGACGCGCGGCTGCACGGCGGCTGGCTGCAGGCCTGGGGCGAGCCGGGCGGCGGATCGCAGTTCCGGCTGACGCTGCCGCGGACCGCGGACGAGCCGCTGCGGGGCTCACCGATACCGCTGGAGCCGAAGGACTCGCGGCGCAACCGGGGTCTGAACGACGCAGGTCTGCCGAGCGGGGGCCAGGACAAGCGCGCCACGGTGCCGATGCAGCAGCCGGGCGGCCAGCCGCCGCTGCCGCCGCGCACCGCGATCGCACCGCGGCTGGCCGCCGTGGCGCCGACGGCCGACCCGACCGCGCTGCCGGGCAACGGCGCTCGTGTGGTGCCCCGGCCCGCCGGAGGCGCCCGGCGCCAGGACGACGCGTCCTCGACCGAGACGGCGCGCGACGAGACCGGCGGAAGCCGGCCGGACCCGGCCACCGGGGCGGGGGACTCGAACAAGCCAGGGGAGGCATTTCGTGGTCGCTGACCGCGAGGGGGGCGCCCGGCGTCGGCCGGTGCGCGCGGTGACGTACGCCACCTGCGGTGTCGTACTGCTGACGGGGTGCGCCTCGATGCCCGACACCGGGGACCTGCGGGACGTCGAGTCCACGCCGCGGCAGGACACGCAGGTGCGTGTTTTTGCCATGCCGCCCCGGGACGACGCCACGCCCGGGGAGATCGTGCAGGGCTTCCTGGAGGCGCTGACCAGCGACGATCCGAACTACGACACGGCGCGCAAGTACCTGACGGCCCCGGCCGCGCGGAAGTGGAAGCCCGAGCGGTCCACCACGGTGCTCGTCAACGCGCCGAGCACCGAGGAGGACAACCCGGCAAGCCACCGGGAGGACACCGGCAACCTCACCTACACGATGGCCGGAAGCAGCGTGGCCACCGTCGACGGCCGGCAGGCGTACGCACCCGCCCAAGGGCCGTACAGCAAGAAGGTGCACCTCACCCAGGACCCCAAGAGCAAGCAGTGGCGCATCGACGCGCTGCCGGCGGGCGTCGTGATGGGCAAGTCCGACTTCGAGCGCAACTACACGTCCGTCAACAAGTACTACTTCGCCTCGAACACCCCGGCCGGGGCGACCGGGCAGTCGGTGGCCGTCGCGGACCCGGTCTTCGTGCGCAAGAACGTGGACCCGATGACGCAGATGGTGCGCTCGCTGCTCGACGGGCCCACGAGCTGGCTCAGACCCGTGGTCAGGTCGAGCTTCCCGACCGGTACGGCGCTGAAGAAGGGTGTCAGTTCGTTGACGCCCGACGACCAGAACAAGCTGACGGTGCCGCTGAACGACAGGGCCTCCCGGGCCGGGGCGGCCAAGTGCGCCGAGATGGCGACCCAGCTGCTGTTCACGATGCAGAACCTGACGCCCACGGTGGACTCGGTCGAGCTGCAGGGCGCCGGGGGCAAGAAGCTGTGCGACCTCACCGAGAACGAGACCGAGGCCGTGGCCTGGCACGGTTCCGTGAAGCGCCCCGAGTACCTGTACTTCCTCGACGGCAAGCACCGGCTGGTACGGATAGCCGGTGCGAGCGCGAGCACCAGCCCGGTTCCGGTGCCCGGTGCGCTGGGAGAGGGCGACAAGGGGCTCCGGTCGGTGGCGGTCTCGCGCGACGAGCACACCGCGGCCGGGGTGGGCATCGATGGCAAGTCCCTGTACGTGACATCGCTCGCGTCGGGCGGTTCGCTCGGGGATCCCGTCGTCCAGAGCCACGGAACCACCGAGGGCGACCGGCTGACGACACCCAGCTGGGACTCCCACGGCGACCTGTGGGTGGCCGACCGCGACCCCGCCGCCCCCCGGCTGCTGTTGCTGGAGCAGGGTGCGGGCCGGCCGGTGGAGGTGCGGACACCGGAGCTGCCCGGGCGCATCAAGGACGTGCGGGTCGCCGCCGACGGGGTGCGGATAGCGGTCGTCGTGGAGAAGGACGGCAAGCAGTCCCTGCTCGTCGGGAGGATCGACCGGGACGAGAAGCCCGGGGAGCGGCCGGTGGTTTCGGTTCTCGAACTGCATTCCGTGACGCCGGGGTGGGAGGAGGTCACCGCCATGTCCTGGGCCGGGGACAGCCGACTCGTGGTCGTCGGACAAGAGCAGGGGGGTGTGCTGCAGATGCGGTACGTCCAGGTCGACGGCTCCACGCCGGACGGCCTGGTCCCCGCGGCCCTCCCGGGCGTCAAGGCGATCGCGTCGTCCGAGGACGACCGGGTCCCGCTCGTGGGGTACTCGGACGACGGGATCGTACGGCTGTCGCCGGGGCCGCAGTGGCAGACGGTGATCAAGGATGGGTCGGCGCCGGTCTATCCGGGGTGAGAGCGGCGTGCCGGGCCGGGCATGCCCTACGACCATGTGGCCCTGCTCCTGGTACTCGTGCGAGTGACGGGCGGATACGCCCCGCGCCCGGTTATCCACAGAGGGTTATCCACAGGGGTGGTCGTCCGGCTCGGGTGTTGGCACAGTGGTGGTCATGCGCGGGTGGTGGCAGGACCTCACCGACCTGGTGCTGCCGACCGAGTGCGGAGGCTGCGGGACGCCTCGAACGGTGCTCTGCCGGGAGTGCAGTGCAGCCCTGAGCGGAGCCGCACCGTGCCGGGTGCGACCGGTGCCGGAGCCGCCCGGGCTGCCGGCGGTGCATGCGGCGGCTTCGTACGCGGACGAGGTCCGGGCAACCCTCCTCGCCCACAAGGAAAGGGGTGCGCTGGCACTCGCGGGTCCCCTGGGCTCGGCTCTGGCGGGAGCTGTGCGGGCGGGGCTCCGGGATGCGCGAGGCGTTTCGGCGGGCACATGCGGCGTGCAGGTTGTGACGTCCTGGGGCGACGGGGTGCCGGCCGGGAGCGGTGACGTGCCCGTGCTGCTCGTCCCCGTGCCCTCCGCACGGTGGGCCCTGCGGGCCCGGGGGCACGATCCGGTGCGGCGGATCGCGCTCGCGGCCGCCGGTGCGCTGAGGCGGAGCGGGACGCCCGCCCGGGTGGCCGCCGTACTGCGGCAGCGGCGTGCCGTGGCCGACCAGTCGGGGCTCGACTCCCGGCAGCGGCTGAACAATCTCGCGGGCGCGCTGGAGGTGACTGTGCGCGGCGCCCGGTTGCTCCACGGCGGTGGTGTCGTGCTCGTCGACGACCTGATGACGACGGGGGCCTCCCTGGCGGAGGCGGCGCGGGCCGTTCGGGTGGCGATCGCGTACGACCGCGGGACAAGGGCCGTGTATCCGTGCGCAACTCGGGAAGGAAGGGAGGAACGGACGACCGGATCAAGGAAAGAGAGGGCGAACGGCACGTACCGCGTAGCGTTGATCTGCGCGGCTGTGGTCGCGGCCCCGCCGGATTCCTTCGAAATGAACCGGAACTGACTGCGAACTTGCGTCGTTGCAGGTAGTGAGAGGGTCAATTCACCTGAATGGAGGTACGCCGCGGTAGAGGGTGACGACATCCGTCCGGGCGAGATATGTTCGGTTGTGAGGGAAAGGCGCGGGCCATACCCCTCATATCCGAATGCCGTGCTGCGGGTTTTCCGCAATCACGTGCGGCGATGGGGTGCAGATCTTGCCCATGGGGGAGGAGGAGGTGGAAGTCACCGAGTCCGAGGTTCCGGGGCTCACCGGGACCTGGTGCAAAAGGGAGATGCTCCGCCGTTGGAGCGGAGTGATCCGGGAACGGAGTTCTGCGTGGACATCGTCGTCAAGGGCCGCAAGACCGAGGTGCCCGAGCGGTTCCGCAAGCACGTGGCCGAGAAGCTGAAGCTGGAGAAGATCCAGAAGCTCGACGGCAAGGTGATCAGCCTCGACGTCGAGGTGTCCAAGGAGCCCAACCCCCGACAGGCCGACCGGTGCGACCGAGTGGAGATCACACTCCGCTCCCGCGGTCCGGTGATCCGGGCGGAGGCAGCGGCCAGCGATCCGTACGCGGCACTCGATCTGGCGGCGGAGAAGCTGGATGCCCGGCTGCGCAAGCAGCACGACAAGCGTTTCTCGCGGCGCGGCGCACGCCGGATCTCGGCCGCGGAGGTCCCCGATCACGTCCCGGGCGCGGCGACGCTCAACGGGAACGGCCACCCCGTCCACGAGGAAGAGACGGACGGAGTGCCCACCAAGAAGATCGGCTCGCTGGAAGTGAAGGGCGAAGGCCCCCTCGTCGTCCGCGAGAAGACTCACGTCGCCTCCCCGATGACCCTCGACCAGGCCCTCTACGAGATGGAACTGGTCGGACACGACTTCTACTTGTTCGTCGACTCCGAGACCAAGGAGCCGAGCGTCGTCTACCGGCGGCACGCCTACGACTACGGCGTCATCCACCTCAGCACGGACCCGATGGTCGCCCAGGCGCAACCCCCCGCGGCAGGCGGCACGCTGGGTGGCTGACCCGCCCGGCTGAAGGCTGAGCCGGTGCCCCTGGAGCGTGTGTGCGCCCCCAGGGGCACCGGTGTGCGACCACTTCGCGCCCCGCTCTGTCACCGCAGTGTTGTCCGGGCATGAAATCATGGCCGTACCGGCCCAACCGGTGGGCCGCTGCCTTGGGTTGGCGATGGCACAGGACCACAGGCCACAGCCTTCAGGGGGAGGAACGATGGCGGACAGCTTCGGACCGATGCGGAACGGGGGTGCCGGCGACGGCGTCGTCGGCATGGGCCCGGACACGGGCACTCCACGCAAGGAGCCGATCAGAGTCCTTGTCGTGGACGACCACGCCCTCTTCCGCCGCGGACTGGAGATCGTGCTCGCCGCCGAGGAGGACATCCAGGTCGTCGGCGAGGCGGGCGACGGCGCCGAGGCCGTCGACAAGGCGGCCGACCTGCTGCCCGACATCGTGCTGATGGACGTACGGATGCCCAAGCGGGGCGGGATCGAGGCGTGCACCTCCATCAAGGAGGTCGCGCCGAGCGCCAAGATCATCATGCTGACGATCAGCGACGAGGAGGCCGACCTCTACGAGGCGATCAAGGCGGGCGCGACCGGCTATCTCCTCAAGGAGATCTCGACGGACGAGGTGGCCACCGCCATTCGTGCGGTGGCCGACGGGCAGTCGCAGATCAGTCCCTCCATGGCGTCGAAACTGCTCACCGAGTTCAAGTCGATGATCCAGCGGACGGACGAGCGTCGGCTCGTGCCCGCTCCGCGGCTGACGGACCGTGAGCTGGAGGTTCTCAAACTCGTCGCCACGGGGATGAATAATCGCGACATCGCGAAGGAGTTGTTCATCTCCGAGAACACCGTGAAGAACCATGTTCGCAACATCCTGGAGAAGTTGCAGTTGCACTCCAGGATGGAGGCCGTGGTGTACGCGATGCGGGAGAAGATCCTCGAAATCCGGTAGCCGACAGGCCCCGTCAGGGGTCAGGCCAGGAGCTGGGCGAGTTCCTTCGTGAGGGGTTCGCGCAGTTCCGGTGCGTCCACCCGTTCGACCCTCACGTCCGTACAGTCCACCCAGCTCGCCGCCTCGACCAGGGCCTGGGCCACGGCCGGGACCGCCTTCGCGCCGTCCAGGGTGGCCTGCCGGGCCACCAGGGTGCGGCCCTCCCGCGCCGGGTCGACGCGGCCGACGAGGCGGCCGCCGGACAGGACCGGCATCGCGAAGTAGCCGTACACCCGCTTCGGCTTCGGGACGTACGCCTCCAGGCGATGGGTGAAGCCGAAGATCCGCTCCGTACGGGCCCGCTCCCAGATCAGGGAGTCGAACGGGGACAGCAGCGTGGTGCGGTGGCGGCCGCGCGGCGGTGTCTGCAGTGCCGCGGGGTCGGCCCAGGCCGGTTTGCCCCAGCCCTCCACCGTGACCGGTACCAGGCCCGAGTCCGCGATCACCGCGTCGACCTGCTCGCCCTTGAGGCGGTGGTAGTCGGCGATGTCCGCGCGCGTGCCGACGCCGAGGGACTGGCCCGCCAGGAGGACCAGGCGGCGCAGGCACTCGGTGTCGTCCAGCTCGTCGTGCAGCAGGGCGTCGGGGATCGCGCGCTCGGCGAGGTCGTACACCCGCTTCCACCCGCGGCGCTCCACGCACACCACCTCCCCGTACATCAGCGCACGCTCGACCGCGACCTTCGAGCCGGACCAGTCCCACCACTCGCTGGTGCGCTTCGCGCCGCCCAACTCGGTGGCCGTGAGCGGGCCTTCGGCGCGGAGCTGCTTGATGACCTGGTCGTAGGCGCCGTCGGGGAGTTCATGGCCCCAGTGCGGGCGGTTGCGGTAGGCGCGGCGGCGGAAGGCGAAGTGGGGCCACTCCTCGACGGGGAGGATGCACGCCGCGTGCGACCAGTACTCGAAGGCGTGCGGCCGTGCCGGAGGCGCGCCGTCGACCCCGGGCTTCCAGTAGGCGGCCTCCACCGTCCCGCGGCCCACGGCGCCCAGGCGGGCGTAAGGGATGAGCTCGTGGGAGCGGGCGAGGACGGAGATGGTGTCGAGCTGGACCGCGCCGAGGTGGCGGAGGATGCCCCGGACGCCGGCCCGGCGGTCGGGACTGCCGAGGAATCCCTGGGCCCGCAGGGCGATGCGGCGGGCATCGTCCGCGGAGAGTTCGGTGGCGGGGCGCGGAAGGGTCGTCATGCGTTCGGACGATAGACGGTGGGACTGACAGCGGGCGGTGAGCCGGGGTTTTCCGGCTACGCCCGCGGCGCGGGCGCCGGCAGATAGGGCGCTGCCGAGGGCAGCCCCAGGTCGGACGGCAGCAGGGAACCCACCCAGCAGTCCCGCCGTACCCCCTTGTTGCTGACGGCGGAGCGCAGCGTGCCCTCCATCGTGAAGCCCGCGCGTTCCGCGACCGCGCGGGAGGCGTTGTTGCCCACCTCGGCGCGCCACTCCAGGCGGTCCACACAGGCCGCGGTGAAGGCCCAGCGGGCGGCGGCGAGGGAGGCCTCCACGATGTAGCCGTTGCCGCGGTGGGGCTTCGCGGCCCAGAAGCCGATCTCGCCCACGCCGAGCGAACGCATCGTGATGCTGAGCATCCCCACCAGGTCCCCCTGGGGCAGGAAGACGCCGAAGGTGAACATCGAGCCGTCGGCCCACCCCTGGGGGACCATCTGCTCCGTGAAACCCCGTCCGTGCTCCGGCAGGTAGGGGGACGGGATGGTGGTCCAGCGCTGGATGTCCGGGTCCTGCGCGGCGGCGTGCACCGCGTCGGTGTCTCCCGCACCGACCGTGCGCAGGAGCAGCCGGTGGGTGGTGAGCGTGACGGGTCGCATCGCCCGATTCTGCTCGGCCCTCGCCCGGGGCGCCAGTCATAATCGGAGGGCACCTCCGTGCTGTGCGTGAGCACGCGATCACATTTCGCGCAATTCCCCGGAACGATGCGGCACTATCCGCTCATCCCGCCCGTTGTCCCCTTTGAAAGAGAGCGGTGAACGAGCAGCGGAAGGCCGTCGGCCCGCCGGGCCTCCCGGCTTGGCCGTGTCCTCGCATACGATGGCCGTTGCTCAGTACGTCAAATGGAAACCGACCGTCCTAGGCCCGACCGGCAAGGAGACCAGCCCCCGTGTCCGTCCTCTCGAAGATCATGCGTGCAGGCGAAGGCAAGATCCTGCGCAAGCTGCACCGCATCGCGGACCAGGTCAACTCCATCGAAGAGGACTTCGTCGACCTCTCCGACGCCGAGCTGCGGGCCCTCACCGATGAGTACAAGCAGCGCTACGCCGACGGTGAGAGCCTTGACGACCTGCTCCCCGAGGCGTTCGCCACCGTCCGCGAGGCCGCCAAGCGCGTCCTCGGCCAGCGGCACTACGACGTGCAGATGATGGGCGGCGCCGCCCTGCACCTCGGCTATGTCGCCGAGATGAAGACCGGCGAGGGCAAGACGCTCGTCGGCACCCTGCCCGCATATCTGAACGCCCTCTCCGGAGACGGCGTCCACCTCATCACGGTCAACGACTACCTGGCCGAGCGCGACTCCGAGATGATGGGCCGCGTCCACCGGTTCCTGGGCCTGACCGTCGGCTGCATCCTGGCCAACATGACGCCGGCCCAGCGCCGCGAGCAGTACGAGTGCGACATCACGTACGGCACGAACAACGAGTTCGGCTTCGACTACCTGCGCGACAACATGGCGTGGTCCAAGGACGAGCTCGTCCAGCGCGGCCACAACTTCGCCATCGTCGACGAGGTCGACTCCATCCTGGTCGACGAGGCCCGTACGCCGCTGATCATCTCCGGCCCGGCCGACCAGGCCACCAAGTGGTACGGCGACTTCGCCAAGCTGGTCACCCGCCTGAAGAAGGGCGAGGCGGGCAACCCGCTCAAGGGCATGGAGGAGACCGGCGACTACGACGTCGACGAGAAGAAGCGCACGGTCGCCATCCACGAGAACGGCGTCTCCAAGGTCGAGGACTGGCTGGGCATCGACAACCTCTACGAGTCGGTGAACACCCCGCTGGTCGGCTACCTGAACAACGCCATCAAGGCCAAGGAGCTCTTCAAGAAGGACAAGGACTACGTCGTCATCGACGGCGAGGTCATGATCGTCGACGAGCACACCGGCCGTATCCTCGCCGGCCGCCGCTACAACGAGGGCATGCACCAGGCGATCGAGGCGAAGGAAGGGGTGGACATCAAGGACGAGAACCAGACGCTCGCCACGATCACCCTGCAGAACTTCTTCCGCCTCTACGGCAAGCTCTCCGGCATGACCGGTACGGCGATGACCGAGGCCGCCGAGTTCCACCAGATCTACAAGCTCGGCGTGGTCCCGATCCCGACGAACAAGCCCATGGTCCGCAAGGACCAGTCGGACCTGATCTACCGCACCGAGGTCGCCAAGTTCGAGGCGGTCGTCGACGACATCGCGGAGAAGCACGAGAAGGGCCAGCCGATCCTGGTCGGCACCACCTCGGTCGAGAAGTCCGAGTACCTCTCGCAGCAGCTCAGCAAGCGCGGCATCCAGCACGAGGTGCTCAACGCCAAGCACCACGAGCGCGAGGCCTCGATCGTCGCCCAGGCCGGCCGCAAGGGCGCCGTCACGGTCGCCACCAACATGGCCGGCCGTGGTACGGACATCAAGCTCGGCGGCAACCCCGAGGACCTCGCCGAGGCGGAGCTGCGCCAGCGCGGCCTCGACCCCGAGGAGCACATCGAGGAGTGGGCCCACGCCCTGCCCGCCGCCCTGGAGCGTGCGGAGCTCGCGGTCAAGGCCGAGAAGGACGAGGTCGAGGAGAGCGGCGGCCTCTACGTGCTGGGCACCGAGCGGCACGAGTCGCGCCGTATCGACAACCAGCTGCGCGGCCGTTCCGGCCGTCAGGGCGACCCGGGCGAGTCGCGCTTCTACCTCTCCCTCGGCGACGACCTGATGCGGCTGTTCAAGGCCCAGATGGTCGAGCGCGTGATGTCCATGGCGAACGTGCCGGACGACGTGCCGATCGAGAACAAGATGGTCACGCGCGCGATCGCGTCCGCCCAGTCCCAGGTCGAGCAGCAGAACTTCGAGACCCGTAAGAACGTCCTGAAGTACGACGAGGTCCTCAACCGCCAGCGCGAGGTCATCTACGGCGAGCGCCGCCGCGTCCTGGAGGGCGAGGATCTGCAGGAGCAGATCGTGCACTTCACGGACGACACGATCGACGCCTATGTCGCCGCGGAGACCGCCGATGGCTTCCCGGAGGACTGGGACCTCGACCGTCTCTGGGGCGCCTTCAAGCAGCTCTACCCGGTGAAGATCACCATCGACGAGCTGGAGGAGGCGGCCGGCGACCGCGCCGGCCTGACCGCCGAGTTCATCTCCGAGTCCATCAAGGACGACGTCCACGAGCAGTACGAGGCGCGTGAGGTACAGCTCGGCTCCGAGATCATGCGTGAGCTGGAGCGCCGGGTCGTGCTGTCGGTCCTCGACCGCAAGTGGCGCGAGCACCTCTACGAGATGGACTACCTCCAGGAGGGCATCGGTCTGCGCGCGATGGCGCAGAAGGACCCGCTGGTCGAGTACCAGCGCGAGGGCTTCGACATGTTCACCGCGATGATGGACGGCATCAAGGAGGAGTCCGTCGGCTACCTGTTCAACCTGGAGGTCCAGGTCGAGCAGCAGGTCGAGGAGGTCCCGGTCGAGGACGTCCAGCCGGTGGCTGAGGGTGTCCAGGACGCGGTGCCGGCCCAGGCGGGCTCCCGCCCGGAGATCCGCGCCAAGGGGCTCGACGCTCCGCAGCGGCGTGGCCTGCACTTCTCCGCGGCGACCGTGGACGGTGAGGGCGGCATCGTCGAGGGCGACTTCACCTATGACGACGACGAGCCCGTGCGCTCCGAGTCCGACGGCCTCACGCGCGCCGAGCGCCGCAAGCAGGCCAAGAGCGGTCGGCGCCGCAAGAAGTAGCAGGGCTCGCGGCCTCATGGCCGCGGCGTCCTGGAAGGGCCGGGTCACCCGTGGGGTGCCCGGCCCTTCGGCGTTCCTTCGGGCCGTCCTGGTCGGGCCCTAGTCGTCGTCCGTCCGTGGGGTGCGTGGGCCGCCCAGTTCCACTGCGGTGCAGCGCCAGCGGAGGTCCGGGCCCTGTTCCAGGCGGAAGGCCATGGCGCGGAGCCGGTCGCCGGCGCCGATGCGGGCGAAGGCCTCGATGGCGCCCGCGCGGGGGACGTAGTAGCCGATGTCGCGGACGACGGGGCGGGCGCCGCGAGTGCGCAGGGGGCCGCGTTCGGCGAGGCGGGCCAGTTCGTCGTAGGCGCGGCCGGCGGTGTGCCGGAGCATCCAGTGGACGGGGCGCTGGCCGCTGAGGACGGCCAGCAGACGGTCGGCGAAGAGGTCGGTGGGGCGGGGAGTTCCGGCCGCGCCCGGCGCCGTAGGGATGGTGGCGGGCGCCGCTGGGGCTGTCCCCGCGGCCGTAGGGGCGCCGGCCGTCCCCGTGGCCCGCGTCCTGCCGGCTGTCCCCGTCACCGGCGTTCTAGGGGCCGCGCCGCCGGGACGGCGGGGGTCGCGGCGGCTCGGTGGGCGGGTACCCGGGCCGGGCCTGGCTGCCCTGGTCATGACCTTGTTCATGGAAGACCCCGTTCGGCGGGCCCGGTGGGTACCGGGCGGTAACTTGCTGGTGGGGTTCTTGTACGGGGCCGCCGGTGACGGCGGCAAGGAAGCCGGAGCCCGCGTCGGCGGGCAGGAGACTTCACCTATCCGAGTGATCGTGAGGCCGTGAAACCTGGCGGGGACGGGCCCGCACCGGGTGAGTCGCAGGGCGTCGGGTGGACGCGTCCGGGAGTCCGGGCAGGGACTCGAAAGGGGACGCCCGCACGTATCCTGAAGGCCCTCCGGGAGGCGCGGGAGCGCCCTCCCCGGGTTCTCAGCCGAGCCTCCGACCACGAAAGAGCGGCCAGCCATGCGCGTCTACGTCCCCCTGTCCCTCCCCGGTCTCGCCGAGGCGTACAAGACGGGCGAGCTGGGGGCGGGTCCGTTCGTGGCGTACGCCGTCACGCCCGCGTTGCGCGAGTGGTACCTGTCCGACGACATCGAGGAGCTGGAGTACGCGGCCCTGAGCCGGGCCGCGCTGGCCTCGTTGCGGCTGCTGGCGGCGGAGCCGGACGCGGTGCGGCGGCGCGTGGTGGTCGCCGTCGACGTGGCCGACGGCGCGGCGACTGCCGACCCGGACCGCGCGCTCGACCCGGCGGCGCTGGGCGAGGTGCGGGTGGCCGGGGCGGTGCGACTGGCCAAGGCGGCCTCGGTGCACGTGGACGCGGACGACGCGCAGGAGGACGTGGCCGCCGCCGCGCAGGCGCTGGAGGCGGCCGACGGCGGGGACGACGACGCGCAGTTCGTCGTGGACGAGGCCGAGGACCACGAGCTGCTCTGGTACGCGACTCAGGAGATCCCCAACCTGGTGGGACTCGTCTGACGTCCCTCGCCGCACCTGCCCCACACGGCTCTGACCTGCTGATATCCATGATTGTCAGTGGCAGGGGGTACGTTTTTGGACATGGGGAAGCACGGAAGCGCGCACATCGTCTGGGACTGGAACGGGACGCTGTTCCACGACAATGACGCGATCATCGGGGCGACGAACGCGGCATCGGCCGAGCTCGGGCTGGAACCGATCACGCTGGAGCAGTACCGGGCGCTGTACTGCGTCCCGGTGCCGAAGTTCTACGAGCGGCTGATGGGACGGCTGCCGACCCGCACCGAGTGGGAGATCATGGACGACATCTTCCACCGGTACTACGCGGAGCACCGGCTCCGCTGCGGCCTCACCGAGGGGGCGACCGAACTGCTGGCGCGGTGGCGGTCGGCGGGGCACAGCCAGTCGCTGCTGAGCATGTATGTGCACGAGGAACTCGTGCCGCTGGTGCGAGGGTTCGGGATCGAGGCGCACTTCATACGGGTCGAGGGGCGGATCGGGCCGTCCGGGGGCAGCAAGGCCGAGCACATGGTGCGCCACCTGCAGGCGCTGACCGGCGTGGAGCCCGAGCGCACGGTGGTGATCGGGGACGCCGCCGACGACGCGGTGGCGGCGCGGCACGTGGGCGCGCGGGCCGTGCTCTACACCGGGGGTTCGCACGGCCGGGCCAGCCTCGAGGAAGCCGGGGTGCCGGTGGTGGACACGCTGGAGGAGGCCGTCGCGGAGGCGGAGCGACTGGCCGCCTGAGGACTTGTGGCGGAGCTCGGTACGCCGGGGCGACGTACCGGACGGCCCACCTCGGACGGCTGTGGAGTAGAAGGGGGTGCCCCGCTGGACCCCCACCCCATCCCCACTGGACCGCCCCCGACACTCCGACTGGACCCGCGCCGGACGGCGTCGCCACCCGGCGCCGGACCGCTCCAGCCGCCTGCGCCGGGCCGTCCCGCGTCACCGGGCGGCGCCCCAGGTCACACCGTCAGTGACCCCGGCGCCGCCGGTGGATACGCCCGCCGTGCCGTCTCCGTCCCTGTGCAGAACGTCAAAGTTCCACCCCCGGTTTTGTACACATACGGCTCATGACGGGCCCCGGGTAATGAGCGATAGCCTTGGTGGCGTGATCAGCGCGATAGTTCGCGGGGGCAGTTCTGCCCCTGCCCTGCGCCCGGTGAGCACGGACCACATCCGTGACCGGGCGGCGGTCGCTGGTCTTCGCGGGCGGGACGGGGGCACAAGGGCCCCCGAGGCGCCGCGCACATCCCGGGTATCTCCGTCGCGGAGAGCAGCGTCACACCCGTCGGGCGCGTCGAGAATGGCTGAATGCCCCCCGCTCATCTCACCTTGCGGCATAGCGTCGGAACGGACCGGACACCCCGGGCCGTCGCGTCGAGCCGCGGGGGAAGAGACCGCACTTCCTTCTACGTCACGCAACGGCGCGCGACAGGAGTCAGAGGACAATGCAGACCAAGCTGGACGAAGCCAAGGCCGAGCTGCTCGACAGGGCCGCCCGGGTAGCTGAGAACAGCCCGGTCGGGGGGCACCTACCGACTGGGACGACGGACGAGGGCACCCCGGACCAGGAATCCGTGCTCACGTTCCTCCAGCGCTACTACCTGCACACCGCCCCGGAGGACCTCACCGACCGTGACCCGGTCGACGTCTTCGGAGCCTCGGTCTCGCACTACCGCCTCGCCGACAGCCGCCCCCAGGGCACGGCCAACGTACGGGTCCACACTCCGACCGTCGAAGAGAACGGCTGGACCTGCAGCCACACCGTGGTCGAGGTCGTCACCGACGACATGCCCTTCCTCGTCGACTCCGTGACGAACGAGCTGACCCGGCAGGGGCGCGGCATTCACGTCGTCATCCACCCGCAGTTCGTCGTCCGCCGTGACGTCGCGGGCAAGCTCATCGAGGTGCTGCCCACCCCGCTCAACGGCGCCGACCTCCCGCACGACGCGCACGTCGAGTCCTGGATCCACGTCGAGATCGACCGCGAGACCGACCGCGCCGACCTGAAGCAGATCACCGCCGACCTGCTGCGCGTCCTGTCCGACGTCCGTGAGGCCGTCGAGGACTGGGAGAAGATGCGGGACGCGGCCCTGCGCATGGGCGAGGAGCTCGACGGCGAGCCCGTTCCCGGCGACCTCTCCGCGGCCGAGGTCGAGGAGGCCCGCGAGCTGCTGCGCTGGCTGTCCGCCGACCACTTCACCTTCCTCGGCTACCGCGAGTACCAGCTGCGCGAGGACGACTCGCTGGCGGCGGTGCCGGGCACCGGGCTCGGCATACTGCGCTCCGACCCGCACCACGCGACCGACGAGAGCCACCCCGTCAGCCCCTCCTTCGAGCGGCTCCCGGCCGACGCCCGCGCCAAGGCCCGCGAGCACAAGCTCCTCGTCCTGACCAAGGCCAACAGCCGGTCCACCGTGCACCGGCCGTCGTACCTCGACTACGTCGGCGTGAAGAAGTTCGACAAGGACGGGAACGTCATCGGGGAGCGCCGCTTCCTTGGCCTGTTCTCCTCCGCCGCCTACACCGAGTCGGTCCGCCGTGTGCCCGTCATCCGGCGCAAGGTCGACGAGGTGCTCAGGGGCGCCGGGTTCTCGCCCAACAGCCACGACGGGCGCGACCTGCTGCAGATCCTGGAGACCTACCCGCGCGACGAGCTCTTCCAGACGCCCGCCGACGAGCTGCGCTCCATCGCCACCTCCGTCCTGTACCTGCAGGAGCGGCGCCGGCTGCGCCTCTACCTGCGCCAGGACGAGTACGGGCGCTACTACTCCGCGCTGGTCTACCTCCCCCGCGACCGCTACACCACCGGCGTCCGGCTGCGGATCATCGACATCCTGAAGGAGGAGCTCGGCGGTACCAGCGTCGACTTCACCGCCTGGAACACCGAGTCGATCCTCTCCCGGCTGCACTTCGTCATCCGCGTCCCGCAGGGCACCGAGCTGCCCCAGCTCTCCGACACCGACAAGGAGCGCATCGAGGCCCGGCTCGTCGAGGCCGCCCGCTCCTGGGCCGACGGGTTCGCCGAGGCCCTCAACGCCGAGTGCGGCGAGGAGCGCGCCGCCGAGATGCTGCGCCGGTACGGCAGCTCCTTCCCCGAGGGTTTCAAGGCCGACCACACCCCGCGTGCCGCGGTCGCCGACCTGATCCACCTGGAGCGGCTCAGCGCGGAGAAGGGCAACGACTTCGCGCTCAGCCTGTACGAGCCGGTGGGCGCCGCCCCCGACGAGCGCCGCTTCAAGATCTACCGCAAGGGTGCGGCCATCTCCCTCTCCGCCGTGCTGCCGGTGCTCAACCGGCTCGGCGTCGAGGTGATCGACGAGCGGCCGTACGAGCTGCGCTGCTCGGACCGGACGAGCGCCTGGATCTACGACTTCGGCCTGCGCATCCCCAAGTCGATGGGCGGCGGCAACGGCGACTACCTCGGCGACGGCGGACGCGAGCGCTTCCAGGAGGCCTTCGAGGCCACCTGGACGGGCAAGGCGGAGAACGACGGGTTCAACGCCCTCGTCCTCGGCGCCGGGCTGACCTGGCGGCAGGCGATGGTGCTGCGCGCGTACGCCAAGTACCTGCGGCAGGCCGGCTCGACCTTCAGCCAGGACTACATGGAGGACACCCTCCGAACCAATGTCCACACGACCCGGCTCCTCGTCTCCCTCTTCGAGGCGCGGATGTCGCCGGACCGCCAGCGCGCCGGGCTCGAGATCGTCGACGCGCTCCTGGAGGAGCTCGACGCCGCCCTCGACCAGGTGGCGAGCCTCGACGAGGACCGCATCCTGCGCTCCTTCCTCACCGTCATCAAGGCGACGCTGCGCACGAACTTCTTCCAGGAGTCGCAGGCCGGCAAGCCGCACGACTACGTGTCGATGAAGTTCGACCCGCAGGCGATCCCCGACCTGCCGGCTCCGCGTCCGGCGTACGAGATCTGGGTGTACTCGCCGCGCGTCGAGGGCGTGCACCTGCGCTTCGGCAAGGTCGCGCGCGGTGGTCTGCGCTGGTCGGACCGCCGTGAGGACTTCCGCACGGAGATCCTCGGGCTGGTCAAGGCGCAGATGGTGAAGAACACCGTCATCGTGCCGGTCGGCGCCAAGGGCGGCTTCGTCGCCAAGCAGCTGCCGGACCCGAGCGTGGACCGGGACGCGTGGCTGGCCGAGGGCATCGCCAGCTACAAGACCTTCATCTCGGCGCTGCTCGACATCACCGACAACATGGTGGCCGGCGAGGTCGTGCCCCCGGCGGACGTCGTCCGGCACGACGAGGACGACACCTACCTCGTGGTCGCGGCCGACAAGGGCACGGCGACGTTCTCGGACATCGCCAACCAGGTCGCGGAGTCGTACAACTTCTGGCTCGGCGACGCCTTCGCCTCCGGCGGCTCCGCGGGCTACGACCACAAGGGCATGGGCATCACCGCCCGCGGCGCCTGGGAGTCCGTCAAGCGGCACTTCCGTGAGCTGGGCGTGGACACGCAGACCGAGGACTTCACGGTCGTCGGCATCGGTGACATGTCCGGTGACGTGTTCGGCAACGGCATGCTGCTGAGCGAGCGCATCCGCCTGGTCGCCGCCTTCGACCACCGGCACATCTTCATCGACCCGGACCCGGACGCGGCCACCTCCTACGCCGAACGCCGCCGTCTGTTCGAACTGCCCCGCTCCAGCTGGGCCGACTACAACACCGACCTGCTCTCGGCGGGCGGCGGGATCTTCCCGCGCAGCGCCAAGGCGATCCCGGTCAACGCACACATCCGCGAGGCCCTCGGCATCGAGGGGGGCGTCGCCAAGGTGACCCCGGCCGACCTGATGAAGGCGATCCTCAAGGCCCCGGTGGACCTGGTGTGGAACGGCGGCATCGGCACCTACGTCAAGGCCTCCACCGAGTCCAACGCCGACGTCGGCGACAAGGCCAACGACGCCATCCGCGTCGACGGCAAGGACCTGCGGGGCAAGGTCGTCGGCGAGGGCGGCAACCTGGGCCTGACCCAGCTGGGCCGCATCGAGTTCGCGATGCACGGCGGCAAGATCAACACCGACGCGATCGACAACAGCGCCGGCGTGGACACCTCCGACCACGAGGTGAACATCAAGATCCTGCTCAACGGCCTGGTCACGGACGGCGACATGACCGTGAAGCAGCGCAACAAGCTGCTCGCGGAGATGACCGACGAGGTCGGCTCCCTGGTGCTGCGCAACAACTACGCGCAGAACGTGGCGATCGCCAACGCCCTCGCCCAGTCCAAGGACATGCTCCACGCGCAACAGCGGTTCATCCGCCACCTGGTGCGCGAGGGCCATCTCGACCGCGCCCTCGAGTTCCTGCCGGCCGACCGCCAGATCCGCGAGCGGCTCGGCCAGGGGCAGGGCCTGACCGGTCCCGAGACGGCCGTTCTGCTGGCGTACACGAAGATCACGGTCGCCGACGAACTGCTGCAGACCTCGCTGCCGGACGACCCGTACCTGCGCGGTCTGCTGCACGCGTACTTCCCGACGGCGCTGCGCGAGCGGTTCGCCGACACCGTCGACAGCCACCCGCTGCGCCGCGAGATCACGACCACCGTCCTGGTCAACGACACGGTCAACACGGGTGGTACGACCTACCTGCACCGGCTGCGCGAGGAGACCGGCGCGTCGCTGGAGGAGATCGTCCGCGCCCAGACCGTGGCCCGCGTGATCTTCCGCTCGGCGTCCGTGTGGGACGCGGTCGAGGAGCTGGACAACAAGGTCGAGGCCGTGGTCCAGACCCGGATCCGGCTGCACTCGCGCCGTCTGGTCGAGCGCGGAACGCGCTGGCTGCTCAACAACCGGCCGCAGCCGCTGGCGCTGGCCGAGACGGTCGACTTCTTCGCGGACCGGGTCGAGCAGGTCTGGCAGCAGTTGCCGAAGCTGCTGCGCGGTGCGGATCTGGAGTGGTACCAGCACGTGTACGACGAGCTGTCCGGCGCTGGTGTGCCGGACGAGCTGGCGACGCGGGTGGCCGGATTCTCCTCCGCCTTCCCGGCGCTGGACATCGTCTCGGTGGCCGACCGTACGGGCAAGGAGCCGCTGGACGTCGCCGAGGTCTACTACGACCTCGCCGACCGCCTCAGCATCACCCAGCTCATGGACCGCATCATCGAGCTGCCCCGCGCCGACCGCTGGCAGTCCATGGCCCGCGCCTCCATCCGCGAGGACCTGTACGCGGCGCACGCGGGCCTCACCGCGGACGTCCTCTCCGTCGGCAACGGCACCTCGACTCCCGAGCAGCGCTTCAAGGCCTGGGAGGAGAAGAACGCGGCGATCCTGAGCCGGGCGCGGTCCACCCTGGAGGAGATCCGCAGCTCGGAGTCCTTCGACCTGGCCAACCTGTCGGTGGCGATGCGGACCATGCGCACGCTGCTGTGGACGCATTCGTAGGCGTACGCGACACATCGACGGGGGCGCCCCCGGGCGGGGGCGGCCCCGGGCGCCCCCCGTTCCGTACCCCCTCACAACCACCTGTTGCCCCCCCGTACGGGAAAACCGGCGACGGGGGTACCCGTTGAAGGTAATACCGCCG
>NZ_JBIVBS010000001.1:1093465-1436305 GCF_044746205.1 Streptomyces sp. NPDC086549 | reverse complement strand
CCGGGGGGGGGGCCGCGGGCCCCCCCGCGCGGGGTGTTGGGGCCCCGCCGGGGGCCCTCGCGACCCCCCCGGGGGGCGCCCCCGGGCCGGCCCGGGCCGGGGGCCGCCCCCGTTTCCGTACGCCGTCACATCCTCTTCTTGCCACCGCTTAGGGAAATCCGGGCGACGGATTTACCCTTTCCTGTTAATCCGGACGCTTCGGATAAAGTCTGCCGCGTGACAGTGAACCTAACCGAGACCCGTCCGGCGGCGACCGCTCCAGCACCCGCTCCAGAACCCGCCCCCGCCCCCGCTCCGGTCGCCCGGCCGGTCACGCGAGTCGTCCTCGAAGTCGTGAAATTCGGGGTCGTCGGCGGCAGCGGCGTACTTGTCAATTTCCTGGTCTTCAACCTGCTGCTGCACGGCCTGGGCCGACGGGCGATGGTCGCGACGGTGCTCGCCAGCTGTATTGCCATGGCCACGAATTACATCGGCTTCCGCTTTTTCGCCTATCGTGACCGGGCTTCCCGCACCAGTCGGCAAATCGTACTGTTCTTCGTTTTCAGTGGAATCGGCGTCGTCATGGAAAGCGGTCTGTTCTACGCCGGATATCACGGCCTCGGCCTGAACGGTCCGTTCGGGGCGAATGCGGTCAAGGCGCTGTCGATCGTCCTTGCCTCCGCCTTCCGCTTCCTCGTCTACCGCACCTGGGTCTTCCAGCAGGATGCGCGCCGCGCCGCGTAGTACCGCGGCGACCGCCGGCAGAGCCCTCCCGCAGGCCGCCGCCGCGCTCGTCCTCGTCCTGCTGCTCCTGGCGATCGTCCGTCTCCCGTGGGCGGGCGATCTCGGCATGCACGCGGCGACCGTCGAACGGCTGCGGCACAGCCTTCTGCGCCCCGGGAACCCGCTCGTCGACGCGGACACGCCGAGTCCGTACTACTCGCCGTGGATGCTGGTGCTGGGCGGCCTTGCCCGGGTCACCGGGCTGCCGGTGTTCGTCGTGCTGCGCGTCGGCGCGGTGGCCGGGCTGGGGCTGCTCGTCACAGGGGTGTGGCGGTACGTCCGGACGCTGAGCGCGCACCGGGTCGCGCCGGCGCTCGCGCTCCTGTGCCTGCTGTTCCTGTGGGGACCGGTGCTGTTCGACTGGAGCGGCTTCCTCGGACTGAACTCCCTCGCGCTGACGGTGTCGTATCCGAGCGTGTTCGCCCTCGGGCTCTCCTTCCATCTCTGGGCGTGCCTGACGGGGGCGGTGCGCGACGGTGCGGGCCGGCGGGTGTGGCTGGGACTCGGGGTGCTGTGGGCGGTGATCCTGCTGGTCCACCAGTTCTCGGGGGTCGTGGCCTCGCTGGGCGCCCTCGCCACGGTGGTCGCCGCACGCCCGGGGCGGCAGACGCTGCTGCGACTGGGGGCGGGGGTGGCGCTGGGGCTGGCGGTGCTGTGGTCGTGGCCGTACTACGACTTCTTCTCGCTCTTCTCGGCGGGAGCGGATCTCGAAAGCATCCACCGGTCGCTGTACCGGCATCTGCCCGGACGGTTCGGGCTGGTGCTGCTCGGGGTGGTCGCGCTGGTGCTGCGGTGGCGGCGGGACCGGTGGGATCCGCTGGTGATCCTCTTCGTGCTGGGAGCGGCCGTCTTCGCCGTGGGCGGGGTGAGCGGTCACTACGCGTGGGGGCGCGTGCTGCCCGCGGCGCTGATTCCGGCGCAGCTCGCCGCCGCGCTGGAGGCGCTGCCGGTCGAGGGGCGTGCGCGGTCGGTACGGGCCGGGTGGGCGTGTGCGCTGGCCGCCGCGCTGGCCGTGGGGGCGTGGACGCAGGTCGGGACGGTGGGGTACGTCGTGCCTCGGAGCGCGTTGCCGGGAGTGGTCGCGGCGAGATACCGGGCGCCGTGGGTCGGGTACCGGTGGATCACGCCATGGGTGAAGTACGGGGACGTCGTCATGGCGCGGACGTTTCCGGCCCGGCAGATCCCCGCCTACGGGCCGTACACCGTCGCCCCCGGCTATCCCGATGTCTTCCTGCCGGACGAGGGTCGGCGCAGTGCCGCGGTCCAGCGGTATTTCGCCGCGGGGACGCCGGAGAGCGAGCGGCGGGGGATCGCGCGGAAGTACGGGGTGCGGTGGGTGGTGGACACCGGGAACGCCCTGCGGGGGGCGGGACTGCGGGCGGTGGCCCATGGGCCGGGCGGGCAGGTCCTGTACGCGGTACGGCACTGATCCTGTACGCGGTACAGCGCTGCGCCCGTACGCGATACGGCACTGAGCCGGCAAGCGACCGGCCCGCGTCACCTCAGCGCGCTGGCCAGCAGCCGCGCCATCCGCCGCACCCTCGGTCGCGCCACCCGCCGCACCAGCGGCCGGACCACCCGTGCCGTCACGCCCGCCGGGTGCCAGCGGATCTGGAGGCGGCCGGGGCCGCGGCCCTCGGGCTCGACGGTGATGCGGTGGGGGGCCGCGCCGGAGTGGTAGCCGATGCGGGTGGTGAGGGAGGGGAAGGCCAGGGGGGCCAGCAGGAGGCCGGTGTGGGCCAGGCCCTGGTGCTGGAGGCGGAGCAACGGATGGCGGGTGCCGGCGAAGCCGTGGAGGGGGACGGGGGCCACCGACAGGTCCAGGTGGGCGTGGCCCTCGAAGACGCCGGGACGCACGGGGTCCAGCCGGAAGGGGAGCGTGAGGCGGCGTCGGCCGGGGGCCAGGAGGAGGCTTGCGCGGTGCGGGCCCAACGGGAGGCGCAGCCCGGGGTCGTAGGTGCGGATGGTGAGGTCGAGCGAGGCGCCCGGCCCGCGCGTGAGCTCCGTGATCTCGTGGCGGAACTGGGCGCTCGGGAAGGGGCGGGTGTCCAGCTCCAGGTCCGTCACGTCCAGTTCGCGGCGGGACCGGGCGGAGGACGGGATCCGGTCGCCCCAGTACGTGCCGCCGCCCGCCGCGTCCGTCGTCACCTGCCGCGGTGCCACCCCGTGGCCGAGGCCCCGCGCCGCGAGCCGTGCCTCGGACAGACGGCCGTCGCGGACCAGTTGGAGGACCACCCGTTCCGTGCGGGGGAGGCGGGCGTACGAGCCCGGTGCCAGGGTGTCGAGGTACGGCGTCACGATGTCCGCGAACGACCTCAGCCACTCCTCGTCCCGGAACGGCAGGTCCCCGGCGTACATGCGGAAGTCGTGCTTGAGGAACTTGTAGTCCTTGTCCTCGCGCAGCGACCCGTGCCCGCTCGCCGCCAGGAAGTCGTCGATCAGCCGCTGGACATGGACACGGTCGCCGACGTTGGTGAGCTTGTGCCGCTGGTTGGAGATCGAAGCGCAGTCGCCGGTCGCGTACGGGGCTATGTACCAGAGGTACACCGGGTCGGGGATGATCGTGAACGCCCTTGCCAGGCAGTACGCCTGCGCCGAGAACAGCTGGTCCTCGTAGTGGATGCCCTCCGGGAAGCGCAGGCCGTGGCGGTCCAGGAAGGCCCTCGCGTACATCTTGCTCGTCGACAGGTGCTCGAAGAAGAGGCGCGGGTCCGCCGCTATGCCCTCCAGCGTCCGGCGCTCCGACACCAGGTGCCGCATCCAGGTCGAGCGGTGACCGCTGTCCACCCGTATCCGCCGCACGGCGCCCATCGTGAAGTCGACCTCGCGTTCGCGGTGCGCGGCCAGGAGCAGCTCGACCGCCCGCTCGGGCAGTTCGTCGTCGCTGTCCAGGAACATCAGGTACGGCGCCCGGGCGATCTCCAGGGCTCTGTTGCGCGGGGCGCTGCAGCCGCCGCTGTTCCTCGGCAGACGCAGGAAGCGGATGCGGGAGTCCCGCGCCGCCAGCTCCCGGGCCACCGACGGGGTCTCGTCCGTGGAGTGGTCGTCGCTGATGATGATCTCGATGCCGGCGTGTGTCTGCCGCCGTACCGAGGCGACCGCGCGGGGCAGCCGCGCCGCGTCGTTGTGGACGATCACTGTCACCGTGACGTCGGGGGTCATGACTCGGCCTCCTCGGGGGTCGGTGCCGGTGTGCGCCGCTCGACCGGGATCACCGGTGGCAGCGAGTCCTCGCTTTCGCCGAGGAAGACCCGTCGTACGACGCGTTCGGCGGCGCGTCCGTCGTCGTACTCGCAGAACCGGCGCCGGAACACCGCCCGCGCCTTCGTGGCGGCCTCGTCGCGCCACGCGCCGGAGACGAAGACCTCCGCCAGTTCCTCCTGGGTGCGGGCCACCTGGCCGGGTGCCTCGGACATCAGGTCGAAGTAGACGCCCCGGGTCGTCGCGTAGGTCTCCCAGTCGTCGGCGTAGACGACGATCGGGCGGTCGAGGTTGGCGTAGTCGAACATGATGGACGAGTAGTCCGTGATCAGGGCGTCGGCGGCCAGGGACAGGTCCTCGACCGGGTCGTACGACGAGACGTCCACGATCCTGCCCGTGCGGCGCAGACCGGCGAGGGGGGACGCGGTGCCGCCGTAGAAGTAGTGGCCGCGGACCAGGAGGACCGTGTTCTCGCCCAGGCGGTCCGCGAGGGCGGCCAGGTCGAGGCGGGGTGTCCAGCCGGCCTCGTAGTCGCGGTGGGTGGGGGCGTAGAGGACGGCCGTCGCGCCGGGGGCGATGCCCAGGCGGGCGCGGATCGCGCGGATGTCGGACGCGGTGGCGGAGTAGAGGACGTCGTTGCGCGGGTAGCCGTGGTCGAGGGAGGTGTAGCGGGAGGGGTAGGCGCGCTCCCACATACGGGTGGAGTGGCTGTTGGCGGAGACGCTGTAGTCCCACTTGTCGATGCGGGCCAGCAGCGCGGCGAAGTCCATGCCCTTGGCGGCGGCCGGGTGTTCCATCTGGTCCAGGCCCATGCGCTTGAGGGGGGTGCCGTGGTGGGTCTGGAGGTGGACCGCGTCGGGGCGCTTGAGCACGGGGTTGGGGAAGTTGACGTTGTTGGTCAGGTACTTGGCCGTGGCCAGCACCTCCCAGTAGCGGCGCGTGCCGGGGATCACATGGTCCGTGCCGGGCGGCAGGAGCGGTGCGTTGTCCTTCGACACCACCCACACCGGGTGGATGTGCGGGGCGAGTTCGGCGAGCTCGGCGGCGATCGCGGCCGGGTTGCAGGCGACCCCGCGGTTCCAGTAGGCGGAGAAGACGGCCAGGCCGGGGTCGACCGGGCGCTGCAGTGCCCGGCGGTACTGGTGGTCGCGGAGCTTCGTGCCCACCTGGCGTCTGCGGGTCCGCAGCGCCGACTTCGCGGTTCTGCGCGTGCGGTTGGCGGCCTGGAAGGCGCGGTACTTGGTGTAGGCGCCCTCTTCGAGGAGGCCGCGGCGGATGCCTTCGAGGCCCGCCGGGCGGCGGTGGTCCGGGGGACGCCAGCGCACCGCGGCCAGGGACGAGCGGCGGAAGAACTCGCGGGCCACCGGGTCGGGCATGTCCTCACGGGCGAAGGTGCGCAGCAGGTCGCGGACCATCACGTCGTAGAGGACCGTGCGGGGGGCGGGACGGTCCTTGGCGAGGGACAGGAGGGCCTCGTAGCGGTCGACGAGCGCGTAGCGCCGTTCGGGGGTGAGCGGCGGGAGGCTCTCGGGGCGCAGCCTGCGGTCCTCGTACGCGACCTGGTTGAGGCAGGCGACCTGACCGGCGTGCAGGAGGGCGGCGTACGCGGCGTACGGCTCGTCCTCGCGATCGAGCAGTTCCTGGTGTGCCCGCCAGAAGTCCGCGCGCAGGGCGCGGTTGCCGAGCAGCGGGGTGAGGCGCAGCAGGCCGGCGGCGTCGTCGAGGGCGAGGCCGGCGCGGCCCGCGCGGGCCAGGACGGGGCCGTCGGCCGACGGCATGCCGGAGGTCTGCCAGGTGGTGGCGACGTGGTCGAAGAGGAGGACGTCCGCCGTGCCGGGCAGCTCCGCGGCGCGCTCGGCGACCGTGCGGGCGGCGCCGGCGGGCAGGCCGTCCTTGGCGTGGACGAAGTGCAGCCAGCGGCCGGTCGCCCGCGCCGCTCCCGCCGCCCGGGCCGCCGCGTCGCCCGTGCCGTCCGGCAGGGGCAGCACCACCGTCTCCGGGGCGTGCCCCTCGGCCGTCTCCCGGGCCCAGTCGCCGACCGCGGCCACGATCACCTCGGCGTCCGGGAGGGGGCGGGCGTCGAGCGAGTCGAGGAGTCCGGTCAGGCGGTCCTGGGTGTTCGGGCCGTAGACGACGACGCTGAGTTCGGGCATCGCGGTGGACTCCTTCGCCTCGTCGTCTCCAGGGGCGCCTTTCACGTCATCTTGTCACTTGGTCGACAAAAGGGATAAACGTTCTTGCGCCGCTGGGGGGCTCAGGAAGGAAGAGGGACCTTCGCCGCGGCCGGTTTCGGGGGAGCCTTCTTGGGCGCCTTGTCGCCGGTGAACGCCTCGTACTCCTTGAGGACGTCCTCCGTCGGCCCGTCCATGCGCAGCTCCCCGCGCTCCAGCCACAGCACCCGGTCACAGGTGTCCCGGATCGACTTGTTGTTGTGGCTGACCAGGAACACCGTGCCCGCGTGCTTGCGCAGCTCGCGGATCCTCTCCTCCGAGCGCTTCTGGAAGGAGCGGTCGCCGGTGGCCAGCGCCTCGTCGATCAGCAGGACGTCGTGGTCCTTGGCGGCGGCGATGGAGAAGCGCAGGCGGGCACCCATGCCGGAGGAGTACGTCCGCATCGGGAGGGTGATGAAGTCGCCCTTCTCGTTGATGCCGGAGAAGTCGACGATCTCCTGGTACCGGGACTTGATCTCCTCCCGGGACATGCCCATGGCCAGACCGCCGAGGAAGATGTTGCGCTCGCCGGTCAGGTCGCCCATCAGGGCCGCGTTGACGCCGAGGAGGGAGGGCTGGCCGTCGGTGTAGATGTGCCCGTTCTCCACCGGC
Source organism: Streptomyces sp. NPDC086549 (assembly GCF_044746205.1). Classification (NCBI taxonomy): domain Bacteria; kingdom Bacillati; phylum Actinomycetota; class Actinomycetes; order Kitasatosporales; family Streptomycetaceae; genus Streptomyces; species Streptomyces sp. NPDC086549. The sequence goes on along the minus strand of NZ_JBIVBS010000001.1, from coordinate 1,429,520 downwards.
AGCAGGCCGGCCACCGCCTTCAGCAGTGTCGACTTGCCGGAGCCGTTGGTGCCGATCAGCCCGATCGCCTCGCCCTTGTACGCGACGAAGGAGACCTTCTTGACCGCGTGCACCGTGCGCACGCCCGCCGCCTTCTCGGCCTGCTTGCGCCGGAGCATGCGGTTGAGGGCGGCGGTCGCGGTGCCGCGTCCGGCGCCGGTGCCGTTGACCCGGTAGACGATGTCGACGTTGTCGACGACGACGGTGGGGACCGGGTTGTGGGGGATGCCGTTGTCGGGGATGCGGTCGTTCACGTTCTCAGCCACGGCCGTACGTCTCCTCAGCCTTCCAGAAGTAGATGAAGCCGCCGACCCCGGCGAGCAGGGCCCATCCCGTCGCCGCCGCCCACACGTGTGGGGGCAGCTGGTGGGCGTGGAAGCTGTCGATCAGGGCGTATCGCATGAGGTCGATGTAGACGGCTGCCGGGTTGGTCTCCAGCGCGACCGTCACCAGGTGCGGCAGATGGTCCTTCTTCGTCAGCTTGTCGATGCTCCACATCACGCCGGAGACGTACATCCAGGTCCGCAGGATGAACGGCATCAGCTGCGCGATGTCCGGCGTCTTCGCGCCCATCCGGGCCATGATCATCGACACGCCGGCGTTGAACGTGAACTGCAGGACCAGCGCCGGGATCGCCAGCAGCCAGGAGGCCGCGACGGGCACGCCGAAGCAGAGCAGGATGACGATCAGCGCCCCCATCGAGAACAGCAGCTGCTGGAGCTGCTGGAGGCAGAACGAGATCGGCAGCGCGGCGCGCGGGAAGTGCAGCGCGCGGACGAGGCCGAGGTTGCTGGAGATCGCCCGGGTGCCCGCCAGGATCGAGCTTTGTGTGAACGTCCAGATGAACACGCCCGTCACCAGGAACGGGATGTAGTCCGGCACGCCGTGCTTGGTGCCCAGCAGGACACCGAAGATGAAGTAGTACACCGCGGCGTTCAGCAGCGGGTTCATGACCTGCCACAGCTGGCCGAGCTTCGCCTGGCTGTACTGCGCGGTGAGCTTGGCGGTGGCGAAGGCGGTGATGAAGTGACGGCGTGCCCACAGCTGGTGGACGTACTCGCGCAGGGTGGGGCGCGCGCCGCTGACCGAGAGCCCGTGGCGTGCGGCGAGCGCCGCGAGGTCGTCGGCCGGGGCCGGTGTCGAGGGCGGTGTGTGGAGTACCTGGCTCACATCCGCTGCTTTCGCTCGGGGGGAGTGGGGGTGCGTGCGTCCGGCCGGCGGGTCCGTCTTCCGATGTTTCCTCGCGCGTTTCTTCACGTTTTCTTACGTCGGGACGGGACCGTATCGTCGCAACGGGAGCGTAGGCCCAATCGACGTCGGAACGCAACCGTTTCGTCGTAACGCCCTATGCTGGACGGCATGACGACGAACGCCGACGAAGCCCAGACGCGTCCGCGCCGCCGCGCTCCCGCCGGGGCCGCCGTGCTCCGTGAGGACGTGACCGAGGCCATCCGGGCGGCCGTCTTCGAGGAACTCGCGTCCGTCGGATACGCCCGGATGTCCATCGAGGGCATCGCGCGCCGCGCGGGGGTCGGCAAGACCGCGGTGTACCGCCGGTGGAAGTCCAAGCTGCACCTGGTGCTCGACGTGGTGTCGGCTCTGGCGGTGCTCGGACTGCCGGTGCCGGACACCGGGTCCCTGGAGGGAGACCTGCGGCTGCTGTACGAGCTCACGTCCCGCGCCCTGCGCCACCCCGTCGCCTCTCAGATCATCCCCGACCTCCAGGCCGAGGCCGCCCGCAATCCCGAGATCGCCGAGGCCATGCAGAAGGCCCTGCGCGACGGCCAGGAGGGCGTCGCCAGCAAGATCCTCGCGGGGGCCAGGCAGCGGGGGGAGATCAGGGCGGGGATCGACGGGGAGCTGGCCTTGGACCTGATCTCCGGGCCGCTGTACTGGCGCTCGGTGGTGATCCGCTCCCCGAAGCTGCCGAAGGGGTACCTGGAGGCGTTGACCCGGGCCACCGCGGAGGCGCTCAAGGCGCTGTGAGGCCGGGCGGGGCTGCCCGGGGTGAGGTACTGGTGCTGGGCGGGCCGGCGCTGCCGGCGTCCGCGTCGGCGGCGGTCAGCTGCGTGCCGCTTCCGGGCGCAGGTGTACCCAGCCCTCCCATGCCGAGGTGATCATGTCCTCGATGTCGTGCTTGGCGTGCCAGCCCAGTTCGGTGGCGATGCGGGTGGCGGAGGCGACGACGCGGGCCGGGTCGCCGGGGCGGCGCCGGGTGACCGTCGGAGGACGGTGATAGCCGGTGACGGCGTTGATGCGGTCGATCATCTCGCGGACCGAAACGCCCTCACCGCGGCCGATGTTGAGGGTCAGGGCACTGCCGGGGGAGGCCTGGAGGGCGCGGGCCGTGGCCACATGGGCCTCGGCCAGGTCCACCACGTGGATGTAGTCCCGCACGCAGGTGCCGTCCGGGGTCGGGTAGTCGTCGCCGAAGATGCGCGGGGGCGCGTTCTCCGTGAGCTTCTCGAAGACCAAGGGGATGAGGTTGGAGACGCCCGTGTCGGCCAGTTCCGGGGCCGCCGCGCCTGCCACGTTGAAGTAGCGGAGCGAGGCCGTGGACAGCCCGGTCGCGCGGCCGGTCGCGCGGACCAGCCACTCACCCGCCAGCTTCGTCTCGCCGTACGGCGACATGGGCGCGCACGGCGTCTCCTCCGTCACCAGGTCGACGTCCGGCAGACCGTACACGGCCGCGGAGGACGAGAACACGAAGGACGCCACCTCCGCCGCCGTCACCGCCTCCAGGAGGACGCGCAGGCCCTCCACGTTCTGCCGGTAGTAGAGCAGCGGCCGGTCCACCGACTCGCCCACCTGCTTCAGCGCCGCGAGATGGACGACACCGGTGACCTCGTGCTCGGCGAGGGCGCGTGCCACCCGCTCGCCGTCCAGCGTCGAACCCACCACCAGCGGGACCCCGTCGGGCACGCGCTCGGCGAGGCCGGCGGACAGGTCGTCGTACACCACCGCCCGTTCTCCCGCCTCGGTCATCGCCCGTACGACGTGTGCCCCGATGTAGCCGGCGCCGCCGGTGATCAGCCAGGTCATGTGCGGCCGTCCCCTCGTCAGTCGACCCGATCCGGTCTCAGTGAAGCAGGCGTCGCAGCCTTCCGCGGACAACCGCCATGACTCCCCGTGGTCCGGTTGCCACGCGCAGTGCCAGTGCGCCCGAGTGTGTGGCGTACGGCTGTACGAGCAGTACACCGTGCCGGGTGCTCGGAACGGCGCGACGGCGCAGCAGGCCCGTGCCCGCGACCGCGTGCGCCGTGACATCCCGGTGCGCGCCGTGGGCGAAGCGCAGACGCAGACGCAGGTCCCAGGTGCCCGCGCCGAGGACGTCGGGATCGAGAGGCACCTCCGCCGACCAGGTGCCGTCGGAGGCGGGAGCGAGCGCGGACGCGTGACGGTGGGACGTACGGCCGTCCTCCCGGCACCGCCACTCCGTCTCCACCGTCTCCGGCCCCGCCTGTGCCACCCGCCCGTACAGCTCGTACAGGCGCAGCCGCAGGCGCGTGACACGCGCGCGTGGGCGCAGTTCCGCGTCGACGGCGAGGGGGAGGAGGCGGACGGGACGGGTCAGGAGGGGAGCCAGGGTGACCTGGGGGAGGTCGTCGGACCAGACGGGGGTGCCGTCGGGGGCGCGGGCGTACGGAGGGAGCAGCCGGGCCGGGCGGGCGGCCAGTTCCCTGAGGCGGGGGAGGTCGCGTGGTTCGGGGGACTCCAGGACGACCCGGGCGAGCAGCCGGCCGGGCGCGGTCGGGTTGAGCTCCCAGTCGTCCGCGCCGTACCGCGCGAGGTGGTCCCGCGTGTGCGCCCACCATGCGCGCCGGTAGTCCGGGTCGTGCAGTTCCAGTTCGCGGGCGTACATGCGCAGCTCGTGGTCGAGGAACTTGGCGCGGGCCGCCCGGGCCAGCTCCTTGTGTCCGGCGCTCAGCAGGATGTCGTACGCCAGCCCGCACGCCTCCGTGCGTGCCTGCCAGTTGTCGATGGCGGCACGGTCCAGGGAGAGCGAGAGCCGGCCGGCGGAGCGGCGCACCTGCCACACGTACACCGGGTCCGGCACCAGGGCGATGCGCGGCCCGGCGGCGAGCACGCGCGCGGAGAAGACGAAGTCCTCGTAGAGGAAGCGGCCTTCGGGGAAGCGGATGCCGTGCCGGCGCAGGAAGTCCGTGCGGTAGAGCTTGTTGACGCAGAGGGTGTCGTGGACCAGGCGGGGGCGCTGCGAGGGGCGTGCGACGACGGCGTGCGCCGAGTACAGCGCCGCCTGCCACGGGTACTCGCGCCCCGAGGGGAGCTCGCGGCGCACGCACAGCCCGCCGGCCAGCTCGGCGCGTGCCCCGGTCACCGCCGTCAGCAGCGCGTCCACCGCGCCCGGCGGCAGCACGTCGTCGCTGTCCAGGAACATCACGTACGGCGCCGTCACCGCGTCGAGGCCGGTGTTGCGCGGGCTGCCGCAGCCGCCGCTGTTGACCCGGCGGCCCAGCACCCTCAGCCGTGGCTCCCCGGCGGCCAGATCCGCGAGCAGCCCGGCGCTGCCGTCCGTGGAGCAGTCGTCCACGGCGAGGACCTCCCGGACAGCGGGCCCCTGGGCGAGCGCCGAGCGCACCGCGTCCCCCACATGGGCGCGGTCGTTGTAGCCGATGACGACGACGCCCACCTGAGCGGCAGGGGCAGGGGCCGGGGCAGGGTTGACCGGGATCCTGGAAATGTTCGCGGTCTCCCGTCAGGAGGCGGTCAGCGCTCGATGCGGAAGACGGTCGGAGCCCGGCCGGCGTTCACTCACGGAGGTGACCCTTGCGGGTGTCGGGCGCGTTGACCGCCACAGCCGGACGAGGGACAGCACGGCGGCGGTCGCCAGCAGGCCGTTGCGGACGAGCATCAGCAGACAGCCGGTCCAGGTGCAGCCCATCACCTCGCCGTACAGCCCGGGGTACGCCACGGCGCTCACCGCGGTCGCCGCCAGCACGAGCGCGGCGACCGGCCGCTGGACGGTGTGCCGCGAGGTGAGGCAGACGGCGGCCAGACCGACCAGCCAGATCATGTACTGCGGGCTGATGACCCGGCTGGTGACCGTGAACAGCAGGACGGCACACAGCGCGGCGTCGAACGGCGTCGCCGCGGTCCAGCGCCGGGCCCGCACGCGCCACAGGAGCAGGAGCGCGAAGGCGGCCGCCGTGAGCACGAGGGAGGCGGTGGCGACGGCGGAGACGTACGGGCCGACGAGCTCGATCGCGCCGTACTGGTAGCGGGCCCTCCCCGGCCAGCCGGCGTGCCGCGCGAGACTGAGCGCCGTGCCGCCCAGGGACTCGATCTGGACGCCACGGTTGCCCTGCTGCCGCAGAAAGGCCAGGGGATTGTTGAACGATGCCGCGAAGAGTGCCAGGGAGACGGCCCCGGTCACGCCGGCCCAGGTCCAGGCGGATCGCGTCGCCCGTCCCCTCGGCGTCCCGAGCAGCACCAGTGCCGGCCACACCTTCACCAGGGCGCCCAGTGCCGCGAACGCCCCGCACGCGCGCGTGGAGCGCGACAGCGTCAACAGGGAGACGACGGCGAGGGCGGTGACCTGAACGTCGTACCGGGCGAGCGGGATGTGCAGCAGCAGCGGCAGGCCGCAGGTCCACAGAGCGGCCCCGAGCAGGCTGCGGCCGGGCCGCGCGCCCGCGCGGGCCAGCACGGCCGTGACCAGCGCGTCGGCGGTCAGGGTGAGTGCCACGAACGCCTGGAAGTACGTCAGGCCGGGCAGCAGCCCGGGTGACAGCAGCACCGCGCCCGCGCCCGGCGGGTACTGCCACAGCGTGTCGTGCGCCGGGAAGCTGCCGTGGGACAGAGTGCCGTACCAGCGGGAGTACAGTCGCCACACCTCGCGCGTCACCGAGCCCCGCCCCAGCAAGGGTGCGGAGTCGTGGGCGAGCAGCCACAGCATCAGGGCACGGGTGACGAGCCAGGCGAAGGCGAGGGACGGCAGGGAGAACTGACGGTGCTTCATCACACCGGAGCGTAAGCCGCGCGGATGGTGTAATAGTGCTGATACGCCGTCAATACCCAGCAAAGGTTGGCTAATCGCACAAGATCGGTCCGTGGTGACCATGGGGCCCCTGCTGAGAACGCCGTTGAAACCTCCATTGAAACCGCCACTGAACCCGCCGTCGGACCGGCCATCGGACCGGCCATCGGACCGGCCATCGGACCGGCCGTCGAGCCCCTCGCCGAGCCGTGTCCGCCGTGCCGAGGCCCTGGCCGTGGCCGTCCCCGTGGCCGTGATGCTCGTGCTCGGGCTGTGGGGGATCGACCGCGGCGGCATGTGGCGCGACGAGGCCGTCACCTTCCAGGTCGCACAGCGCACGGTGCCGCAGATCTGGCAGCTGCTGCACGGCGTGGACGCGGTGCACGGCCTGTACTACCTGCTCATGCACGCCGTCCTCGCCCTCCACCCCGGAGAGGTCCTGCTCCGGCTCCCCTCGGTGTGCGGCGCGGCGGCGACCGCGGGGCTGGTCGCGGCGCTCGGCACCCGGCTGGCCCGGCCGCGCGTCGGCCTGTGGGCCGGGCTGCTGTACGCGGTCACGCCGATGGCCGGCCACTACGCACAGGAGGGCCGCTCCTACGCCCTGGTCGCGGCCGGCGCGACAGGGGCGACGCTGCTCCTCGTCCGGGCCGCCGCCGAGGGTTCCGCCGGTCCGGGGGAGGCCGGGCTCCGGGGCGGGGGCGGCCGGTCCTGGTGGGCGTACGGCGCAATCCTCGGCGTCACCTGCTGGCTGCACGAACTCGCGGTCCTGCTGGTCCTCGCCCACGCGGGGACACTGGCGCTCGCGAGGGCGCGCGGACGGGTGTGGCGGCTGTGGGGATGTGCGACGGGCGCCGTCGTCGTGACGCTGCTCCCCATGGTCGCCGTGTCGCACGCCCAGTCGGCGCAGCTGGCGTGGCTCACGGAGCCGACGACGGAGAACGCGCAGGAGCTGCTGCGGGCGTTCGTGGGGCCGACGTCGGGCGTGTACTGGACGGGCCTGGCGTTGGCCGCGGTGGGGCTGACCCGGTTGGCCGGGCGGCGGGGGGAGGTGACGTGTGCGGGGGTCGCGCTGCCGTTGGCGGTGGTGCCGCCGGTGGCGCTGATGCTCGCCTCGCAGTTCTCGCCGCTGTACGTCGACCGGTATGTGCTCTACGCGCTCGCGGGGGCGCCGCTGCTGGTGGCGGCCGGAGCCGATCGGGTGGCCGGGACGGTAGGACGGCTGCGGATCGGCTCCCCCGTCCTCGCCTTCACCGGTGTCCTCGCCGTCTTCTGTGCCTTCGCCCACCAGCTCCCGCTCCTGCGCGAGGACCGCCTCCCGGCCCACCGCCCCGACGACCTGGCCGCCGTCTCCAGGGCCGCCGCGCGGGAACTGCGGCCGGGGGACCCGGTGCTGTTCCTGCCCTCGTCCGCGCGCGGCACGGCACTGACGTATCCGGCGGCGTTCCGGGGGACGCGGGACGTGGCGCTGGCGCTGGGGGCGCCCGAGTCGGGGACGCTCTACGGCACCGAGGTGGGCCCGGACACCCTGCGGCGCCGGCTGGCCGGGCTCGACCGGGTGTGGGTGGTCGCCGACCGGTACGTGGTGGACGCGGCCCGCGGTCCGGGCAGTCTCACGGAGCGGCTCAAGTTCGACGTCCTGAACCAGCAGTTCGCGCCCGGCGCCGAGGTGGTGCGGAAGCGGGCGGTCATCCGGCTCTACGTCCGCCGCTCGCTCGCTACCGGCAGCCTGGAGCGTCCTCCAGCCCCGGGGTCTCCCCCAGCGCCGCCGCGTCCAGGGCGGTCGTGAGCCGGTCGAGGCGCTCCCGCAGGTCGTCGATGTCGTCTATGCCGAAGCCGGTCGCGGCGGCGATGCGGCGCGGCACCTGAAGCGCCCGCTCGCGCAGCGCCGCGCCCTCCTCGGTCAGCCGCACATCCACCGACCGCTCGTCGCGCGTGCTGCGCTCCCGCCGTACCAGACCGGCCCCCTCCAGCCGCTTGACCAGCGGTGACAGCGTGCCGGAGTCCAGCCGCAGATGTTCGCCGAGCTTCTTGACCGGCAGGTCGCCGTGCTCCCACAGCACCAGCAGCACCAGGTACTGGGGATAGGTGAGCCCGAGGTCCTTGAGGATCACGCGATAGACGCTGTTGAAGGCACGGGACGCTGCGTGCAGGGAGAAGCAGATCTGGCGGTCCAGGTGGAGCCAGTCCGCCTCGGGGGCGGGAGTCCGGGTGGCGGTCATGGCTCCAGGGTAGCTCTAGCGCGAGCCATTCAGTTGTACGCAATTGAATTGTGTGCTCTACTTGTGGTCGTGAGGGCGGCCGGACCGGGTCGCCGGAACGAAAACGTTGACTCTGAGAGGGATGTCTTCCATGGACGCGATCTACACCGCCGTCGCCACCGCCACCCACGGCCGCGAGGGCCGTGCCGTCTCCTCCGACGGCAAGATCGACCTCCCCCTGGCCATGCCGGTGGAGCTGGGCGGCAACGGACAGGGCAGCAACCCGGAGCAGCTCTTCGCCGCCGGTTACGCCGCCTGCTTCGGCAGCGCCCTGGGCCTCGTCGGCCGTCAGGCGAAGGTGGACGTCAGCGACGCCGCGGTGACCGCCGAGGTCGGCATCGGCAAGCAGGGCGAGGGCTTCGGCCTGAAGGTCACGCTGCGCGTGGAGCTGCCCGACACGGTGGACCAGGCCACCGGCCAGAAGCTGGTCGAGGCGGCCCACCAGGTCTGCCCGTACTCCAACGCGACCCGCGGCAACATCGAGGTCACCCTCGTCGTCGAGTGACACCCGCCCCCTGAACGACCCGCGCCGACCGACACCTCCCCGTCCGTCCGGCTCCAGGCCGCCCGCCTCCTCGGGCACCCCGCACCGGCGCGTGAGCGGCCGCCGGCGCACCTGGTGGCGACGGACGACGGAGGGCCGCTCGGCGCGGGTCGACGCGGACAGCGGCGGTCGCGGACAGCGGCGGTCGCGGACGCCGTTGTCCGCCCGCTTCCGCCCGGCGCGGGGGAGAGACGCGGGCCTCCATACGTGGCGGAACCCCCGTCACGTATGGAGGCCCGCCGTCACCCCCGCTCACGCCCGGTCGGCCTTCACCCGACCGAGTGAACCTGGCGCTTGCCCTGCCCCTGCGCGGGAAACGCCGGCAGCGGTCGTGCGAGAGGGTGCAGCAGCAGCGGTACGCCGATCACGGGCAGCAGCCAGGCCAGCACGACCAGCCGCCCGCCCCAGATGTTGATGTCGGGATGACCGGCCTGGGTGAGGATCCCGGTGAACGCGGCCGCCAGCAGGAAGCAGCCGAACGCGGGCCGTCGCAGCGCGCCCCATGCCCCGGCCGCCAGCGCCGCCACGAACAGCGGCTCCACGAACTGCCGCCGTAGCCACTCGATCCAGAAGCCCGCCTCCAGGTGCAGGAACTCCGGCCACGGATGGGCGCGGTCCGGCCGGTGGAAGTGGTCGGTGAGCAGGTCCTGGAGGCTCTCCGACTCGGAGGGGTAGTGCAGCAGCCGTGCCAGGAGCACGGTTCCCAGCGCGGCGCAGCAGCCCCCCGCCGCGATCGTCACGACCCCGCGCCCCGCGGACCGCCCGCGCAGCCGGCGCCGTACCGCGACCGCCGTGCCCGCCGCGCCCAGGCACAGCCCCAGGAACAGCGACTGCGAGTGCTTCACGGCGAACAGCGCGAGCAGGGCAGCGGCGACCAGCGCCGTCCCGGCCCGGGGCCGACGGTTCAGGGCCAGCGCGCAGCCCCACACCGCCGCCAGAGTCAGCGCCAGCATCAGGCCCTCGGCCATCGGACGCATGGCCGTCGTGCCGCACGGCAGGACGTAGTACAGGGCCTGGCCGGTCACCGCGAACGGCACCGGCACGGCCAGGGTGCGCAGGATCAGGAAGGCGAGGATCCCGCCCGCGGCCGTGACGACCACGCTCGCCAGCCACACACCCCAGGTCACGCCGAACACCGTGACGAACGGCAGCAGGAACAGCGGATACCCGGGCCGCACCTCGAAGATCCGCCTCAGCCGCGGGGCCACGAACGGCGCGATGTGCCCGTCCGTCTGCCCGGCCCGCAACCGCCGCTCCACCAGCCCCCCGTCATCGGCCCGGCACTCCGCGAGCACCCGCCGGGTGGGACTCGCCCGGTGGAAGCGCACCACGTTCACGCTCTGCTCGCGGCGCGCGAGGGACGCCCTGCCCGCGCAGGCCCAGTCGATGGTGGCCGCGGCCGCCGCCCGCTTGCTCGCGCCGCCCAGACTCAGCGCGTACGACACGTAGTTCTTGGAGTCGGGCGTGTCCCGGCCCGTGACGTTCGTGAGCTGGAGCACGACGAAGACGGCGGCCAGGACCAGGACCCAGGCGCGCGGCCTCATGTCGACGTGAGCAGATCGTGCCCGGAGGCCGGACCCGGTACCCGGGCGGCTTCGGTCTCGGGCATGGACTCGCCGAGCATCAGCGTCCGTACGACCCGCTCGGCCGCCCGCCCGTCGTCGAACTCGCAGAACCGCGCCCGGAACTCCGCCCGCAGCCGCGCCGACTCCTCGTCCTGCCACGCACCGGAACTGAACAGCCACGCCAACTCCCGGTAGGAGCGGGACACATGGCCCGGCGCCTCGGCCGTGATGTCGAGATACGCGCCCCGGCTCGCCGTGTACGCGTCCCAGTCGTCGGCGTGGACGACGATCGGCCGGTCGAGGTTGGCGTAGTCGAACATCAGGGCCGAGTAGTCGGTGATCAGCACGTCGGAGGCGAGCATCACCTCCTCGACGTGCGGCTCGTCCGTCGCGTCGACCAGCACCCCGCGCCGGTGTAGTTCGGCCAGGCCCATCCCGCGCGCGGGACCGGTCGCGAGGGAGGGGTGCAGGCGTACGACGAGGGTGTGGCCCTCGCCCAGGTCCGCGGCCAGCCGGGACAGGTCCACCCGGTCCACGTGGCCGCCCCGGCAGTACTCGCGGCGGGTCGGCGCGTACAGCACCACCCGGTGGTCGTCCGGGATGCCGTACCGGAAGCGGAACCCGGCCCCGGCGTCCTCCGCCGCGCCGACCAGCACGTCGTTGCGCGGGCTTCCGGTGCGCACCGAGCCGAAGTGGCAGGGGTACGCCCGCTCCCACACCAGCTCGGAGTGGCGGTTGGCGACCAGGCTGTAGTCCCATCGGTCGGCCCGGCGCAGCATCTGCGGCACGTCGAAGCCGTACCGGGCGCCGGGCTTGCCCAGCAGGTCGGCGCCCATGTACTTGAGCGGGGTGCCCTGGTGGGTGTGGATGTACACGCTGCCGGCGCGCTTGGCCAGGGTGCCGGGCCAGTTGACGTTGTTGACGAAGAACGCCGCCCGGGCGGCGACCGCGAAGTAGTGCGGGGTGTCGAGGAGCACGTGCTCGACGTCGTCCGGCAGCAGGCCGGCCCGCGCCGCCTCTTCTTCGTCCCGCACCACCCACACTCCCCGGATGTGCGGCGCGATCTCCCGCGCCTTGCGGTACACGGCCGCCGGGTCGCCGGCCACCCCGAGGTGCGAGAACGCCGAGTACATGGCGAGGCCGGGGTCGATCGGGCGGCGGGCGTGCAGGCCCGCCCAGCCCTGCTTGGCCCGCCCGGCCGCCGCCTTGCGGACCTGGAGCCCCCGCCGTCCGAGCTCCCGCCCGGCCCGCCCGGCCTGCCGTTTCACCTGGTACGCCGCGTAGGTGCCCGCCAGCACGGCGACCTCGCCGTCGGCCTGGGCGTTCTCGGGTGCGTGCCTGCGGAGCATCTCCGCCGTACGCCGGAAGAACTCGGCCTTGTCCGACGGCGGCAGCCGGTCCGGCTTGGCGAGGATGTCGAGACAGTGCTCGCCCATCTTGCGGTGCAGGTACGGCCGCCAGGTCCACAGCTCCGGACGGTCGTCGACGAACGCGAAGACCCGCGCGTACTGGTCGTGGACGTCGAAGTGCTTGCGGCTGGTGGTGGACAGGATGTTGCCCTGGCGGCGCTGCCGGTAGTTCAGACAGATCCGGTCGAGGACCGCGATCCGGCCGGCGCTGAGCATCACCGGGAAGGTCCAGGGCGTGTCCTCGTAGTAGCCGGGCGGGAAGCGGAAGCCGCTGCGCTCCACGAACTCGCGGCTGTAGACCTTGTTCCACACCACCATCAACAGGTCGAGGATCTCCGGGTGTTCGCCGGCCGTGAAGGTGCCGTCACCCGCCTCGGCCAGCACATGGGCGAGGACGTTCCGGCGCGTCCCGCCCCACCAGTAGGTGCGCGCGTAGTCGAAGACCAGCACGTCCGGGTCGCCGCTCTCGTCCAGCCGGTCGGCGACGGCGCGCAGCGCGCCCGGCGTGAGGGTGTCGTCGCTGTCGAGGAAGAACAGGTAGTCGCCGGTGGCGTGCGGGAGCCCGGCGTTGCGGGCCCGGCCGAGCCCGACGTTCTCCGGCAGGTGCAGCACCTTCACGCGCGGGTCACGGGCCTCGTACTCGTCGAGGATCGCGCCGGAGCCGTCCGGCGAGCGGTCGTTCACGGCGATCAGCTCGATGTCGTGGAACGACTGCTCCAGGACGGAGTCGAGGCACTCGCGCAGGAAGCCCTGCACCTTGTAGCAGGGGACGATCACGCTGAAGCGGGGCACGGCTCGGTCAGCTCCTCACGAGGGTCGTGGCGGCGGGGGCGGGGATGCGCTCCGCGAGCGGGATCACGGGCGGGATCGCCTCCGGCGGCCGGCCGAGCAGCACCCGCCGTACGACGCGTTCGGCGGCCATGCCGTCGTCGAACTGGCAGAACCGCTCCCGGAACGCGCCCCGCAACGCCTTGGACTCCGGCCCCGCGTACGAGCCGTCGCGGAAGACGCGGGCGAGCTCCTCCGGCGTCCGTGCCACCGGGCCGGGCGGTGCCTCCATCAGGTCGAAGTAGACGCCGCGCGTCTCCCGGTAGACCTCCCAGTCGTCGGCGTACACGACGATCGGCCGGTCCAGGTTGGCGTAGTCGAACATGATCGACGAGTAGTCGGTGACCAGCGCGTCCGCGGCCAGGCACACGTCCTCCGAGGAGCGGTGCGCGGTGACGTCGATGATCCGGCCGCTGCTCCCGCCGCGCCCCCGGTCGTAGAAGTAGTGGGCGCGCAGCAGCACGACGACGTCCTCGCCGGCCGCCTCGCAGAAGGCCTCCAGGTCGAGACCGGTCTCGAAGCCGGTGTGGTGGTCGCGGTGGGTGGGGGCGTACAGCACGGCGGTGCTGTCCGCCGGGACGCCCAGCTCGCGGCGGATGCGTGCCACGTCGCGGGCGGTCGCCGTGTAGTAGACGTCGTTCCGCGGATAGCCGTACTCCAGGGTCTCGTACGAGCCGGGGAAGGCGCGCTCCCACATCTGGGTGGAGTGGCGGTTGGAGGAGAGGTTGAAGTCCCAGCGGTCCACCCGGCCGAGCAGCTTGGCGAAGCTGCCGGTCTGCGCGGCCACGACCGGGTACGTCGACTGGTCCACACCCATCTTCTTCAGCGGGGTGCCGTGCTGGGTCTGCACGTGCACGCTGCCCCGCCGTTTGACGATTCCCTCGGCGAAGTTGGCGTTGTTGACCAGGTACTTGGCGCGGGCCAGCACCTTCCAGTAGCGGCGGCTGCCGATCAGCGCGTAGTCGACGCCGTCGGGCATGGCGTGCTCCTGGCCGGGCTCGACCAGGAACACCGAGCGGATGTGCGGGGCGAGTTCGCCGGCCCTGGCGTGGATCGCGGCCGGGTTGCAGGCGTAGCCGCGGCCCCAGTAGGCGCAGTACACGGCGAGATGGGGGTCCAGGGGGCGGCGCAGCTGGATCTGGTAGAGCAGGCGCGTGCGGAGCATGCGGGGGCGTGGGGCCAGCTCGACCGCCTTCGCCGCGGACTGGTTGGCGGCGCGCAGCGCGCGGAACGCGGTGTACGCCCCCGCCGCGAGGAGCCGGTGCTGGACGCCCAGACTCCCGCCCGGCATCCGGAAACCGGCCGGGCGGTGGCGCCGGTGGAGGTGACGGGCGCGGCGGAAGAAGGCACGGTGCCCGGAGAGCAGCCGCTCGGGGCGGGAGGCCGTCTTCAGGACGGTGGCGAAGAGCTGCTCGAACAGCGGCCGCGTCCGGTCGCCGGGCAGCCCCCGCTCGGCGGCCCGGGTCAGCACCAGGTCCACCTGGTCCAGGAGCTCGTGCTGGTGCGCGCCCGCCAGGTTGAGCCGGCTGCCCTGCCGTCGCAGCCGGTGCCGGACCAGGACCGAGCGCAGCACCGCCAGCCGGCCCGCGGCGACCGACGTCAGCCCGCCCCAGCCGACGTCCGTGAAGTGCCCGGCCGGAAAGGCCAGTTGGTGAGCGGCGACGAAGGAGCGGCGGTAGGCGGCGCTCCACGCCGGCAGCTGGACGCCGGTGAGCCGGGGTGCCTGGCCCGGGGAGAACGCCCCGGCCGGGGTCCTCGCCAGGACCGGCCCCGCCGGGTTGCTCGGCTCGCCCTCCCACCACGGCGTCCGCTCGTGCTCGAAGTACAGCACGTCGACGTCGCCCGTCTCCCCGAGCCGCGCGTCGAGGGCCGCCAGCGCTCCGGGCAGCAGTACGTCGTCGCCGTCGAGGAACAGCAGATACGCGCCCGTCGCCGCCCGCATCCCGGCGTTGCGCGCCCCGCTCAGACCGGCGGAGGGCGGCGAGTGCACCGGGGTCACCCGGGAGTTCCGCTCGGCGTAGCCGGCGGCGACATCGGCGGCCGGGGACTCGGGCCCGTCGCAGACCGGGATCAGCTCCAGGTCGCCGAAGGACTGTGCGAGGACCGAGTCCAGCGCCTGGGACAGCCGGCCCGCGACGCCATGGGACGGGACGATGATGCTGAAGCGGGGCATTCTGCTCTTTCTGTTGTCTTCCTGGCGTCCAGGGGCGTCCTGGAGCTCAGGCCGTACGGACGCGGCCGGGCCGCCCGGTCGGCCGCCAGGTGGACGGCCGGGTCGGGGTGGGCCGCGAAGTGCTGAGGGGCAAGGGGAACTCCCGGAAGAGGAAACGGTGTTCAGCGGCCCTCGGTGACGGGCAGGGGCCGGGAAGGTTGCGGCACGGTTGCGAGCGGGGAGCGCGCGAGTGCCGATGCCGCCGACGGCACCGGGTGGCGATCGTCGAGCGGGGTGAACGGCGACCGCCCCTCGGTCCGGCCCAGCACGACATGCTGGACGACCCGCTTGGCGGCGCGTCCGTCGTCGTACGGGCAGAAGCGCTCCCGGAACGCCCTGCGCAGCCGGTCCGAGCTCGAACCGCGCCAGTGGCCGGAGGCGAAGATGTCGATCAGCTCCTCCTCGCTGCGCGCGACCGCGCCCGGCGGGAAGGCGCGCAGGTCGAAGTAGGTGCCGCGGGCCGCCTCGTACACCTCCCAGTCGGCGGTGTGCACGACGATCGGCCGGTCGAGGTTGGCGTAGTCGAACATGACCGACGAGAAGTCGGTGACCAGCGCGTCCGAGGCGAGGCAGAGGGACTCGATGCTCGGGTGGCCGCTGACGTCGATGATCCGGTTGCTGTGGGCCTCGGCGAGCGGGCCGTCGTGCCAGTAGTGGGCACGCGCCAGGATCACGAAGCGCGGGCCCAGGCAGCGCAGGACGTGGTCCAGGTCGAGGGCGGGGTGCTGGGTGCGGCGGTAGTCGCGGTGGGTGGGGGCGTAGAGGATCGCGACCGAGCCGACCGGGATGCCGAGCTGCTCGCGCAGCCGGGTCACGTCCGCCGAGGTGGCCCGCTGGAAGACGTCGTTGCGCGGGTAGCCGTACTCCAGTGTGGTGTAGCCGCCGGGGTAGACGCGCTCCCAGGTCAGGGTGGTGTGGCGGTTGGCGGACAGGACGTAGTCCCACTTGTCGACGCCCCGCAGGAGCTCCGCGAAGTCCGTGTCGCGGGCGGCCGCCGGGCGCTCCTGGAGGTCCAGGCCCATGTGCTTGAGGGGGGTGCCGTGCTGGGTCTGGACGAACACCTGACCGGGACGCTTGCGCAGGCGACGGTCGAAGTTGACGTTGTTGACCAGGTACTTGGAGCGGGCCAGCGCCGTCCAGTAGGCGGCCGTGCCGGGGCGCAGCCGGCGCGGGCCCGGCGGGATCGTGTGATGGTGTTCGGGACGGGCGATCCACGCCGTGCGGATGTGCGGGGCGTGCGTGCGGAACGCGGCCTCCAGCGCGCCCGGGTTGCAGCCGTAGCCACGTCCCCAGTAGGCGGTGAAGACGGCACGGTCGGCGCGCAGGGGGAGGCGCAGCTGGATGCGGTAGTGCAGTTGGAGGGCGGCGGCCTTCAGCGCGCGGGCGAGCCCGGCGGCGAGCCTGAGGGCGCGGCGACGCGCCGACATCGCCAGTTGGAGGGCGCGGTAGGTGCGGTGCAGGCCGAAGCGGACGAGGGTGTGGCGCAGGCGGGAGCGCAGCGGAACGGAGGCACCGCGGGTGTGGTAGCGGCGGTGGTGCGCGCGGGCCTTGGCGAGGAACTCGGCGTGGGTGCCGCGCGGCAGCCGGTCGCGCCTGGTGAACACCGTCGAGAAGTGGTCGATCATGCGGCGGAACAGCACCGGCCGCCATCGGTCGAGTTCGGGCCGCCCGTCGATGAACGCGAACACCCGGTCGTACTGCTCGAAGATGTCGAAGTGCTTGCGGCTGGTGGTGCCGAGGATGTTGCCCTGCCGGCGCTGCCGGTAGTGCACGCACACCCGGTCGAGGGTCGCGATGGACTCCGCCGCCATCAGGACCGGGTAGGTCCAGGGGGTGTCCTCGTAGTAGCCCGGCGGGAACCGGAAGCCGTTCGCCTCGACGAACTCCCGTCGGCAGGCCTTGTTCCAGGCCACCATCAGGACCCGCAGCAGCCCCGGACGGTCCTCCAGCCGGAAGGGGGCCGGGCCCTGCTGGGTCAGCTGGAGCGCGAACTTGTTGCGGGCGGCCTCGCCCGTCCAGTGGGTGCGCGCGTAGTCGTAGACCAGGACATCCGGTTCGCCGGTCTCCTTGATCCGGTCGGCGATCGAACTCAGCGCGTCCGGCACGAGGGTGTCGTCGCTGTCGAGGAAGATCAGGTAGTCGCCCGTGGCGTGCTCCATGCCCGCGTTGCGAGCGCGGCCCAGGCCCTGGTTCTCCGGCAGGTGCACGGCCCGTACGCGCGCGTCGCGGGCCGCGTACTCGTTGATGATCGCTCCGCAGGCGTCCGGCGAGCGGTCGTCGACGGCGATCAGTTCGAGATCGGCGCAGGACTGCGAGAGCACCGAGTCCAGGCACTCGTGCAGATACGCCTGGACCTTGTACACGGGGACAATGACACTGAACCTGGGCACGGCACATCCATGGGTCGGTCGGCGCGGGCATTCTGCCCGGGAACGGCCGGTGGAGTGAATTGGTTACGGTTCGTGTGGCATGTGGGGGATATGCGGTGGCCGTGTTTTCCGGGGGACAGCCCCGGAAAACACGGCACGAAGGGCGAGCCGATGGCAGGCTCGCCCTTTAAATGTGTACTTTCGTGTACTTTTTGCCGTGATCTGAAGGCTACTTGACCGCCCCCGCCATCACACCCGACACGAACTGCCGCTGGAACGCGAAGAACACGGCCAGCGGGATCACCATGGAGATGAACGCGCCGGGTGCCAGTACGTCGATGTTGTTGCCGAACTGCCGTACCTGCGTCTGCAGCGCCACCGTGATCGGCTGCGTGCCCGACTTGGTGAACACCAGCGCGACCAGCATGTCGTTCCACACCCACAGGAACTGGAAGATGCCCAGGCTCGCGATCGCGGGCCCGCCCAGCGGCATCACCACCCGTGCGAACAGGCGCAGTTCACCGGCGCCGTCGAGACGTGCGGCCTCCAGCAGCTCCCGGGGGATCTCCGCGAAGAAGTTCCGCAGCAGGAACACCGCGAACGGCAGGCCGAAGCCCACGTGGAACAGGATCACCCCGAGGATCGTCCCGAACAGGCCGACCTTCCCGAACAGTTCGGCGATCGGGATCAGCGCCACCTGCACGGGAACCACCAGCAGACTGACCACGGCCAGGAACCACCAGTCGCGGCCCGGGAACTCCATCCACGCGAACGCGTAGCCCGCGAGCGAGCCGATGACGACGACCAGGATCGTCGCGGGGACCGTGATCAGGACGGTGTTCCAGAGCGAGTTGGTGATGTCGCTGTTCTCCAGGAGCTTCTGGTAGCTGTCGAAGGTCAACTGGGAGGGCTCGGTGAACACCTTCCACCAGCCGCTCGCGCTCATGTCCTCGGGGGAGCGCAGGGAGGAGATGAGCAGACCGATCGTCGGCACCAGCCAGAACAGACCGACGACCAGCAGGAAGGCGCGGACCAGTCCGCCGCTGAGCTTCCCGGCGATCCGCGAGCCGAGCGACTGCCTGGCCTTCACCGCCCCGACGGGTCCCACCTTGCCGATGCCTTCGGCGTGCGTCGTCATCGCCTGCCCTCCCGCCTGAGCCTGCGGATGTTGAAGGCCATCACCGGGATCACCAGCAGCAGCAGGAACACCGCGATCGCGCTCGCGATGCCCGGCTGGTCCTCGGCGAAGCCCTTTCGGTACAGCTCCAGGGCGAGCACGTTCGCGTCGTCCTGGGACGAGCCCGGCGCGATGATGAAGACCAGGTCGAAGACCTTCAGCACGTTGATCATCAGCGTGACGGTGACGACCGCGAGGACCGGGGCGAGCAGCGGCACCGTGACCTTCCGGAACACCTGCCACTCGTTCGCCCCGTCGACGCGCGCGGCCTCCAGCAGCTCCCGGGGCACGCCCGCGAGCCCGGCCGCGATCAGCACCATCGCGAAGCCCGCCCACATCCAGACGTACGACCCGATGATGGCCGGCGTGACGAGCGACGGGCCGAGCCAGTCGATGCCGTTGTACGGCTCCTTGAAGTTGCTCGCGGGGAGCCTGAGCTGGGCTCCGTCGGCCTTGGCGGGGAGCGTGAAGGTGCCGTCGGCGGCCGCCTTCGTCGAGGCCACCACGTCGCCGTCCTTCACCGCCTCGATCCGCATGCCGGAGTAGCCCAGCTCGGACGGGTCGGGGGCGCCCAGCCTGCCGACGCCCTTGCCGCGCGTGAAGTCCTGCCAGGTGGTGCCGGTGATCTTCCCCGGTTCGGGCGTCGCGGCCACCGCCTTCTTCGAGCCGTCGGGCATCTGGTCGGGGGCGACGCCGACGAGGGGCAGGCTGACCGTCTGGCCGGTGTGCACGGTCGCCGACGTGATGAAACCGCCCGCGTCCGGCTTGAGCGGCGACTCGCGTCCCGGGTGCGCCCTCGGGAACGCCGACGACTGGGCGAAGGTGTCGTGGATGCCGACCCACACGGCGTTGGCGACACCCTTGTCCGGATCCTGGTCGTACACCAGCCGGAAGATGATCCCGGCAGCCAGCATCGAGATCGCCATCGGCATGAAGACGACCAGCTTGAACGCCGTTCCCCAGCGCACCCGTTCGGTCAGCACCGCGAAGACCAGGCCCAGGGCCGTGGAGACCGTGGGCGCGAACACCACCCAGATGATGTTGTTCTTCAGGGCCGTGCGGATGCCGTCGTCGGTGAACAGGGCCTTGTAGTTGTCGGCTCCGGCGAAACCGTCGCCCTTGGCGTTGTAGAAGCTGCGGACGACCGAGTACCCGATCGGGTAGACCACGAGCGCGCCGAGCAGCACCAGGGCGGGCAGCAGGAACAGGGCTGCCACCGTCTTCCGGGTGCCGGTCACGCTCTTGCGACTCTTCGGTGCGGCAGGGGTCGGTGGGACCCCTGCCGCCGAGGCCGACGACATCGCCGGATCAGCTCCCGCTGCCGTACGCCGCCGCCGCGTCCTTCTCCAGCTTCGCCTGGGTGGCCGCGACGTCCTTCGGGTTCTTCAGGAAGTCCTGGAGGTCCTTCCACTCACCCTTGCCGGGGGTGCCGCCGAAGGCCTGCGGGGCCTGGTCGGACATGTCGAAGCGGAAGTTGTCGCCCGAGGCGATCAGGGCCTTGGCGATCGTCTGCTGCACCGCGTTCGGGTACGCCGAGGCCGGCACGTTCTTGTTCGGGGAGAGATAGCCGCCCAGCTTCGCCTGGATCGTCGCCGCCTCCGGCGAAGCCAGGAAGGTGGCCAGCGCCTGGGCCCCCTTGGAGTCCTTCAGGATGACGGCCGCGTCGCCGCCGGAGACCACGGGCGCGGTGGAACCCACCGACGGGAACGGGAACACCTTCGCGTCCGTGCCCACCTTCGCCTTGGTCTCACCGATGTTGACCTGCGCGAAGTCGCCCTCGTAGACCATGGCCGCCTTCGGCTGGTCGCCGCCGGTGAAGGTCTGGGTGACCGACGCCGGGAACTCCGTCTGCAGCGCGCCGTCCGCGCCGCCCGCCACATAGTCCTTCTTGCCCCAGATCTGGGCGAGCGTGGTCAGCGCCTCCTTCACGGAGGGGTCCGTCCACTTGATCTTGTGCTGGGCGAGCTGGTCGTACTTCTCCGGGCCCGCCTGGGAGAGATAGACGTTCTCGAACCAGTCGGTCAGGGTCCAGCCGTCGGCGCCGCCGACGGAGAACGGGGTGACACCCGAGTCGTACACCGACTGCGCGGCCGACAGCAGCTCCTGCCAGGTCTTGGGCTCCTTGGCGCCCGCCCCCTCGAAGACCTTGGCGTTGTACCAGATCAGCGACTTGTTGGCGGCCTTGTAGTAGACGCCGTACTGCTTGCCGTCGACCTTGCCGATGTCCTGCCAGCCCTGCGAGTAGTTCTTGGCGAGCTCGGCCTGCGCCTCGGCGCCGAGGGGCTTGGCCCACTTCTTCTCCACGGCCTGCTTGATGGCGCCCGGCTGCGGGAGGAGCGCGACGTCCGGCGGCTGACCACCGGCGATCTTCGAGCCGAGGAAGTTGATGATCGGGTCCTGGGCGGGCACGAAGGTGACCTTGGCCCCCGTACGCTTCTCGAACTCCGCGAGGACCTGCTTGAAGTTCTTCTGCTCCTGGCCGGTCCAGACGGCGGCGACCTCCAGGTTCACACCGTTCAGCTTGGGAAGGTCGAGGTTGGAGCCGGTCGCGGTGGTGCTGCTGCTCTCGGTGCCGCCCTTCTTGTCGTCGTTGCTCGAGCAGGCGGTGAGCGCGAGCGCTCCCGCGAGCAGGGTGGCGAGTGTCGTGACGGCCCTGTTTGTCCGGATGGTGTTGCTCTTGCTACGCATCACTGCCCCGTTCTTCGTTCTCCGTTGAACGTCCGAGCACTGTCCCGTGCGGTCCGGTGTACGCCCGGCTGCTCGAGGGCGGCAAGAGCGCCTGCGCTGTAAACCGGGGGATCGTGACCGCGTCGTGATCGGTGGGTCGGCGGACGGTGCCGAGAAGGTGCCCACCGTTACAGAAGCGAAGGTATCTCCACGGCCGCGACCTCCTTCGTCGCTCGCTCCACCGCGCTGGCGAGGAGTGCCAGGTCGGTGGGCCCGTTGCCCAGTTCACGCACCGGCCGGCGGGCCGGCGGGTCGCCCATGCGGTGCCACTCCAGGGGGACGACCGTGGGGCGCTGGGTCGCGGTGCGCGGGATACGGCCCGTCACCCGGCCTCCCTGGAACGCGGTCACCCGCCCGTCCGCCGAGGCCAGACGCCCACGCCCGGGGGCCGGTTCGTCCGGTCCCGAGGCCGGCGCCTCCAGTGTCACGCGCAGGGTGGCCCGGCGGGCCGGCTCCGTCTCCGCCGTACGGCCGCCGAGCCCGGTCGCCGCCACCAGATGGACGCCGAGCCGCTCGCCCTCCTTGGCCACCGCCTCCAGTGCCCGTATGACGGATCCCGCGGCGGGCCGTCCCGGCGAACCGAGCGCCGGGGAGACCAGCGCGTCCAGGTCGTCCACGACCACCACGAGCCGCGGCAACGGCGGCGCCGCCTCGGTCCGCTGACGTGCCGTCGACGCGGGCCGCAGCCGCAGCGTCGAACTGGGCGGAGTGTCGAGGTCCCCGGCACCCGATGGGACGGGGCGCCCGTGCGCCGTGCGCTGCGCGACCATACGGCCCGACACCTCGCGGTGCGCGTGCCACTCGGCGAAGCCCTCCCGCCCGAGCAGTTCGGCCCGCCGCTTCAGCTCGGCACTCAGGGACTGGGCGAACTCCCGCATGCGGACCGGGTCGTTGGCGCCGAGGTGGGTGGTGACATGCGGGATGTCCGTACACACGCGCAGGCCCTCGCCGTGGCCGGCGGCTGTGCCGACGCCGTCCCGGCCGTCGATCAGGACGACGCCCAGCCGGTCGGGGCGCTCGGCGGCGGCGAGCGAGGCGACGGCCGCGCGCAGCAGCTCCGTACGGCCGCTGCCGGACGGCCCCTCGATCAGCAGGTGCGGTCCCTCCGTCACCAGGTCGGCGACGAGCGGGCCGCGCGGACCGGCGCCGAGCACGGCCCAGGCCCGGCCGCCCAGCGACTCCTTGTCGTCGGCCGCGTCCGCCCAGCGCGCCATCAGTGACGCGGGGGTCGCCCGCGCGAGCCCCAGTTCGTCGAGGAGCCGCGCCATCAACGGCAGCGGCGCGGCCGCACGCGCGTGCCGCTCGCCGACGGCGCCGTCCGTGCGCAGCGGCGCCAGCGCCCGCGCGAACCGCTCGGCCCAGGCGGCGGAGACCGCGTCGACGGCGGCGACCGTGCCGGGGCCGACGGGACCCGCCGAAGCGCCGTGGGTGTCCTTCCGGGCCACCCGCATCAGGTGCAGCGCCGTGGCCACGTCGCCGCCGAGCAGCGCCACGGCACCGCACTCACGGAACGTGGGCGCCACCACGCACGCCGCCTCGTACGTCTCCGTCACCGGCGACGCGGGCGAGGCCGGGTCCGTCTCGGCGAGGCACACCACGTGTATCCCGGCCCGCGGCCCCTCCAGCGCCAGCCGCGCCACCGCGTCGCGCAGACCGGCACCGCCCGGGTCGCCGTCCACCACGACCACGGTGTACGGACCGGCGAAGCCGCCCGTCCCGTCCGCGCCGGGCTCGTCCCGCGCCCAGGAGGGCCGCCGGGCCGGACGCCGCTCGCCGTCGGCGGTTCCGCCGGCGGTTGCCCCGGCCCGGGGGACGTCACGGGACGAGGGGGACGGGGGCCGTACCGCCGTCCCGGCCGCCATGTGGTCCTCCAGACGGTGCAGGAGCTCCTCGGTGCGGGCCGCGGCCTGTTCACGGTCGTGGGCGAGGAGCAGACGGCAGTCCTGGCCGTGGCCGGGACGCACATGGGGGAGCCAGCCGAGCCAGGACCAGTCGGCGGTGCGCTCCTCCAGGGTGCGCGAGCGG
Source organism: Streptomyces sp. NPDC086549 (assembly GCF_044746205.1). Lineage (NCBI taxonomy): Bacteria > Bacillati > Actinomycetota > Actinomycetes > Kitasatosporales > Streptomycetaceae > Streptomyces > Streptomyces sp. NPDC086549. The sequence continues at coordinate 1,406,369 of NZ_JBIVBS010000001.1, read as the reverse complement.
TCGGCGCTGATCAGGACGATCTCCAGCGCGTCGGGGGAGTGCAGCGCGGCGAGCTGCGCCAGCACCGCGCGGGCCAGCCCGGACAGCCGCGCGCGGGGTCCGGCCAGGCCCAGTGCGCCCGCCTCGCGCAGATCAGCGGTCACCGGCACCGAGGGCAGCAGGCCCGAGCCGTCCGGCACCGTCCGGTCGGCCGTACCGAGCCGGACCGTGAGCGTCTCGGGGTGTCCCGGGCCGCGCTCCCACAACCGCGGTCCGGGGCCCAGCGCCGTCAGCAGCAGCGCCGCCGGGTCCGGCCAGGTGTCCGGCTGCTGCGGCACACCGGCCGCGGGCACGGACGCCTCACCGGCGCGCTCCTCGCCGTACACCTCCGGCCCGGCCCCCGGATGCTCCCCGCGTCCGCCGGCCAGCCGCCGTGCCCACGCACCTATCCCGCCGCGCTTGCGCACAGCCGCCGTACCGGGCGGCGCGGTCCCGAAGGCGGGCCCCAGGCCGCCGACCCCGAAGCGCCCGGCGTGGGTGTCCCCGCCGCGGCTCTCGATCCCGGGCGCTCCACCCTGTTCCGGCACGACCGGCGGTTCCACGGTGAGGTGTTCCCGGGCGTCCTGGGCGCGGTCCGAGGAGCCCCAGCCCGTCGAGCCGTACGCATGATGGGTGGGCCCGCCGGGACCGTCACCGCTCCCGGCGCGGTCCTCGCGCGCGTGCGGCGCCGGGTCGTCGGGAGCCGTCACCGGGCCGCCCGGAGCCACCCGCACGCAGCCCTCCCCGTCGGGCACGGTCTCCACCCGCGCCCCCGGCCCCCCGGACGGAGTCAGCCGCAGGGCGGACTCGCCGATCCTCAGCAGGGCTCCCGGAGGGAAGCGCACCGGACGGGTGCTCACGCGCGTGCCGTCCAGGGCCGTCCCGTTCGTGGAGTCGAGGTCGGCGACCGAGACGCGGCCGTCGGCGGCCACCGTCACCGCGCAGTGCAGACGGGAGACGTCGGGGTCGTCGAGCGGGACGTCGGCGTCGGCGGAGCGGCCGATGGTGACCTGGCCGCCGTGCAGGAGGTGGACGCCGCCCGCGTCCGGTCCCGCGACCACATGCAGCTGGGTCGGGGCGTCGTCCAGCTCGGGATGCGCCTCGGGCTCGGCGGGCGCGCCCAGGGACAGCACGGCGCCGTCGAGGAGCGGGGGTTCGCCGAGGGTGCAGCGCCGGGCGTCCAGCCGTTCCGCGCCCGCGTACAGCACGACCGGGGCGCTGCTGGACTCGCGGCCCAGGCTGCCGTCGCCGGAGACCGCCGAGGCCAGCGCCGACGCCACCGCCGCGAGGTCCGTGCCGGCGGGCGCCGTGACCAGCACGTCGCGGCTCGCGGCACGGCCCCGCTGCGGGGCCGGGCCCAGCGGGTCTACGACGGTCAGCCGGATCTGCATCGCCGTCAGCGGTCCCTTCTGCGCGGGCGCGGACTTCCCCCCACCACACACGAGCACGTCGGCCAGTACTGCAGGCATCCTCGCACCTGCCACTGACAGTGCGCCCGCACCCCGGTGGTAAGTGATCTTGATTGGTCAGCTCTGCCCCTAAAAGTGCCTGACCAGTAACGCGTCGGCGATCACTTGAGATCGGTCACGTCCGGCTTCGGCAACCAGGAGACCGAGGCGAGCGTCTTTCCTTCGAACATGCACGGCAACGCATACGTAGTGCCCTGGGGGGCGGCACTAGAGTGGTCGGAACACCAGCAAGCAGCAGGGAGCACATGACGTGCGGCCGGTAGGCAGCAAGTACTTCCTGGAGGAGCCGCTCGGGCGCGGTGCCACCGGGACCGTCTGGCGAGCCCGCCAGCGTGAGACCGCGGGCGCCGAGGCGGCCGTGCCCGGACAGCCCGGTGAGACCGTCGCGATCAAGGTCCTCAAGGAGGAGCTCGCGAACGACGCCGACATCGTGATGCGGTTCCTGCGGGAGCGCTCCGTCCTGCTCCGGCTGACCCACCCGAACATCGTCCGCGTACGCGATCTCGTCGTCGAGGGCGATCTGCTGGCCCTCGTCATGGACCTCGTCGACGGTCCCGACCTGCACCGCTACCTGCGCGAGAACGGCCCCCTCACGCCCGTCGCCGCCGCGCTGATGACCGCGCAGATCGCCGACGCGCTCGCGGCCAGCCACGCCGACGGCGTCGTCCACCGCGACCTGAAGCCCGCCAACGTGCTGCTCCAGCAGTACGACGGACGGATGCACCCGCTGCTGACCGACTTCGGCATCGCGCGCCTCGCCGACTCCCCGGGCCTCACCCGCACCCACGAGTTCGTCGGCACGCCCGCGTACATCGCGCCGGAGTCGGCAGAGGGCCGCCCGCAGACCTCCGCGGTCGACATCTACGGCGCCGGCATCCTGCTGTACGAGCTGGTCACGGGCCGTCCCCCGTTCTCCGGCCAGAGCGCGCTGGAAGTGCTCCACCAGCACCTCAGCGCCGAGCCGCGCCGCCCGTCGACCGTGCCCGACCCGCTGTGGACGGTCATAGAGCGCTGCCTGCGCAAGAACCCGGAGGAACGGCCCAGCGCCGAGAACCTCGCGCGCGGGCTGCGCGTCGTCGCCGAGGGCATCGGCGTGCACGCGAACTCCGCCCAGATCGCCGCCGCGGAGGGCGTCGGGGCCCTGCTCGCCCCCGATCCGGCGCCGACCTCGGTGCCGGGCGTGCCCGGGGCCGCCGACCCGACCCAGGTGCTGCCCACGGGCTCGGCGCCGGGAGCGTACGACCCGAACGCGGCGACCAGCGTCCTGCCGCACACCGGCGGTGCCGGTGGCCCGATGGGCGCGGCCGATCCCACCGCCGTACTGCCGAACACCGGGGCGGCGGACCCGACCGCCGTGCTGCCACCGGTGCCGCAGGGGCAGCAGCCCGAGCAGCCGCACCCCTGGCAGACCCAGCTGCGCGCGGCCCGCGACCGCAACGAGCAGACGCAGGTCCAGTACCTCGACCCGAACGAGGACCCGCTGCGCCGTCGGCCCCAGCGGCAGGTGGCGCGGCCGCAGCAGCAGCCGCAGCCACGCTCGGCGCCGCAGCAGCAGCCGCAGCCGCGTGGACAGCGGCGGCCGCAGCAGGGGCCGCCGCCCGGTTACGGCCATCCGCAGCAGCACCAGCCGCAGCAGTACGCCCCGCCGCAGCAGCCGCAGCGGTACGCGCCGCCCGCCGCCCCGGCGGAGCCTCAGCGGCCGGCGCGCGAGCCCCGGCAGCCGCGGCAGCGCAGCGCCAACCCGATGAAGATCCCCGGGCTCGGCTGTCTGAAGGGGTGCCTGTTCACGATCGTCATCCTGATCGTCGCGGGCTGGCTGATCTGGGACCTGACCCCGCTGCACACCTGGGTCGGGGAGGGCCGGGGTTACTGGCACCAACTGCGCGAATGGGTCGGCTCGGTGTCCAGCTGGGTCAAGGATCTGGGGAGTGCTTCCGGCGGTAACTGATCGCTGGTCTATGGATTTGTCGACATCTGGCGGGTGATTTCGCTCTCCGTGGTGAAGGTCGGCTCTTCGGACGCGTACTTTTAACGACAACACGCGTCTGTAGGAGCAGTCTTGGCACGGAAGATCGGCAGCCGGTACACCGCCAACCAGATCCTGGGGCGGGGCAGCGCCGGCACGGTGTGGCTGGGCGAGGGACCGGAGGGCCCCGTCGCCATCAAGCTGCTGCGCGAGGATCTGGCGTCCGACCAGGAACTCGTCGGACGCTTCGTGCAGGAGCGCACGGCGCTGCTCGGGCTGGAGCATCCCCACATCGTGTCGGTGCGCGACCTGGTCGTGGACGGCAACGACCTGGCACTCGTCATGGACCTGGTCCGGGGCACGGACCTGCGCACCCGCCTGGAGCGGGAGCGGCGGCTGGCGCCCGAGGCGGCGGTTGCGATCGTCGTGGATGTCGCGGACGGACTGGCGGCGGCGCACGCGGCCGGGGTCGTACACCGGGACGTGAAGCCGGAGAACGTGCTGCTGGACATGCAGGGGCCGCTGGGCCCGGGGGGCGCGCACCCCGCGTTGCTGACGGACTTCGGGGTCGCGAAGCTCATCGACTCCCCGAAGCGGACGCGCGCCACGAAGATCATCGGGACGCCCGACTATCTGGCGCCGGAGATCGTGGAGGGGCTGCCGCCGAGGGCGGCGGTGGACATCTACGCCCTGGCGACCGTGCTGTACGAGCTGCTGGCCGGCTTCACGCCGTTCGGCGGCGGCCATCCTGGGGCGGTGCTGCGGCGGCACGTGACCGAGACGGTCGTACCGCTGCCGGGGATTCCGGACGAGCTGTGGCAGCTGATCGTGCAGTGCCTGGCGAAGGCTCCGGCCTCGCGGCTGCGGGCGTCCGAGCTGGCGGCGCGGCTGCGGGAGCAGCTGCCGACGCTGGCCGGGATGCCGCCGCTGGACGTGGACGAGCCGGAGGCGGAGGAGGCGGCTGCGGCCGAGGAGGCGGTGGAGGAGTCGGCGCCGTCGGCGCCTCCCGCAGCTGGGGAGCGGGCGCGGCGGCGGGGGGCGGTGTCCCTGGTCCCCGGCGCGAAGCCGGACTCCAACCGGGACACGCATACGTCGATGAGGGTGCCGGGCCCCGACGAGCTGGCCGGGGGTGCGCGGGGGACGGCCCGGGTGCCCCGGGCCTCCGGCGCGCCCCGCCCGGGTTCGGCCCGCCACCGTGCGGCGGCCCGGCGTCGGAAGATCACCCTGGGCGTGGCGGGGGTGGCGTTGGCCGCGGCGGTCGGTGTCGGCGCGTGGCTGGCGAGCTCGGGGGACGACTCGGAGGCACCGCCGCGGGTGACTCACGGCACGCCGGCGCCGTGAGCTCCGCCCGGACGCGGTGGGCTTGGAGGTGCCCGTCACGGGGCTCCGCCCCGGGCCCCGGTGGGGCTTCGCCCCTGGCCTTTGCCCACCCGCCCGCCCGGACTCGGTGGGCCGAGAGGTGCCCGCCACGGGGCTCTGCCCCGGATCCCGGTGGGGCTTCGCCCCTGGCCTTTGCCCACCCGCCCGCCCGACTCGGTGGGCCGAGAGGTGCCCGCCACGGGGCTCCGCCCCGGGCCCCGGTGGGGCTTCGCCCCTGGCTTTTGCCCACCCGCCCGCCCGACTCGGTGGGCCGAGAAGCACCCGTCACGGGGCTCCGCCCCGGACCCCGGCGGGGACTGCGTCCCCTGCACCCCTCGCGGGGCTTCGCCCCCGCACCCCTCGCGGGGCTTCGCCCCCGCACCCCTCGCGGGGCTTCGCCCCCGCACCCCGGCTGGGCTCCGCCCCCGCGCCCCTGACGCCCCCAGCGGGGACCGCGTTCCTGCGCCCCCCCACGCAGCTTCCCCTGCCCCCACGGGCAACCCCTCCCAGCACCGCCCCGCATCACTCAGCCCGTCCGGCGTTTGAGGACGAGGCCGTTCAGGCCGACAGCGGGGGTCTGGGGGCGGCAGCCCCCAGGGACGCCCGCCCGCAGCCCAGCCCAGCCCAGCGGAGCGCACCGCACTGCTCACCCGGCGGAGCCGTTACGCTGGAGGCGTGGCAGTCCTCGATGTATCCGAAGAGCTCAAGTCCCTCTCCTCGACCATGGAGTCGATCGAGGCCGTTCTGGACCTCGACAAGCTGAGGGCAGACATCGCCGTGCTCGAGGAGCAGGCGGCCGCGCCGTCCCTGTGGGACAACCCGGACGAGGCGCAGAAGATCACCAGCAAGCTCTCCCACCTCCAGGCCGAGGTCAGGAAGGCGGAGACGCTGCGCGGCCGGATCGACGATCTTGCCGTGCTCTTCGAGATGGCCGAGGAGGAGGACGACCCGGACACCCGTGCCGAGGCCGAGTCCGAGCTCGCCGCCGTCCGGAAGGCACTGGACGAGATGGAGGTCCGGACGCTGCTCAGCGGTGAGTACGACGCCCGTGAGGCGCTCGTCAACATCCGCGCCGAGGCCGGTGGCGTCGACGCCGCCGACTTCGCCGAGAAGCTCCAGCGCATGTATCTGCGGTGGGCCGAGCAGCGCGGCTACAAGACCGAGGTGTACGAGACCTCGTACGCGGAGGAGGCGGGCATCAAGTCCACCACCTTCGCCGTGCAGGTTCCGTACGCCTACGGCACCCTGTCCGTCGAGCAGGGCACCCACCGGCTCGTGCGCATCTCGCCCTACGACAACCAGGGGCGCCGCCAGACCTCCTTCGCGGGCGTCGAGGTGCTCCCCGTGGTCGAGCAGACCGACCACATCGAGATCGACGAGTCCGAGCTGCGGGTGGACGTCTACCGGTCCTCCGGGCCCGGCGGCCAGGGCGTGAACACCACCGACTCCGCGGTGCGCCTCACCCACCTCCCCACCGGCATCGTGGTCTCCTGCCAGAACGAGCGGTCGCAGATCCAGAACAAGGCCACCGCCATGAACGTTCTGCAGGCCAAGCTCCTCGAGCGGCGCCGGCAGGAGGAGCAGGCCAGGATGGACGCCCTCAAGGGCGACGGCGGCAACTCCTGGGGCAACCAGATGCGTTCGTACGTGCTGCACCCGTACCAGATGGTCAAGGACCTGCGGACGGAGTACGAAGTCGGCAACCCCGAGGCCGTGTTCAACGGTGAGATCGACGGATTCCTCGAGGCCGGCATTCGCTGGCGCAAGCAGCAAGAGAAGTAAATTTGTCGACTTGGTAATCGCCGACATCGCCTGACAACTGCCGCCCCCGAGGCGGCAGTTGTCATTTGTCTGGGTTTTACGTCACAGTCACAAGCTCCAACCATCGGCAAAAAGCTTGTAATCGGACATCCCGCCCGCATCGGCCTTGACGTTGCTTTGAAAAATGGGAAAGGTGAAGCGTGGCATGCGTATCTCTGGGGCGCATGTGAACCGGGGGACTTGGACGGTGTCGTAGAACTCGTCAGCTGCCTCCGTCGATCACTGCCGGCCCCATGCGCCGCTCATCGACAACAGCTACTGGGGGTAGCAACCATATGACCAAGAAGACGCGGATCCGGCTCGCGCGGATCGCCGCCGGCGCCGTGATCGCCGCCGGTGCCTCGCTGACCGCCGCGGGCGCCGCCTCCGCCACGGAGGACGACTGCGTTCTCGGTGTCCTGTGCTCGGACGAGGCGCCGAGCCCGGACCCGACCGAGACGGCCCTCCCGACCGAGCTCCCGACCGCCACGGCGACGGAGACCACGGTCCCCACCGACGAGCCGACGGACCCGACCGAGGAGCCCACGGAGCCCACCGAGGACCCGACCACGGCCCAGCCCTCCGAGCAGCCCACCTCCAACCCGACGCACGGCAACGGCGGCGGGAACAGCCACGGCAACGGCAACGGCAACGGCCACGGGAACGCCGGCGGCAACAGCAACACCGACCCCGACGGCGGCTCCGGCACCTCGGCCCAGGAGGCGGGCACGTCCGCCCTCACCGACACCTCCTCGGGCACCGAGGCCCAGGGCAGCGGCAAGCAGCTCGCCGAGACCGGTGCCGCGCAGACGACCTTCCTGATCCTCGGCGCCGCCACCATGATCGCCGGTGGCATCGGCTTCCGCGTCCTGCCGCGCCTCGTCGGCGGCCGGGGCGGCGCGGCCGCCTGACGGTAGCCGGTCGCACACGGGCACGTACGGAACGTGTCCGCGTCGTAGGCGAAGGGCCCGGAGCATGTCGCTCCGGGCCCTTCGGCCGTTCTGTGGCAGGACTACGCGGGCTGTGCGGCTACGCGGTCTGGTGCGCCAGCAGCGCCACCGCGGCGATCAGCACCGCCAGCAGCGCGATCAGCGCCATCGGGTTCAGTCCCGCGAAGAAGTTCTCCTGCTGCAGCCGCTCGCGGTTGGCACGGCACACGGGGCACCGGCCCTCGTTCACGGGCGCCGCGCAGTTCGCGCACACCAACCGGTCGTACGTCATGCGCTCGCCCTCCTTGCACCGGCCTTCGCCTACACAACGCTTCCAGAAACGAGAACGTTCCCCCTCCACTGTGCCAGGTTCCCAAGGAAAGGGCGCGGTCGTCCGGAGAGAGCTCCCCGTCACAAAAGTGCACAACCCTCACGCAACCGTGACCGGCGACTGCACTCGCGCTCCTGGTTCGCGTATGGTCACGCTCATCTACCCCCGGCGACCCGTGGTGCATCCGTGATCCGATTCGACAATGTCTCCAAGGTCTACCCCAAGCAGACCCGCCCCGCACTCAGGGATGTGTCCCTGGAAGTGGAGAAGGGCGAGTTCGTCTTCCTCGTGGGGTCCTCCGGCTCCGGAAAGTCCACCTTCCTGCGGCTGATCCTCCGCGAGGAGCGGTGCAGCCACGGACAGGTGCACGTCCTGGGCAAGGACCTCGCGCGCGTCTCCAACTGGAAGGTGCCGCAGATCCGCCGCCAGCTGGGAACCGTGTTCCAGGACTTCCGGCTCCTGCCCAACAAGACGGTCGCGGAGAACGTGGCCTTCGCGCAGGAAGTCATCGGCAAGTCGCGCGGCGAGATCCGCAAGTCCGTGCCGCAGGTGCTCGACCTCGTCGGGCTCGGCGGCAAGGAGGAGCGGATGCCGGGCGAGCTGTCCGGCGGTGAGCAGCAGCGCGTCGCCATCGCGCGGGCCTTCGTCAACCGGCCCAAGCTGCTCATCTGCGACGAGCCCACCGGCAACCTCGACCCGCAGACCTCCGTCGGCATCATGAAGCTGCTCGACCGCATCAACCGGACGGGCACCACCGTGGTGATGGCGACACACGACCAGAACATCGTGGACCAGATGCGCAAGCGCGTCATCGAGCTGGAGAAGGGCCGCCTCGTCCGCGACCAGGCCCGCGGCGTCTACGGCTACCAGCACTGACCGCCCCGACGCTCCACGACGGAAAGGCTTAACCAGACGCCATGCGCGCCCAGTTCGTTCTGTCGGAGATCGGTGTCGGTCTCCGCCGCAATCTGACGATGACCTTCGCCGTCATCGTCTCCGTCGCCCTGTCCCTGGCCCTGTTCGGCGGTTCGCTGCTGATGAGCGACCAGGTCAGCACCATGAAGGGCTACTGGTACGACAAGGTCAACGTCTCGGTCTTCCTCTGCAACAAGAGCGACGCCGAGTCGGACCCCAACTGCGCCAAGGGCGCGGTGACCGAGGACCAGAAGAAGCAGATCCTCTCCGACCTGCACAAGATGTCGGTCGTCGAGAAGGTCTCGTACGAGTCGCAGGACGACGCGTACAAGCACTACAAGGAGCAGTTCGGCGACTCCCCGCTGGCCAGTTCGCTCACGCCGGACCAGATGCAGGAGTCGTACCGGATCAAGCTCAAGGACCCGCAGAAGTACCAGGTGATCGCGACCGCCTTCGACGGGCGTGACGGCGTGCAGTCGGTGCAGGACCAGAAGGGGATCCTGGACAACCTCTTCGGGCTGCTGAACCTGATGAACCGGGCGGCGCTCGGCGTGATGGCGCTCATGCTGATCGTCGCGCTGCTGCTGATCGTCAACACGGTGCGTGTCTCGGCGTTCAGCCGTAGGCGGGAGACCGGGATCATGCGGCTGGTCGGTGCCTCCGGCTTCTACATCCAGGCGCCGTTCATCATGGAGGCCGCGGTCGCCGGCCTCATCGGCGGCGGTCTCGCCTGCCTCTTCCTGGTCGTCGGGCGCTACTTCACCATCGACCACGGCATGGCCCTGTCCTCGAAGCTCAACCTGATCAACTTCGTGGGCTGGGACGCGGTGTTGACCAAGCTGCCGCTCATCCTCGCCACGAGCGTGCTGATGCCCGCTCTTGCCGCATTCTTCGCGCTGCGCAAGTACCTGAAGGTGTGACGCATGCCAAGAGGGCCGTACGGTCAACGGACCGTGCGGCCCTTCGCCTTGTCCTAGACTCACCCGCATGTCAGGCCGAGACCTGTTCTGTCAGCCCCGCCGCATCGGCCGCGGGGCGGCCCTGACATTGGTCTTCGCCGGTGTGCTGGTCACCGGCGCGGCGACCGGCTCCTTCCCGGACTCCGGCCACTCCGACCGCAGGACCGCGCAGGGCGCGGCCCGCACGGCCACCCGCAACGACACCGTCGAGAAGGCTGCCGCCGAGGCCCTGGCCGACGGCAAGTCCCCCATGGAGGCCGCCGAGCGGGCCGTGAGCCGCAGCGGGGACCGCTGGGGCGCCGTCTACTCCGAGGGCGAGTACGAGGAGTTCCAGGAAGCCCTCGACGGCGAGTACACCGGCGTCGGCCTGTGGGCGCGGCGCGAGCGCGACGGACGTATCGAGGTGACCAAGGTGCAGTCCGGGTCGCCCGCGGCCGCCGCCGGGATCCGCAAGGGCGACCGGCTGCGCAGCATCGACGGGGAGCGGGTCGACGGCCGTCCCGTCACGGACGTCGTCGCCTTACTACGCGGTGACGCGAAGGGCGCCGCAGCGGGCACCACCGTCCGCCTCGGCCTGGAACGCGGCACGCGCGCGTGGAACGAGACGCTGCGCCGGGCCCGCCTCTCCACCGACTCCGTCACCGTCCGCAGGCTCCCCGGCGGCGTCACCGTCATCCGGATAGCCGCCTTCACCAAGGGCTCCGGCGACGCCGTCCGCACCGCCGTACGGCAGGCGCCGGCCGACGCCGGGATCATCCTCGACCTGCGCGGCAACTCCGGCGGCCTGGTCACCGAGGCCGTCACCACCGCCTCCGCCTTCCTCGACGGCGGCCTGGTCGCCACCTACGACGTCGAGGGCGAGCAACGCGCCCTGCACGCCGACACCGACGGCGACACCGCCAGACCCCTGGTCGCGCTCGTCGACGGCGGCACGATGAGCGCGGCCGAGATGCTCACCGGTGCCCTCCAGGACCGCGGCCGCGCGGTCGTCGTGGGCTCCCGCACCTTCGGCAAGGGCTCGATCCAGATGCCGACCCGGCTCCCGGACGGCTCCGTCGCCGAGCTGACCGTCGGCCACTACCGCACCCCCTCCGGCCACGCCGTCGACGGCCGCGGCATCACCCCCGACCTGGAGGCCGGCGCACAGCCGCTGGAGCGGGCGGAGACCATCCTCAGCGGTCTGGGCGACCCGTCGTAGTTCCGCTTAAACGACTTCCCGCGCACCCCCTCCGTAGTGCGAAAATGGACGGCACTATGAGCAAGGGAATGTACGTACCGAAAGAGTCCCAGCAGAAGCAGCAGGGGACGGCCGCCAAAGCCAGGGACGGCGAGAAGGGCGGCAAGCGCAAGATCGTCGCCCAGAACAAGAAGGCGCGCCACGACTACGCGATCATCGACACCTTCGAGGCGGGTCTCGTCCTGAGCGGCACCGAGGTGAAGTCGCTGCGGCAGGGGCGGGCCTCGCTGGTCGACGGCTTCGTACAGATCGACGGGAACGAGGCGTGGCTGCACAACGCCCACATCCCCGAGTACAGCCAGGGCACCTGGACCAACCACTCGGTGCGCCGCAAGCGCAAGCTGCTGCTGCACCGGGAGGAGATCGACAAGCTGGAGGCCAAGTCCCAGGAGACGGGTCACACGATCGTGCCCCTCGCCCTGTACTTCAAGGACGGCCGGGCCAAGGCCGAGATCGCCCTCGCGCGCGGCAAGAAGGAGTACGACAAGCGGCAGACGCTGCGTGAGCAGCAGGACCGCCGGGAGGCGGGACGCGCCATCGCGGCGGCGAAGCGCCGGCAGCGGGGCGACTGACGGCGGGAAATACAGTGGCATCCGCGTGCCTTGGTCACGTACGATGGCACCAACACCGGACGAACGCCCGGTGTGCGCATTGATAAATCAACATGGGGATGATCGGTTTCGACAGCGGCTGTCGAAGCAGGGGAAGCGTGTCGAGGAAGCGGCCATGATCTCGTAAACCACAGGCCGAAAACAATAATCGCCACTGTTAAGAGCGATTCTCCTGAGCGTTTCGCCCTCGCTGCCTGATTAAGTAGCGAATCGCGAAACTCTCATTAATGGGAGTGTCAGCCCGGGGGTGTTCCCGACCCGGATCCTGGCATCAGCTAGGGGACTAAACCTTGATCCCGGTCACGGGGTGAAGAGGGAAATCTAACAGTGACTGGGCCCGTCGGCGACTTGTTCGCGTGATTGCCGGGGCCGAGAAAATCACAGCGAACTGCACACGGAGAAGTCCTGATTCCGCACCGTTGGACGCGGGTTCGATTCCCGCCATCTCCACTCATCCCATGCGGGGAAGGCCCTGCTGCTTTCGAGCAGCGGGGCCTTTGTCGTGCCGGGACAGCTGTACAACGACAGCGGCACAACGACAGCCGTACGACGACAGCTGCACAACCGAAGCAGGGGGACGATGACACGGCCGGACGAGCCGGACTACGTGTACTACGTGCTGTACGACGAGGATTTCGGGCTCAGCGGGCTCGCGGGGGAGCTGGCGGCAGGGGCCCTGTCCCCCGGAGACGATCAGGTCGGGGACGAGCAGCTCGGGAAGGACGCGCGGCTGCTGCTGGACTCCTCCCTGTCCGGGGACATGATGCGGACGCTGTGGCTGGCCGCCTGCCGGGAACGGTTCGATCCGGCCGGCCACGGAATGGACATGGGGTCCTGGCTGCGCCGGCTGTCGGACGAGCACCCGCCGCCCCGGAAGAAGTCCGAGCCCAGACCCACGAAGTACCTGAGCACCATCCCCTTCACCCCTCCTCGGCCCGTGCTGGTGGAAGAGGAGATGCGGGAGGCCGTGCTTGCGGAGATCCGGGCGTCCGAGCAGGACCTGGCACGGGCGGTTCCGCTCCCGGACGCCCTCCCGGCCCTGCGGCGGGTCGTCGCCGAGGTCGACGCGGACCTCGGCTTCCGGCTGTTCCTGCGGCTCCTGAAGGCGTACGGAGTGCGCGTCGGCAAGGAGCAGTACGACCGGTTCCTGGAGCTCAGCGACCCCTTCGAGTACCACGTCGGGGTCGTCCGCGACGACCTGGCCGTCGACTGGCCACCCATCGACACGACACGCCGCGACACCATCTGGGACTTCGGACTCTCGTCGCTCACCGACCGGTTCCACGACCACCGGTACGACGACACGGCGCGGGACGTGGTACGCGAGTGCGCCGAGGCCGACGACGCTGCGCAGACCCCGGGCACCGCGGCCGCCGTCCTGCTGGAGGACGTGCTGAGGCTGCTGGAGTCCCCGCTGTCCACCGACGCGATCACCGCACTGTGGCTCGTCGCGTCGGACGCCGGGTTGAGGCTCGACCGCTACGGCATCGACGCACGGCAGTGGCTGGAGCAGATCGCCGACGTCTGCCGGGAGCGGCTGCGGGACATCGCCCCGGACCACCGGTTCGTCCTCGCCCCGCCGGCGCGGACGGAGTTGCGGGACGAGGTGCTGCGCGAACTCCGGGACATCGCCCCGCAGATGGCGACGAGGAGCGTGAGTCCCGGCTGGCAGAGCGTTCCGGGTGCCGCCGCGGTGGAGGCGCTGGAGCAGGTCGTCGCCCAGGTTGATCACGACCTTGGATTCCGCCTGCTCCTCCGAGCCCTGAACGGCCTCGCCGTGCCGCTCACCGAGGAGCGGTACGCCCGCTACCAGGCCCTGGGCGAACGCTTCGGGTACGGCGAGTTCCACGTCTCGCGGGTGGATCACCTTCTGGAGCAGGAGTAGCCGCGTCGGCCCAGCACGCAGCGTGCAGGGCCTGCACCCTCGACGTGAACCGGTGTGCCGCGTACCGCTCGGGCGGGCCTGGGGCTCGGCTGAGCCGGTACGCGGCGCGGGACGTCAGCGCAGGGTGGAGTACGCACCCGCCGCCGAGTTGATCAGCAGGGCGATGGCGGCCGCCGCGACCGGCACCGCGAAGGCGGCCGCCGGGGAGGCGTGCTCCGCCAGGAAGCCGCCGGCCGCCGAGCCGCAGGCTATGCCGGTGAGCAGGCCGGTGACGACGAGGCTCATGCCCTCGTTCAGGCGCTCCTCGGGGGTGCGCCGCTGGACCAGGGTCATCGCGGTCACCATCGTCGGCGCGGTCGCCATGCCCGCCACGAGCAGGGCGGCCGCCAGCGCCCAGAGGGATCCCGTCGTGCGGGTGGCCAGCAGGGGCAGGGCCATCAGCGCGGTCATCGCGAGCAGGCACCTGGACAACCGTGGCCGGGCCGGCTTCAGCGCCCCGTACAGCAGCCCCGCCGCGCACGAGCCCGCCGCCTGGAGCGCCAGCACGGCACCCGCTGCGGAGCGGTGACCCTGCCCGTCCGCGTACGCGATCGTGACGACCTCCATCGAGCCGAACACCGCGCCGGTGGCCACGAAGCAGGCCAGCAGGGGCGGGATGCCCGGGGTGCGCAGTGGCGACGCGGCCTTCGTACGCGCCCTGGGCGGCGGCTCGGTGGCCCGCTGGGCGGTGAACAGCAGCATGCCGGCAAGGAGCAGCGCGGCCGCGGCGAGGGTTCCCGCCTCCGGGAAGAACGTCCCGGTCAGGAAGGATGCCAGGACCGGTCCGAGCATGAAGCACAGTTCGTCCGCGGCCTGTTCGAAGGAGTTCGCGGTGTGCAGGGTCCCGGGGTCGTCCCGCAGCAGATGGGCCCAGCGGGCGCGGGACAGGCCGCCGATGTTGGGGGTGGTGGCGGTGGCGGCGTACGCGGCGAACATGGTCCAGTCCGGGGCGCCGTAACGCACGCACAGCAGCAGCGCCAGGCTGCCCAGCACGGCAATGACCGTGGCTGGTACGGCGACCCGGGCCTGCCCGTGCCGGTCGACGAGCCGCGCCACCCAGGGCCCGGCCACCGCCGTGGCCGCCAGTCCGGTCGCGGTGACGGCGCCGGCGAGTGCGTACGAGCCCCGCGCACCGGCGATCATGACGACCGCGCTCACGCCGAACATGCCCATCGGCAGGCGGGCGATCAGGTTCCCGGCGGTGAAGGCGCGCGTGCCGGGGTGGGCGAAGAGACGGCGGTACGGGGCCAGGAGGGGGCGGGGCGCGGTGCGCCGGGGCGCCCTGAGTTGAGGCATTGCCCAACCCTCACCCGGAGTGGATCAAGGGGTCCAACACCTGATCGCCGCCGATTGACGCACCTGCGTTGTGAATTCTGTAAATTTGCCGGATGCCCACTCCCGCCCACCTGGACCCCCGCCTCCTGCGCGCTTTCGTCACCGTCGCCGAGGAACTGCACTTCACCCGGGCCGCGGCCCGCCTGTACGTCGCCCAGCAGGCGCTCAGCCGGGACGTCCGGCGGCTGGAGCGGGAGCTGGCCGCCGAGCTGTTCGTGCGGACCACCCGGCAGGTGACGCTGACCGCCGACGGCGAGCGCCTGCTGCCGTACGCCCGCCGGGTCCTCGCCGCGCAGGACGACCTCATCGCCGCCTTCGGGCAGGCCCGCCCCCTGCTGGTGGACCTGAACTCCCCGGGCCTTGCCACCGGCCGCCGCGTGCTGCACCGGGCCCGCGAACTCGCGCCGGACCACGAACTGATGGCCCGATACGAGAGCGGGCTGACGGGAGCGGCGGCCGAACTGCTCGCCGGCCGCCTCGACGCCTCCTTCGGCCGCTTCGCGGGCCTGGCCCCCTCGCTGCGGGCCGGTCTCGCCCACCAGCCCGTGCGGTACGAGCCGATGGCCGTCGTCCTCCCCGACGACCATCCGCTGGCCCCGCTGGAGGCGGTGCCGCTGGCCGCGCTGGCCGGGGAGACGGTGTATGCCGGTGCCGGGAACCCGCGCACTCCCGAGTGGACCGACCTCGCGCACCACCTCTTCGAGGGACGTGGCATCCGGGTCGCCCCACCCCTTCCGCTGGCCGTCGGGGACGAGGAGTTCGAACGGATCATGGCGAAGACACGGAACCCGATCCTCGCCGTGCTGGACTTTCCGGCCATGCCCCGGACCGTGCTGCGGCCCCTCGTCGATCCTGTCCCGTTGTCGCCTGTGTCGCTCGTGTGGCGAAAGGGTCTGGTCCATCCCGGGTTCGACGCGCTTCGACGGGCCGCGGCGGAGATCGCCACCGACGAGGGCTGGCTGATACGCCCCGCCAATGGATGGATTCCAGCCACGGATGGGGCCTTCATGAATGCCCACAGATGACACATGAACATCGCGGCGAACCGGAGCCCACGCCCCGCCCGGGGGTTCCGCTTCGACACAACCGAGCCGAGGGGGAGGCGTCGGCGAGCCGCGGACCGAACGGAAGCCGCGCGACGACGGCTTCACGAAACCTTTGCAAGGGCCAACTCGTCGGCAGAACCCGGCTGTTGCAATGTCACAGAACGGCAATCATCACCCCGTACTGAACCGCTGGTTCACCCTCCTGTGCCCCTTCATGTCCGATTCGCCGGGGCGTGGGCAGGGCAATTCGCTCTGGTGCAGCGTCAGTCGGGCCCGATACCGTATGGGGCTGCTTCTCAAACCCCAACCGCCCCACCAGGAGCCCACCGTGACCCGCCGATCCCGCCTGCTCACGACAGCCGCCGCCGGTGCTACGGCCGTACTTCTGCTTGCTGGGTGTGGTGGGGGTGGGTCCAAGTCGAAGTCGAACGACAAGATTGCGGGGGCGGATACGGGGGGCGAGGCGTCGTCCTCACCGAGTGCCACTGCGTCGAGTTCGGCTGATCGCCCGAAGATCGCGTTGCCGTCGGACGTCACGGACAAGTACGACGACTGGAAGACGGGTGACGCGACCAAGGACGCGGTCCTGGCGGACACTGCCGCACGTATTGATGCCACGAACGACGCTATCCTGCGCGGCGACACGGGCACGCCGGGCCTCTCGTTCTACTACCGGGACAAGGCCCTGACGGACGCGGTGGCTTGGGTGCAGGCGTACCTGGATGCCAACCTCTCCTTCACCGGCACCACTCGCTACTACGCGCCGAGGGTCACGCTTTCCGGTGACACAACAGCCTCTGTTGTCTATTGCTCTGACGAGAGCAAGGGATTCAACAAGAACCGCAAGACCAGCAAGGTGGACAAGACTCCTTCAAAACAGAGTCCTTACGTCCTGTACAACACGCGTCTCCAGAAGAACAAGAAGGGCGTGTGGCAGACCACCAATCTGATCTCGAAGCGGGGGAGCAAGGCATGCGTCGCGTGAGCAGATGGAGGAAGAGCCTTGCGCTGGGCGCTCTAGTGGCCGCGTGCGTGTCCGGGCTGCCGGGCATCGCTCAGGCTTACGGGCCTGGTGACGGCCAGGGGTCGCCCCCTCCGACAACCTCCGGAAATTCAGACGACAAGGGCACGCTCTCTGCTGGTGTCGTCGTCTACGACTTCTCCAAGAACGGCTCGGGACAGTCAGCCGGCGCTGTGAGCTCAACGACGACGTGGACCCCGCCCGCCTGCTACTACGCACCCAAGTTCACGCCCGCGAAACTCAAGGCGTACCTGGAGCCGATCTGGGAGGCCGACTCAACCGGTTACGAGTGGGATGCCGAACAGCGTGATCGGTATGTCAATGGGCACCCGTACAAGGACTTCAACAAGGACAAGGCAGAAAAGGGCTATTGGTGGGATTCGTACGTCACGAAGGGGCGTGAGGGCGACCCGCGTGCTCTGGACTGCGACAAGCCTATCTTTTGGGTGGACAAGGGCGACAACCCGCCGACGGACATCGAGAACGCCGTCACCCCGAAGGTCCTCGCCGAGCTTGCGTACAACGAGATCCGTGTGCCCAGCACGAAGGTGACCCTCGCTCCCGCGGACAACACAAAGGTGAACCTGCCCACCTGGGCCTGGCTGGACGGTGCGAAGTTCAAGCCGGTGTCCGTGACCGCTTCCGTCCCGGTGCTCGGCATCTCCGCGACGACAACGGCGGAACCTGTCAGTCTCAAGATTGACCCGGGTACGACGGACGCTGAGACCTACCCGTCCTCCGGTGTCTGTCAGATCAGCAACGGCAGCATCGGCGAGGCGTACGCCAAGGGCAAGGCCGACGAGACGCCACCCTGTGGAGTGAAATACCTGCGCTCCTCGGGCGCTGGGTCGTACCCCCTCAAGGCCACCATCACCTGGAAGATCCACTGGACCGGCAGTGACGGTGCGGGCGGCGATCTGCCTGATGGCACGTTCGGTGCCAATCAGACTGTCGTGGTGCAGGAGATCCAGGCCGTCAACAGGTGACAGAGGGCACCAGTCCGTAGACCACTCGTCCCTGCGTGGCAGGGGCGGGTGGCCCTCTGAGTCGACAAGCGGATAGCGTGCTTCCGCCTTCATGCTGTGACCGACCCAGGGGAGTGGACGCGTGGCAGACCAGCTGGCCGTTGACGACGACGAGCTGAAGCGCTTCATGAAGTTGCTGAACAAGTCGAGCGACTCACTGAAGGGCCTACGCAAGGCGCTCAGCGACGCGACCGTCACCGGCCTGGGCACGGACGACCTCGACTCCGCCTGTGAAGACTTCCAGGAAGACTGGAAGTGCGGCACCGAACAGATCGGTGAGCAGACCGAAGATCTCGCCAAGATCATCGGCCAGAGCAAGGACAGCTATCAAGAAGTTGACAAGGCGCTGGAAGAAGCGCTGAAGAAGGGTAAGCGCGGCAAGAAGGACGGCGGTAAGTGACGTACTCGCCGGGGATCGAGGCCGCCAACCCGTACCCCGATTCTTCCGCGCGCCGCAATGCGGACCTTCCGCAGGGGATGAAGTCGAGTCCCTACGGCCCAGACCTTCCGAACCCGTATATGCACCTGGGTTTCAATCCTGTTCCCGGCGACACCGACACGGTAAGCGAACTACACAAGAAGCTCGCCTCTTGCGCCAAGGCCTTGGAGGAGACGCACGGGCTGGTCACAAAGCTGATGGAGGGCAGCTACTGGAAAGGTGATGCCGCTGTCGCCTTCCGGGAGGAACTCCAAGGCGGTCCGCTGCCGCTCAACCTCAAGAACGCTGCGCATTCGATCCGCAAGGCGGCCAGGCAACTGGACAGCTGGGAGGGCGAACTCGACGATTTCCAGCGCCGCGCCAAGCGCCTGGATGAGGATGCGAGGGACGCCCGAGACGCTCTGGACAAGGCCAAGGGCCACGCGAGCAAGGCGAAGAACGACCCCGACCTGGACAAGAGGGGCACTCGCCGCGACGACGCCCAGAAGGATCTGACCCACGAGAACACGGCCGTGGAGAACGCCCAGGCAGACCTCGACAAAATCATCGGCAAAGCGAAGAAACTCGCTGAGGAGCATGAGGAGAAGGCCCGCTACCGGGCAGGAAAGATCCGCGACGCGACGAAGAAGCTGGCGCCACACGAGCCAGGATTCTTCGAGAGCGCTCTGGACTGGATCACCGACAACCTGCCGGACATCCTCAGCTGGGCGGCGGCCGTGGTCGGCATCGTCGCTCTGTTCGTACTTTCGGGCGGAACCGCTGCAGCGGTACTGCTGCTGGCTGCTGCCGCGTTGAGCGCGGGAGCTGTCGCTGGGCGGTTGTCAGATCCGGAGGTGCGCGCGTTTCTATGGGACGGTATCCGCCATGGGGAGTTCGACGCGGACTTCTGGAGTAATGCAATCGGCGTGACGGCAGACGGGCTGGGGATGTTGCCTGGGCTCGGAGCCGCGGTGAAGGGAGCGCCCATGCTGCTCAGGGGGGTCGGTGAGGCTGGCGAGGCGCTCTCGCTTGGTCAGCGCCTTGCTGGTGCCGGGAGCAAGACCATGGCGAGCGCGAAGGAGTTCTCCGAACTGCACAATCCGTTCACCACCTGGGTGGTGGAGAAGGCACCCAAGCTGACCAAGACGGTTGAAGGCCTTGAGAAGGCCGCCCCGTGGGCAGGATTCACCACGGCCTCCTACGGAATTGCCGCGAGCCTGGTCGACGCAGTAGACAACGACACGACGGCGAACGCCGGTACTTCGGTGGATGGCTTCTTCCTCGGCCCGATCGACGTGGGCGAAACTGTCGACCTTGCCCGCAGGGTTTTCCAGTGACCGCCGATCCGCAGCAGCGACACCCTGAATCGAACTCGAAGGCAAACCCCTATGCATTCCACGGACCACACCACGGCGTGGGACCATCCTCCGACACGTGGCGCCTGGACACGTCACATGATCATGAACGTGCTGGGGCTCGTTGGCTGGCCCGCTGGATGGATCGCACTTCTGGGCATCTCGGCATACACGCCGAACTGGGCCGTGTGGGTCTTCATGCCTTACTTCCTCTACGGCTTCTACCGGTTTTTCAACCAGCTCACGTACTTCCCCCGGGGCCTACGGATGCGCCGCGTCCTGCGTGAATACCCCTGGCAGATCCTCGAAGAAGTGCCCAGCGGTCTCGGTAAGTACCCTGGCGCTCACGACGACGGAATGTGGTTCGAGTTCCGAAACCCAGCTGACCTCGACGAGAAGATCCCGCTGGTGTTCATCAAACACCAGCGGTCGTACTGGTGGCTGAGACGACTGGAAGGCCCTCGCACCAAACCTGAACGCAGGGCTCAGATCGAACCCCTTTGGTTCGCAGGCGACCCACGCTTCCTTGCGGTTGTTGCTGCTCCTAAGCGGAGTGGCAAGGCGCCCAGGCGTCTACACCTTCTCTATCAACGCCCCGTCTTCGACAGGCGCTGTGCGCCCGAGACCTGGGGCGCCGGTGCTGCCGACATCGAGCGTGCCCGCCGCGCTGGCGCCCCGTATAGCGGCAACGTTCCGCAGCTCCACGCGTAGCAATGGAACCTCACAAACCCCTGACTCATGACGGCAACAGCACCCACCTTGAACATTCATCCGAACATGAACGCGGAGGGAGAGGGCATCTGGTTCGCCACTCCTCCCGGGTTCACGTCGCTTCCCCTTGACGCCCTACTAGCCCCGCAAGCCTCTGCCAAGGCCGAAGAGTCCCGCGAGGTACTGGCAGCCGTCCTTGCAGCGGCCCCGGACGACGTTGTCCGCCAGCAGGTCCTTGCCGACCTGGCCAACGCTCTTCGGTTGTTTCACACCCTGCGGGCGGAGGGAACGGTGTACCTCTCCCTGGGCCTGCACCGTGACGACATCAGCGAGAGGCACGGGGACGCGCTGCTGTCCCTGTTCACCATCACCTGGGTGGACACGGCGTGGGCCCCGCGGGGAGTTACTGCCGCCCGCTCCGTCGCGCAGGCCGAAGGTCACACAAACATCGAGTACGCAGAACTTCCTTGCGGCCCGGCTACGTTCAGCGAGAGTGTGCTCACGCCCACCGACGAGTCGGGCTTGGCCCAGAAACCGCTGCTCCAGATTCACGGCCATCTCCCCCACCCGGACGGCAGGAGTTTGGCAGTCCTCACTCTGAGCACGATCGCTGCGGTTCATCGCGAGCACTACCGTGTGATACTCCGCCAGATTGCCGAACTGGTCAGCTTCAACGACCCCTTCGCATCGATCCCAGAGGCTTCGGAGCGGTGAGGCCCAGGCCATCGCCACCATTGCCCTGGGCCTCGCGACCAGCCGTCAGCCATATCCGACGCGGAGAGCGATCCGGTGGCGTCTCCTCCGGCAGGGTGTACTTCTCTTGGTGGTGTGGCCGGCTCTCATCCTGGTTCCGCCGATTTCCGGCGTGACCGGCTCATTCCGCTGTTTGGCATGGTCCTGTGCACCGGCGTGCCGATCCTCCTTCCGCTGAACATCTGGACCGCCATCTCAGCGTTCCGCATCCACCGCACTCTCAGCACCCGTGCGTGGCGGCTTGTCGACTGCGAAGTCGTGCCGACCAGTTGCCACGGATGGGCTCTCAGGGCATTCGAGGAACAGCCGGACGGCCGTGAGGTCCGGGTGCTGGCGGTTCTGCGATTCGGTGAGGAAGTGCTCACAGCGGCACCATTCAAAAGGTACGTGGGGGCGCGGCTCACGCAGGTCTGGTGCGCCAGCCATCCGCATCACGGCGGCGTAGCGGCTGAGCCAGGTGGCGCTCGGCCGTTCAGGCTAGTTCGATACAAGGGGCGCGTGCGCTGACGACCGGCGCCAGTTGTAGCTGGGGCCGACGGCCTACGAGGCCTGAGGCAGTCGTCATGGGGCGAGCCTCCAAGAACAGGGGGGCCGCTCGGGCTATCGCGGGCAGACCCAAGAGACTGCCCGATCCGCCGGGCCAGCGTAAGGTCCCTTGTTCTCTCGCCCCATGGCAGCTCCCGCCCCAAGTCTCTCCTGCCGGCGGCGTGCCCACAGCGCGCCATTACCCAACTTGGGACGAGCAGGGAGCAGCATCCCAGGACAGCGAAGAGCCCCGCCCGATGCGTCACGGGGGGCGGACGCACAGGCGGGGCAGTGCCGACCCGCTGAGCCCTGTTCGGGCCGTCCTCAGCCGGTCGGAGTCACCACATGATCACGGGAACGTCGGGGCCACTCGTGCACTCGGGACACGCCAGCATCCCGGTTTGCCGACAGCTCGCGCACCCGTCGAAGCCGTAGCACCAGGGGCACCACACCGTCCCACGCCCGACGCACCGCTTGCAGTACCCCGGAAGCTCGTCCAGGGGCACACCCACGAACTCCCGTTCCGTTGAAGGCTTCCGGGGCCGTTCCGGGGCGGTGGTCATCCCTCTGCCTCGGGGGGCAGGGTGGGGCTCTGGTCGTCGCCGTCATCCTCGTCGTTGTCGGGCACGGAGAGACGCAGTCCCCGGCTCTCAGCGATCCGCAGCGCGTCAGTCAGGCACTCCGACAGGCGCAGCGCCAGGTAACGCACCTCAGCGTGGGTGGACATGGGATTGTCCAGCACCCTGAATGCTTCCTTGACCATGCCCCCGCCCATGGCGAGTTGCGCAGCCTCGAAGTCGTCAGCGAGTCGGGACAGGAAGCCGCTCGCGTCGTCGGTGCTCAACATGCACCGCTTGCCGTCCTCGGTCGTCCAGGGCAGCAATCGTGCAACGGTGAAGTGCTCGGTCATGCAGAGCCCCCCGAGCCGCTCATCCAGAACCCGATAACTTGGGTCATGTCGTCAACCTCCATGGGGTTGATGGCCACGCCCCCGGGCCGTCCACCACGGTCGCGGGGGTCTTGTGACTCACCACACTTCCGCCCCTGGCGGTGCGTTCCTACTGCGTTCCGCGACCGTTAGGCACGGAGTACGGCCACCGTGTGAAGCGTGCCTAACGTCCCTGGGTGTACCAATGAATGAGGCTCTACGCCGTGCGATGCTCCAAGCACGCATGACAGACCGTCAGTTAGCGGAGAAGTGCGATGTCGACATCAAGACGGTCGGCCGATGGATTACCGAGACCGGGCGGGTTCCCCGTGCCCGTCACCGGTGGGCCGTCTGCGAAGCACTCGGAGAGGACGAGGCGGTGTTGTGGCCAGCAGCCGCGAAGAAGGCGATCAAGGTTGGTCCGGACCGTGAAGTCGTGTCCGTCTATCCGTACCGGTCCGGTTGCCCGGCCTCTCTGTGGCGGTTGCTGATCACCAAGGCCGAACGAGAGCTGACCTTCGCGGGGTACACCAACTACTTCCTATGGCTCGAACAGGCCCGGTTCGGTACCGCGCTTCGGCGGAAGGCCGCACAGGGGTGCCGGGTCCGGTTTCTGCTCGGTGACCCCGACAGTGATCTCACGCGGTCGCGTGAGCAGGACGAAGACGTTGCGCTGCCCCTTTCCACCCGTATCCGCGTGACGCTCGCCGAGCTTGAGAAAATCAGAAGCCAGCCGGGCATCGAGGCGAGGCACAGCGACGGACACGCCCACCTGTCCGTGTTCCGCTTCGATGACGACATGATTGTTACGCCCTTGCTGACGCATCGAGTCGGACACGATGCCCCCACGTTGCATCTGCGTCGTCACCAGGACGACGGCATGTTTGATCGCTTTGCGTCGCACGTTGACGAACTGTGGAACCGGGGCACTCCGGTATGGGAAAGGGAAGCCAATGGCTAGGCGCGATTACGAGGACGACCCCAACGCCCCGGCCGCGAACAGCCTGGTTCCCGCCGCCTCCACGGTCGTTGTCGACGACTCCGGGCGCATCCTCCTCCAGCGCCGCCGTGACAACGGCATGTGGGCCCTGCCCGGCGGTGCCATGAACATCGGAGAGTCGCTGCCTGACTGCGCCGTCCGCGAGACCCGCGAAGAGACCGGATTCGACGTCGAGATCTTCGGGATCGTCGGCACGTACACCAACCCCCGTCATGTCTTCGCCTACGACGATGGCGAGGTGCGGCAGGAGTTCTCCATCTGCTTCCTGGCGCGGCCCGTGGCCGGGGAACTGGCGGTGTCCGAGGAATCCACGGATGTTCGCTGGTTCCAGCCCGAGGAGGTCGACGCGCTTCCGATGGTCCCCAGCATCCGCAAGCGCGTGAACGACTGGCGAGACGGCGACATGCCCGCAGCCCGGTAGCCGAAGAGGCGGCAACACGACACACCCCTCCTGACCTGCACCGACTGAGCGTCCTTAGAGCATACTTTCGCAACTAGCTTGCGAGCTCGTCACCAATGTCTACCTGCACACCGAAGGGCCTGCCGCGCTGCGGTTGACGGCCTTGGGGGGGTGGGCGGTTGCGTGTCGGGGTCTGGGACAGCCATCCGTACATCCCCGCGCCGTTCGCCGAGCCTCCCGGAGGTCGGATGCCGCTCGCCCCGGTTGACGGTGAGGGCGGGCGGGGGCTGGGTCTTCTTCAGCATTGCGCCGATTCCTGGGGAGGCTGGCCCCTTGGCGGCGAGTTGTTCGGGTGGGGGAGGGGAGCCGGCAAGCTGCTTTGGTTCGAGGTGGGGCGGATGGCCGGGAAGGGCGGTAGCTGACAGGGGGCTACTCCTCGAACCACGCCACCAGGCGCACGTTCTCCTCCCCGTGCACCTTGGCCAGTGTGCCCATGACCGTCCACACGGGTTGCCAGCAGCCGTCCTCCGGGACCGCCTCGCGGCGGCGGGCTCGTTCCGCGCGGAAGACTGTGGTGCCCACCTCCCATTCGGTGCCCTCGGGGTAGCGGTCGGCTATGTCTGCGGGGCCCAGGGCCAGGGTGTCGATGCCGCTGGCGCGGGCGAAGCCTCGGGTCCAGATCGAGCGGTGGAGCGGGTGTAGCGTGCCGTCTTCGTTCCGGCGGTAGCTGGCGATTCGGGTGGTCCGGGGAAGCGCCGGCTCGTCCCAGTCGATGGTCTGTACGTCCGTCCAACTGAGCCATGTGGTGCCGAACGCCGACTCGCCCCACGACGACAGCTCGGTCCGTACCGTGTCGGACGCGTCGGGTGGAAGGTCGCGGTCGGCCGCGACCGGGCGCCAGTGGTTGCTGAAGTCGCGGACTCCGAAGAGGCAGGCGAAGGCCTCGTAGTCCCTCGGTATCCCCAGCATCGACAAGGTGATGGCAGGGCACCACGCCGTCTCGTCGTACTCCAGTCCCTCCCTCCAGGTGCGGCATTCGATCCAGCCGTGGATGTCCGTTCCCATGGGGGGATTGTGCACCTGGCGTCCGCGGTCGAGTGGTGTGTCAACGGTTCGTCAAAAGGTCTGTGGGCCGTCCCCTTGGGTATTCGTGCCCTCCACCCGCATGGAAGACTGACCTGGTTGCGCAAGTGAACACAGTGAAGTCGGTGACGGGGGAGTGGTGCCGTGAGTAAGCGGCAAGTGCGGAAGATGCTGCAGTTGATGGCCGGTGGGGAGCCTGTTGCGCTCACCAATTCGATGGCTTCTGTGAAGAAGATCGCTCGACTCGCCTTCGTCGCACAGCAGTTCGGGTACGAGTACGCCGACGCGCAGTACACCGGGTCGCGCAACAACGTGCTGAAGATGCTCATCGTGCCGGACCACCGTCCGGAGGCCCGGGCCCGCGCCGCGCAGAACTGGGCGCAGTATCCGAATGCCGGGGACGGGGTGTCGCTGCCACCTGTCGTGCCCGACGCGTTCGAGCTCCTCAAGGCCCGCATCCAGTTCGACCTCACCGGCAAGAACGCCGAGAAGAGGATGCTCCTCACGGCCGGCGGCATCACCCTCGGGTTGCTTCTTTACGCGGTGCGGAAGGGCGGCGGTGCGGTCAACTTCATCGTCGCCGGTGTCGTATGGGCGATCTTCATGGGCATCATGGGTATCGGGTTCCTCGTCACGCGGCGCCGGAACGCCAAGTTCGCCGCCCGGCTCCAGGCCGCCGGGTTCCTGCCGGTGACCGATGAGAGCGGGCGGCTGCGCTATCTGCCACCCGGCACGCAGATTCCGGGACTGCAGCAATGGCAGCAGCCACAGCCACAGCTGCAACAGCCGCAACAGCCTCAGCAATGGCAGCAGCCGCAGCCGCAGCCGCAGCCGCAGCCCGGGCAGGCAGGGGCTTATGGGGGCGGTCCGTACTCCGGCGGTCCGTACGGCGGGCAGGGCGCTGGGCCGTACGGCGGCTATGGGCAAGCGGCCGCTCCGGGGCCGTACAACACCCAGCAGTACCCGTACTGGCAGCAGCAGCCGCCCCAGCCTCCGCAGCGCTGATCCACGTCCACGGTCGACGGCTCACAACCATCTGGGCGGCGGAAGCCGGGTCGCGCCTCGTCCGTCGCGACCCGGACGACCGCGACGACCCCGACGTCCTTCTCGGCGCCCTCGCCTACCACTGGCGCACGACCATCCTCCCCGCCCTCGGCATCTTCGCCCGCCGGATCGCCCTCACCGAGGACCCTCCCGTCGAGTGAGAGCAAAGTTCCTTTCCGGTCACCCACAGCCACAGGCCGGAAACGCGTCCTCCTTACCTTCGGGACTCATCACCGCTCATCACCCCGAACCACCTGAGCCCCGGAGCACCGTGGAGGCGTCATGACAGCCCCTAGTACAGCCCCCGCCCCAAGCAGTAGCAGGGGAGGCCGCTGGATCGAGAACTGGGATCCGGAGGACGAGGCATTCTGGAACGCGACCGGCGAGAAGGTCGCACGCCGGAACCTGCTCTTCTCCGTCCTCTCCGAGCACATCGGGTTCTCGATCTGGGCCATGTGGTCCGTGCTGGTGCTCTTCATGGGCCCGGAGTACGGGCTGACCCCGGCCGACAAGTTCCTGCTGACCTCGATGGTCACGCTGGTCGGCGCCGTCGTCCGAGTCCCCTACACCTTCGCCGTCGCGATCTTCGGCGGGCGGAACTGGACGATCATCTCCGCCGGGCTGCTGCTCATCCCGACCGTCGCCGCCTTCGCCGTGATGAAGCCGGGGACGTCCTTCGACACCTTCCTCCTCGTCGGGCTGCTGGCCGGCATCGGCGGCGGGAACTTCGCCTCCAGCATGACCAACATCAACGCCTTCTTCCCGCTCAGGAAGAAGGGGTGGGCGCTCGGGCTGAACGCCGGCGGCGGCAACATCGGCGTGCCCGTCATCCAGCTGGTCGCCCTCGCCATCATCGGGGCCAGTGGCGGTCCGCGTGTGCTGCTGGGCATCTACATCCCGCTGATCGTGGTCGCCGCCGTCCTCGCCGCCCTCTTCATGGACAACCTCGCCTCCGTGAAGAACGACACCGGCGCCGCCAAGGACGCCGCGAAGGACGCCCACACGTGGATCATGTCCTTCCTGTACGTCGGGACGTTCGGGTCGTTCATCGGGTACGCCTTCGCCTTCGGCCAGGTGCTGCAGGTCCAGTTCGGGCGTACGCCGTTGCAGGCCGCGTACCTCACCTTCATCGGCCCGCTCCTCGGCTCGCTGATCCGGCCCGTGGGCGGCTGGCTCGCCGACCGGTACGGCGGCGCGAAGATCACCCTCTGGAACTACGTGGCCATGGCCTCCGCGACCGCCGTGCTCGTCGTCGCCAGCATGCAGAAGTCGCTGCCGCTGTTCGTCTCCGTCTTCGTCGTACTGTTCGTGCTCAGCGGGCTCGGCAACGGCTCGACGTACAAGATGATCCCCGGCATCTTCCAGGCAAAGGCCCTGGCCAAGGGCCTCACCGGTGAGGAGGCGGCGTCCTACGGGCGGCGGCTGTCCGGTGCCTCCATGGGGCTCATCGGGGCCGTGGGCGCGCTCGGCGGAGTCGGTATCAACCTCGCCTTCCGGCAGTCCTACCTCTCGTACGGTTCCGGCACCGGCGCCTTCGTCGCCTTCCTCGCCTTCTACGCCCTCTGCTTCGCGGTGACGTGGGCCGTATACCTTCGCCGTCCGGCCGCCCAGGCTCAGGCCAAGGCTGCCGCCGAGGCAAAGCCGCAGCTCAGCTACGCCGAGGTGTGACGTAACACCGGCGACATCAAGTCGAACCGAGCCTGTCACGCACCGTTGACAGGCTCGGTCGGCATGCGGGCCAGCTAGGAGAGCCATGTACGACGAACAGCAGCGATCAGAACACGGGCCCCTCGCCGGGTTCACCGTGGGCGTGACGGCAGCGCGCCGGGCCGACGAGCTGGGCGCGCTCCTGCAGCGGCGCGGTGCCAGCGTCCTGCACGCGCCCGCCCTGCGGATCGTGCCGCTCGCCGACGACGGCGAACTCCTCGCCGCCACCAAGGAGATCATCGACCACGTACCCGACGTGATCGTCGCCACGACCGCCATCGGGTTCCGGGGGTGGATCGAGGCCGCCGACGGGTGGGGGCTCGGTGAGCAGCTGCTCGGGCGGCTGAGCGGGGTCGAGCTGCTGGCCCGCGGGCCCAAGGTCAAGGGCGCGGTGCGGGCCGCCGGGCTCACGGAGGAGTGGTCGCCGTCGAGCGAGTCCATGGCCGAGGTGCTGGACCGGCTGCTGGAGGAGGGGGTCGACGGGCGCCGTATCGCCGTACAGCTGCACGGCGAACCGCTGCCCGGGTTCGTGGAGGCGCTGCGGGCCGCGGGAGCGGAGGTGGTTCCGGTGCCGGTGTACCGGTGGATGCCGCCGGAGGACATCGGGCCGGTGGACCGGCTGCTCGACGCGGCCGTGTCACGCGGACTGGACGCGCTCACCTTCACCAGCGCCCCGGCCGCCGCCTCCCTGCTGTCCCGGGCCGAGGAGCGGGGGCTGCTCGGTGAGCTGCTCGCCGCTCTCGGCCACGACGTGCTGCCGGCCTGCGTCGGGCCGGTCACCGCTCTGCCGCTCCAGGCGCGGGGCGTCGACACGGTCCAGCCCGAGCGCTTCCGGCTCGGGCCCCTCGTACAGCTGCTGTGTCAGGAACTGCCCGGCCGGGCGCGGTCGTTGCCGATCGCCGGGCACCGGGTGGAGATCCGGGGGCACGCGGTGCTGGTGGACGGGGCGCTGAAGCCGGTGCCTCCGGCGGGGATGTCGCTGCTGCGGGCGCTGTCCCGGCGGCCGGGGTGGGTGGTCGCGCGAGCCGAGCTGCTGCGTGCGTTGCCGGGGGCCGGGCGGGACGAGCATGCGGTGGAGACCGCGATGGCTCGGTTGCGTACGGCACTTGGGGCGCCGAAGCTGATCCAGACCGTGGTGAAGCGGGGGTATCGGCTGGCGCTGGATCCGGCGGCGGACGCGAAGTACGCCGACGTGTGAGCCGGCACCCGGTGCTGGTGTGACCGTCACTGGGGGCCCTGCCCCCAGGCCCCCGCCCCCAGGCCCCGCTTCGGCCTGAACGGCCTCGTCCTCAAGCTCCCCCAAAGGGGGTACCCCCAGACGGGCTGACCATGCCGGCCCTTGCCGAGAAGCGGCCGTAGAGCACGAGCGATCGTGCCAGACACCCCAGCGCCACCGTCGACAGCAGCGCCCGTACGGCGTTCCACGCCACCCACGGATTCTCGAACCGGTCCCGCAGGGCCGACGCGTCACCGGTCTTCGCCAAGGCGTCGTTCAGCGGGATGCTGAAGGCGACGGTGATCAGGAAGACCAGGGCGTAGGCCGCGAGCCCGGCCCACACCCACCGGCCGCAGGGCCGCCCGCGCAGTTGCCACGCCGACACCCCCGTCAGCACCAGGGCCCCCATGAAGCTCAGGAAGAAGACCGGGTTCTGGATCGTGTCGTTGATGTCGCGCATGACCCCGACGAAGACGCGGTCGTCGCTGCGGTGCAGGGCGGGCATGACCGCGCACGCGAAGATGTAGAAGACTCCGGCGATCAGGCCCATGGTGACCGTTGCCGCGCCCAGGACGACACCGGCGGTCGTCTGCCGCCGCGTGCTGGTGTTCTCTGTCATGTCCGTCATGTCCTCCAGTCAACCCACGCGATCACCCGCGGGACATGGCCGAGACGCGCGGCCGCATACGTGTGCGTCCAGCGCCGGTACGAGGGGTTCCTCAGACGCCTGCGGGCAGGCACTGTGAGAGAGCGAAGCGGTTCCTCACCCGGGTGACCCCTAGGCGGTGACAGACACATGGCACTGGGTACGGCCACGGCCACAGCCCCGTACGAGCTGCGGTTCGATGCCGGGCGGATCTGCCTGGATCTCCTCTCGACGACCCATCCCGGCGAACGGCTGGACTCGGTCGGGCCGTTGCGTGCCTGGATCGTCGGCTCCGGGCTCGTCCCGGCGGGCACCCCGCTGGCGCACGCCGACGCCTCCTGGCTCGTGGGCTTCCGTGAACTGCGGGGACAGCTGGGACTGTTGGTGCGGGGCGGGCTCTCGGCGGACGGCCGGCCGTACGATCTCGCGCTCGGCCGGGTCAACGAGATCGCCCGTACCGCGCCACCCGTGCCGCGCGCCGTGCGCGGTGACGACGGCACGCTCGTACGGAAGTTGGACGGCCCTCTCGCGTGCGCGGCGCTGCTCGCGGCCGTCGCCCGGGACGCCGTCGAGCTCCTCACCGACCCCGTCGCGCGGGCCGCCGTGAGGGAGTGCGAAGGGGACAACTGCCCCATCGTGTACCTGGATACGTCCCGCGGGCGCAGGAGGCGCTGGTGCTCCAGCGAGGTCTGCGGAAACCGTGAACGGGTGGCCCGGCACCGGCGGCGGGCGGCTCTCGCGCGCGCCTAGAAGTCCCGTTCATGCCGTATGAGTGCCAAGTCCCACCTTGGAGTTGAAGTGATTTCGACAACACCGCGTTTGCGCCCGGCGCCGCTCGGGAAGTCGGCGCGCCGAAGGCGATGTGTCGGAAATGTAAAGATCACGCGGTGGGATTGTGCGGCCATGTCCTTCTCGTCATGCCACCCCGAAGAAAAGTGTCACGTCACTTTGAACACATCGCGACCCACCTCCGTACCTGTACGCGAGCGACCGGCTGGGGGAACCCCCGGACATCGGAGGTGGGCGTGCGCAAGGATTCCGTCGTGGCCAATGAACATGGATCGAGGGCCCGACATCGCATGTCCCAGCCCTCGGAGCCTGATGAGGAGCTGATGCGTGCTCTGTATCGAGAGCACGCCGGACCTCTCCTTGCGTATGTCCTTCGCCTGGTCGCCGGTGATCGCCAGCGAGCAGAGGACGTCGTGCAGGAGACGCTCATCCGTGCCTGGAAGAACGCCGGCCAGCTCAATCGAGCGACCGGATCGGTACGCCCCTGGCTGGTGACGGTCGCACGGCGCATCGTCATCGACGGCCACCGCAGTCGGCAGGCCCGGCCGCAGGAGGTCGATCCGTCGCCGCTGGAGGTCATCCCCGCGGAGGACGAGATCGACAAGGCGCTGTGGCTGATGACGCTGTCGGACGCGCTCGACGACCTGACCCCGGCCCACCGAGAGGTGCTCGTCGAGACGTACTTCAAGGGGCGTACCGTCAATGAGGCGGCGGAAACCCTGGGAATACCCAGCGGCACCGTCCGTTCCCGGGTGTTCTATGCCCTGCGGTCGATGAAGCTGGCACTGGAGGAGCGGGGGGTGACGGCGTGATGAGCGGATACGGGGGACACGGCGGATTCAGCACGGGTGGTCCGGGTATGTCTGGGCCCATGAGCCCCAGTCAGGCAACTCCGGCGCCCAATGAGCACGAGACAGTCGGCGCCTACGCTCTCGGCATCCTGGACGACGCCGAGGCAACCGCTTTCGAGGCCCACCTCGCCGGCTGTGAATGGTGCGCCCAGCAGCTTGACGAGCTCGCCGGGATGGAGCCGATGCTGGCCGCGCTCGCGGACCTGCCGGGCTCTGGCAGCACGCCCGCGATCGGCGACTCGCTGTCCGTCAAGCCCAGCCCACGGCTGGCGGAGAAGCTGGTCGTCGAGGTCTCGGAGCGCCGTGCGGTCAAGCGCCGGCACACCATGTTCATGCTCGCGGCCTCGGCCGCGCTGATCGTCGGCGGCCCGCTGGCCGTGCTGGCGGCCAGTGGCGGCTCGGACAGCGGCGGCAACAACAACATGGCGATGGGACCCGCCCAGGCGGCCTTCCAGACCATGTCCGACAAGAAGTCGGCCACGGACGCGACGACCCACGTCAGCGCGACCGTCGCCGTCGAGAAGAAGGCCTGGGGCACCCACGCGGTCCTTCAGCTCAAGAACGTCGTCGGCCCGAAGAAGTGCTCGCTCATCGCCGTCGGCAAGAACGGTGAACGCGAGACGGTCACCTCCTGGTCGGTCCCGACCTGGGGATACGGCATCGCGAACGCCAAGACGGAAGAGGCCAAGAACCCCCTCTACGTCCACGGCGGCGCCGCCTTCTCCCCCAACCAGATCGACCACTTCGAGGTCATGACCTTCGACGGAAAGAAGCTCGTCGACATCGACGCGTAGCTTCCGTGGGCCCCCTTCGCGTACGGTTGACGGCTGCCCAGCACGTCAGAAGGGGGCCCGGTGGCCGCTCAGGCTCAACAATCCGCGGTCGGCTCGGTTCACGGCGCACACGACTCCGTACGGGACCGAGAGATCAGCGTCGAACAGCAGCACCTCGACCGGGTGTACCGACGCCTCGAGGAGAAGATCCACGAGGCCGAGTTCCTCATGAACGACGCGGCCAAGCGCGGTCAGGTCGGCACGCCCGGCGCGCTGGCCGAGAGGGACGCCCAGGTCTTCCGGGCCGGCATCCACCTCAACCGGCTCAACAACGAGTTTGAGGACTTCCTCTTCGGGCGGATCGACCTGCTCCTCGGCAAGGACGGGAAGAAGGGGCCCGACGGCGCCTACACCGCCGTGGAGCCGGCGGAGGGCGCCGTGCGCGCCGACAACACCGCCGACATCGCCGAGACGCTGCACATCGGCCGCATCGGCGTCCTGGACCAGGACTACGCCCCGCTGGTCATCGACTGGCGGGCGCCCGCCGCGGCCCCCTTCTACCGCTCCACCCCGGTCGACCCGGGGCGGGTCGTACGGCGTCGGGTCATCCGCTCCAAGGGGCGCCGGGTGCTCGGTGTCGAGGACGACCTGATGCGCCCCGAGCTCAAGTCCTTCCTCGGCGGCGACGAACTTCCCGTCATCGGCGACGGCGCCCTGATGGCCGCCCTGGGCCAGGCCCGCAGCCACACCATGCGGGACATCGTCGCCTCCATCCAGGCCGAGCAGGACGTGGTCATCCGGGCCCCCGCCGCCTCCGTGACCTACGTCGAGGGCGGACCGGGGACCGGAAAGACCGCCGTGGCGCTGCACCGGGCCGCCTACCTCCTCTACCAGGACCGGCGCCGGTACGCGGGCGGCATCCTGATCGTCTCGCCGACCCCGCTGCTCGTGGCGTACACCGAGGGCGTGCTGCCCTCCCTCGGCGAGGAGGGCCAGGTCGCCATCCGTGCGATCGGCTCACTCGCCGTGGACGCGGTCGGCGCCGAGGCCACCCTGTACGACTCCCCGTCGGTGGCCCGCGCCAAGGGGTCGTACCGCATGCTGAAGGTGCTGCGGAAGGCGGCCCGTGGCGCGCTGGAGGCGGGGCCCCGCGGTGCGGGCTCCGGTGCCGCACGTCCGGGTGCCGCCGACTCCGGACAGCTTGCCTTCGGTGACGAGGGCGACGGTGCCGCCACGGCGCAGAGCGCTCCCGCAGGTCAGCCCACCCGGCTCCGTGTCGTCGCCTTCGGGCGCCGGCTGGAGCTGGAGGCGGCCGAGCTGGAACGTGTCCGCCGTACCGCCCTGGGCGGCACGGCACCCGTCAACCTGCTCCGCCCGCGCGCCCGCAAGCTGCTCCTCGACGCCCTCTGGGCCAAGTCCGGCGCGGCCGGCCGGCACACCGACCCGGAGCTGGCCGCCGAGCTGCGCTCGTCCTTCGACGAGGACGTGACCACGGAGGACAGCTTCATCGGGTTCCTCGACGCGTGGTGGCCCGAGCTGACCCCCCAGGCCGTCCTCGCCGCCATGGCGGACGAGCGGCGGCTCGGCCGCTGGGCCCGCCGCATCCTCAACCCCGGCGAGGTGCGCAGGGTCGCCCGGTCGCTCCGGCGGGACGGTCACTCCGTGCACGACATCGCCATGCTCGACGAGCTCCTGGCCATCCTTGGCGCCCCTGTCCGGCCGAAGAAGAGGCGTGAGCAGGACCCGCTCGACCAGCTCACCGGCCTGGAGGAGCTGATGCCCGTGCGCGAGGAGTCGCAGTGGGAGCGGGCCGAGCGGCTGGCACAGGAGCGCACCGAGTACGCGCACGTCATCGTCGACGAGGCCCAGGACCTCACGCCGATGCAGTGGCGCATGGTCGGCCGCCGTGGCCGGCACGCCACCTGGACGGTGGTCGGCGACCCGGCCCAGTCCTCCTGGTCCGACCCCGACGAGGCGGCCGAGGCCCGCGACGAGGCCCTGGGCACGCGCCCCCGCCGCCGCTTCGAGCTCACGGTGAACTACCGCAACCCGGCCGAGATCGCCGAGCTCGCCGCCAAGGTGCTCGCCCTCGCCATGCCCGGCTCGAAGTCCCCTTCGGCCGTGCGCTCCACCGGGGTCGAGCCGCGGTTCGTGGGAACGGACAACGGGCACGGCACGGGCGTACGGGACTCGTTGGAGAAGACCGTGCGCGCGGAGGCCGAGCGGCTGCTCGACCGGGTCGACGGAACGGTCGGCGTGGTCGTCGCCATGAACCGGCGCGCGGAGGCCGCGCGCTGGCTCGCCGGGCTCGGCGACCGGGTGGTGGCGCTCGGCAGCCTGGAGGCCAAGGGACTGGAGTACGACGCCACGGTGGTCGTCTCACCCGCGGAGATCGCCGACGAGTCGCCGGCCGGCCTGCGAGTGCTGTACGTCGCGCTGACCCGGGCCACCCAGCAGCTCACGGTGATCTCGGGCGAACGGGACGAGCCGGACGCGGACGGGATGCCGGACCTGCTCCGGGACTGAATCCCGGGCGCTCACGGACTGAATCCCGTGCGCTCACGGACTGAATCCCGTGCGCTCACGGACTGAATCCCGGGCGGGAATCCTGGGAACTCTCCGCACGGGAATGGTTCCGGGCGATCCGTTTGTTAGCCTGGCTGTGACACCGGCTCGATCCAAGCCCCCGGGCCCAACCTTCGTCGCTACGAGCGACCACTTGCCGCGAGGCGAGCATGGCGGGTCGGTGTCATGAACGTAGAAGAGACCCACGTCACCCGTGACGTGGGTCTCTTCTTTTCGGTAATGCCCCGCGAACCCATGGGAATCCCCGGCATGAACAAAACGTTCGCAATCCAGACCGGCTAACGCCTACTCGACGGTAGGTGCGACGATCGGTCGGCACATCCACGCGACACGGTGAAAGCAGAGGAAGTCGGCCATGGCAACGGCGCCCAGCGTCTCCTACTCGATGACCATCCGGTTGGAGGTGCCCGCGAGCGGAACCGCCGTCTCGCAGCTCACCACCGCCGTGGAGTCCTCCGGAGGCTCGGTGACCGGCCTCGACGTCACCGCGTCCGGCCACGAGAAGCTCCGTATCGACGTCACCATCGCGGCCACCTCGACCGCGCACGCCGACGAGATCGTCGAGCAGCTCCGCGGCATCGAGGGCGTCACGCTCGGCAAGGTCTCCGACCGTACGTTCCTGATGCACCTCGGCGGCAAGATCGAGATGGCGTCGAAGCACCCCATCCGCAACCGTGACGACCTCTCCATGATCTACACGCCGGGTGTGGCCCGCGTGTGCATGGCGATCGCCGAGAACCCCGAGGACGCCCGCCGCCTCACCATCAAGCGCAACTCCGTTGCGGTCGTGACGGACGGCTCCGCGGTGCTGGGCCTCGGCAACATCGGCCCGAAGGCCGCCCTGCCCGTCATGGAGGGCAAGGCGGCCCTCTTCAAGCGCTTCGCCGGCATCGACGCCTGGCCGATCTGCCTGGACACCCAGGACACCGACGCGATCGTCGAGATCGTCAAGGCGATCGCCCCGGGCTTCGCCGGCATCAACCTGGAGGACATCTCCGCGCCGCGCTGCTTCGAGATCGAGGCCCGGCTGCGCGAGGCCCTCGACATCCCCGTCTTCCACGACGACCAGCACGGCACGGCGATCGTCGTCCTCGCCGCCCTGACCAACGCGCTTCGCGTCGCGGGCAAGGCGATCGAGAACATCCGCGTCGTGATGTCCGGCGCCGGCGCGGCCGGCACGGCCATCCTCAAGCTGCTGCTCGCGGCGGGCGTGAAGCACGCCGTCGTCGCCGACATCCACGGTGTCGTGCACTCCGGCCGCGAGGACCTGGTGGACGCGGCGCCGGACTCGCCGCTGCGCTGGATCGCCGACAACACCAACATCGAGGGCCTGACCGGCACGCTGAAGGAGGCCGTGCGCGGCGCCGACGTCTTCATCGGCGTCTCCGCTCCCAACGTCCTCGACGGCGACGACGTGGCCGCCATGGCCGAGGACGCCATCGTGTTCGCGCTCGCGAACCCGGACCCCGAGGTCGACCCGGCAATCGCCCGACAGACGGCCGCAGTTGTGGCCACCGGCCGCTCCGACTTCCCCAACCAGATCAACAACGTGCTGGTCTTCCCCGGTGTGTTCCGCGGCCTGCTGGACGCGCAGTCCCGTACGGTGAACACGGACATGATGCTCGCGGCCGCGAAGGCCCTGGCGGACGTGGTGACCGAGGACGAGCTGAACCCGAACTACATCATCCCGAGCGTCTTCAACGACAAGGTCGCGGGCGCGGTGGCGGGTGCGGTGCGGGAAGCGGCGAAGGCCGCCGGGGCGGCTTCCTGAAAGCCCCGTATCGCGGTGTGCGGGGGCTGTGAGGATCGACACGGCAGCGCCCGCACCGGCGAGTCGTGGAACCCCCTACGCTCGGGCGCCCTCTAGGGTGACGGCCGAGCAGGCGCTTTTCGTGTGACTCCCCAGGGTGTTCTCACGACTCCTGCGGGTGCCGGATTGGCTTTCCCGCCGCAGGTAGGGGCAGGATGCGTCCCTGGGCGCGAGCGCATCGGCTTCGCTGTGCCATAGTGCGGCCTCGCCGCGTGGCACACCCCAACGGCAAGAAGAACACGGGAGTAACAACTATGAACCGCAGTGAGCTGGTGGCCGCGCTGGCCGACCGCGCCGAGGTGACCCGCAAGGACGCCGACGCCGTGCTGGCCGCGTTCGCCGAGGTCGTCGGCGACATCGTCTCCAAGGGCGACGAGAAGGTCACCATCCCCGGCTTCCTGACCTTCGAGCGCACCCACCGTGCCGCTCGCACCGCGCGCAACCCGCAGACCGGCGAGCCCATCAACATCCCGGCCGGCTACAGCGTGAAGGTCTCCGCGGGCTCGAAGCTCAAGGAAGCGGCCAAGGGCAAGTGACGCTCCGCTGAGAGCGCCGTGGGCAACTGCGGGCCCGTCGTGGCTGGTCGCGCAGTTTCCCCGCGCCCCTTCGGGGGCGCATCCGCAGCGGATGCGGACACAACGACAGTGGGGCGGCTCCCTTCACCAGGGGCCGCCCCATCGTCGTATCGGGATCCGACCGGGACCTGACCGGGTCCCGACCGGGATCTAACCGGGAACTATCCGAGCGCCTTCCCCGGCAGTTCCACCTTCGCGCCCAGTTCCACGAGCTTCTCCATGAAGTTCTCGTAGCCGCGGTTGATGAGGTCGATGCCGTGGACGCGGGACGTGCCCTGGGCGGCCAGTGCGGCGATCAGGTACGAGAAGCCGCCGCGCAGGTCGGGGATGACCAGGTCGGCGCCCTGGAGCTTCGTCGGGCCCGAGACGACCGCCGAGTGCAGGAAGTTGCGCTGGCCGAAGCGGCAGTCGGAGCCGCCCAGGCACTCGCGGTAGAGCTGGATGTGGGCGCCCATCTGGTTCAGGGCGGAGGTGAAGCCCAGGCGGGATTCGTAGACCGTCTCGTGGATGATCGAGAGGCCCGTGGCCTGCGTGAGGGCCACCACCAGCGGCTGCTGCCAGTCCGTCTGGAAGCCGGGGTGCACGTCCGTCTCCAGCGCGATGGACTTCAGCTGGCCGCCGGGGTGCCAGAAGCGGATGCCCTCGTCGTCGATCTCGAAGGCGCCGCCCACCTTCCGGTAGGTGTTGAGGAACGTCATCATCGAGCGCTGCTGGGCGCCACGGACGTAGATGTTGCCCTCGGTCGCCAGCGCCGCCGACGCCCAGGACGCGGCCTCCAGCCGGTCCGAGAGGGCACGGTGGGTGTAGCCGCCGAGGCTCTCCACACCGGTGATGCGGATCGTCCGGTCGGTGTCCATCGCGATGATCGCGCCCATCTTCTGCAGAACGCAGATCAGGTCCTCGATCTCCGGCTCGACGGCCGCGTTGGACAACTCGGTGACGCCCTCGGCCATTACGGCCGTCAGCAGCACCTGCTCGGTCGCGCCGACGGACGGGTAGGGCAGCCGGATCTTCGTGCCGCGCAGGCCCTTCGGTGCCTCCAGGTACTGGCCGTCGGCACGCTTCTCGATCGTCGCGCCGAACTGCCGCAGCACGTCGAAGTGGAAGTCGATCGGCCGGCCGCCGATGTCGCAGCCGCCGAGGCCGGGGATGAAGGCGTGGCCGAGGCGGTGCAGCAGCGGACCGCAGAACAGGATCGGGATACGGCTGGAACCCGCGTGGGCATCGATGTCAGCGACGTTCGCGCTCTCCACATGAGTCGGGTCGAGCACCAGCTCGCCGGGCTCGTCACCAGGACGGACCGTCACCCCGTGCAGTTGCAGCAGGCCGCGTACGACACGAACGTCACGGATGTCAGGTACGTTGCGCAGTCGACTCGGCGCACTGCCCAGCAGTGCGGCGACCATTGCCTTCGGCACGAGGTTCTTCGCGCCGCGGACACGGATCTCGCCCTCCAGCGGGGTTCCGCCGTGGACAAGCAGGACATCGTCGTTGACGGTCATGAATCTCGCGTTCCGTGGAGTTGGGCAGGGGCCGGAGAGACAGGGTAATCGCCCACCGCCCCCCTCCCGTAAGCCCAAGGGCCACCCAGGATCGGCACAGCTGTGTCACAACACGAACCGTTCCCTAGCGGGCACATGGGGTCACCGTCGAGGGCGTGTGTGTAGGGCTGTGTGTGGGCGTGCGCGTGGGGCGCACCGGTGCGCCCTGAGCTGCATTCACTCGCGTACCCGCATTGGCTCCCCACGCGAAGGGAAGATGCGGGATCATGTCTGGCATGACCGAGGTGTCCTCGCTCACAGGGCGGTTGCTCGTGGCAACGCCCGCCCTGGCGGACCCGAACTTCGACCGTGCGGTGGTGCTCCTTCTCGACCACGACGAGGAGGGCTCCCTGGGTGTCGTCCTCAACCGTCCGACCCCGGTGGACGTGAGCGACATCCTGGAGGGCTGGGCGGACCTCACCGGCGAGCCCGGTGTCGTCTTCCAGGGCGGCCCCGTGTCCCTGGACTCGGCGCTCGGCGTCGCGGTCATTCCCGGCGGGGCGTCCGGCGACCGCGCCCCGCTCGGCTGGCGCCGGGTGCACGGCGCGATCGGGCTGGTCGACCTGGAGGCCCCGCCCGAACTGCTCGCCTCGGCCCTCGGGTCCTTGAGGATCTTCGCCGGGTACGCGGGCTGGGGCCCCGGTCAGCTGGAGGACGAGCTGGTGGAGGGCGCCTGGTACGTCGTCGAGTCGGAGCCCGGCGACGTCTCCTCCCCTTCCCCCGAGAGACTCTGGCGCGAGGTACTGCGCCGCCAGCGCAACGAGCTCGCGATGGTGGCCACCTATCCGGACGACCCTACGCTCAACTGATACGGGTGAGCTTCAGTACTCTTGGCGATATGAGCACTCTCGAGCCCGAGCGCGGGACTGGTACCGGGACCCTCGTAGAGCCGACGCCGCAGGTGTCCCACGGTGATGGCGACCACGAGCGCTTCGCCCACTATGTCCAGAAGGACAAGATCATGGCGAGCGCTCTCGACGGCACCCCCGTCGTGGCGCTGTGCGGCAAGGTGTGGGTGCCGGGCCGCGACCCGAAGAAGTACCCGGTGTGTCCCATGTGCAAGGAGATCTACGACTCCATGGGCATCGGCGGCGACGACGGCAAGGGCGGCGACAAGTAGCACGCCCGCCCGCCAGGCGCGGTACGGCATGCGGAGCCGTGTACGGCGTCGGTATGCGTATCCGGACCGCGCGCGTCGCGCGTACGGGCCAAGGCCGCGGTGCCCCGGTCGAGGGGGTGCCGCGGCTTTGTGCTGCGCGGAGGGACTCGGCCGCGACGGCCGTGCGGCCTGACGCAAGGCACCGGCGCGGGCATGTGGCGGCCGCCGGGTGATCTCCGGCCTGGCGCCCGGAGGAGGCTGTCGCTGTCGCGCGGCAGTGCCGAGGGGTGCGTGCTGGGCGTACGGCGGTGCCGAGGGGTACGGCGGTGCCGAGGGGTACGTGCTGGACGTACGGCGGTGGCGCGGGCAGGGGTCGGCCGTCGGTGGTGGTGTCCGGCCGGGTGCCTGGAGGCGGGTCGGGGTACGGCCAACGCTGTGGCGGTGCTGAAGCGTGACAGGGTGCCGGGCCCGGACCGATCCGCGGCGGTCTCTTTCGCGGACCCTCTCCGGTCGACCCGGTCGACCCGGAGGAGTGGCGTTCGCCCCTCGGAATCCTCCTCGGGGCGCGGTCCGGGCACCCTGACGCGCCGGGCCGACCTGGCGTCGGCGGCGTGGAAGATCCGGACAGCGGACGAGCGGACGAGCGGACGAGCGGACGAGCGGACGAGCGGACGAGCGGACGAGC
Organism: Streptomyces sp. NPDC086549; assembly: GCF_044746205.1. Taxonomy (NCBI): domain Bacteria; kingdom Bacillati; phylum Actinomycetota; class Actinomycetes; order Kitasatosporales; family Streptomycetaceae; genus Streptomyces; species Streptomyces sp. NPDC086549. The sequence goes on along the minus strand of NZ_JBIVBS010000001.1, from coordinate 1,365,929 downwards.
GGACGAGCGGACGGTCGAGCGGTGGGGCGGCCGGGCGGTGGGGCCGGGCCCCTGTCGGTCCACTTCTCCCGGCGGCGGGAATTCGCCGGCCGTCCTGTCCACGGCCTTGTCGCGACGACCGGTGCCGTGATCACCTCGGGAGGGTTCGCGTTTCCCGCCGCGGCCGCCGTGACGCCATTCCGTTTCCGCTTCCGGACCCGGTTGCCGATCATGCGGCGGGGGTTCGTGAATACCGTCGAGGGTGTTTACCCCGGTCTCCGGGCCGGGCGGAGCGGTTGGGGACTGACGTGGTGGACGTAATTCCGGCGCCCGGGAACTCGTACTGGAACGAGGCCGGTTACGCGAGCCTGGACGCGGAGACCAAGCTGGCGGCGCGCCCCGGCACGGAGGGTGTCGCGCGTTGGCTGCGCGCAACGGTCGGCGCGGCCACCGGCCTGCCTCTTGCGGAGGGATCCGGTGCGGACAACAGCTCCGCGAACAGCATTGTGCTGAGCATCGAACCCGGCCTGCCCCCGGAGGGATACCGGATCGTCGTCGACGGGTATGCGCACCGCATCGAGGGCGGAAGTGCGGCCGGTGTCTTCTGGGGTGCCCAGACATTCCGTCAGCTGCTCGGCCCCGACGCGTTCCGGCGGGCTCCCGTGCGGCCGGACCAGGGCTGGGAACTCCCGCTGGTCACGATCGAGGACAGTCCCCGATTCCGCTGGCGGGGCCTGATGCTCGATGTCGCCCGGCACTTCCTGCCCAAGGAAGGCGTCCTGCGATACCTCGATCTGATGGCCGCGCACAAACTGAACGTCTTCCACTTCCACCTGACGGACGACCAGGGCTGGCGGGTCGAGATCAAGCGCTACCCGAAGCTGACCGAGGTCGGCTCCTGGCGGGCGCGCACGAAATTCGGACACCGGGCTTCGCCGCTGTGGGAGGAGAAGCCGCACGGCGGTTACTACACCCAGGACGACATCCGGGAGATCGTCGCCTACGCCGCCGAGCGGCATATCGCCGTCGTCCCCGAAATCGACATCCCCGGCCACTCGCAGGCAGCCATCGCCGCGTATCCGGAACTCGGCAACACCGACGTCATCGACACGACCACCCTCTCCGTCTGGGACAACTGGGGGATCTCTCCGAACGTACTCGCCCCCACTGACAACACCCTGCGCTTCTACGAGGGGGTGTTCGAGGAACTCCTCGACCTGTTCCCCGCGGGCGCGGCTGAGTTCCCGGCGTTCCCGGCGTTCTCGACGTTCATTCACGTCGGCGGCGACGAATGCCTCAAGGACCAGTGGAAGCGGTCGCCGACCGCGCGGGCCCGCATCGAGGAACTCGGACTCGCGGACGAGGACGAACTGCAGTCCTGGTTCATCGGTCACTTCGCGAAGTGGCTTTCCGCGCGCGGACGCAGACTCATCGGCTGGGACGAGATCCTGGAGGGCGGGCTCCCGGAGGGCGCGGCCGTCTCGTCCTGGCGCGGCTACGCGGGCGGGGTCGCCGCCGCGCGGGCCGGGCACGACGTCGTGATGTGCCCCGAGCAGCAGGTGTACCTGGACCACCGGCAGGCCGCGGGCGAGGACGAACCCGTACCGATCGGGTATGTCCGCACCCTGGAGGACGTCTACCGGTTCGAGCCGGTTCCGCCGGAGCTCGACGAGGAGCGGGCCCGCCACGTGCTGGGAGCCCAGGCGAACGTGTGGACCGAGGCGACGGAGGACCACGCACGCGTGGACTACCAGACCTTCCCCAGGCTCGCCGCCTTCGCCGAGGTGGCCTGGAGCCGCCTGCCCGCCCCCGAGGCCCGGGACTTCGCCGGCTTCGAGCGGCGTATGGCCGCCCACTACCGGCGCCTCGACGCCCTGGGCGTCGGCTACCGCCCGCCCGGCGGACCCCGCCCGTGGCAGCGGCGCCCCGGCGTGCTCGGCCGTCCCCTCGACGGACCGCCCCCGAACAGGTAATGGAAAAAGACCCCAAGAGTCACCGAAGAGTGTCAATCGGTTCTCACCGGCGATGAGGTACGAAAACGGACCATGTCCCCATTGAGGTGGGCGAATGGCTCCTAGCGGACCCCCGCGCTCGAGTGTTGCGATGATGTGCCAGAGTTGCCACGTCCGCCCTGTGAGCACGTACCGTACGGCAGCACAGGTGGGACCAGGTGGGGCAGCGGAAGGGGCAGCCGGTTTGACCACGCACGCACCGCAGGCGGCGCAGGCCGTCACGTTGCCCACGACGCTGAACGAGGCCGTGGCGGCACTCGCAGCCATGCCCGCCGCCGTGCCCGTCGCGGGCGGCACCGACCTGATGGCCGCCGTCAACTCCGGGCAGCTCAGGCCCGCAGCCCTGGTGGGCCTCGGCCGGATCAGCGAGATCCGCGGCTGGCAGTACCAGGACGGCCACGCGCTGCTCGGCGCCGGGCTCACGCATGCGCGCATGGGCCGACCCGACTTCGCCGCCCTGATCCCGGCCCTCGCCGCCGCCGCGCGCGCCGCCGGCCCGCCGCACATCCGCAACGCGGGCACCCTGGGCGGCAACATCGCCACGGCCGCGCCCACCGGGGACGCGCTTCCGGTCCTGGCCGCCCTGGAGGCGGCGGTGATCGTCGCGGGTCCGGGCGGGTCCCGCCGGGAGATCCCGGTGTCGCACCTGCTGGCGGGCATGGAGATGCTCCGCGGCGGTGAGCTCATCGGCTACGTGCGCGTGCCCCTGCTGCACGCCCCGCAGGTGTTCCTGAAGGCGACGGGACGGACCGGGCCGGGCCGTGCGGTGGCCTCCGTGGCCCTGGTCCTCGACCCCGCCCGGCGCGGCGTGCGGTGTGCCGTCGGCGCCATCGCGCCGATGCCGCTCAGGCCCCTGGACGCCGAGCAGTGGGTCTCCCGGCTCATCGACTGGGACAACGACCGCGCGCTCGTCCCCGAGGCCCTGAACGCCTTCGGGGAGTACGTCGCCGCGGCCTGCATCCCCGACCCGGCCCCGGAGGCCGACGGCTCCGTGCCGACGCTTCCGCCCGCCGTACTGCACCTGCGGCGCACCGTTGCCGCGCTGGCCCGACGAGCACTGGGGAGGGCGCTGTCGTGACCGACGATCAGCACGGAGAGGGCGGGCCCCAGGGCGGCAGCCGCTGGGACCCGCTGCCCCAGGGCGACTACGACGACGGCGCCACCGCCTTCGTGAAGCTCCCCGAAGGGGGCATCGAGGCCCTCCTGGCCGCCGACAGCCCGCTCGCCGCGCCCGGCCACGGCTATGTGCCGCCGCAGATAGCGGTGGCCCCTGCCGCGAACCCCGGGACCGAACCCGGGGCGACGGGCACGTGGACGATGCCGGCCGACGGCGCACAGTGGCCCGACCCGAACGCCGTGCCCCAGGGGGCTGGCGCGGACGACCGCTTCACGTACAACCCGGCGTCCACGCAGCAGTGGGCCTTCGACGAGCCCGCAGCGCCCGCCCCCGGTCATGACGTGACCGGCCAGTGGTCCATCCCCGTCGCCGGAGGCGACCTTCCGGACGAATCGGGCGAGTTCAGTACGTCCTCCCTGGTCGAGCAGTGGGGCGGCACCCCTCCGGCCACCCTGCCCGGCGGCGCGCCCGCGCCCTGGGCGACGGAGGGCTCCGGGCAGCCCTGGGGGCAGCAGACGGCGGATCCGCGGACGGACGGGAACCCGGCCGGCGCCGACCACGTGGCCGCCGAGCACCCGGATTACGCCCCCGCACGGACTCCCGGTCACCCCGGTGCCGGTGCAGCCCCCGGTTACCCGGGCGTCCACGCCGAGCCCTCCCGGGAGGGGTTCGCGGCCGGCGCGGGATACCCGGAGCCGCCCGCCGACGACGACACCGGGACCATGGCACCCGGCGCGGGCTTCCCGGCGGCGGCGTACGGCGAGGAGTCCGACGCCGACCACGCGTACCCCACACACACCGGACACCAGGCGCACGGGACCGCGAGGCCGGCCGAGGACACGAAGCCTTCCGAGGAGTCGGGGCCCGAGGGCGCCCACGAGGCCGAGGAGGCCCCTGAGAGGCCCGCTGGACGCCCCGCGCGGCACGACGCCACCACCGATGCCGAACTCGCCCCGGAGGCCGCGGAAACGGCCCCCGCGGCCGACGACCCGGCTCCCTCGCCCGACGCCGCGGCCCCGTCCACCGACGACCCGGCCGCCCTCCCCCCGCACGACGACCACCCCCTCGCCTCCTTCGTCCTGAGCGTCAACGGCGCCGACCGCCCCGTCACCGACGCCTGGATCGGCGAGTCCCTGCTGTACGTCCTGCGGGAGCGGCTCGGGCTCGCCGGCGCCAAGGACGGCTGCTCGCAGGGCGAGTGCGGGGCGTGCAACGTCCAGGTGGACGGGCGGCTCGTCGCCTCCTGCCTGGTGCCCGCGGTCACCGCGGCCGGCAGCGAGGTCCGCACGGTCGAGGGACTCGCCGTCGACGGACAGCCCTCCGACGTGCAGCGGGCGCTCGCCAAGTGCGGTGCGGTGCAGTGCGGTTTCTGCGTGCCCGGCATGGCGATGACCCTGCACGACCTCCTGGAGGGCAATCCCGCGCCGACCGAGCTGGAGACGCGCCAGGCGCTGTGCGGCAACCTGTGCCGCTGCTCCGGCTACCGGGGCGTCCTGGAGGCCGTCAAGGAAGTCGTGTCCGAACGCGAGGCGCACGCCGCGGCGGAGGCCGAGGCGGACGCGGACGAGGCACGTATTCCGCACCAGGCGGGCCCGGGTGCCGGCGGCGTCAACCCGTCGGTGTTCGAGGCGTCCGGCCCGCCGGTCCCGCACGACCAGTCCTACGGGCACGACCAGGCCTACGGACAGGACCAGTCCTACGGACAGGACGGAGGCCGGGCGTGAGCAACGAAGCCGCCACCGCGACCACCGCAGCGGAGGCCGCGGCCCCCGAACCGCTGCCGCACGGCCTCGGCGTCTCCCTGCTGCCGGCCGACGCCCACGCCAAGACCGAGGGCACGTTCCCTTACGCGGCCGACCTGTGGGCCGAGGGCCTGCTGTGGGCGGCCGTACTGCGCTCCCCGCACCCGCACGCGCGCATCGTGTCCATCGACACCTCCCACGCGCGCGAGATGCCCGGCGTACGGGCGATCGTCACCCACGAGGACGTGCCCGGCACCCCCCGGTACGGACGCGGCACGCCCGACCGCCCGGTGTTCGCCTCCGAGGTCGTGCGCCACCACGGCGAGCCCATCGCCGCCGTCGCCGCCGACCACCCCGACACCGCGCGGATGGCCGCGGCGGCCGTCATCGTCGAGTACGAGGTACTCGATCCGGTGACCGACCCGGAGCAGGCCTTCGAGGCCGAGCCGCTGCACCCGGACGGCAACCTGATCCGGCACATCCCGCTGCGCCACGGCGACCCGGACGCGGCCGGCGAGATCGTCGTCGAGGGCCTGTACCGCATCGGCCGCCAGGACCCCGCTCCCATCGGTGCCGAGGCCGGCCTCGCCGTGCCCCGCCCCGACGGCGGCGTCGAGCTCTACCTGGCCTCCACCGACCCGCACACCGACCGCAACACGGCCGCCGCGGTCTACGGCCTGGCCCCCGACCGCGTGAAGATCGTCGTCACCGGCGTCCCCGGCGCCACCGCCGACCGCGAGGACCAGGGCTTCCAGCTCCCGCTCGGCCTGCTGGCGCTCAAGACCGGCTGCCCGGTGAAGCTGACGGCGACCCGCGAGGAATCCTTCCTGGGCCACGCCCACCGGCACCCCACCCTCCTGCGCTACCGCCACCACGCCGACGCCGAGGGCAACCTGGTCAAGGTCGAGGCGCAGATCCTCCTCGACGCGGGCCCGTACGCGGACACCTCCTCGGAGGCCCTGGCCGCCGCGGTCTCCTTCGCCTGCGGCCCCTACGTCGTCCCGAACGCCTTCATCGAGGGCTGGGCCGTGCGCACCAACAACCCGCCCTCCGGCCACGTACGCGGCGAGGGCGCCATGCAGGTGTGCGCCGCCTACGAGGCGCAGATGGACAAGCTCGCCAAGAAGCTCGGCCTTGACCCGGCGGAGCTGCGCCTGCGCAACGCCCTCGCCACCGGGGACGTGCTCCCGATCGGCCAGACGGTGACCTGCCCGGCCCCCGTCGCCGAACTCCTCCAGGCCGTACGCGACTTTCCGCTCCCGCCCCTCCCCAAGGACACCCCCGAGGAGGAGTGGCTGCTGCCCGGCGGCCCCGAGGGCGCGGGCGAACCGGGCGCGGTGCGCCGGGGCGTCGGCTACAGCCTGGGCATGGTGCACATGCTCGGCGCGGAGGGCGCCGACGAGGTCTCCACGGCGACGGTGAAGGTCCACGACGGCATCGCCACCGTGCTGTGCGCGGCGGTGGAGACGGGCCAGGGCTTCACCACGCTGGCCCGCCAGATCGTCCAGGAGACCCTGGGCATCGACGAGGTGCACGTCGCGCCCGTCGACACCGACCAGCCCTCGGCGGGCGGCAGCTGCCGGGGCCGCCACACCTGGGTCTCGGGCGGCGCCGTGGAACGGGCCGCCAAGATGGTCCGCACGCAACTGCTCCAGCCCCTGGCGCACAAGTTCGGCATGTCCACGGAGCTGCTGCAGATCACCGACGGCAAGATCACGTCGTACGACGGCGTCCTGTCGACCACCGTCACCGAGGCGCTGGACGGCAAGGAGCTGTGGGCCACCGCCCAGTGCCGCCCGCACCCCACCGAGCCGCTCGACGCCGAGGGCCAGGGCGACGCCTTCGTCGGCCTCGCCTTCTGCGCGATCCGCGCGGTGGTGGACGTCGACATCGAACTCGGCTCGGTACGGGTCGTGGAGCTGGCCGTCGCCCAGGACGTGGGCCGGGTCCTCAACCCGGCGCAGCTCGCCGCCCGCATCGAGGCGGGCGTCACCCAGGGCGTGGGCATCGCCCTCACCGAGAACCTGCGCACCCCGCGCGGTCTGATCCGCCACCCCGACCTCACCGGGTACGCGCTCCCCACCGCCCTGGACGCGCCGGACATCCGGATCGTCAAGCTGGTCGAGGAACGGGACGTGGTCGCCCCCTTCGGCGCGAAGGCGGCCAGCGCGGTACCGGTCGTGACCTCTCCGGCGGCGATCGCCTCCGCCGTACGCGCGGCGACCGGACGTCCGGTGAACCGCCTCCCGATCCGCCCGCAGGCCGCGGTGGTGACGGGCCAGTGACCACCCCCGAGGACGAACCGCGCTACGAACCCCCGCCCAGCGTCGGCAAACTGCTGATCTGGATCCTGGTGTTCGTGCTGGCGGCGGTGGTCGTGGTGCTGGGCGGCGTGTACTTCACGTGAGGAGCGGCGTCGTCGTCATCACGGGGGTGATGGCCTCCGGCAGGTCGACGATCGCGCAGGCGCTCGCGGAGCGGCTGCCTCGTGCCGCCCACATCTGGGGAGACGTCTTCCGCCGGATCCCGGGAGGGTCGACTCAGTGGACGGGGCGCTGCGGTCGCTGGAGACCCCGCGCATCGGGCTGTGGCAACTCGACGATGACCGTGGGGGAAACGGTGCACGCGATCCTCGCCGGGGCGGAACGGGCCAGGGTCGTCTGACGTCATTTATCCGCGGGGCGTTGTCAGTGGTGCGGCGTAGTGTTCTGGGCAGTGAGGGACGGGCTGCCCACGACAACCCGCACCGACCCACACGGACCCACACGGACCCACACCGATCTACGACGATCTGCCACGAAGTTTGACCGAAATCGCGGGGGAGCGATGAGCACGACCGACGCCGGTGTCGCGGCGATCACCTTGACCGAGGACGAGCTCGGGTCGTACGTCACGCACGCCCCGACGCGCGGCCTGCTGACCGGCCCCGGACTGCCGGGCGACAGCGGCCTGTTGACGTTCGCGCCCCTGCGCGCGGCAGGCCTGCGCACGCTCGCGGACGCCACCGACGGCCCGCGCCGCCTCGCGGAGGAGCTGCGGGACCGGCTGGTGATAGGGGAACTGCTCGGCGCGGCGGGCATGGAGACGGAGTCGATCCTGCTCGACGGCGGCACGGGCGAGATCACCACCGCGTACCTCTTCGACCCGACGGACAGCCGCCCGCTCGCGCCCTCCCTGCGGACCCTGCTGCGGTTCGCCGCGGTCACCGAGGAACTGGCGGGCCTGCGCGGCCGTTTCGCCTCCTTCGCGGGCCGGTACGGCACGAAGACGGCGACCGAGGCGTCCCGCCGGCTCCTGGCCCTCTTCGAGGAGGACACGGACGGCCACGTGCCGCCGTACTGGAAGGCGGCCGCGCTGATCCGCCCCCTGGCCCTGGCGGCGGGCCCCGGCGGGGACTCCGGCCTCACCCTGGACCTTCCCGTGCGCCTCATGGACCAGGAGTTCGGCCACGGCAGGGTGGCCCGCTTCGAGGAGGTCGACTTCCCCGCCACGCTCACCCACGAGCCGACCCGCCGCTTCCTGCGCGAGACGGGTCTGCCCGAGGACGCCGTGCTCTTCCACCTCGACACGGACGTGCCGCTGCCGACGCTGACGGAGTACTACACGGACGAACGGGCCGACGAGTACCCCCTGGACGCGCTCCCGGCCCACTCCGACCGCCTGATACGCCTCGGCTACCTCGTCGAGGACAACAGCCTGGTGGTGGACGGCACGACGGGCGCGGTCCTGAACTTCAGCGAGCCCGAAGCGACCCTGTACCCCCTCAACACGGACGTCTCCACCCTCGCCTTCACCCTCTGGCTGCTGCACCGCGAGCGCGCGATCGACGCGGACCTCGGCGGCGAACTCACCAAGGCCTACGACCAGCTGGCCACGACGATGATCCAGGTCCTGTCGACGGTCGACCCGACGGGCACGACGGGCGACGCCGGCTGGCACTACTGGACGGAACTGTTCCAGGACGAAGCGGGCGGCGTGCTCTGACGGGCGGGACGGGATCCGTCCCGTCCGTCCGCCGCCCGCAACGGACACCCGGTGCCGACGCGTTCACCGAGTTCGGCCCGCAGGGCGGCGAGTTCGGCCATCCGTGCGTCGATGACGTGGATCTTCTCCTCGAACAACGTCGACAGCGCGGCGGCGGAGTCCGGCGCGTCCCGCAGTTCCTCGCCGTGCCGGGCGATCTCGGCGAGTGAGAAGCCGAGGGTCTGGGCGGTGCGGACGTAGTGCAGCCAGGGCACCGTCTCCGGCGGGAAGTCCCGGTACCCGTTGGCCAGCCGCTGACCCGCCACGAGGCCGATCTTCTCGTAGAAGCGGATGGTGTCCCTGGTCGTACCCGCTTGCGCGGCGAGCTCCCCGATACGCATGACTACCCCGCAGGTTCCCGGACTTGACGAGCCCGACGGACTTGACCTTGGACAGTACTCCAGTGTTTAGCGTCGGGAGACGTGAACCGACACCGACTCGAACTCCTCTCCCCGGCCCACCCCGCCTACCTCCGCGTCGTACGGGCGAGCGCCTGGTACGACCTCGTCGTCACAGCGGGATTCGCGACCCCGTGGACCTACGCGCTCCTGCACGACGCGCTGACGTCCCTGGGCAGGGCGGCAGGCCTGGGCGGCCTGCCGGCCCTGAACCCGATGCAGACCCTCTACGCAAACCTGATGGGTTCGGTGGTGATCGTCTGGGCCCTCCTGCGGATCACCAGGCCCCTGCCGCTCCACGGCCTCCTGGACGGAGCCGCCCGCACCCTGTTCGCCCTGTGGCAGGCCTACGCCGTGACCCACGGCGCCCCGGACCTGCTGTGGATCTTCTTCACGGTGGAGACGACGTTCGGCGCCGCGCAACTCGCGCCCTGGTTGCGGACGCGTCGCACGACGCCGACATCAGAGGCCGTGGCGGGAATCGAACCCACGTAATTCGCTTTGCAGGTTTGTCCGGGCTGGTCAGGGCATGATCCAAGGGCGTTCGCGCGCGTTCAATCTCGTACGGACGTTGTGATCAATGGGGCAGCTGGAACGGCTCCGGACGGCCGCGTAAAGCGGTGAATGAGACGGAAACCGAGACGAGCGGCCCGTCGCGTAGCTTCGCTGTGTGCTGGCACTTTTCGACCTGGACAACACCTTGATCGACCACCGTGGGGGCCTTGAGGGCCGGGCCCGCGGCTTTGTGCGCCAGCGGCGCCTGCCCCGTGAGGCGGAGTCCGGCATCTGCGATCGGCTCCGGTCGCGGGCTTACCCCGCAGACTTCGTACACCTGCGGGAGACACTCGGGCTCAGCGACGATCCAGACGACCTCTGGCGTGGGTACGTCGAAGGTATCGCCTGGTCGGTCCGTTGCTTCCCGGGGTTCGGGAGAGCCTCGAAGCGTTGCGCGGTGCAGGGTGGAATCTCGGTGCCGCGACGAACGGCGCGGGGGACATCCAACGGGCCAAGCTCGCCGCGACCGGACTCACCTCGTTTCATAGCCAGCCGCGTCGGGTGGCGGTGAGGCCGGCCTGGAAGCGGGTGGAGGCGCCGAGTTGGCACATGAGTTGGTGGACGCGACGCTGGGTAGTCCGCTCGCTCCAGCCTTGGGCGCGCGCGATGGCCGTGTCGGTGAGGCCGGAGGCGAGCAGGGCAAGCAGGGACCGAGTCTCCTCATCAGGCTCTGCGTCCTCGGATTCCGCCGCGGTGGTGGCGTCGCCGGGTGGCGGTGGGGCGTCCGACAGTGGCACTGCGCGCTCCCATTGTGCCTCGAAGAGCGATTCCAGGGCTACGAGCACGGGGGAGCGGTGGACCAGGTAGGCGACTGACTGGCCCCCAGGGCCGAGGCTGAAGGGGAGGACGGCCGCCCGGTCGTCGCTGATGACGAGTTTGAGGGGCAACTCAGGGTGTACCCGTGCCTGCTCGCCCGCCTTCATGCTGGGCACGATGTCGTTGTCCAGCCTGCCGGGCCAGGCCACCGCTTCGCGGTCGTAGATCACCCGGTGGATCACGCCGCGCTGCTGCTGCTGGAGCTGGCGGTCGAGGTTGCTGCCGGGGCCGTCGACATAGGGCGGGCGGTCGAACGCACGCACTTGGTGGCTGGCGTCGACAGTCAACCGGTGCACGGCGGCGCTGATGTGCTCACGGCTGGTGAGCAGTTCGACGGCCATGTCGGGATGGCTTATCCGGGCCGCTTCCCGGTGAGTCTCGGTCAACCGCAGTACCAGGGCTCGTGCTTCCTTGAGCTGGTTCTCGCGCTGGTCTATCAGCGGGGTGACGGCGACATCCGGGGGAGTGGCGGTGAAGCGTGGCGGGCGTCGGGCGTCCTGCACGGCGAGCCCGAGCTTGACCAGTTTGGACAGCAGTCTTCCCACAGTGGACGCGCACATGCCGCAAGCGTCGGCCAACTCCGAAGCGGTGCAGCGAGGCTGCCGGACCAGTGCCACATAGACGTGTTCTGTCTCTTCCGCAAGCCCGAGCACGTCAAATTCCATACTGTCCCGCCAATTTCTGTGGCGGCTTCCGCCACCTGTCAGAGATCCGCCAGCCTCGTAATCTTGTGTTTCGTTGGTCGCGGTTGACATCTTTCACGCTGAAGTTGGCGCTGTCCTGAGCACATTCGAGCGGGCAGCGCCTTTCGGTGTGGATCCGTGCTCGCGGATTCGCTCCCTGAGAAAGGTGTCCCATGACGTATGCCCACACGCGCGGCAGACGGCTTGGTGCCGTCGGTGTCGCGCTCGTGGCCATCACCGCGGCCGTAACGATACCTGCGGCCGCGCTTCCCTCAAGCTCCCCCGGGTCCGGCTCCGCGGCCGCTGATTCCGGCCAGTCGCCGGCCGTCAAGACCCCGCTCGGCAGCAGCTCATCAGCGTCACAGCCCGGTGCGGGGGCCGCGCTGCCCTCCATACCCGGATCCTCAGCGCTCGGTCCGTGGCGCTCGTTCCTGAAGCCCACGCCCGCGCAGTCGGCGAAGAACAGCCCTCACCAGGTCCTTGTGGTACTCGACTCGGCCACCCAGGTGACGGGCACGTCGCTGGGCAAGCAGCGCAATCTGCAGGTCCGTACCCCGCTGACCTCAGACACCGCGGTCAACACCGCGCTCCGGCGGGCCCACGCGGTCTCCATGCGGCCCCTGCTGCCGGAACTGTCGGCCACCCAGGCGAAGCAGTTGCGCTCAGCCGCCCAGGCGAAGCTGGGCTCCGGGGCGATCGACCTGTCCAAGGTCCAGGTCGTCAAGCTCGCCGGCGGCGACGCCTCGGGGGCTGCCCGGGCGCTGGCCGCCACACCCGGTGTCGTCTACGCCGAGCCCGACCAGACCGTCTCCCCCATGAACACCGGCTCCGTGCCGCTGCCCTCCACGGCGAGCGCCACGGCGGGGAAGGCCGGCTTGTCGGCGAAGGCACAGGACAGCGGTGCGACCGGCTCCGACGGAGTGCCCGGCAACGCGGCTCTCGGCACCTCGGTGCAGAGCTTCCTCAACGCCGGCGGTGTGAACGCCACGGGCGCCTACAGCGTGCTGAAGCGGAAGTTCGGCCAGCTGCCCGGCACCGGTGAGACCATCACCAACGTCTCGGTCGGCGACCTCACCGACTCGTCGACCCCGAGCGACTACGGGCCGACGACCGTCGTCCAGAACGGCCAGCGATACCTGGACATTCCCACGATGCCCTTGATCCCCACCTACACCGCGGACGCGACCGGCGCGCTCGACCCGACCGGATCGACCCGGGGGCAGGACGGCCAGCTGGGCGAGGTGCTGCTGGACTTCTCCGTGATGGCGCCGCTTCCGCACGATCTGCAACGCCCTGGCATGCAGGGCAGCGGGCCCTCCGACCTGCTGGGCATTGCCCCGGGCGCCAACTACCGGCTCGTCGTTCCTCAGCAGCCGACGTTCAGCCAGATCGCGGTGGCACTGCTTGCCGCGGCCCAGCAGACTCCGCGGCCTGACGTGATCACTGCCAGCCTGGGCGTCGGCACCGACGCCTTCGGGCTCCCCGGCCGCTACCTGGAGGACGACCCGGTCCAGCAGGCTGTGATCGCATCGATCGTGAAGCAGTACGGCATCACCGTGGTGGTCTCGTCGAACGACGGCACCCGGCTGTTCACCAACGCGTCCGTCGGGCCCGACGGCGGCAGCACTCCGACCGACGTGACGCACAACGCCGCCAAGACCACCCGGATCGACGACGACCAGGCGTCGACCACGCCCAGCAAGGTGCTGGACTCCGGCGCGATCGCCGCGGGCGGTACCACGACCGACGACACGCTGTCCGTTCCGCCGCAGAGCGGTGCGGCCGGGTCGGCCAACGGGACCTGGGCGACCACCAGGCTCAACGGTTCCGGGGTCTTCTCCTCGGGATTCGGCACGCGCGTGGACGTCTCGGCGCCCAGTGACGGCATCCCCGCCTTCGAGCACCAGGGTGCTACCGCGCAGTCGGTGGCCGAGGTCCTCAGCGGAGGCACTTCGGCGTCCGCGCCCGAGATCGCGGCCGCTGCCGCGGTCGTGCTGCAGGCCTCCCGGCTGACCGGGCAGCACCCGTCGTCCGATGACGTCCGTTCGCTGCTGGAGCGCACCGGCCGGGCCGTGCCCACGCCGCCGCAGATCGACCAGCCGCTGCACGTGGGCCCGCAGCTCGACGTCACCGCCGCGCTGCAAGCGGTCCTGGCCAAGGCGGACGGCAGCAGCCGTGCCGACACGGGCGCGCCCCGCATCGTCCGGCTCTCCGTGGCGCATCGCCAGACCGTGGGCGGACTCGGAGGAGCGTACCTGGAGGGCACCGATCCCGGACGCATCGACCTGGCCGGACCGGGCACGGGCTCCAAAGCCACCGGGGAGGGCCTGGTGGGACCGGTGACCATCGGCGCCGACGTGACCGGCCTGTCCAGCCGGCAGGGCGTCAGCTACGCGCTGCGCATCGGGAACAAAGAGTTCACCTCCGATGTGTCGGCGATCCGGCTCACCCCCACACAGATGCTGACCGCGGCCGGACTTCCGGTCGTCTCCGCGACGGACCGGCAGATCTCGCTCACCTTCGAGGTGCGCCGCGGCCACCAGGTGCTGGCCTCGGCCACCCACGAGCTGACCTTCGGCCCCACCGACGGCAGCTACCTCGAGTCGCTCGCCCCGGTGGTCCAGCCCGTCGTCAAGGCGGGGCACTCCGTGCAGGTGAGCTACGACCTCACCGGAGTGCGGAACGTCGGCTCGCCGAAGTTGGTCGTGTCGGGAGTCGGCCACTGGAGCCCCGCGATGGCGCCCATCTTCTCCGCCTCCTACACCACCCCGCTGACGGGACTTCGCGGCACGGTCACCGTCCCGGCCTCCGCCTTCTCCGCCGGCGGCGGCATCTACGGGATCGGTGTCCTCGAGAACCCCACAGGCAACGCCAAGGGGGGCCCGCTGTACGGCGAGTTCGCCTCGATCCGGGTCGACGGCAGTGACCCCTCGCAACGCCCGGAAGCGCCGACCCTGGCCTCGAAGGCCTCCGGAGACTTCGGTCACCTGCTGGAGATCAACCGGGCGGCACCGCGGTTCTCGGTGCACTACGACGTATCGAAGGTCGAGGGTGCCACCGGCGCGCTGCTGGAGTTCTCCGCGCCCGGGCCGAACTTGTACCACTCGTACAACCTGGTCAGCAACCAGAACGGCACCACCCGTGACCACGACGGGGTGAACAGCCCGGCCACGCTCGACCACTCGCTGAAGGGCACGCGAGGCACGGCGACGCTCGACGCACTGGCGCTCAAGCTGCCCGCATCGGTCAACTACGACCTGCGAGTGTTCGCCGTCGACGAGCACGGCAAGATAGTCGGCCAGGCTTCGCCGACGTCGCTGCTGGGATACGACGACGGACTGGCCCCCGACGGCACCAACCTGACCAACTTCGCGATCGTCCCCGGCGGCACGTCCGTCGCAGCGGTCGAGAGCCCCACCGGTGAAGGCTCGGTGTACGACTACGACACCGTCACCGGAGCCTACGGACGCAAGTTGACGAGCGACCCCGCGTACGGCTCCATCTACGAGGTGTTCGGCGTCGACTCCGCCAACCACACGCTGGTCCTGCACAAGCAGACCACCACCGGCGAGCAGTGGCTGGAGACCTACGACACGAGCACCGGCAACGCGGTCGGCAGCCCCGTCCGGGTCGACGACCAGTACGTCGTGACGGGCGGCCGGGTGGACGCCAAGCGCCACCGTGCAGCGGTGCTCGCCTACCGTTCGAGCGACCACTCGGGCTTCGTGCTCCCCGTGGACACGGCGACCGGCGCACTGGGCACCGCCCTCCAGCTCGACCCCACCCCGAACGGCCGTTCCACGTACAGCCTGCTGGACGTGGACGAGTCGACCGGCGTCTTCTCCGCGCAGTTGACCGGGGCCGACGCCAACTGCTTGGCCTCGATGGGTTCCGGCACGATGGCAGCGGTCAACCTGGACAGTGGAACGGTCACCCACAGCCAGGGAGGGACCCCTTGCGCCACGGACCTCGCCTCCGACCAGAAGGGCAACCTCTACGAATCGTGGTACCACTCGTTTAGCATCCACTTCCCCGGCACCGGGTACTTCGCGCAGTTGCCCAGCGGGAACCAGGTGGATCTCGGAATGCAGCAGGCACCCGTCGCGCTCGCCGTCGACGGCGAGCACCAACTGGCACTGTTCGCCTTCCGGGTCCCGGACCTGAAGCCGATGGGCGACTTTCAGCAGTACGGCTTCGGCGACAACAACGCCACCGGCCGCATCGCCGTCGTCGACCTGAAGACGGGCAAGACGGTGAGCACCGTGACCGGCGTCGAGTACCCGCAGTACGGCTCCTACAACGGTCGGCTCGAAAACCATCGCGAGCGCGTCATGCAGCTCGACCCGGCAACCCGGACCGGCTGGACGTACGCAGGCGACGGCAGCCAGATCCAGCAGTTCTCCTACTGATACCGGCACGGGTCGCACTTCTCGCCCGACCACCCGGGTCCGCGGACGCCACGGCGCCCGCGGACCCGTGGCGTTTTCGGAGGACCGGCGGCGCCCGCCCCGGCCTACCCGCCCGGGCCGGTGTCCCGCGTGACGGCGAGTGCCGTACGGCTCCGCCCTGCGACCTCGGGGGTGCCGCCCCTTCGTTTTGCCTGGTCAGGCACTGGAGGCCGTGGCGGGAATCGAACCCACGTAACTCGCTTTGCAGGCGAGTCCCTAAACCACTCGGGCACACGGCCGTGTCGGTTGGAGCCTCGGGCTGCCTTCCGAACTCGGTGAAACGACCGTAAGGCGGCGACGGCAGG
Source organism: Streptomyces sp. NPDC086549 (assembly GCF_044746205.1). Classification (NCBI taxonomy): domain Bacteria; kingdom Bacillati; phylum Actinomycetota; class Actinomycetes; order Kitasatosporales; family Streptomycetaceae; genus Streptomyces; species Streptomyces sp. NPDC086549. Next base: position 1,349,851 of record NZ_JBIVBS010000001.1, on the reverse strand, counting down.
CCGCTCAAGGGAATCCGTGGGGCTGCAATGGGACTGCCATGCGCCGTTCACGAAAGGGGGGCCTACGACCAAGGGCCGAGGCCGGGGGCGACTCGCGACAGGGGCAAAAGGGGGCTGTGCGACTTACCCTGGCGACCATGACCGCCCTTGAGCCGCGCGACGCCGACGTCGCCGACATACCCGCCGACAGAGCCGACGAGACCGTGCTGGGGCGGTCGTACCGCGCGCTCAGTGTCGGGATCGTGTCCGTCGTTCTGCTGATCGCCTTCGAGGCGACCGCGGTGGGGACGGCGATGCCGGTCGCGGCGCGGGAGCTGGACGGGGTGTCGCTGTACGCGTTCGCCTTCTCGGGGTACTTCACCACCAGTCTGTTCGGGATGGTGCTGGCCGGGCAGTGGTCCGACCGGAGGGGGCCGCTGGGTGCCCTGGCGACCGGGATCGGCGCGTTCGCGGCCGGGCTGGTCGTGGCCGGGACGGCCGGGACGATGTGGGTGTTCATCGCGGGACGCGCCGTGCAGGGGTTCGGCGGCGGGCTGGTGATCGTCGCGCTGTACGTCGTCGTGGGGCGGGCCTATCCGGAGCGGCTGCGCCCGGCGATCATGGCGGCGTTCGCGGCCGGGTGGGTCGTGCCGTCCGTCGTCGGGCCGCTCGCGGCGGGGGCCGTGACCGAGCAGCTCGGCTGGCGGTGGGTGTTCATCGGGATTCCGGTGCTCGTCGTGTTTCCGCTGGTCCTCGCGCTTCCGCAGATACGGCGGCGGGCGGCGGGGCCGGTGGAGGCGGGCGCGTCGGGGGCTTCGGTGGATCGGCGGCGCATCCGGCTTGCCCTCGGCATCTCCCTCGGCGCCGGGCTCCTCCAGTACGCCGCGCAGGATCTGCGCTGGGTGTCCGTGCTCCCGGGGCTCGCGGGCGCCGCCCTCCTCGGGCCGGCCGTGCTCGGGCTGCTGCCGCGCGGTACGTACCGGGCCGCCCGCGGGCTGCCGTCCGTCGTGCTGCTGCGCGGGGTGGCCGCGGGCTCCTTCATCGCCGCCGAGTCGTTCGTGCCGCTGATGCTGGTGACCCAGCGGGGGCTGTCGCCGACGCTGGCCGGATTCTCGCTGGCGGCGGGCGGGGTGACCTGGGCGCTGGGGTCGTGGGTGCAGTCGCGGCCGCGGGCGGAGCCGTACCGGGAGCGGCTGATGACCGTGGGGATGGTGCTGGCCGCGGCCGCGATCGCCGTGGCGCCCAGTGTGCTGATCCATGCCGTGCCCGTGTGGACCGTCGCCGTCGCCTGGGGCTTCGGCTGTTTCGGCATGGGGCTGGTGATCTCCTCCGCCAGCGTGCTCCTGCTGCACCTGTCCGCCCCCGAGGAGGCCGGGGCCAACTCCGCCGCCCTCCAGATCTCCGACGCCCTCTCCAACGTCGTCCTCCTCGCGGCGGCGGGCGCTGCCTTCGCCACGCTGGGCGGCGGTGCCACGGCCACGGCGGCCGGCGGCTCCGGCGCGCATCCCGCCGCCTTCGCCGCCGTGTTCCTGCCGATGGCCGGGGTGGCGTTGATCGGGGCGTGGGTGACCACACGGCTGCGGGAGCGGTGAGGAAGCCGTGAGGCGTGGGCGGCCGGCGCTCCGCGAGCCGTAAAACGATCGCCCGGTCCTGACCACCCGGCCTACCCTCCCCGTATGCATGAGCCCGCGCTGACCCTCCCCCTCGACCCCGCGACCCGCCAGGCCCTCGACGACCTCGCGGACGCCCAGGGGCGCACGCCGGAAGACGTCGCCCTGGACGCGGTACGCAGGCATCTGCGCGAGGAGGGGCTCGCGGTGCGCGCCGTAGCCGAGCGGCTGGCCGGGGCGCACGCCGACCTGCTGAGGAGGCTCGGCGAATGACCCGCCACCTCACCGTCGCAGAGGTCACCGCCCTCGCCGAGGTCGCCTTCGGCGGACGGGCGCCCGAGGCCCGGGAGCCCGGACTGCTCGCCTCGGCCGTGCACCGGCCCCGCGCCCGGATGTTCGGTACGGCGGCCTACCCGGACCTGCACGAACAGGCCGCCGCGCTGCTCCACGCCATCGCCACGAACCACCCCCTCGTCGACGGCAACAAGCGCACCGCCTGGCTCGCCGCCGCCACCTTCCTCGCCGTGAACGGAGTCGATCTCGCCGGCACCGACCAGGACACGGCGTACGCGCTGGTCATCGACGTGGCCTCCGGCGAGGAGAGCGATGTCGCGGTGATCGCGCGGCGGTTGCGCGCCCTGTGACGTGGATCCCACCCACGGGCGACCCGGCCTCGTCCGGGCGTTGACACCACCGGGCCGCCGGTAGGGTGGCCCGGTTGTCATACGTAGCCGAGCCCGACCCCCTCCACGGAGACCGTGACTACCACCGCCGCTTCCTCCACCCACTCCCACCACCTCTCCCCGGCCTTCCCCGGCCGCGCCCCCTGGGGCACCGCCAGCAGGCTCCGTGCCTGGCAGCAGGGGGCGATGGAGAAGTACATCCAGGAGCAGCCGCGCGACTTCCTCGCGGTCGCCACCCCCGGCGCGGGCAAGACGACCTTCGCCCTCACCCTCGCCTCCTGGCTGCTGCACCACCACGTCGTGCAGCAGGTGACCGTGGTCGCACCCACCGAGCACCTGAAGAAGCAGTGGGCGGAGGCGGCCGCGCGGATCGGGATCAAGCTCGACCCCGAGTACAGCGCGGGCCCGCTCGGCAAGGACTACGACGGGGTCGCCGTGACGTACGCCGGTGTCGGCGTGCGCCCGATGCTGCACCGCAACCGGGTCGAGCAGCGCAAGACCCTCGTCATCCTCGACGAGATCCACCACGCCGGCGACTCCAAGTCCTGGGGCGAGGCCTGTCTGGAGGCGTTCGAACCGGCCACCCGCCGGCTCGCGCTCACCGGTACGCCCTTCCGGTCCGACACCAACCCCATCCCGTTCGTGACGTACGAGGAGGGGCAGGACGGGATCCGGCGGTCGGCCGCCGACTACACGTACGGGTACGGCAACGCGCTCGCCGACCACGTGGTCCGGCCGGTGATCTTCCTCTCCTACAGCGGCAACATGCGCTGGCGGACCAAGGCCGGTGACGAGATCGCCGCCCGGCTCGGCGAGCCCATGACGAAGGACGCCGTCAGCCAGGCCTGGCGCACCGCCCTCGACCCGCGCGGCGAATGGATGCCCAGCGTGCTGCGCGCCGCCGACCAGCGGCTGACCGAGGTCAGGAAGGGCATCCCGGACGCGGGCGCGCTCGTCATCGCCTCCGACCAGGACTCGGCCCGCGCCTACGCCAAGCTCATCCGCGAGATCACGGGCACGAAGGCCACCGTCGTCCTCTCCGACGACGCCGGCGCCTCGAACAGGATCGACGAGTTCAGCCAGAACAACGACCGCTGGATGGTCGCGGTCCGGATGGTGTCCGAGGGCGTCGACGTGCCCCGGCTCGCCGTCGGGGTGTACGCCACCACCATCTCCACCCCTCTTTTCTTCGCGCAGGCCGTCGGGCGTTTCGTACGGTCCCGGCGGCGCGGCGAGACCGCCTCCGTCTTCCTGCCGACCGTCCCCGACCTGCTCACCTTCGCCAACGAGATGGAGGTGGAGCGGGACCACGCCCTCGACAAGCCGAAGAAGGAGGGCGAGGAGGACCCGTACGCCGAGTCCGAGAAGGAGATGGAGGAGGCGAACAAGGAGCAGGACGAGGACACCGGCGAGCAGGAGCAGTTCGCCTTCGAGGCGCTGGAGTCCGAGGCCGTCTTCGACCGGGTGCTGTACGACGGCGCCGAGTTCGGCATGCAGGCCCACCCGGGGAGCGAGGAGGAGCAGGACTACCTCGGCATTCCGGGACTCCTCGAACCCGACCAGGTGCAGCTGCTGCTCCAGAAGCGGCAGGCCCGGCAGATCGCGCACAGCCGCAAGAAGCCGGACACCGAGGCCGATCTGCTGGAACTGCCCGCCGAGCGGCGGCCTGTGGTCAGCCACAAGGAGATGATGGAGCTGCGCAAGCAGCTCAACACGATGGTGAGCGCCTACGTCCACCAGAGCGGCAAGCCGCACGGGGTGATCCACACCGAGCTGCGGCGGGTGTGCGGTGGACCGCCGAGCGCGGAGGCGACGGCCGGGCAGCTTCGGCAGCGGATCGCCAAGGTGCAGGAGTGGGCTACGCGTATGCGGTGACGCTCCGCTGGGTTCGGGGATTTTTCCCACCCGCCCGCCCGTCTCGGTTGGCCAAGAGCGCGCCGTCGCGGGGCTTCGCCCCGGACCCCGATCCAGGAGTCGCGGGGGTTTTGGCCCGGACCCCGGTCCAGGAGTCGCGGGGAGGCGCGGGGCTTTTGCCCCTCCTGAACTTCCTGGGCCGTGTGCGTATCCGGACGAATGCTCGCAGGCCGGATCTGGTCTTGCCCGGATTCTGGACGGAGGCTTCCGCTCAGCGAACCGGCTTCGCTAATGTCCCGCTACGCACACGCCCCGTGGCAGCGCCGCCGCGGAGCGCAGCCGTGAAGCGACTTGGCCCGGAGCCGCCGGGCTGCCATGCCGATCGGCGGCCTCTGAAGCGCGTCGCTGACGGGACTCGGTGACGCATCCGTCGCTAAGGGGTTGCCGACCTCACCACTTAAGGAGTGGGCGTCGTGACCGCGGAGACCTCTCAGACGCTCGACCGGGGACTGCGCGTCCTCAAGCTGCTGGCCGATACGGACCACGGGCTGACCGTCACCGAGCTTTCCAACAAACTGGGCGTGAACCGGACCGTTGTGTACCGGTTGCTGGCCACCCTCGAACAGCATGCGCTCGTGCGCCGTGATCTGGGCGGGCGAGCCCGGGTCGGGCTGGGAGTGCTGCGCCTCGGCCGGCAAGTGCATCCGCTGGTACGTGAGGCGGCGTTGCCCGCGCTCAGGTCTCTGGCCGAGGACATCGGGGCGACGGCACATCTCACGCTCGTGGACGGGACGGAGGCGTTGGCCGTAGCGGTCGTCGAGCCGACGTGGACGGACTATCACGTGGCGTACCGGGCCGGGTTCCGGCATCCGCTGGACCGGGGAGCCGCGGGCAGGGCGATCATCGCGGCGCGGCAGTCGTCGTTGACGGATCCGGGGTACACCCTGACGCACGGAGAGTTGGAGGCGGGCGCCTGCGGGGCCGCGGCGCCTCTGCTCGGGGTCACGGGGGTGGAGGGCAGCGTCGGCGTCGTGATGCTGGCGGACTCCGTGCCGGAGAGGGTGGGACCGCGGGTCGTGGACGCGGCGCGGGAGGTTGCCGAAGCGTTGCGCTAGCGCGATCTTCGGCCGATCCGTAAGTGCCGCCACCGCCACCATCAGCGCCGCCACCGCCACCGTCACCATCACCGTCGACGCCCGCTTCGCGCCGAGCCGGCCGGCCCAGGAGGCGGAGGCCTACGTCCGTGGGCTCTTCCCCGAGCACGAGGTCGCCCACCTGCCCCAGCCGGGGCAGGTGGGCGACCTCGTCGCCGTGCTCGGCGCGCGGCCCCGGCCCAAGCCGGGCCGGACCGACGTGGCCCGGTTCGCCGCGCCGGGCGTGTCCGCGCTCTACTACGGGCCCGGGGAGCCGTCGCTCGCGCACACGGCGGGCGAGTACGTCCCGGTGGTGCACCTGGGGGAGTGCGAGGACCGTCTCAGGAACTGGCTCCTCTGAGGCCTGCGAGGACCCTCAACTGGAGCCACAGCACCAGCCGTTCATCGGGGTCGTCCAGGTCGATCCCGGTGTGCTGCTGGGCCTGCCTGAGGCGGTAGCGGCAGGTGTTGGGGTGCACGGCGAGCAGCTTCGCCGCCCCCGCCATGTCGCAGCCCGCGTCGAACCAGCAGACCAGGGTACGGGCGTAGTCCGTACCGTGCTCCGCGTCGTACGCCAGCACCCGCTGCCACGCGCCCGCGCTCAACTCCCGCCGCTCGGCGAGCAGTTCCGTCAGCCGTAGCAGGGTGATGCGCGGGCGCACCTCGTCCACGGTCGCCACCGGGAGGTCCGTGTCCAGCACGCGCAGCACCAGGTCCGCGTCCGCCCGCGAGTGCACCACCCCGCCGGCATCCGGCACCACCTCGCCCAGTGCCGCCCGCACCGGCACCCGCAGCGCCTGCCCGGCCCGTGCCACGATGTCCTCGGCGAGCGCCCGGTGCCGGGCGCCGGGGCCCGGCAGCAGCGCGTACACCACCCCGTCGACCAGCACGCACGCGTGCCGCCCGTAGCGCGCCTCGCACTGCAGGCGTACGACGTCCAGCAGGCGCAGGGCGGTCCGCTCGGCGTCGGGCACGCTCGCCGCGGAGTCGGGGACGAAGGCGGCCACCCTCCCCCAGGCTTTCGACTTCGCTCCAGCAGGGAGGACCCCCATCGCGCCCTCCAGTCCCAGCCGGTGGGCGGCCGTCGACGCGTCGGCCGTGCCCTCCAGCAGGCGGCGCAGCAGGTCGCTGTTCTGGTGGCGGGCCAGCTCCTGCGCCGCCCGGGCGCGCAGCAGGAGCAGGGCGGCCGTGGAGGCGCCCTGGGTGAGGGTCTCCTCGGCGTCGGGCGCGAGCGTGCCGCCGTCGATCACCCAGACCGAGCCGAGGGTCTCACCGCCCGCCCGGACGGGCATCGCCAGCCGAGGCAGCAGGTCCGGGTCCCGCAGCGCGGGCAGCCGCACCGGCCGGTCCGCCGCGAACAGCACGCGGTACTGCTCGGTGTTCTCCGAGCTGGCCGGTACCTGGAGGCCGAGGATGCCCTGCCGGCGGTCCTCGTCGACGGGCTGGCCGGGGACGGTCGAGTAGGCGAGGATCCGCTGCCGGGGGTCCTCGATGGCGGTGGCCCCGCCGGCCGCCGCCGCGATCGCGTCGGCCAGCGCGAACAGGTCGCCGAGCCCGCTCCCGGACGGGGCGGGCCGGGCCCCGATCGCGGACGCCAGCAGCAGGTGGACGTGGTGCCAGGCGGCGTCCTCGTCGACCGACAGCAGCGCCACGCCCTGTGTCTCCGCCTCGCCGACCGGACCGTCCGCCCCCCGCACCACCACCCCGGTCATCCCCGCCTCGGCCGCGGCCCGCACCAGCGGCCCGGCCGCCGCCGCGCGCACCCCGACCGCGAGGAGCAGCGCGCCGGGCGCGTGGCGGAGCGGCGCGTGGGCGTCGTGCAGCAGCACCTCGGTGACCGGCACGCTCAGCCCGGCGGGGGCGGTGTGCAGTCGTACGGAGGGGCCGCCGATGATGTCGAGGAGGCCGCCGAGCGTGCAGGCATCCATGGGTGCTCACCTTCGCGACGGGCCGAGGCTTCGCGATTGGCCGATCTGAAAACGACCGTACGCGCGTGTTGGCCGCTCGCACAACGCGAGCCCGGCCTCCGTCTCCGACACTCGGACCATGACAGGAGTCACCATCCGAACCGTCCACGACGTCGCCGGGCTCGCGGCCGTGACCGCCTACTTCTGCGACGTCTGGCGGACGTCCCTCGGCGCGCCCCCGTATCCGGCGGAGGTGCTGCACAGCCTGGTCCACGCGGGCGGTGCCGTGCACGCCGCCTACGACGGGGAGCGGCTGGCCGGGGCGTCCGTGGCCGTGTTCGGCCCGGGACAGGAGATCTACTCGCTGGTGGCCGCCGCCGACCAGGGCCTCGGGTACGTGGTGAAGCAGGCCCAGCGGGAGTGGGCCCTGGACCGCGGTGCCCGCAGCATGCGCTGGACCTTCGACCCGCTGGTCGGCCGCAACGCCCGCTTCAACCTGGTCAAGCTGGGCGCCGTCGGCACCGAGTACCTCGTCGACTTCTACGGCCCGATGACGGACGGCGTGAACCGCGGCGACGAGAGCGACCGGATGACGGTGGCCTGGGACCTCACGGCGCCGACGGTGTCGTACGGCACCACCGGCACCGGCACCGGCACCGGCACCGGCACCGGCACCGACCCCGGGGACCGTGAGGCCGCACCGGCCACCCACACCGCCCCCGACGGCGGCATCCTGGCCCGCCGCGACCTCGCCGACCGGCATGTGCACTGCCGGGTCCCGGACGACATCGTGAAGCTGCGCGCCACCGACCCGGTGCTGGCGCTGCGCTGGCGGTACGCCGTGCGCGAGGTGTTCACGGAGGCCTTCGCCGGGGGATTCACGGCCACGGGCATGTCCCGCGACGGCTGGTACACGCTCACCCGGGAGAAGGGCGCGGCATGAAGCTCGAACGCGTCGAGATCGTCCACGTCGCGATCCCGCTGGTCATCCCCTTCCGTACCTCCTTCGGCACGATGACCACGAAGGACACCTTCCTCCTCCACGTCGTCACGGACGCGGCCGAGGGCTGGTCGGAGTTCGCCGCCGACCCCGAGCCGCGGTACTGCTCGGAGTTCACCACCGGCGCCGAGATCGTGCTGCGCGACTTCCTGCTGCCGCGCGCCGCCGCCCTCCCGGACCTCACCGTGGCCGCGCTCGCCCCTGCCATGGCCGGGGTCAAGGGGCACGAGCTGGCGAAGGCCGCCCTGGAGACGGCGGTCCTGGACGCGGAGCTGCGCGCACACGGCATGCCGCTGGCGGCCTACCTGGGCGCCGTACGGGACCGGGTGCCCGCCGGTGTCTCGGTCGGCATCAAGAACTCCCTCCCCGAGCTGCTGGACGACGTCGAGCGCTATCTCGCCGAGGGATACGTCCGCATCAAGCTGAAGATCGAGCCCGGCTGGGACGTCGAGCCGGTACGGGAGGTGCGCGAGCGCTTCGGCGAGGCGCTGCCCCTCCAGGTCGACGCGAACACGGCGTACACGCTCGCCGACGCCGAGCACCTGCGACGACTCGACGAGTTCGGGCTGCTGCTGATCGAGGAGCCGCTGGAGGAGAACAATCTGTATGCCCACGCACGGCTCCAGCAGCGCATCACCACTCCGGTCTGCCTGGACGAGTCCCTGCACAACGCGCGCGACACGGCCTCCGCGATCGCGATGGACGCCTGCCGGGTGGTCAACGTCAAGCCCGCCCGGGTCGGCGGCTACCTGGAGGCCCGCCGCGTCCACGACGTGGCCCATGCGCACGGCGTCCCGGTGTGGTGCGGCGGCATGCTGGAGACGGGCATCGGCCGCGCCCCGAACCTGGCCCTGGCCGCCCTGCCCGGCTTCACCCTCCCCGGCGACACCTCGGCGTCCTCCCGCTACTTCGCCGAGGACATCACCGAGCCCTTCGTCCTCCGGGACGGCCATCTGCCCGTCCCGACCACGCCCGGCATCGGCATCGCCCCGCTCCCGGAGGCCCTGCGCCGCTTCACCCGGGAGCGGCGGGATCTGTACCCGGGCTAGTACTACTAGGTCGGGCCGGGTTCCGCGGGGGTGCCCGTACCCGTCGCACCGGGCGGGTGCCGGCCCGTACCCGTCGCACCGGACGGGTGGTCGGAAGTGGCCGTCACGTTAGATTGACCTCGTGCTCTCTCGTCTCACGCGCCTCCAGGCCGTCGCCGTCTGCGCCCTGCCCGTCGCGGGCCTGATCGCCGCGGCGGCCCTCGCGCCGCTGCCGTTCTCGGTGGCGCAGCCCGGGATGACGGCGAACGTGCTGGGCAAGAACCAAGGCACCCAGGTGATCACGGTCTCCGGGGCGCCGACCCGGGAGACGAACGGGCAGCTGCGGATGACGACCATCGAGGCGACCGGCCCGGACGCGGACGTCACGCTCGTCGACGTGGTCGACAACTGGTTCCGCACGGACCGGGCGGTCATGCCGCGCGACGCGGTCTACCCGACCGGCAACAGCGTCAAGGAGATCGAGCAGCACAACGCCGAGCAGATGCAGCAGTCCCAGGACGCGGCGACCCAGGCGGCGCTGAATTACCTGAAGCTGAGCGACAAGGACGTCAAGGTCACGCTGAAGCTGGCCGATGTCGGCGGGCCCAGCGCGGGCCTGCTGTTCTCGCTCGGGATCATCGACAAGCTGCACGGTGACGGCAGCGGCGGCGATCTCACGGGCGGCCGTACCGTCGCCGGTACGGGGACCATCGACACCGACGGGACCGTCGGCGCGGTGGGCGGCGTGGCCCTGAAGACGCAGGCCGCGCGGCGGGACGGGGCGACCGTCTTCCTGGTGCCGAAGGACGAGTGCGCCGAAGCGAAGTCGGAACTGCCGAAGGGGCTGCGGCTGGTCCCGGTGACCACCCTGAAGGGGGCGGTGAACTCCCTGCTGGCGCTGCAGAAGGGGAAGGGCCCGGTACCGAGCTGTTAGGCGACGGCCGGGCGGGGGGCGGCGGCGAGGCGCAGGCCGACTTCGACCAGGGTCCAGCCGAGCCGGGCGCGCAGCTCCTTGGGGCGGTGGGTCTCGGCGGCGAGGCGGTGGGCGTCGGCCTGGGCGCGGAACTCGGCGATGCGGTGCTGGGCGAGCTGGGTCTCGTTGTACATGGTGGGGCCTCTCAGTCCGTCTCGATGGGGAAGAGGTGCGTGTGGATGCGTACTTGCTCGGAGTCGGGCGTGTCCTTGTCGGGGACCCGGTCCCGGTAGTCGTCGATCAGGGCGTGCATCTTCTGGATGAGCTCGTCGGCCAGCTCGGGGGTGAGCCGAAGTGTCGCGTCGCTCATGTCGGACGCGCGGGTCCATCCCTCGGACCAGCGGTCCCGGGTGGAGAGCCAGGTGGACAGTTTGCGAGCGTGGGTGTTCGCGACCTCGTGGAGGAACACCTCCGCCAGGCCCCGGACTTCGGGACCCGCGCTCTTGAAGTCGTCGGTGTCGAGGACGATCCCCTGGTCCACCGCCCGCCACCAGCGCTCCCGGCCCTTGCCGTGCTCCGGCGCGTCCTCGACGAAGCCGTGGGCGGCCAGCTGACGCAGGTGGTAACTGGTCGCGCCGCTGGACTCGCCCAGCCGCTCGCCCAGTTGGGAGGCGGTGGCCGGACCGTTGTGCCGTAGCGCCTCCAGCAACTGCATCCGCAGCGGGTGCGCGAGCCCGCGCAGCGAGCGGGCGTCCAGTCGGCGCCGTGGCCGTTCCTCGTGCTCCGTCATGTGTACAAAGATAGCCATGCAAAGGATCCTTTGCAACATATCTTTTGCATCAACTTCTTTGGAACTCGCTCCGGAGTCCCGCTACTTCACGAACCCCTCCGCCTTCATCCACTCCAGCGCCACCTGATGCGGATCCTCCCCCTCCACGTCCACCTTCGCGTTCAGCGTCTGTGCCACCGTGTTGTCCAGCCGCTTCGTCACCGGGTCCAGGACCGTCGCGATCGCCGTCCACTTCGTCAGGGCCTTGGTGTTGATCACGGGGGCCGCGTTGTAGTCGGGGAAGAACTTCCGGTCGTCCGCCATCACCACCAGGTCCATCGACCGGATGCGCCCGTCGGTCGTGAAGACCTCCCCGTACGTGCAACTGCCCTTCTGCACCTGGGTGTAGATGATCCCGGTGTCCATCTGCGTGACGTTCCTCGCCGGCACGTTCATCCCGTACGCCTTCTCCATGCCCCGCAGCCCGTCGACCCGGCCGGCGAACTCGCCCTCCACGCACAGCGTCACCGCGCCGGGGTCGGACCGGGACAGCGCGGCCACCTCCGACAGGGTCCGCGTGCGGTACTTCCGGAAGCCGGCCCGGTTCATCGCGAGCGCGTAGGTGTTGTTCAGCCGGGACGGCGGCAGCCAGCTCACCCCGTTCCGCACGTCGGCGTCGCGCACCGCCTGCCACTGCTTGTGCGGGTCGGGGACCGGGGTGCTGTGGCCCTGGTACGTGATCCAGGCGGTGCCCGTGTACTCGTACATGGCGTCCGCGTCCCCGTTCCGGATCGCCTCCCGCGCCCCGATGGAGCCCTGGATGCCGGTCCGGTCGACGACGTCCGCGCCGGCCGCCTGGAAGGCGATGCCCATCATCGCGCCGAGGATCAGGCTCTCCGTGTCCGCCTTCGACGTCACCGTCAGATGGGCGCCCTTGAGCGGCTCGCCCTGCCCGATGGAGCCGGGCCGCACGTCGTCGGCCATGGGGGAGCCGCTGCTCAGGCCGCAACCGGACGCCGTCACAAGCACCCCGGCCAACACCAGCCGGACGCCACGCCTCACGCTTCCGGCTCCAGCCCGCGCGGCCGCAGCAGCACCTCGGCCAGTGAGGCCAGCCAGTCGACCAGCAGGGCCAGGACGACGGTGAGGAGGGAGCCCAGCACCAGTACCGGCATGCGCTGGTTGGTGATCCCGGCGGTGATCAGCACACCCAGGCCGCCGCCCCCGCCGAAGGCCGCCAGGGTCGCCGTGCCGACGCCGAGGACCAGGGCCGTGCGCACGCCCGCCAGGATCAGCGGGACGGCGAGGGGGAGTTCGACGCGGGCCAGCACACCGCGCGCCGACATCCCGATGCCGCGGGCCGCCTCCAGCAGGGCCGGGTCGTTCGCCTTCAGCCCCGCGACGGTGTTCGACAGCACCGGCAGGACGGCGTAGGCGGTGATACCGATCAGGGCTGCCCGCACACCGGTGCCGAGCCAGATCACCAGCAGGGCGAGCAGACCGATCGCCGGGGTCGCCTGGCCCGTGTTGGCGACCGCCATGACGACCGGGGTGGCCTTCCGGAACGGCGCGCGGGTCAGCAGGACGCCCAGCGGGATCGCGATGAGCAGGACGAAGAAGGCCGAGATCACGGTGAGTTCGACGTGCTGCCACAGGGCCTTGGGCACCTGGCCGTCGGACAGCGCGTTCCGGGAGACCGCGTCCAGGTCGGCCCGCTGGAACCACAGCCGGGTCGCCAGCAGGATCACGGTCAGGACGGCCGGCAGGACGGTCAACCGCTGCCACGTGATCCGGCGGCGTGGCGGGGGTGGCGGGGGTGGCGGGGTCCGGGTGTCCGCCGGCCCGGCCCCCTCGTCAGGTACCTGCCGTGCGCGCGTCTCCTCGTCAGGTACCTGCCGTGCGCGCGTCTCCTCGTCAGGTACCTGCCGTGCCCGCGTCTTCTCGTCCGGTACCTGCCGTGCCCGCGTCTTCTCGTCCGCCACCTGCCGTGCCCGCGTCTCTCCGAGGTCGGGAGCGGTCACCTCCGCCCTCCCCTCGCGTCGCCCTCCAGCAACTCGTGCACGGAGTCCATCAGCCCGTCCACGTCGACGACACCCGCGTACTCCCCGTCCCGCCCGGTCACCGCGACCCGGCCCGCCCTGTCCGTCAGGACCGCCTCCAGCAGGTCCCGCAGCGTCGCGTCCCGCGTCACCGTGGAGCGCACCGGCGTGCCCGCGCGGGCCAGCGAACCCCTGGCCCGTACGAGGTCGCCGCGCCGCAGCCACCGCCAGGGGCGGCGCTGCCTGTCGAGGAGCAGGACCTCCTTCGTGCGGCTTCCCCGCAGCCTGCCGAAGATCTGCGGCAGCGGGGTGTCCACGCCGGCCGTCGGACAGCCGGTGATCCGCACGTCCCGTACGCGCGTCAGGCTCAGCCTCTTGAGAGCCGCCCCCGAGCCCACGAACCCGGACACGAAGTCGTCCGCCGGGTTGGCGAGGATGGCCTGCGGGGTGTCGAACTGGGCGATGTGCGAGCGCTCGCGCAGCACCGCGATCCGGTCGCCCAGCCTGATCGCCTCGTCGAGGTCGTGGGTGACGAAGACGATCGTCTTGCGCAGCTCGGTCTGGAGCCGGACCAGCTCGTCCTGGAGGTGCTCGCGGGTGATCGGGTCGACCGCGCCGAACGGCTCGTCCATCAGCAGGACGGGTGGATCGGCCGCAAGGGCCCGGGCCACTCCCACACGCTGCTGCTGGCCGCCGGAGAGCCGGCGCGGATAGCGGCCGCGGAACTCGCCGGGGTCGAGTCCGACGAGGTGGAGCATCTCCTCCACCCGCTCCCTGATCCGCGCCTTCGGCCAGCCGAGCATCCTCGGCACGAGCGCGATGTTCTGGGCGACGGTCATGTGCGGGAACAGCCCGGACGACTGGATCGCGTACCCGACCTTCCGGCGCAGCCGCACCGGGTCCATGCCGGTGACGTCCTCGCCGTCGATCCGGATGCGGCCGCCGGTCGGCTCGATCAGCCGGTTGATCATCTTCAGCGTGGTCGACTTGCCGCAGCCGGACGGGCCGACGAGGACGACCGTCTCGCCCGCCCGGATCCGCAGGTTCACGTTGTCCACGGCGGGGTCCGGGCTGTCCGGATAGCGCTTGGTGAGGTTCTCCAGCTCGATCGAGGCGCCGTGGGTGCCCCTGTCGCCGCCGCCGCTGTCGCCGCTGCCGCCGTTCTCAGGCACGGATCCCCCCGGGAATGGTCAGCCGCCCGAGCAGGACGTACGCGGCGTCGAACAGCAGCGCGAGAATGACGATCCCGAGCGTGCCCGCGAGCACCTGGTTGAGGGCGTTCCTGCTGCCCAGCGAGGCGATGCCGCGGAAGATCTCGTTGCCCAGACCGGGTCCGGAGGCGTAGGCGGCGATGGCCGCGATGCCCATCAGCATCTGCGTGGAGACCCGGATGCCGGTCAGGATCGGCGGCCAGGCGAGCGGCAGCTCCACCCGCAGCAGCCGCGCCGCACGGGACATGCCGATGCCCCGCGCCGCGTCCACCAGCGCCGGGTCGACCCCGCGCAGGCCCACCACGGAGTTCCGTACGACCGGCAGCAGCCCGTACAGCGTCAGCGCGATCACCGTCGGCGGCACGCCGAGGCCCACGGCCGGGATCAGCAGACCGATCATGGCCAGGGACGGGATGGTGAGGATCGTCGCGCCGGTGGTGGTGGCGAGGTCGCCCGCCCACGCGCTGCGGTAGGTGGCGACCCCGATCAGCACCCCGAGCAGGGTCGCCACGACCATGCACTGGAAGACGACACTGGCGTGCTGAAGGGCATCGGTGAGCAGCTGCCGGCGGCGATCGCCCAGGTACTCCCAGAAACCCACGCTCAACTCACCCCAGGCCGGTCGTGTCAGGTCCCTTCCCGGTCCTCCGCCGCCTGCTCCACCAGCGGGATGATCCGCAGCGGGACGGGGTTCTCCATGACGATCGCCGTGGAGGCCCGGACGATGCCATCAAAACCGACAACCCGGTCGATCACCCGCTGGAGATCGGCGTTCGAGCGGGCCACGAGGCGGCACAGCATGTCCCCGGTGCCGGTGGTGGTGTGCAGCTCCAGCACCTCCGGCACGGTCGCCAAGTGCGCCCGGACATCAGGCCCTTGTCCCTGCCGGATCTGGAGCGTGGCGAACGCGGTGACCGGATAGCCGAGGGCCGCCGGATCCACCTGGGGGCCGAATCCGCGGATGACTCCGTTCGACTGAAGCCGGTCGAGCCGGGCCTGCACCGTGCCCCGGGCGACCCCCAGCCGCCGTGACATCTCCAGCACCCCGAGGCGCGGCTCCCGGGCCAGCAGCACGATGATGCGCCCGTCCAGATGATCGATCGCCACGCCCGCCTCCCGGGTGGTCATCCTGTACGGAAAGTCCGTCGATATGGTCGTATCACTGAGCAGATTGTCCAGCTGATACGCAAACTATTGCGCACCTTGTGGAGCGGAGCCAGTCTTCCGGCATGACGCAGACCACACACCACACTCCCGACACCGCCCGGCAGGCCGACCCCTTCCCGGTCAAGGGAATGGACGCGGTCGTCTTCGCCGTGGGCAACGCCAAGCAGGCGGCGCACTACTACTCCACCGCCTTCGGCATGAAGCTGGTCGCCTACTGCGGACCGGAGACCGGCAGCCGCGAGACCGCGAGCTACGTCCTGGAGAACGGCTCCGCCCGCTTCGTGTTCACCTCGGTGGTCAAGCCGGGCACCGAGGTGGGTGCCTTCCTCGCCCGGCACGTGGCCGAACACGGCGACGGCGTCATCGACCTGGCCATCGAGGTCCCGGACGCGCGCCGCGCGTACGACTACGCGATCGAGCACGGCGCCCGCTCGGTGGCCGAGCCGTACGAGCTGAAGGACGAGTACGGCACGGTCGTCCTCGCCGCGATCGCCACGTACGGCGAGACCCGCCACACCCTCGTCGACCGCTCCGGCTACGACGGCCCGTACCTCCCCGGCTTCGTCGCCGCGAAGCCGATGGTCGAGCCGCCCGCCAAGCGCACCTTCCAGGCCATCGACCACTGCGTCGGCAACGTCGAACTCGGCCGGATGAACGACTGGGTCGGCTTCTACAACAAGGTCATGGGCTTCACGAACATGAAGGAGTTCGTGGGCGACGACATCGCGACCGAGTACAGCGCGCTGATGTCGAAGGTCGTCGCCGACGGGACCCTGAAGGTCAAGTTCCCGATCAACGAGCCCGCCATCGCCAAGAAGAAGTCCCAGATCGACGAGTACCTGGAGTTCTACGGCGGCGCGGGCGTCCAGCACATCGCGCTCAACACGAACGACATCGTGGCGACGGTCCGGACCATGCGCGCGGCCGGCGTCGAGTTCCTCGGCACCCCGGACAGCTACTACGACACGCTCGGGGAGTGGGTCGGCGACACCCGCGTCCCGATCGACACCCTGCGCGAGCTGAAGATCCTCGCCGACCGCGACGAGGACGGCTACCTCCTGCAGATCTTCACCAAGCCGGTCCAGGACCGCCCGACCGTCTTCTTCGAGATCATCGAGCGCCATGGCTCGATGGGCTTCGGCAAGGGCAACTTCAAGGCCCTGTTCGAGGCGATCGAGCGGGAGCAGGAGAAGCGCGGAAACCTGTGAAACCTGTGAATCGCCCGGAGAACTTGAAAGCGGTTACCGGGAGTTGACACGCTCGGGTCCTGTGGGTGCCACGGGGGCATCCACAGGACCCGGGGGAGACCGTGGACGAGCGCACGAACCTTGCCGTGCCGGCCAAGTACTGGCTGCGGCGGAAGGACACGCTCAAGGAGCCGACGGTTCTGCAGTCGTTCGCCTTCGACGAGGTGCACAAGCACCTGTACGCCCTCCAGGTGTGCCGGGGCGGCGCCGACGACGGCGACCTGTGCCTGAACAAGCTCGACTACAAGGGCCACCGGCTGGGCCACATGTACCTGCGCGGCTTCGGCCACGGGGTGAGCATGGGCGTGCAGAACGCGTCCGACGGCACCGTCTGGATCTGGACCGAGGCCGATGCCGAGAACGGCTACGGCCAGGGCGTCACCCGCTTCCGGTTCTTCGACGGGGCGGTCCGCACCGGCGAGGACGTCAAGATCCGCCACCCGATCGAGGGATCCACCAACAACCAGCCGTCGGTCTGCATGGCTTCCCGGCGCATCGCCGTCCGGTACCGCATGGACAACAAGCCCCGCTACCGCGTCTGGGACCTCGACGCCTTCGTCGCCCGCGACTACTCCGCCCCCGTCGCGGACTTCGCGCAGACCGGCGCCCACCCCGACCCGAAGATCCCGTTCCAGGGTTACGCCCTGTACCGCGACCGGCTCTACCAACTGGCGGGCACGGCCTACGACGAGAAGACCAACCCGGCCGTCTCCAAGGGCAACGCGTACGTGTCCTGCCTCGCCATCCCCACCGGCGAACTGCTCCAGCAGTGGCACACCGAGGCCGCCTGCTCGCTCGACTACCGCGAACCGGAAGGCCTCGCCGTCCGCCGCTCACCCCAGCCCCGGGTGTACATGGGGTTCGCGTCGGGGGAGGAGGGGGCGCGCCGGTTCTCGGTGTACTACAAGCCGGCCGCCTAGTCCGCGTGGTCCGCGTGGTCGGCGTAGTCCGCGGATCACGGGTCCGCGCGACTCACCGTCCCCCCGCCGGCGCGACGTCCTCCGGCATCTCCGCGTCGTCCGGCGGCCCCAGCTCCCTCAGCGCCTCCCGCACCAGAGGCACCCGCAAGGGTGAGAAGTACGGATTGATCCGCAGCGCCTCCTCCAGATGACGCCGGGCGGGTCCGGCCAGCTCCAGCTCCTGCTCGATGACGCCCCGGTGATACATGTACAGGGCACTGCGCACCCCGCCACCGTTCACCTTGTCGGTGGCGGTCTCGGCGTACCGCAGCGCCTCCTTGTCCTTGCCCGCCCGGTGCAGCGCCCAGCCCAGCGCGTCGGCCACCTCGATACCGGGCTGCCGCTCCCACTCGGCCGTCAGCCGCCGTACGGCGTCCTCCGCGTCCCCGTGGTCCGCCTCGAACTGCCCGAGCACCAGCTCGTCGTCGACCCCGCCCGCCGTGTCCTGCGTCACCCGCACCCGCAGCAGGTCGTACTGCACCCAGGCCTCCGGCCGCTGCCCCAGCGACTCGTACAGCTCGCCCAGTTCCAGGATGTACTGGGGACCGGGCTGTTCGGCGAGCGCCTCCTGGTAGGCGTCCAGCGCCTCCGTCGTCCGGCCCAGCGCGGCCAGTGCCCGCCCCCGCCCGGCCAGGGCGGCCGGCTGGCCGGGGCCGCGGCGCAGGGCCTCCTCGAAGTGCCGCAGAGCGTCCTCCGGGTCCCCGCGCTCCCAGGCCAGCTGTCCCGTCCGCTCCAGGTAGTCCGCCTGCTCGGCGGGGGTACGGGCGGCCGACGCCGCGTCCGACAGCTGTGCCGCCGCGTCCTCGCGCCAGCCCCGGTCACGGTAGACGGCGGCGGCCTGCGCCATCACGGCCGGCTGCGCGGCGGCTCCGGTGTGCAGCCCCATCAGCTTGTCCAGCGTCTTGCGGGCCGCCTTGTAGTCGCCGAGCCCGGTGTACGCGTCGATCAGCGGCGGATACGCCGTCCACTGCTTCGGCTCCGCCTTCAGCGCCTGCTCGCCCCAGCGTTTGGCCTCGGCGAAGTCCCGGCGCGCGTTCGCCAGCGCGGCCAGCCCGTCCAGCGCCTTCATGTCCGCCGCCTTCGCCGTGTTCGCGGCGTTATGTGAACTTTCCGGGCTTTGCGGGTTCTTCTTCTCCACCACCCGCAGCGAGGTCCGCAGTGCCCGCTCGGCCTTCGGATACTGCGCGGCGTCGGCGGTCCTGCGCCCCTGCTCCACATAGGCCGTCCCCAGCACGGCCCACGCCTGCGCGTCCAGGGGATGCGCCCGCAGATGGCGCTCACGGTCCCCGATCAGCGCCGTGAGGTCGGGCAGCGAGGCCGGCATCCCGGCCCGGTCCACCGTCATCGCCTGCGCCCCGGCCCCCCGCGCCGGCGGCCTGCTCCGGGGCCGCTCCGGCGGCAGCAGCATCAGCGCCCCGCCGACCGCCGCTCCGGCCACCACCCCCACCGCGACCGTGCCGATCAGTGCGCGCCGCAGCCTTCGGGAGCGGCGCGGCGGCTGCTCCGCGACCAAGGACGTACCCGGGCGGGACTGTGCGTTCTCCATGGCGCTCACTGTGCGTCAGTACTACGACCCATCCGGTCAGCCCAACGCGCGTCCCGGACGGGGTTCACACCGATGGCCCCGGGTGCGACGCTGTGATCATGAGCCGTATCCAAGCCGCACCCGACGCAGCCCAGGGCAACCTCGGCGACCGGCTCCTCGCGGGCCTGCCGGCCGAGGCGGTCCTCATGGATCCCGACGTCACGGCCACGTACGCCAACGACATGGCGAGCTTCTGCCCGGCGGGCGCACCGGCCGTGGTCGTCCTGCCGCGCACGGTCGAACAGGTCCAGCACGTCATGCGGATCGCCACCGAACTGCGCGTCCCGGTCGTCCCGCAGGGCGCCCGCTCCGGCCTGTCCGGCGGGGCCAACGCCTCCGAGGGCTGCATCGTGCTGTCCCTCACCAAGATGGACCGCATCCTGGAGATCAACCCGGTCGACCGTATCGCCGTGGTCGAGCCGGGCGTCATCAACGCCACGCTCTCCCGGGCGGTCGAGGAGCACGGTCTGTACTACCCGCCGGACCCCTCCAGCTGGGAGATGTGCACCATCGGCGGCAACATCGGGACGGGCTCCGGCGGCCTGTGCTGTGTGAAGTACGGGGTGACGGCCGAGTATGTCCTCGGCCTGGAGGTCGTCCTGGCCGACGGACGCCTGATGTCCACGGGCCGCCGCACCGCGAAGGGCGTGGCCGGGTACGACCTGACCCGCCTGTTCGTCGGCTCCGAGGGCTCGCTCGGCATCGTCGTACGCGCCGTCCTGGCACTGAGGCCGAAGCCGCCCCAGCAGCTGGTGCTGGCCGCCGAGTTCGCCTCCGCGGCCGCGGCCTGCGACGCGGTGTGCCGGATCATGGCCGGCGGCCATGTGCCGTCCCTCCTGGAACTCATGGACCGTACGACGGTCAAGGCGGTCAACGAATTCGCCCACATGGGCCTGCCGGAGTCGACCGAGGCCCTGCTCCTCGCCGCCTTCGACACCCCGGACCCGGCCGCCGACCTCGCCGCCCTCGGCGCGCTGTGCGAGGCCGCCGGCGCCACCCAGGTGGTCCCGGCCGACGATGCCGCCGAGTCCGAACTCCTCCTCCAGGCACGCCGGCTGTCCCTCACCGCCCTGGAGGCGGTCAAGGGCACGACGATGATCGACGACGTGTGCGTGCCCCGGTCCCGGCTCGGCGAGATGCTCGAAGGCATCGAGCGGATCGCCGGCAAGTACCGGCTCACCATCGGCCTCTGCGCCCATGCCGGGGACGGGAACACACACCCCACCGTCTGCTTCGACGCCCAGGACCCCGACGAGTCCCGGCGGGCCCGCGAGTCCTTCGACGAGATCATGGCCCTCGGCCTGGAACTCGGCGGGACCATCACCGGCGAGCACGGCGTGGGCGTCCTGAAGAAGGAGTGGCTGGCACGGGAGATCGGCCCGGTCGGGCTGGAGATGCAGCGGGCGGTGAAACAGGTCTTCGACCCGCTGGGCATTCTCAACCCGGGCAAGCTCTTCTGAACCTGCCGCCGCTCTCCCTCTTCCTTCTCTCCGGCTTCCTCTTCTCCGGCTTCCTTCTCTCCGGCCGGTTCTCTCACGGGGTGAGCAACTGGTCGAGCTCGTCGTCGATCCCGAGCTGCCCGCCCTCGGTTCCCGGGGGCACCACGCACAGCGTCCGTTCCAGCCAGGCGGACACCTGGGCGGCGGGTGCCTCCAGGAGGGCGTCGCCGTCGGGAGAGCTGAGCGCCAGCAGGACGACGCTGCGGCCCTCCACCCTCGTCGGCCACACCCGTACGTCCCCGTCGCCGCACGCCCGGAACACCCCTTCCACGAGGAGCTCGCGCGCGAACGTCCAGTCCACCGGGTGCTCGGAAGTGATGTGGAAGGTGATGTGGACGGCGTACGGGTCGTCGGTGCGGTAGGTGAGCCGGGCCGGGACCGGGACGCTGCGCTCCGGCGACAGGACGAGCTTGAGCTCCAGTTCGCGTTCCACCACTGTGCGGTGCATGACGGCGGTTCCTCTCTCGGACGGGTGAGGGGCCCTGAGGATGGCCCCGTACGAGGGGAGAGGACGTTCCGGCACGATCATTACGCGGGTTCGGAGAAATTCCTTCCGAAGCTGTGAAGCAGGTGCACGGGGTTGCCCGGATAGGGGCGGGTCCTGCGGGACTGGCGGTGGGGGTTGCGCGCGTCTGATAGATGTGGAGGCCCCTATACGACCCCCGAGCAGATACGGGACGACGGACATGAGCGCCCCAACCCCGGCCCCCGGCGACGACAGGCCCCGCGAAGGGTATTACCCGGACCCGTCCATTCCTGGCTACGTCCGGTACTGGAACGGCGCGGCCTGGGTGCCGGGCACCAGCCGGCCGGCGCCGCAGGACGGCGAACCGCTCACCGCACCGCCCGCCGGACACCCGGCGGCCCCCGCCGTGGAGGAGACGGGCCCGCACTTCTTCGACGAGGATCCGCAGCCCGCGCCCGCGTGGGGAGCCGACCGGGCCCAGCAGGCCGGCTTCGGAGGCGACCAGGACCGACGCGTCTCCTGGGGCGCCGACCCCAGGGTTCCCGCGGACATCCCGGCGCAGCCGGACGGTGCCGCCGCCCGTACCGACGGCACGGCGACGATCCCTCCGGCCGACCCGTCCGACGTGCCCTCCGACGGCACCTTCGTCTTCCGCAGGCCCACCGCCTCCGACGGCAACACACCCTTCCGCGCGCCCTCCCCGCGCACAGGTCAGCAGGGGGGAGCGCCCGGGGCGCAGAACGGGGGCACGGCGCCCGGACCCGCCGTGCAGGGGCCCGTGGGAGTCGGTGCCCCGGGGGCCGGGTCCTCCGGCTCGCCCGGCTCGCCCGGGGCCGCCGGTGGCTCCGCTCGGCCCGGCTTCGGTGCGGGGAAGGCCGCCGCGGCCCGCGCCGCGGCCGCGCAGGCCGAGGTGGCGCAGGCAGGGGCCGCGGCGCAGGCGCCCGCGGCCGCTCCCTCCCCGCCCCAGCAGTCGGGCTCCGGCACGCCCATGACCACCGGCGTCGGCGGCGGGCAGTCCTCCTGGGCCCAGCAGGTGCACCGGCTCGCGGGTGCCGGGGACGAGCAGCCCCTGGCGCCGTGGAAGCCGCCGGTGGAGGACCCGTTCCTGGCGGCCGTTCGGCAGCAGGCGGCGGCGCGCCCCGCGGGACTCGGCAAGCGGCTCGCGGCCCGGCTCGTCGACACCCTGGTCGTCGGCGCCGTGACCGCCGCGGCGGCGGTGCCGTTCGGAACCAAGGCGGTCGACCACATCCAGGACAAGATCGACGCGGCCAAGCAGTCCGGCCGCACCGTCACCGTCTGGCTGCTCGACGGGACGACGGGCACGTACCTCGGCATCGTCCTCGCCGTCCTCCTGGTCGTCGGCGTCCTCTACGAGGTGCTGCCCACCGCCAAGTGGGGCCGCACCCTGGGCAAGAAGCTGTGCGGTGTGGAGGTCAGGGACATCGAGGCCCACGAGCCCCCCACCTTCGGTCTCGCGCTGCGCCGCTGGCTCGTGTACACCGTCTCCGGCCTGCTCGGCATCGGCATCGTCGGTGTCCTCTGGTGCCTGTTCGACCGCCCGTGGCGGCAGTGCTGGCACGACAAGGCGGCGCACACGTTCGTCGCGGGCTGAGTCCGTCCCCCGGACGGCCGCCCGCCGGATGCGGAGCCGGACTCCTCGCGGTCCACTCGGGCCATGAGCACCGAACCGCCCCCCGGCTCCGGGCAGCAGCCGCCGGAAGACGACCCTTTCAGGAAGCAGCCCCCACCGGGCGGGGGTTCGGGCTCGCCGTACGACACCCCGCCCGGCGGCGGCGCCGCGCAGGGCGGCGGCGGTCCGCCCGGGGCCGGTGGTCCGCCGCCCGGGGCCGGCGGTCCGTACGGGGGTGGTGGCCCGTACGGAGGCGGCGGCCCGTACGGAGGCGGTGGCGACTACCCCGCCGATCCGCTCGCCGGTATGCCCCCGCTGGCCGACAGCGGCAGACGCACGCTCGCGCGCATCATCGACATGATCCTTGTGGGCATCGTCGCCTGGCTGCTCACCTGGCCCTTCGGCGTCCACGAGTACCAGGTGGGCAGCGACGGGATCAACGTGGTCAGGGCCATCGTGGAGCAGGTCGTCGCCGCCGTGCTCTTCGTGGCCTACGACACCTTCATGATCGCCAGGTTGGGACAGACCCTCGGCAAGAAGTGGCTGGGTATGCGGGTGGCCAACCTCGACGACGGCTCCACACCCTCCGTGCAGACCTCGCTGATCCGCGCACTGGTGCTGTGGCTCCCGTTCTTCGCGCTCTGGTGCTGCCCGTGTGTGTGGCTCGCGATCGCGGGCGGCTGGAGCTTCTTCGACAAGCCCTACAAACAGGGCCTGCACGACAAGGCCGCCAAGACGGTGGTGGTCAGCGCGAGTTGAGCGGCACCGGTGAGGCGGCACCGGTGAAGCGGCGTCGGTGGAACGGCGCCGGTGGAGGGCGGCCACGCGGCAGGCGGCCGGTCCGTGGGGCTCACGGACCCGCCGCCTTGTGCCGTCAGGGAGCGCTCGGCTCCCGTATCGGCTCGATCGTGGCGGCCACGGGCTCCCGCGGTGCGGGGACCCGCTCCTCGACGACCCTGGCAGGGGCGGGTTCCGTGACCGCGCGAGTCCTGGGCAGCGGCACCGTCATGGCGACCAGCAGCCCCAGGGCCAGTGCGGCGAGGGCGATCACCGCGATCCCCAGACCTGAACTCGTCTGTGACAGCAGCAGCATGGCGAGCGTCGAGAAGATCACGGTGCATGAACCGTAGGCGAGCTGTGCGGCAGTCGGACGAGGCATGGCAATCGTGTCCTCGGAAGATATTGGGGGTGAGACGGGTAACCGGCCTGGCTTTCCGCCGACTTCCGGGCGTTCCACCATTCGACTCTAATCGCGTGCATGCCCGAGTGGAACGGCCGGTAAGCGTGACCTAACCCACGGTACCGGAGCACAGGGGGCGCACGGACGCATGAGGTCCAGCTGGTGGACGGACTCGCGCGCCCGTCAAGTCGTATGCGAGCGCGTTCGTAAAGCGAACTTCCGCTCCGCATAGTGCACTTGACCTGTTCAAGTCAAGGTCTGTCTTTTCTCTTAAACCTCTAGTCAAATGTCGTCACTTGACTACACGCGTTGATCAGGCGCGCACGGACTCCTCCATGACCAGGACCCCTTCTTCCGTGTGCCCGGACGCGGGGGAGGAAGCAAGTGACCAGCAGACCCTGGACGTTCAGAGCGGCCGCGATCGGTGTAGCACTCGCGGCGGCCACCGCCACGTTCTCGACGTTCGCCGTGGCGGAGGCCGGTACAACGGCCAAGTCCGCCGCCGCGAACCGGCACGACCCGGCGCCGGTGAAGCAGCAGAAGCACGACCTCGACGGTCCGCTCAGCAAGACCCAGGATGCCCAGCGCCAGGAGGCCCTCAACCAGGTCATATCCGGCGAGGCCAAGGTCAAGGACCGCAACGGTTCGCAGGTCGTCCAGCTCAAGAGCAAGAAGGGCGACAGCAAGTACGTCGAGCTCGGCCGCGAGAAGACCGACAAGATCTTCACGATCCTTGTGGAGTTCGGCGACCAGACCGACCCGAAGTTCGGCGGCACCCCCGGCCCGCTGCACAACACGATCGCCGCGCCGGACCGCAAGAAGGACAACAGCACGGCCTGGCAGAAGGACTACAACCAGAAGCACTTCCAGGACCTCTACTTCGGCACCGGCAAGAACGTCGAGTCGATGAAGAAGTTCTACGAGAAGGAGTCCTCGGGCCGCTACTCGGTCGACGGCGAGGTCGCCGACTGGGTCAAGGTCCCCTACAACGAGGCCCGTTACGGCAACAACGCCTGCGGCTCCACCAACTGCCCGAGCGTGTGGAACGTCGTCAGCGACGGCCTGAACGCCTGGGTCGCCCAGCAGAAGGCGGCCGGCCGCACCGACGCCCAGGTCAAGGCGGACGTGGCGAAGTTCGACCAGTGGGACCGCTACGACTACGACGGCGACGGCAACTTCAACGAGCCCGACGGCTACATCGACCACTTCCAGATCGTGCACGCTGGCGAGGACGAGTCCGCGGGCGGCGGCGCCCAGGGCAAGGACGCGATCTGGGCCCACCGCTGGTACGCCTTCGGCACCGACGCCGGTGCCACCGGCCCCACGGGCAACAAGCTGGGCGGCGCGCAGATCGGCGACACCGGCATCTGGGTCGGCGACTACACCATCCAGCCGGAGAACGGCGGACTCGGCGTCTTCGCCCACGAGTACGGCCACGACCTCGGTCTGCCGGACCACTACGACACGACCGGCAACGGCGACAACTCCACCGGCTTCTGGACCCTGATGTCCTCCGGTTCCTGGCTCGGCCGGGGCAAGGAGTCCATCGGTGACCTGCCGGGCGACTTCAGCGCCTGGGACAAGCTGCAGCTCGGCTGGCTGAACTACGACACGGCCAAGGCGGGCAAGCAGTCCACCCACAAGCTGGGCGTCGCCGAGTACAACACCTGGGACAAGCAGGCCCTCGTGGTCTCCCTGCCGGACAAGGCGGTCACCACCACCGTCGTCAACCCGGCGCAGGGCTCGGCCCAGTGGTGGAGCGGCAGCGGTGACAACCTCAAGAACACGCTGACCCGTTCCGTCGACCTCACCGGCAAGTCCTCGGCCACGCTGAGCCTGGACGGGTACTACGACATCGAGGCCAACTACGACTACCTCTACACCGAGGTGTCGACCGACGGCGGCGCCAACTGGACCGCGATCGACGGCACGGTGGACGGCCAGGCCATCCCGCGCGACGCCAGCAACGCCCCGGCGCTGACCGGCACGGTGGACGGCTACAAGAAGCTGTCGTACTCCCTGGACGCCTACGCGGGCAAGAAGATCGACGTCCGCTTCCGCTACGCGACCGACGGCGGTGTGTCCCAGAAGGGCTTCGCGGCCGACGAGATCACGCTGACCGCCGACGGCGCGACCGTGTTCTCCGACAACGCCGAGTCCGCGGACGCCGCCTGGACCGCGAACGGCTTCTCCCGCATCGGCGCGTCCTTCACCAAGGACTACGCGCAGTACTACATCGCCGAGAACCGCCAGTACGTGTCGTACGACAAGACCCTCAAGGTCGGCCCGTACAACTTCGGCTTCTCGACGACCCGTCCGGACTGGGTGGAGCACTACCCGTACCAGAACGGCCTGCTGATCTGGAAGTGGGACACCTCCCAGGCGGACAACAACACCAGCGTCCACCCGGGCGTCGGTCTGGTCCTCCCGGTCGACTCGCACCCGACGGCGATGAAGTGGTCCGACGGCACGCTGATGCGCACCCGCATCCAGTCCTACGACTCGCCGTTCAGCCTGTACCGCACGGACGGTCTCACGCTGCACAACGCGGACGTGGCGACCAAGATCAAGTCGTCGGCGGGTGTTCCGGTCTTCAACGACCACACGAACACCTACTACGACCCGGCGACCCCGGCCGCGGGCGTCAAGATCACTGACACCAACACCAAGATCAGGATCGTCAAGGAGGCCAAGGACGGCTCCACGATCCTGCTCAAGGTCGGTCCCGCGGTGAAGTAGTCCGCGTTTTAGCAGGTCAGAAGCGTATCGGCGGTGACCCCCTGGCGGGTCGCCGCCGATCGTGTTTAGGTGCGTCCTGTGGCTCGCTTATTGACACCGACCGAAACGGGGATGTGACCGCATGGCCGCAGGAGGTTTCTGCAGACTGCCGAACGGCAGGGTGGTGGTGGCCCTGAACCTGCCGCGCCCCGCCGCCGACGGAACCGGCTGCGTGCGCGTGCTCGTCCACGCCCAGAACCGCGCCCGCGCCCTGACGCGGCTGCGCAACCTGGGCCTGCGTGCGGTCTACCTGCGGGGCAACGCGGCCCCGCCGACCCCGGACGAGATCACGGCGGTCCTGCACCACCCGGACGGCCTGATATGGCGAACGGAGCCGGACAGCGGTGTCCTGGCACCCGAGCCGGTGACCGAGCTGTGGCGCCCGATCAGGTCCCTGCTGAGGCGGCCGACGGCCCAGGCATAGGTCAGGGGATTCCAGGGAGTCCAGGCAGTCCGGGGAGCGCTACTGGACGACGGGCTTGCCGGACAGGTCGACGCCCGCCCCCCGCATCTCCTCGATCGCCCGCTCGGTGGTCTCCTCGGCCACCCCGGCGGTCAGGTCGAGGAGGACCTGGGTACGGAAGCCCTCCCGGGCCGCGTCCAGGGCGGTCGCCCGCACGCAGTGGTCGGTCGCGATGCCGACCACGTCGACCTCGTCGATCTGCCGGGCCCGCAGCCAGTCGCCGAGCTTCACACCGTTCTCGTCGGCCCCCTCGAAGCCGCTGTACGCGGCCGCGTACGCCCCCTTGTCGAAGACGGCGTCGATCGCTCCGGAGGCGACGACCGGCGCGAAGTTCGGGTGGAAGCCCACGCCCTCCGTGCCCGCGACACAGTGCGCGGGCCAGGAGCGGACATAGTCGGGGTTGTCGGCGAAGTGGCCGCCGGGCGCGATGTGGTGGTCGCGGGTGGCCACCACATGCCGGTACCCGGCGGGGGCCTGCCCGATCAGCTCGGTGATCGCGGCGGCCACATCGGCACCCCCGGCCACGGCGAGGCTGCCCCCCTCACAGAAGTCGTTCTGCACGTCAACGACGATCAAGGCGCGGCGCATGGTCGGTGTCCTTCGACTGAGGATGAACTTAAGAGCCTAGAGACTTCGGCGGCGGTGCGGGAAGGGGGCACCCGCTCTAGCTACCCGAGTACGCGTGGACGTACTCCGTCGGAAGGACGGGTTCCCCTCGGGACAGCTGGGTCGCGGACAGGGGGAGGTTGGCGCGTGCGGCCGCGTGCCGGTCGCGGGCCACGTCCAGGGGCTCACGGGTGACGACGTCGCCGGCCTTGATCAGCTCGACGAGCAGCTGCCGGTCGACCAGGTCGGCGGGCACCGGTTCGGTACCGATGACCTCGGCCTCCGCCACTCCGTCCCCGTCCAGCCGCCGCGCGGCCCACTTGCGGCCGCCGATGGAGGTCTTGCCGCCGGTGGACTTCTTCGCCACCGGCACCAGTGGCGCCTTGGGGTCGGCGGACTCGGCGCGGGCGACCAGCTTGTAGACCATCGAGCAGGTCGGGTGCCCGGAACCGGTCACCAGCTGGGTACCGACGCCGTACGCGTCCACCGGCGCCGCGGCGAGCGAGGCGATGGCGTACTCGTCGAGGTCCGAGGTCACGATGATCTTCGTGCCGGTGGCGCCCAGTTCGTCCAGCTGGTGCCGCACCCGGTGCGCGACCAGGAGCAGGTCGCCGGAGTCGATGCGCACCGCGCCCAGCTCGGGCCCGGCCACCTCGACGGCCGTACGGACGGCCTCGGCGACGTCGTAGGTGTCCACGAGGAGCGTGGTGCCCCGGCCCAGCGAGTCGACCTGGGCCCGGAAGGCGTCCCGCTCGCGGTCGTGCAGCAGGGTGAAGGCGTGGGCGGAGGTCCCGACGGTCGGGATGCCGTAGCGGAAGCCGGCGGCCAGGTCCGAGGTGGTGGCGAAGCCGCCGATGTAGGCGGCCCGCGAGGCGGCGACGGCGGCCAGCTCGTGGGTGCGGCGGGCGCCCATCTCGATCAGCGGCCGGTCCCCGGCGGCGGAGTTCATGCGGGAGGCGGCGGCCGCGATCGCGGAGTCGTGGTTGAGGATGGACAGGATCACGGTCTCCAGGAGCACGCACTCGGCGAAGGTCCCCTCGACCCGCACGATCGGCGAGCCCGGGAAGTACACCTCCCCCTCGGGATAGCCCCAGACGTCACCGCTGAAGCGGTAGTCGGCCAGCCACTGAAGGGTCGCCTCGTCGACGATCTGGCGCTCGCGCAGGAAGCCGAGGACGTCCGGGTCGAAGCGGAAGTTCTCGACCGCGTCCAGCACGCGTCCGGTGCCCGCCACGACGCCGTAGCGGCGGCCCTCCGGCAGCCGCCGGGTGAAGACCTCGAACACGCTGCGCCGTTCGGCGGTACCCGCCTTCAGAGCGGCCCGCAGCATCGTCAGCTCGTACTGGTCCGTGAAGAGCGCCGTAGAGGGAACGTTGACCGGCAGCCCAAGGTCCGCTGTGCTCATGGCAAGGGATGCTACTCCCATTTCGTCAGTGTGACGATTTATGGCGTGCGTGGCAGCATGGCCATGTGACGTCACCCGCTCCCGTAGAGATCGAACGCACCGAGTCGGCGGAGGAGGTCTTCGCCGTACCCGAGCCGGACGTCCCCTGGGTCACGATCGTCCACAATGACCCGGTCAACCTCATGAGCTACGTGACGTATGTCTTCCAGGCGTACTTCGGCTACACCAAGGACAAGGCCACCAAGCTCATGCTCGACGTCCACCACAAGGGCCGGGCGGTCGTCTCCAGCGGCAGTCGCGAGGAGATGGAACGTGACGTGCAGGCCATGCACGGCTACGGTCTGTGGGCCACCCTCCAGCAGGACCGGAAGTAGCGAATCCCTTTCATGCCCGGAACCTTCGAACCGCTCCCCGGCGGCGGCGCGGCCGTCGCACTCGACGACGTCGAGATCTCCATCATCCGCTCGCTGGCCGTCCAGCTCCTGGAGCTCATCGGCCCCGGCCCCGCCTCGGACGCCCCGGACGACCCGCTCGCCGAGCTGTTCGCCGAAGGACCGAGCGAGCCGCCCGCCGATCCGGTGCTGCGCCGCCTCTTCCCGGACGCCTACTGCGACCCGGAGCAGGTGCCGGGCTCGACGAAGGAGGCCGAGGAGCAGCAGGCCCACTCCGCCGAGTTCCGCCGCTACACCGAGAACGACCTGCGGGCCGGCAAGCGGGAGAACGCCCTCGCGGTGATCCGCACGCTGGACGTGCTGTCCCCGGTGGGTGAGGAGGGGGCGGTCCTCAAGCTCTCCACCGAGGAGTCCCGGCAGTGGCTGGGCGCGCTCAACGACCTGCGCCTGGCGATCGGCTCCCGGCTGGACATCACCGACGAGGACGACACCGATCTGCTCTACCGGCTCCCGGACGAGGACCCGCGCAAGCCGATGGTGATGGCCTACCTGTGGCTGGGCGGGCTCCAGGAGACCCTCGTCACCACTCTGATGCCCTAACCCCGATGTCCTGATTCATTCAGGTTTCGTGTTCGCTCAGGGGACGCTCAAATCCGGATAACGATCGCGTTACCGTTGCGGCCAGGTATGCACCCACTGGGTGTTATTTGTCCGGTTCTTCCTGTGTCGTGCCCCACAGGGGGCGCCGCCGATCAATGTTTTCCTCGTGATAGATCTTCACGACCGCCCGGCGAACACCACCCATGTTCGTTCCGGGTGCGCCACCGAGCCGGCGACCGCCGGCCAGGCACGGGCGGGCCCTCGAAGCCCGCTCAACTCCATCAATCCGGGGGGATCGAAACCCGCTCCGAGGCCGACGAGAGGCCCGGGTCGGCATGGAGAAAGGCGCACACGACACATGACCTCCGCTCAGGTCGACACGGAGAAGACCTCCGAAGCCTCCGAAGAGGGATACGAGCGCGGACTCGGCAGCCGCCAGGTCCAGATGATCGCGATCGGCGGCGCCATCGGTGTCGGCCTGTTCCTGGGAGCCGGCGCGAACATCGCCAAGGCCGGTCCCAGCCTCATCCTGATGTACGCCCTCGCGGGCGCGATCGTCTTCTTCATCATGCGGGCGCTCGGCGAGCTCCTGCTGTACCGACCGGTCTCGGGCTCCTTCGCCGAGTACTCCCGCGAGTTCGTCGGCCCGTTCTTCGGCTACTTCACCGGCTGGACGTACTGGCTGATGTGGGTGGTGACCGGCATGGCCGAGCTGACGGCCGCCGCGATCTACGTCCACTTCTGGTTCCCGCACATCCCGCAGTGGGTGACCGCCCTGGTCTTCCTGGTGATCCTGTTCGGGGTCAACCTGATCTCCGTGAAGCTCTTCGGTGAGCTGGAGTTCTGGTTCTCGATGGTCAAGGTCACCGCCCTGATCGGCATGATCGTGATCGGCCTGGGCGTCCTGACCTTCGGCTTCAGCTCCGCCGGCGACACGGCCACGGTCTCCAACCTGTGGCAGTTCGACGGCTTCTTCCCCAAGGGCATCGGCTCGTCCCTGATGACCCTGCAGGGCGTCATGTTCGCCTACCTCGCGGTCGAGCTGGTCGGTGTCACGGCAGGTGAGTCCGAGGACCCGGAGAAGACCCTCCCCAAGGCGATCAACACCCTGCCCTGGCGCATCGCCCTCTTCTACGTCGGTGCCCTCACGGTCATCCTGTGCGTGGTCAAGTGGACCGAGTTCGCGCCGGGTGTCTCGCCCTTCGTCGAGGCCTTCGCCAAGATCGGCATCCCGGCCGGCGCCGGAATCGTCAACTTCGTGGTGCTGACCGCCGCCCTGTCCTCCTGCAACTCCGGCATGTACTCCACGGGCCGCATGCTGCGCACCCTGGCCGAAAGCGGCGAGGCGCCCAAGGGCTTCCGGAAGCTGTCCGCCACCAAGACGCCGGCGCTCGGCATCACGGTCTCGGTCCTCTTCATGGGCATCGGCGTCGTCCTGAACTACATCGTCCCGGAGAAGGCCTTCGGCTACGTCACCTCCGTCGCCACCGCGGCCGGCATCTGGACCTGGCTGATGATCCTGGTCAGCCACGTCCTCTACCGCCGCGCGGTGCGGGCCGGACGGCTGCCCGCCTCCGCCTTCCCGGCGCCGGGCGGCGCGGTGTGCAGCTGGATCGCCATCGTGTTCCTGCTCTTCGTCACCGGCCTGATCGCGTACGACGCCGACTCCCGCGTCTGCCTCTACGTCATGGCCGGCTGGGCCGTCGCCCTCGGCATCGGCTGGGCGGTCCTCAAGACCCGCAACCCGCAGGTCGCCGAGCGCCGCGAACAGCCGGTGCTGGAGAAGGTCTGACCTCACCGAAGGACGTCCGGCCGCGGGGAGTACTCGTGGTACCCCCTGCGGCAGCCGCTCAGGACGTCCGGCATACGGGCCGCCCCGTACCATCCCTCGGTACGGGGCGGCCCCTCTGTCTATCCTTTCGGGCATGCTGACCATCACCCAGGCCCTGCACGACAAGATCGTCGCCCACGCGCGCGAGGACCACCCCGACGAGGCGTGCGGCGTGGTCGCGGGCCCGGTGGGCTCCGGCCGCCCCGAGCGCTTCATTCCGATGCTCAACGCGGCCCGCTCGCCCACGTTCTACGAGTTCGACTCGCAGGACCTCCTCAAGCTCTACCGCGAGATGGACGACCGTGACGAGGAGCCGGTGGTGATCTACCACTCCCACACGGCGACCGAGGCGTACCCGTCCCGCACGGACATCTCCTACGCGAACGAACCCGGCGCGCACTACGTCCTGGTGTCGACGGCGGACACGGACGGGGCCGGTGACTTCCAGTTCCGCTCGTTCCGGATCGTCGAGGGCGAGGTCACCGAAGAAGAGGTCAAGGTCGTGGAGGCCTACTGATCCCGCGATTCGGTCAGAACCCATCCACAATGCGAGATCACACTCCGGGACCCGGACCGGGAATCGATACGATGAGCCCATGGTTCTGAACGACGTGAGCGAGAAGACGCCGGGCACGCTGCTCGTGGCGCGGCTGCACGTCGACCTGTGCAGGCTGAACAGCGCCATCTGTTGACGTTCCCTGCCGCCGTACGACCGTAGCCGCGGCGCTTCCCCGGTGCGAAAGCCCGGGGACCCCCATCGCGCGCCCACACCGACTCGAACCTTCCCGACAGGAGCCCGCCACCATGGCCATCGAGGTCCGCATCCCCACCATCCTCCGCCAGTACACCGACGGTCAGAAGGCGGTGGAGGGCAGCGGTGAGACCCTCGCCGAGCTGTTCGCCGACCTCGAGACCCGGCACGCGGGCGTCCAGGCCCGCATCGTGGACGACGGCCAGCTGCGCCGCTTCGTCAACGTCTACCTGAACGACGAGGACGTCCGCTTCCTCGACGGCATCAACACCAAGCTGTCCGACGGCGACAACGTGACGATCCTGCCCGCCGTCGCCGGCGGCATGAACTGATCGGCCGCTGATCACCGATGCGTTACGACTCCCCGCTGGCCGCGGTGGGCAACACCCCTCTGGTGCGCCTGCCGCGGCTGTCGCCGTCCCCCGAGGTCCGTATCTGGGCCAAGCTGGAGGACCGCAACCCGACCGGCTCGGTCAAGGACCGTCCGGCGCTGCACATGATCGAGCAGGCGGAGAAGGACGGCAGGCTGACCCCGGGCTGCACGATCCTGGAGCCGACGTCCGGCAACACCGGCATCTCGCTGGCCATGGCGGCCAAACTCAAGGGCTACCGCATGGTGTGCGTGATGCCCGAGAACACCTCGCAGGAGCGCCGGGAGCTGCTCGGCATGTGGGGCGCCGAGATCATCCCCAGCCCGGCCGCGGGCGGCTCCAACACCGCCGTGCGCGTCGCCAAGGAGCTGGCCGCCGAGCACCCCGACTGGGTGATGCTCTACCAGTACGGCAACCCGGACAACGCGGGCGCCCACTACGCGACGACCGGCCCGGAGATCCTCGCCGACCTGCCGTCCATCACCCACTTCGTCGCGGGTCTCGGCACCACCGGCACCCTGATGGGCGTCGGCCGCTACCTGCGCGAGCACAAGCCCGACGTCAGGATCGTCGCCGCCGAACCGCGCTACGACGACCTGGTCTACGGCCTGCGCAACCTCGACGAGGGCTTCGTACCGGAGCTGTACGACGCCTCCGTCCTCACCACCCGCTTCTCGGTCGGCTCGGCCGACGCGGTCACCCGCACCCGTGAACTCCTCCAGCAGGAGGGCATCTTCGCGGGCGTCTCGACGGGCGCCGCGCTGCACGCCGCGATCGGCGTCGGCAACAAGGCGGTGAAGGCGGGCGAAAGCGCCGACATCGTCTTCGTCGTGGCCGACGGTGGATGGAAGTACCTCTCGACGGGCGTCTACACGGCCGCCACGACGGAGGAGGCCATCGAGACGCTCCAGGGTCAGCTCTGGGCATAGGACTCATCAAGCAGCTGCCAGCCCCCTCTCATGAGGGGGCTAAACGCTGACTATGGAGCGGCAAAGATCTCTCTTCGGTACTGCCGGTCTCCTCGGGCGGGGACTACGTTCCTCCGCGCACTCCCCAGAGTGTCATGCTCATGGCTGCGCGGTCGCCGCCGCTACGCGCGTCACGGGCCTGCCTGGAACCCCACCCACGGAGGCAGCACCCCATGCGTGAGTCACGCCCGAGCAAGCGCCGGCGGAGTCTGCGAAGACTCTTGGCCGTCGCCGTTCCCGCCCTCGCCCTCACCGTCGCCGGACTCGTGGCGGCACCGACGGCCGGGGCACAGACCCCCACCCCCGCCACCCACACCAGCCGGTCCACCCAGAACGCGAAGGCCCTGACCGACCCGAAGCGCCAGACCTTCCACGCCACCGGCAAGGCCGGCCAGAAGGTGCCGACCAAGCACCTGTGCGCCACCGCCGAACCGGGGCAGGCGTCCTGCTTCGCCCAGCGCCGCACCGACATCAGGCAGCGCCTGGCCGCCGCACTCGCCGCCGCCGCGCCGTCCGGCCTCAGCCCGGCCAACCTGCACAGCGCCTACAACCTGCCCTCGACCGGCGGCTCCGGCCTGACCGTCGCCGTCGTCGACGCCTACAACGACCCCAACGCGGCCTCCGACCTGGCCACTTACCGCTCGACGTACGGCCTGTCGGCGTGCACGGTCGCCAACGGCTGCTTCAAGCAGGTCAGCCAGACCGGCTCGACGACCTCGCTGCCGTCGAACGACACCGGCTGGGCCGGTGAAGAGGCGCTGGACATCGACATGGTCAGCGCCGTCTGCCCGAACTGCAACATCATCCTGGTCGAGGCCAGCTCCGCGACCGACTCCGACCTCGGCACCGCCGAGAACGAGGCCGTCGCGCTCGGCGCCAAGTTCGTCTCCAACAGCTGGGGCGGCTCCGAGTCCTCCTCCCAGACCAGCGAGGACACCTCCTACTTCAAGCACCCCGGCGTCGCGATCACCGTCTCCGCGGGCGACTCCGGCTACGGCGCCGAGTACCCGGCGACCTCCCAGTACGTGACCGCCGTCGGCGGCACCGCACTGTCCACGTCCTCCACCACCCGCGGCTGGACCGAGTCCGTCTGGAAGACCAGCAGCACCGAGGGCACCGGCTCCGGCTGCTCCTCCTACGACTCCAAGCCCAGCTGGCAGACCGACACCGGCTGCTCCAAGCGCATGGAGGCCGACGTCTCCGCGGTCGCCGACCCGGCCACCGGCGTCGCGGTCTACGACACCTACGGCGGCTCCGGCTGGGCGGTCTACGGCGGCACCAGCGCCTCCGCCCCGATCATCGCCGGCGTCTACGCCCTCGCGGGCACCCCGGGCTCCAGCGACTACCCGGCGAAGTACCCCTACTCCCACACCTCCAACCTGTACGACGTGACCAGCGGCAACAACGGCTCCTGCTCGACCTCGTACTTCTGCACCGCGGCCACCGGCTACGACGGCCCGACCGGCTGGGGCACCCCCAACGGCACCACCGCCTTCGCCTCCGGCAGCAGCACCGGCAACACGGTGACCGTCACCAACCCGGGCAGCCAGTCCACCACCACCGGCAGCTCGGTCAGCCTGCAGATATCGGCGAGCGACAGCGCGGGCGCGACCCTCACCTACAGCGCCTCCGGGCTGCCGACCGGCCTGTCCATCAGCAGCTCGACCGGCCTGATCTCCGGTACGGCGTCCACCGCGGGCACCTACAGCACCACGGTCACCGCGACCGACTCCACCGGTGCCTCCGGCTCGGCCTCCTTCACCTGGACGGTCGGCTCCTCCGGCGGCGGCACCTGCACCTCCTCGCAGCTGCTCGGCAACCAGGGCTTCGAGTCGGGCAACACCACCTGGACGGCGTCCAGCGGTGTCATCACCAACTCCAGCAGCGAGTCGGCGCACGCGGGCTCCTACTACGCCTGGCTCGACGGCTACGGCTCCTCCCACACCGACACGCTGTCCCAGTCGGTGACCATCCCGAGCGGCTGCAAGGCCTCGTTCACCTTCTACCTGCACGTCGACACCGCGGAGACCACCACCAGCACCCAGTACGACAAGCTGACGGTGACCGCCGGTTCGACGACCCTGGCGACGTACTCGAACCTCAACGCCGCCACCGGCTACACCCAGAAGACCTTCGACCTGTCCTCGTACGCGGGCTCGACGGTCACCCTGAAGTTCAGCGGCGTGGAGGACTCCTCGCTGCAGACCAGCTTCGTCGTGGACGACACCGCCGTCACGACCAGCTGATTCCGTTCCGCTGAGCGGGGGACCCCGGACGTGTGAGTCGGCCGGGGTCCTTCCGGGATCCGGATGCGCGGGGGGAACGTCACATCTGCAGCAGCATCTGGTTCCGGCGGAAAGGCGGTCACCTCATGCGTCGTACGACGCTCCACCGCACGACGGTCACCGCCGTCGCGGCGACGACGCTCCTCCTCGTGGGCTGCGGCTCGCAGAGCGGGGGGACGGGCACGGGCAGCGGCGGCCCGGCGTCGACGTCCCGGGGCCCGTCCGCGAGCGCGTCGGCGTCGGCGAGTACGTCACCGTCCTCGACACCGGCCACGTCACCGTCCGCCGCGGACTGCACGAGCAACGCCGAGCTCACCGTCGCCGACAACGGCCGCATCATCTGCCTGACGAGGGGTGGCCAGGTCCGCCTGACCCTGGACGGCACCAAGGAGCGCCCCTGGAAGCCGGTCACGGTGACCGGCCACGCGCTGAAGGCCGCCAACCCGGGCATCGTCATCCTTCCGGGCGATGCCGTCGCCGCCTACGACGCCGTGGCCCCCGGCACCGCGAAGCTCACCTCGTCCCGCCCGCTCTGCCCCGAGAGCCCCAGCCCCGGCCAGGTGTCCTGCCAGGGCATCGAGGCGTGGACGGTCACCGTCCGGGTGCGCTGAGGCCTGCCCGGCTCAGCCGGCCAGATGCCGCACCTGGTCCCACAGGACCGGGTCGACCACGCCCACCCGGCGCCGGAAGTCCCACACCGGGACCTGGCGCAGCTCGTCGGTCTCCAGGAAGCTCGGGCGGCCGTGGGCATCGCCGACGGAGCCCGGCGGGAGCGGGATGACCCCGGCCCGTTCGTCGTGGTACTTGCTGGTGATCTTCGCGACCGTGACCCGGTTGCCGCGCACGGCCAGCACCAGACAGGGCCGGTCCTTGCCGCCGGGCCCGGTGCTGTCGTGCCCCGCGGCGTCCTGCCCGGCAGCGTCGTACCCGGCATTGTCGTGCCCGTCGGCGTTGGGCACGTTCGCCCACCAGATGTCCCCGGGGTGCGGCCGCGCCGCCCGGCCCGCGGGGCCTTCCCGGCGACCCGGCGGCCACGTCCTGCGCCGATCCGGGCGGGGCCCGCGCCCCCAGCCGTCGACCAGCGTGGCGACGAGCGCGAGCAGTACCACCGCCGCGAGCGCCAGCCACCAGGACGTGTCCATACGCACGACGTTACCGGCGTGCGATCCTCATCGCGCGCCCTCTCTCTGGCCTCTTGCGCCCCGGGTCCAGCCGAACCGGTGACAGCGCAGGTGAGTTCGCCCACAACGGCCCCTGGCGGAGGAGCGACCGGCCCTTTTGCGCCTTACGCTCGACGGACCGCACGACCCCCCTGCACCTTTCCCGTTTTCCTTTCGTCCCCCCTTCCGCTCCCACCGGACTTCCGGCTTTCCTGCCTACGGAGGTTTCCGCTTCATGAAGCTCACCGTCGTCGGCTGCTCGGGGTCGTTCCCGTCCGCGGAATCGGCCTGTTCGAGCTACCTCGTCGAGGCCGACGGCTTCCGGCTGCTCCTCGACATGGGCAACGGCGCCCTGGGCGAGCTGCAGCGCCACTGCGGTCTCTACGACCTCGACGCGATCTTCCTCAGTCATCTGCACGCCGATCACTGCATCGACATGCTGGCCTACTTCGTCGCGCGCTACTACCGGCACGAGGGCGGCCCGGCCGGGCCGATCCCCGTCTACGGCCCCGAGGGCACGGAACACCGCCTGGCCACCGCCTACGCCGACTCTCCCGCCGCCTCGTCGATGAGCGAGGTCTTCGAGTTCCACACGGTCAAGCCGTCCACGTTCGAGATCGGCCCGTTCACGGTGCACACCGAGAAGGTCCGCCACCCCGTGGAGGCGTACGCCATCCGGATCGAGCACGGCGGGAAGTCCCTGACGTACTCCGGTGACACGGGTGTCACCGAGGCGCTCGACACGCTGGCCCGGGACGCGGACCTGTTCCTGTGCGAGGCCGCGTTCACGTACGGCAAGGAGAACATCCCCGACCTGCACCTCAACGGCCGCGAGGCCGGCGAGACGGCGGCCCGCGCGGGCGCCCGCCGCCTTCTCCTCACCCACATCCCGCCGTGGACCGACCCCGAGATCAACCTCGCCGACGCACGCGAGGTCTTCGACGGCCCGGTGGAGCTGGCGGCGCCGAGGGCGACGTACGAGATCTAGAGCGAGATCTGGAGCGAGATCTACTACGAGATCTGGATCGTGAGGGATCCGGCCCGTACGGGGTTCAGGCCCGTACACGACCGAAGGCCCCCGGAACCGTCCCTGACAACGGTTGCGGGGGCCTTCGGTCGTACTCGCGCGGGCCAGGCTCGGACAGGCCCTGGTCGGCCCTAGTCGTGGACCGTCATTCCGAAGCCGCCGTCGAGGCGCATCGACTCCATCAGCATGAAGGCGTTGCTCTCGGTGAAGACGTCGGCGGCCGCGAGGACGCCGGTGTACTTCGCCACCACCGGGCGGGCGGCGACCGCGATCACCTCGTCGAGGTAGGTCTTCACCGCGGCCCAGGTGTTGTTGCCGTACTTGACGAAGTACGGCGTGCCGTCGACCGTGCTCAGCGCGTGGCGGATCTCCGTCTCCAGGTCGTCCATGTAGTCCTGGTGGATCTTGAGGTCGTGCCGCGTCCCCAGCCTGCCGAGGTGGCCGCCGATGAAGGTGGTCCACGGGTACTTCAGGGCCTTGGCCGGCGCCTGCAGCGAGCCGGGGATGTCCTCGTTGATGTTGAGGTTCGCGAACGGCACCCAGCCGGGCAGGGCGATGTCCACGAGCATCAGTGTGTCGTGGTGGGGCAGGTGGATGTAGATGTTGTCCGGGGTGTGGTTGGCGCCGTGCCACGCGAGTTCGATGCGCTCCCCGCCGATGTGCAGCACACGGTGGTCGTCGAAGGTCTCCTCCGGCGCCGGCTTGTTCGGGTCGTTGTCCCGTATGAGCAGCCTGCGGGTCTCGGAGTGCCCGATCCGGGTCACCTGCCGTCCGAAGATGCCCGATCCGCCCGCGTGGTCGGAGTGGTGATGCGAATAGATCAGGTGCGTGACCTTGTTGGTCAGCCCGCTGGGCTTGGTCACGTCGTCGATCGCGCGCTGGATGTTGTGGCCGAGCGACGGCGGCGCGTCGAGGAGCACCACACCGTCGCGGGTGGTCAGGAAGGCCGAGACGTAGGTTCCGTCGGTGACCCAGTACAGGTTCCGTTTGATCCGCCCGACGTAGTAGCCCTGGCTGTTGATCGCCGGGCCGAGCGACGCCTGGGGGACCGGGGCGTAGTCGGGCAGGTCGGTGGCGTCGGCGCTGGTGGCGGCGGCGGCCGGCGAGCTCAGTGCCGTGTCGGCGATGACGGAGCCGATCGCCGGCACCGCGGCGAGGGCGGCGGCGCGCGCCAGGATGCTTCGACGGGTGGTGTTCGCGTCCATGTTCCGGACCTCTTCTCTACAACAAGGCCTACGACTGTACGACTTGCTTGCCTGAGCAACCATAGAGGTACTTGATTGCTCAGGCAAGAAATTGTGCAAGGGTGACTGCTGGGTCAGAAGCTCGCCCCGGCGAGCGCGTTCAGGAAGACCTGCGGGTTCCAGTACTCCCGGTAGTTCACGATGAGGCCGTCGCGGAAGGTCGCGAAGGTCGCGTAACTCATGTCGTAGGGATTGCCGTTGGACACCACGCTGCCCTTGACGCTCCACTCCGCGATCGCCACGTTCTCGTCGTCGGTCGGATAGACGCGCACCGCCGGAATCTCCCGTACGTCGATGACGTCGGGGTAGCCGCGGAGGTAGTCGAAGAGGGCCTCGCGCCCCTCGATACGCGCCGGCGATCCCTCCGGGGCGAACGGGAATTCGGCGACGACGTCGTCGGCGCACAGGTCCGTCCAGGCCTTCATGTCCTTGGCGAGGAAGGTGTCGAGGCTGCGCCGGAGCAGGTCCACGGCCGAGGGGGTGTAGCTCATCTTGCGCTCCAATCATGGGTGGCGTCCGCCGGGAGCGGTGGCTGCCCCGGCGATGCCATGACACTAGCACTGTGTAAGCGACACAGCGACACTTCCGGGAAAGTGAAGCCATGGGCACCCTGTCGGGCGCTCCCCGTTTCTCACCATTCGAGCGGCATCGTGAACTTTCCGATGCGGGCGACCTCGTCGGCGAGTTCCGCGATCGTGGTGTGGTCCAGCTCCGCCTCGAACGCCTCGCGGGCGCGGGTCAGCGCAGGCTGGAGGGCGTCCACGATGTTGCTGCCGACCGCGCAGTCGGCCGGCGGCGGCGTGCGGTGCATGGTGAACAGCCGGGTGTCCTCCATCGCCCGGTACACCTCCAGTAGTCGCATCTCCTCGGCCGGCTTGGCCAGGAGCGCGCCACCGCCCGCCCCGAGCTGCGACTTGGTGAGGCCCGCGCTGCTCAGCCGGGAGAGCAGGCTCCGGATCACGACGGGACTCGTGTTGGCCGAGTAGGCGAGGTCTTCGGAGCGCAGGGGCTTGCCGCCGCTGACCGCGAGGGCGACCAGGGCGTGGACGGCGACGACGAAGCGGCTGCTGGTAGGCATTGCGGTCCCGAAGCGTGTAAGGGGGGCGGTTACACCTCCCACTATGCCGTAGTGACGGTTCCCCTTGTCGTCCGGCCGCCGGCCATGCACAATTTGCTTGCTTGAGCAAGGTGCGTGGATACCCCTGGAGGAGATGAACCATGGCCGATGTCTCGACCTCACGGGTCGCGGTGGTGACCGGCGGAGCCGGCGCGATCGGCGGGGCGATCGTCCGTGAACTCGCCCGGCTGGGCCACCGCGTCGTGGTGCTGGACCGGGCCGGAGACGTCGCGTGCGATCTCGGCTCGGAACAGGACGTGCGGAGGGCTGCTGCCGAAGTGCTCGATACGTACGGCCGGGTCGACGTTCTCGTCCACTCGGCCGCCGCGACCGACCTGGTGGAGCTCGAAACGGCCGACCTCGCCACCTGGCGGCGGATCCAGGCCGTCAACGTCGAGTCGGTTCTGCTGTTGGCCCAGGCCTTCGTCCCCGGTATGCGGGAGCGCAAGTTCGGCCGGATCGTGCTCGTCACCTCCGACACCGTCTGGAAGCCGCCGAGCCCCGACCTGCTCGGCTACATCACCAGCAAGGGGGCTCTCACCGCGTTCGGGCGTACCCTGGCCGCCGCGCTGGGCAAGGACGGTATCGCCGTGACGTCCGTGGCTCCGGGGCTCACCCGCACCCCGGCGACCGCGTATCAGCCCGACGAGGCGTTCGCCGCCTTCCAGGCGACACAGGCACTGCCCCGTCCGCTCGTCCCGGAGGACGTCGCGGCAACCGTGGGTTTCCTTTCCACCGATGCCGCGGACGCGCTGACCGGCCAGGTTCTGACCGTGGACGGCGGCAGCGTGCTCCGCTGAGGGCGCGCGCGTGACGAAGGGCCCCGGAGCCGAGCGATCGCTCGGCTCCGGGGCCCTTCATCACGTGGTGGCCGGCCTACTTGGCCTCGGCCTTCTGCAGTTCGGCCAGTTCCTCGTCGGACTCGCGGCCCGGCGTCGGCAGGTTGAACCTTATGATCGCGAAGCGGAAGACCGTGTAGTAGACCACCGCGAAGCACAGGCCGACCGCGGCCAGTCCCCATGGGTTGGTCGCGATGCCGAGGTTCAGTCCGAAGTCGACCGCGCCGGCCGAGAAGCCGAAACCGTCCTTCATGCCGAGCGCCCAGGTCAGCGCCAGCGAGATGCCGGTGAGGACCGCGTGGATCGCGTACAGGACCGGGGCGATGAACATGAAGGTGAACTCGATCGGCTCGGTGACGCCGGTGACGAACGAGGTCAGCGCGATCGAGAGCATCATGCCGCCGACCACCTTGCGGCGCTCCGGGCGGGCGCAGTGGACCATGGCCAGGCAGGCCGCCGGGAGACCGAACATCATGATCGGGAAGAAGCCGGTCATGAACTGGCCCGCGGTGGGGTCGCCGGCCAGGAAGCGGGCGATGTCGCCGCTCTTGCCGTGGTAGTCGCCCGCCTGGAACCAGGGGAACGAGTTCAGCAGGTGGTGCATGCCGATCGGGATCAGCGCGCGGTTGGCGACACCGAAGATGCCGGCGCCGACGGCGCCCGAACCGACGAGCTTCTCACCGAAGCTGTGCAGACCCGTGCCCAGGACCGGCCAGATGTAACCGAAGACGATGCCGATGACCAGGCCCGCGAGGGCGGACAGGATCGGGACGAGACGGCGGCCGCCGAAGAAGCCCGCCCAGTCCGGCAGCTTGGTGCGGTAGAAGCGCTGGTAGAGCAGGGCGACGACGATGCCCATCACCACACCGCCGAGGACTTTGGCGTCCACCGGGGCGTCCACCATGACGACCTTGCCATCGACGGCCGTCGCCACCTTCGGCAGGTTCTTGTCGGTGAACGTGCCGAGGACGTTCTTGAAGACCAGGTAGCCGACGACCGCGGCGAGCGCGGTCGAACCGTCCGACTTCTTGGCGAAGCCGATCGCGATGCCCACGGCGAACAGCAGCGCCATGTTGTCGAGGATCGCGTTGCCGCCGGCCGCCATGAAGCCCGCGATCTTCGTGAAGAACGTCGGGAACGAGGGGCGTCCCAGCATGTCGGTGTTGCCGAGGCGGACCAGGAGGGCGGCGGCGGGCAGGACCGCCACCGGCAACATGAGGCTGCGGCCGATGCGCTGCAGAACAGCCATCGCGCCGGCGCCCTTCTTCTTCTCGGCCGCGGGAGCGGCACTGGCCGTCGTCACAACTTCCTCCTGGGGGTACCCCCGGCCGGAGTCCGGGGGAGGGCATGGCGCCGCCCGGCACAGAAGAAGGGGACGGCGGCGTCGATGGTCTAAACCACTGAGTGGTGTAGACCTGTTGTAGCACGATGAAGGTGGCGTAAGGAACCCACGATTCGCGTAACGATTCGGGCAGCCCTGCGCGCCGCCCGGCCCAGGTCGGCCCAGGTCGGCCCAGGTCGGCCCTAGGCCTTCGTGGTGTCCTCGACCTCCTCCTCGCGCTCCCGTCCCGGCGTCTTCAGGTCGAACTTCGTGATCGCGAAGCGGAAGACGGCGTAGTAGACGGCGGCGAAGCACAGGCCGATCGGGATGATCGCCCACGGCTTGGTCGCGAGGTTCCAGTTGATGACGTAGTCGATGAGGCCCGCGGAGAAGCTGAAGCCGTCGTGCACCCCGAGCCCCCACGTCACCGCCATCGAGGCACCGGTGAGCAGCGCGTGCATCACGTACAGGAGGGGGGCGACGAAGAGGAAGGAGTATTCGAGGGGCTCGGTGATGCCGGTGACGAACGACGTCAGTGCCACCGAGAGCATCAGGCCACCGATCTCCTTGCGGCGGTGCGGCAGGGCGCAGTGCGTGATGGCCAGCGCGGCGGCGGGCAGCGCGAACATCATGATGGGGAAGAAGCCCGACGTGAACTGGCCCGCGTTCGGGTCGCCCGCCAGGAACATGTTGATGTCGCCGTGCACCACCGTGCCGTCGGGCTTGGTGTAGCTGCCGAACTGGAACCAGATGGGCACGTTCAGGAACTGGTGCAGCCCGACCACCAGCAGAGCGCGGTTGGCGACACCGAAGACGCCCGCGCCCCAGGCGCCCAGCCCGCTCAGCCAGTCGCTGAAGCTCTGCAGCCCACTGCCGATCGGCGGCCAGACCCACAGGCACACCGCCGCGAAGACGATCGCGGCGAACGCCATGATGATCGGGACGAGCCGACGGCCGTTGAAGAAGCCGAGCCAGTCCACGAGCCGCGTGCGATGAAAGCGGGCCCAGAAGTAGGCCGCCATCAGACCCAGGACGATTCCGCCGAAGACCCCCGGATTCTGGTACGTGTAGGCGGTCACCGTCCCCACCTTCACCTGACAGCCGGTCGCCACCGCCTTCGCTCCCTCGGCACAGTCCTCGGGGAACTGGTGCAGCACCCCGTAATAGACGAGGAAGCCCGCCACCGCCGCCAGCGCGGTCGAGCCGTCCGCCTTCTTCGCCATGCCGATGGCCACACCCACGCAGAACAGCAGCGGAAGCCCCAGCGAGCCGTCGAGCAGCGCACCGCCCGCGCCCTTCATCACCTTCGAGACGTCCGTCCAGCCGAGGCCGTCCTCACCGAACACGTCCGGCTGCCCGAGCCGGT
Source organism: Streptomyces sp. NPDC086549 (assembly GCF_044746205.1). NCBI lineage: Bacteria > Bacillati > Actinomycetota > Actinomycetes > Kitasatosporales > Streptomycetaceae > Streptomyces > Streptomyces sp. NPDC086549. The sequence goes on along the minus strand of NZ_JBIVBS010000001.1, from coordinate 1,305,468 downwards.
TGAGGATGCCCGCGGCCGGCAGGACCGCGATGGGCAGCTGCAGACTGCGGCCCATCTTCTGCAGCCCCTGGAACAGGGCGTTCCAGCGGGCGCGGGCGGGGCTGACCGCACCTCCGGCGCTGCTCTCGGCGCTCATCGCGTCCTCCGGGCCGCTCGGCTTGCGAGGCGGGTTTGGCGGCCGTCCACCCTGTGGTGTAGACCAGTCGGCGGACGGTTCCGCTGTCGTGAACGCCATCATTCGGTATCCACGGCAAGACCGCTCGCGAAGTTGGGCCAACTGTGGGTTACTGCGACAAAGCGGTTCGGATCAGGGAGAAGGATCATGGCCACCAAGGCTGAGAAGATCGTTGCCGGACTCGGCGGCATCGACAACATCGAGGAGATCGAGGGCTGCATCACCCGCCTGCGCACCGAGGTCTCCGACCCCTCACTGGTCGACGACGCCGCCCTGAAGGCCGCCGGCGCCCACGGCGTCGTGAAGATGGGCACCGCCATCCAGGTCGTCATCGGCACCGACGCCGACCCGATCGCCGCGGAGATCGAAGACATGATGTGAGCCCCGCCGCTCACCCGGAAGGGGCTCTTCCCGACGCGGGACGGGCCCCTTCCCCATGTGCGGCTAGGCTCGTCGCCATGTCTCGAATCGACGGCCGCACGCCCGAACAGCTCCGCCCGGTCTCCATCGAACGCGGCTGGAGCAAGCATGCCGAGGGCTCCGTCCTCATCTCCTTCGGCGACACCAAGGTCTTCTGCACGGCCTCGGTCACCGAAGGCGTCCCCCGCTGGCGCAAGGGCAGCGGCGAGGGCTGGGTCACCGCGGAGTACTCCATGCTGCCCCGCGCCACCAACACCCGCGGCGACCGCGAGTCCGTCAAGGGCAGGATCGGCGGCCGTACGCACGAGATCTCCCGCCTCATCGGCCGCTCCCTGCGCGCCGTCATCGACTACAAGGCCCTCGGCGAGAACACCATCGTCCTGGACTGCGACGTCCTCCAGGCCGACGGCGGCACCCGCACGGCCGCCATCACCGGCGCGTACGTGGCCCTGGCCGACGCGGTCTCCTGGGCCCGGGGCAAGAAGCTGATCAAGGCCGGCCGCCAGCCGCTGACCGGCACGGTCTCCGCGGTCTCGGTCGGCATCGTCGGCGGAGTCCCGCTCCTCGACCTCTGCTACGAGGAGGACGTGAAGGCCGAGACCGACATGAACGTCGTCTGCACCGGCGACGGCCGCTTCGTCGAGGTCCAGGGCACCGCCGAGGCCGAGCCCTTCGCCCGCGACGAGCTCAACGCCCTGCTCGACCTGGCCGTGACCGGCTGCGCGGAACTCACCGCCATCCAGCAGGCGGCACTGGAAGCGACCCTGCAGAAGTGACCTCGCAGAAGTGACCTCGCAGAAGTGACCCCGCAGAAGTAAAGGGATCCTCAAAGGGCGAGGCCGCCAGGCGGCAACCTGACCGGCCTCCCCGGCGTCCCTATGGGTACGGGCGCACGGCATACCGCCGTGCGCCCGTCCAACGAGGGAGAGGGACCATCGCCATGGCCGCGAGCCGACACCGACGTCGAGCCCGAATCACCGCCGTCGCCACCACCGTGGCGGCCGTCGTGCTCACCGCCGGCCTCGCCAGCGGCTGCGATGCCGTCAACAAGGCCCTGGACTGCGTCCAGACCGCCGACTCCATCGCCGACAGCGTGACCGACCTCCAGCAGGCGGTGGAGAACGCGGCCAACGACCCCACGCAGACCGACGAGTCCCTCGCCTCGATCCAGAAGAACCTCGACAAGATCGGCGACAAGACGGACAACGCCGACGTCAACAAGGCGGTCGACGACCTCCGAAAGGCCGTCGACAACGTCCGCACCGCGATCAAGAACGGCGACAAGACCCCGGACGTCGGCCCGGTCACCGACGCGGCGGGCGAGCTGACCAAGGTCTGCACCCCGTAGGTCCCGGCAGGCGGATCCCGCACGGGCGCAGGGGATACTGGCCCCCATGACCCGCCTGATCCTCGCCACCCGCAACGCCGGAAAGATCACCGAGCTCCGCGCGATCCTCGCCGACGCGGGCCTGCCCCACGAGCTGGTGGGCGCCGACGCGTACCCCGACATCCCCGACGTCAAGGAAACGGGCGTCACCTTCGCCGAGAACGCCCTCCTCAAGGCCCACGCCCTCGCCCAGGCCACGGGCCTCCCGGCGGTGGCCGACGACTCGGGCCTCTGCGTAGACGTCCTGGGCGGCGCCCCCGGCATCTTCTCCGCCCGCTGGGCAGGCAAGCACGGCGACGACAAGGCCAACCTGGACCTGCTCCTGGCCCAGCTCGCGGACATCGCCGACGAGCACCGCGGCGCCCACTTCGCGTGCGCGGCGGCCCTGGCGTTGCCGGACGGTCGGGAGCGGGTGGTCGAGGGCCGGCTGAGGGGTGTTCTTCGGCATGCGCCGACGGGCGCGAACGGCTTCGGCTACGACCCGATCCTCCAGCCGGAGGGGGAGACACGGACGTGCGCCGAGCTGAGTCCCGAGGAGAAGAACGCGATCAGCCACCGGGGGAAGGCGTTCCGGGCGCTGGTGCCGGTGGTTCGGGAGCTGTTGGGCTGAGGAATGGGGGAGGGGCCGCCCGGACGGACGGCCCCTCCCCTCGGGTGCGGCCGGTGGGACTCGAACCCACACGGGATTTCTCCCACAGCGTTCTAAGCGCTGCTCGGCTGCCAATTACGACACGGCCGCATGCACGGCCATGGTACCGGTCATGTGCTGCTTGCATGAGGGGTACGTCGGCGTCCCCCTCGGCACCAGGTGCTGGTGATCGCGTGGCAGTTGGGGCAAAGCAAGCGCAGATTATCGATGCGGTTGTTTCGCCAGTTGCCGTCGATATGGTCGACCTCCAGTGGGAGGGGTTCGCCGAGCCAGACCGCTTCGATCCCGCAGAGCGCGCAGCGCTCTTCAACGCCCACCTCGCTCATTGCATGCTTCAGGCGATAGCCCGGAACCCGCCGAGCGTGTGGTGATGTGTCCTCGACGAGGATCTCCCCGGGAGTCCGGCGCCGCTGGTTGTCCTTCATGCGCTCCGTTCGGACAACCGATGTGAAGTGCGAGGTGTCGATCCCGTATGACTTGATCCTCCGGCTGATGTGCGTGTGATGCCCGCCAACGACCTCAAGCCCGAGCCGCCGCAGCACCTCGCACATGTTCGTCGACGCCGCCACCGCCCCCTCCAGCACCTCCCGCGTCCACTTCACCCCCTCCCGCTCGAAGTGCGACACATCCACACCCAGTTTCTTCATCCGATCGAAGACGTACCGTCGCGTCGAACTCCGCGGATCCACCCCCAACCTCCCCAACGCCTCCGACAACGTCCGCGCTCCCCGAGCCGCCGCCTCCAGCCGCTCCTTGGTGTACGCACTGGCCCCCATCGAGTCCCCTCCGTTCCGGCCGCGCGTTCGCAGCCCGTACGAAGTAACGAACCGGTTATCGGACAGTCACGCCCGGAAAAGCGAAGACGGCTCGCGCCAGGTCTCCCCGGTGCGAGCCGTCAGTGGCGGAGCAGGCAGCCGTCAGATGGCCAGATCCTTGATGATCTTGGCTACGTGGCCGGTGGCGCGGACGTTGTAGAGGGCGCGTTCCACCTTGCCCTCCTCGTCGATGATCACCGTCGAGCGGATGACGCCCAGGTACTTCTTGCCGTAGTTCATCTTCTCGCCGTACGCCCCGTACGCGTCCAGGACCGTCTTGTCGGGGTCGGCGAGGAGGGTCACCTTCAGGGACTCCTTCTCGCGGAACTTCGCCAGCTTCTCCGGCTTGTCGGGGGAGATGCCGATCACGTCGTAGCCCGCGCCGGCCAGGACGTCGAGGTTGTCCGTGAAGTCACAGGCCTGCTTGGTGCAGCCGGGCGTGAGGGCGGCGGGGTAGAAGTAGACGATGACCTTGCGGCCCTTGTGGTCGGCCAGGGACACCTCGTTGCCGTCGGCATCGGGCAGGGTGAAGTCGGGGGCCACGTCCCCGGGCTGGAGTCGCTCGCTCATCGGACCAGAGTAACGGGGGGTCCTGGGAGTGCGGCGGCGCGTGAAGCTGACAGACTGTCCGGAACAGCATCAGCAGACTTCGGAGGCCGTACGGTGGCGGAGACGTCGGACACGAGAACCCCGGCGCAGATCGAGGCGGACATCAAGCGCCGCCGCGAGGTGCTGGCCGAGATGCTGGACGAGATCGGGGTGCGGGTGCATCCGAAGACCATCGTCGGCGACGCCAAGGCGAGGGTTGCCGCCAACGTGGACCACACCCTCGGGCGGGCATACGTGCAGGTCAACCGGGTGGTCACCGATGTGCGGGCCCAGTTCGTGGACGCGGAGGGCGCGCCCCGGATCGAGCGCATCGTGCCGGTCGCGCTCCTCGCCGTCGGGGTCGTCGGGCTGCTCGCGCTGGGCTCCCGTCGCCGCAAGGGCTGACCCGGTCGCGTACGGACGGGTAAAAGGCAGGTAGGTTCGAAGGCGTGAGCGCCAACAGAAATGAGCACAGCACCCATCACGACAAGCTGCCCATCCGCATGCTGCACGACCGTGTGCTCGTGCGGCAGGACGCCAGTGAGGGTGAGCGTCGGTCGGGCGGCGGCATCCTGATTCCCGCCACGGCGGCGGTCGGGCGGCGGCTGGCCTGGGCGGAGGTGGTCGCGGTCGGGCAGAACGTGCGGACCGTCGAGCCGGGTGACCGCGTCCTGTACGACCCGGAGGACCGGGCCGAGGTCGAGGTGCGCGGCACCGCGTACGTGCTCATGCGCGAGCGTGATCTGCACGCCGTGGCGGCGGACCGGTTCGAGGGGTCGGAGGACTCGACCGGCCTGTACCTCTGACGAGACTGCGCCTGAATCAACGGTCGAAAAGGGCTGGTGACCACCGTCACCAGCCCTTTTTGTCATTGCTTTGCTATGTTCGAAAGCAGTCAGCCCGACGAGACGCGCCGTACCGGGACGTACGCAAAGACGACGCACCACCCGTCAGTACGTCTTACAGAGGTGCTCCCCATGGCCTGGGTCCTGCTCGTCGTCGCCGGTCTGCTCGAAGTCGCCTGGTCCGTCGGCATGAAGTACACCGACGGTTTCACCCGCCCCGTCCCCAGCCTGCTCACCGGCGCCGGCATCGTCGCCAGCATGCTGCTGCTGTCGTACGCAGCCAGGTCCCTGCCCATCGGCACCGCCTACGGCGTGTGGGTGGGCATCGGGGCCGCCGGTGCGGCGGTGCTCGGCATGGTGGTGCTGGGGGAGCCGGCGACCGCCGCCCGGATCTTCTTCGTGTGTCTGCTGCTGGTCGCCGTGGTGGGAATCAAGGCGACCTCCGGTCACTGACCGGTCACTGACCGGTCACTCTTCTCTCGACCTGAGCAGCTGGCCTCCGGCGCCCGCCGTCGTCCCGGTCGAGGTGCCGTCGGTGGTGCCCGTGCTCGTGCCGGCGGTGGTTCCGTCGGTGGTTCCGGCGCTGGTTCCGTCGGTCGTGCCCGCCGTCGTGCCGCCGTCGGCCGTACCGGCGGTGTTGCCCGTCGTCGTGTTGCCGTCGGTGGTCCCGGCGGTGTTGCCCGCGGTCGTGTTGCCGGCGGTGGTTCCGTCGGTCGTGCCCGCGGTAGTACCGCCGTTGTCCTGGCCGTCCGTCTGGCCCTGGGTCTGCCCCTGGTCCTGGCCGCCGTCGGTCGTGCCGCCGTCGTTCTCCCCGCCGGTGGTGCCGGGCTCGGTCGGGGCCTGTGTGCCGGGGGCCTGGACCTCGGCGCCCTGCTGCAGTTCCAGGTCGAACTCGTTGGCCGGCTTCCCCTTCAGGGCGGCCTTCGTGTACTGGGCCCAGATCTCGGTGGGCGCCCCGCCGCCGTTGATGCGGTCCAGGCCCATCACGCCGTACAGCGACTTGTGGGCGGCGGTCACCGGGTCCTGGCCCATCACGGAGACGACCGTGGCCAGGTCGGGCGTGTAGCCCGCGAACCAGGCCGCCGTGTCCTCCTCCGCCGTGCCGGTCTTGCCCGCCGCGGGGCGCCCGGCGCCCTGGGCCGCGGTCGCGGTGCCGGTCTGGACGACACTCTGCAGGATCGACGTCGTGGTGTCGGCGGCCTCGCGGCTGACGGCCTGCTTCGTCTCCTCCTCCGGCAGCTTGACCTCCTCCGTGCCGTCCTTGGTGATCTTCTCGATCATCGTGTACGTGCCGTGCTTGCCGTGGTTGGCGAGGGTGGCGTACGCCTCGGCCATCTCCAGCACGCTGGCGGTGGAGGTACCGAGGGCGATGGACGGGTAGGGGTTCAGGTCCTTGGTGTCGGACGGGATGCCGAGGTCGACCGCGGTCTTCTTGACCTTCGCCGGGCCCACGTCGACGGCCATCTGCGCGTACACCGAGTTCACCGACAGGTCGGTGGCCTTGCGCACGGTGATGTTGCCGTACGACCGCGAGTCCTCGTTCTCGGGGGCGTAGGCGCCGCCGCTCCAGCCCTGCACGGGACGCTGGTTGGTGCCGTCGTAGTACGTGTTCGGCGTGATGGTCTGGCCGTCCTGCGTGGTGGACGCGTTCTGCACGGCCGAGGTGAACACGAACGGCTTGAAGGTGGAGCCGACCTGGAAGTCTCCCCGGGTCGCGCCGTTCGTGTACTGCTTCACGTAGTCGACGCCGCCGTACATCGCGACGACCTTGCCGGTCTTGGGGTCGACGGAGGCGCCGCCCGCGCGGACGTAGTTGTCGACCTTGCGGTTCTTCTTGTCCAGCTTGTGCATCAGCTGGTCGTTGACCGCCTTGACGAAGGCGTCCTGCCTGCTCTTCTGCAGGGTGGTGGTGATGCGGTAGCCGCCGCCCTCCAGTTTGTCCGCGTCGATGATCTTGTTCGTGATGAGGTAGTGCTTGATCGAGTCGACGATGTAGCCGCGCTGCCCGGACAGTCCGGTGGAGACGGTCTGCTCCTTCGGCATCGGGAACTTCATGCCGTTCCGCTTGGACTCGCTGAGCCAGCCCTTCGTGACCATGCCGTCCAGGACGTAGTTCCAGCGGGCCACGGCCGCGGACTTGTTCTCCGGGTGCGCGACGACGTCGTACTCGCTGGGCGCGTTGACCAGCGCGGCGAGGTACGCGGCGCGGGCCGGGTCCAGGTCGATGGCGTCCACTCCGTAGTAGGCCTGGGCGGCGGCCTGGATGCCGTAGGCGTTGCGGCCGAAGTAGCTTGTGTTGAGGTAGCCCTCGAGGATCCTGTCCTTGGACTCGTTGCGGTCCAGCTTGATCGAGATGAAGAACTCCCTGGCCTTGCGGGTGACGGTCTGCTCCTGGGCCAGGTAGTAGTTCTTCACGTACTGCTGGGTGATCGTCGAGCCGGACTGCGTGCCCTTGCCGGTGGCGGTGTTCCACGCGGCGCGGATCATCGCCTTCGGGTCGATGGCCGACTCGGTGTAGAAGTCGCGGTCCTCGGCGGCCAGTACGGCGTGCTGGGCTTGCTTGGAGATCTGGGCGAGGGTGACGTTCTCCCGGTTGATCTCGCCGTCGCGGGCCAGCTGGGAGCCGTCCGCGTACAGGAAGACGTTGCTCTGCTTCATGGCGAGCGCGTTGGCCGGCGGGATCTTCACCAACGAGTAGCCGACGAAGAACAGGCCGATGAGCAGCAGGACGCCGACGAGGAAGGTGCCGAGCACCATTCGCCAGGTCGGGAACAGCCGACGCCAGCCGGTGCGCTTGGGCCGCTTCCGCTTCTTGCCGTTGCCGTTGCCTGCGGCGGCAGCGTTCGCGGCGCTCTCGGCGGTGGCCGGGCGCGTGGCGCTCCGCGCGTTTGACGTGGACGCCGTGGACGCCGTGGACGCCGGGTTCACCGGGTTCGCGGCGGTCCGCTGATTCGCCGCGACCCCTGCGTTCACGGCGGTGCCCGCGGTGCCCGTGCTGCCGGCGGTCCGGGGGATCCTCGCGGTCTCGGCGGCCCTGGGGCTCGGCACGTCCGCCTTGACCCTGGTCAGCCGGGTGGTGTCATCGGCTCGCGGGGTCTCCTTGACCGGGGTGAGGCGCGTGGTGTCGTCGGCCCGCGGGGTTTCCTTGACCGGGGTGAGCCGGGTGGTGTCGTCGGCTCTCGGGCCGGGCACGTCCGCCTTGACGGGGGTGAGCCTGGTGGTGTCGTCGGCCCTGGGGGTGCCGGCGTCCGCCGGGGTTCCCGCGGTGCCGGGCGTCCGTGTGTTCCCGGTGGTGCCCGCGTTCGCCCGGGTCCCCCCGGTGGTGCCCGCGTTCGTCCGGGTCTCCCCGGTGCCCGCGTTCGCCTGGGTCCCCGCGGTGCCCGCGTTGGCTGGGGTTCGCGGGTTTGCCGCAGTCTGTGCGTTGCGCGCGGTGCCTGCGTCTGCCGCGGTGCCGGTGTTCCCCGCCCTCGTGGCGGTCTCGCCGGGGTCGGCGGCGTTCCGCGGGTTCCCTGGGCTCCGGGGGTTTCCTGCGTTCCGCGGGCTTCCGGTGTCTGTCGGGCGTCCGGGGTTCCTCGGGCTCCCGGCGGTTGCCGCGGCTTCTGCGCTTCCCGCCCTCGTGGCGGTCTCGCCGGGGTCGGCGGCGTTCCGCGGGTTCCCTGGGCTCCGGGGGTTTCCTGCGTTCCGCGGGCTTCCGGTGTCTGTCGGGCGTCCGGGGTTCCTCGGGCTCCCGGCGGTTGCCGCGGCCTCCGCACCCCCCGCCCTCTCGGCGGTCGCCGTGGTGTCGGTGCTCCGCGCGTTCACCGGGCGGCCCGTGCTGCCCAGGCCTCCCGTGTTCGCCGAGGTCTCCGCACCGCCCGCCTTCTCGGCGGCCTCAGCCGGCCCGGATCCGTTCGCCGGGCGTCCCGGGTTGCTCGGGCTCCCCGTGCGGGCCGAGGTCTCCGTGCGGGCCGAGGTCTCCGTGCCCCCCGCCCTCTCCGCGGTCCCCGCCCTCTCGGCAGGCCCCGCCGGCTCGGCGTTCCGCGCGTTCGGGACGGTGCCGGCGTTCCCGGCCGCCGTGCTCCCCTGTTCGGCGGGCTCTCCAGCCGCCGGCGGCTCTGTCGTCGCGCCGCCCTCATTCGGCTGCTGCGGCTGCGGCTGCGGCTCGTCGCTCATGTCGTGCACGGACTCCTGTTTCGCCTCGTACGTACCCGTACGCCCTCGTACGCCATCTGGGCCCCCCTGGTGAAGACTCTCGCACCAAGCGTTCCGTTCCCGGATTCCGGCGCGCGTCCGGCGCGGAAAATGCTTGGCCCGCCACATCGCCTCCGGACTAAGCTCCTGCGCTTCGGTGTCGGGCGGTCCGGGAGGTTGACTGGCGTGGGCACTGGACGGTTGTACGGGGCCGTCGCTGCGGGGGGTTTCAGACGTTACGCGACGTATCGGGTCGCCACTGCGGCAGGGGTGTTCACGAACACTGTCTTCGGGCTGATCCTGGTGTACACGTACCTCGCCCTGTGGGACGAGAGACCGCACCTGGGCGGCTACGACCAGGCGCAGGCAGTCACCTATGTATGGCTCGGGCAGGCCCTGTTCTCGACGCTCGCCATCGGGGGCGGCGGCTTCGAGGACGAGCTGATGGATCGTATCCGTACGGGTGACATCGCGATCGACCTCTACCGGCCCGCCGACCTGCAACTGTGGTGGATGTCGGCCGACTTGGGCCGGGCCCTGTTCCAACTGCTCGGCCGGGGCGTGGTCCCCTTCGTCTTCGGCGCGCTGCTCTTCCCGGTGGCGCTGCCCTCGGACACGGGGACCTGGGCCGCCTTCCTCGCCGCCGTCCTGCTGGCGATGGTGGTCGGCTTCGGGATCCGCTTCCTGGTGGCGCTGAGCGCGTTCTGGCTGCTGGACGGCACCGGGGTGGCGCAGGCGGCGTGGATCACGGGCTTCTTCTGCTCCGGGATGGTGCTGCCGCTGAACGTCTTCCCGGGCGTGATCGGCGAGGTCGTACGGGCCCTGCCCTGGTCGTCGCTGCTCCAGGCACCCGCGGACGTACTGCTGGGGCGCGTCGACCCCTGGGGGGTCTTCGCCTTCCAGGCGGCGTGGGCGGCGGCACTGCTGGCGCTGGGCCGGCTGGTCCAGTCCGTGGCGACGCGACGGGTGGTGGTGCAGGGTGGCTGAGACGGGCCGGGTCGTGGACGGACTGCGCGCCTACCGGATGATCGCCGCGATGTGGATCCGCTCCACGATGGCGTACCGGGCCTCCTTCGTGATGACGACGGTCGCCAACTTCACCGCGACCGCCCTCGACTTCGTGGCGATCCTGATGATGTTCTCCCGCGTGGACGCGCTCGGCGGCTACACGCTGCCCGAAGTCGCCTTCCTCTACGGGCTGTCCGGTATGGCCTTCGGACTGGCCGACCTGATGATCGGCTCGATGGACCGGCTGGGGCGCCGGGTGCGCGACGGCACCCTCGACACCCTCCTCGTCCGTCCCGCGCCGGTGCTGGCGCAGCTGGCGGCCGACCGGTTCGCGCTGCGCCGCCTGGGCCGGGTGACACAGGGCGTGCTGGTGCTCGGGTACGCGCTGACCTCCCTCGACATCGAGTGGACTCCGCTGAAGCTGCTGCTGATGCCGGTGATGGTGGTCAGCGGCGCCGGGATCTTCAGCGCGGTGTTCGTGGCGGGCGCGGCCTTCCAGTTCGTGGCGCAGGACGCGTCCGAGGTGCAGAACGCGTTCACCTACGGCGGCACGACGATGTTGCAGTACCCGCCCACCGTGTTCGGGAAGGAACTGGTGCGCGGGGTGACGTTCGTGCTGCCCCTGGCCTTCGTCAACTGGCTGCCCGCGACCTACGTCCTGGGGCGGCCGTATCCGCTCGGCCTGCCGACGTGGACCGCGTTCACGCCGCCGCTGGTGGCGGTGGGGTGCTGTGCCCTGGCCGGGGCGGCCTGGCGGGTGGGGCTTCGGTCGTATCGGAGTACGGGGAGCTGAGGAACTCATGGACGGCGACAGCGACTTCATCGGACCCGACAGTGACTTCATCGAACTCGACCGCGTAGAGAAGGTCTTCGACGTGCGCAGGAAGACCGGGTTCCTGAAGCGGGAGCGGCGGCAGGTGCGGGCCGTCGACGAACTCTCCTTCCGGGTGGCGCGCGGCGAGATGGTCGGCTACATCGGGCCGAACGGCGCCGGCAAGTCGACGACGATCAAAATGCTCACGGGGATCCTGACCCCGAGCGGCGGACGCCTGCGCGTGGCCGGCATCGACCCGTCCCGTGAGCGCACGCGCCTGGCGCACCGCATCGGAGTGGTGTTCGGGCAGCGTACGACCCTGTGGTGGGACCTGCCGCTGATCGACTCGTACCGCCTGGTGCACCGCATGTACCGGATCCCCGACCGGCGTTACCGCGAGAACCTCGACCGCTGCGTCGAACTCCTCGAACTGGCCGACCTGTTGGACGTCCCCGTCCGCCAGCTCTCCCTCGGTCAGCGCATGCGGGGCGATATCGCGGCCGCCCTGCTGCACGATCCGGAGATCCTCTACCTCGACGAACCGACCATCGGCCTGGACGTGATCTCCAAGGCGAAGGTGCGCACGTTCCTGCGTGACCTGAACGCCGAGCGCGGCGCCACGGTCCTGCTCACCACGCACGACCTCCAGGACATCGAGCAACTGTGCTCCCGGGTGATGGTCATCGACCACGGCCGGCTGATGTACGACGGCCCGCTCGCCGGACTGCACGAGGTGGGCGAGAGCGAGCGCACCCTGGTGGTGGACCTGGAGCGGGAACTGCCACCGATCGAGGTGCCCGGGGCCAGGGTGGTGAAGGTGGAGGGTCCCCGGCAGTATCTGGCCTTCCCGGCCTCCGAGTCGGCGGCGCCGTTGGTGGCGCGGATCGCGGCCGAGTATCCGCTGGTGGACCTGTCGGTGCGGGAGCCGGACATCGAGGCGGTGATCGCCAAGATGTACGCGGACAAGGCCACCGCATAGTGCCCCGCGCGGGGAACTCGTAGGCTGCTCTGTATGACCGACGATGCCGCGGAGCTGCGCGCTTCCGACGCCGACCGTGAACGAGTCGCCGAGGTCCTGCGGGACGCCCTAGCCGAAGGGCGGCTCGACATGGAGGAGTTCGAGGAGCGGCTGGAGGCGACGTACAAGGCACGGACGTACGGCGAGCTGACGCCCGTCACAAGAGACCTGCCGGGACCGGCCGCGGCCGCCCCTCCCGCGGTGTCCTTGCGCAAGGAGCCCGTGGAGAGCGGGAGTTGGGCGGGCCGGATCGTCGGCGGCGAGGGCTCGTCCACCGGGGCGGTCGCCGTCATGTCCGGCTTCCAGCGCAAGGGGCGCTGGACCGTGCCGAAGCGGTTCAGCTGCTTCGCCTTCTGGGGCGGCGGCGAGATCGACCTGCGGGAGGCGGACTTCGCGGACCGCGAGGTCGAGATCAACTGTGTCGCGATCATGGGCGGGGTGCATGTGATCGTGCCGCCGGGGGTCGAGGTCGTCGTGCGCGGCATCGGCATCATGGGCGGCTTCGACCACCGCGAGGAGGGCGTGCCGGGTGAGCCGGGCGGTCCGCGGGTGGTCGTGACCGGCTTCGCCTTCTGGGGCGGGGTCGCGGTGGAGCGCAAGCTCACGCGGGCCGAGCGGCAGCGGCTGAAGGAGGAGCGCCGCCAGGAGAAGCTGGACCGCAAGGCGTCGCGCTCGCTGGACGAGGGGCCGTTCGGGGACCACCGCGGGATGCTGGAGGGGCACCTGGAGCGGCGGCGGGAGATGCACGAGGAGATGATCGAGCGGCACCTGGAGCGGCACGAGGAGATGATCGAGCGGCATCGGGAGCGGCACGAGGAGCGGATCGAGCGGCACCGGGAGCGGCGGGAGGAGCGCCGGGAGCGGCGCGGCCGCGGCCGCCGGGAGTACTGAGCGCGTCCGCGTCGGCGGCTACAGTTCCGCCTGCCCCGCCCCCTTCAGCTGACGCAGGTCGAAGACCTCCGCCATCTTCCGGTAGCCCTGGTCGCTGGGGTGGAGATGGTCGCCCGAGTCGTAGTCGGGGCGGAGCCTGCGCGGGTCGTACGGGTCCCGGAGGGCCTGGTCGAAGTCGACCACCGAGTCGTAGACCCGCCCGGCCCGGATCTGGGCGTTGACCTGCTGCCGTACCGCCTCCCGGGCCGCCGTCCAGCCGGGGTGGCCCTGGAAGGGCATCAGGGTGGCGCCGATGACCTTGAGGCCGCGGGCGTGGGCCTGGCGGACGAGGGTGCGCAGTCCGTCGGTGATCCGGGCGGGGTCGGCGAGCCGCGGGTTGCGGATGATGTCGTTGATGCCGAGGTCGATGACGACGACCTTGACGTTCGTACGGGAGAGCACGTCCCGGCCGAAGCGGCCGAGCCCGCTCTGGTTCTCGGCGGGCCGGCCCAGCCCGTCCGCGAGGACCTGGTTGCCGCTGATGCCCTGGTTGACGACGCTGTAGCGGGGCAGGTCCTGACCGCTCGCGAGCGCGGTGCGCAGCCGCTCCGAAAGGACGTCCGTCCAGCGGCGGTTGGCGCCCTCGGTGGAGGTGATCCCGTCGGTTATGGAGTCTCCGAGCACGACGACCGTGCCGTCGGACTCGTTGCTCAGCACGTCGAGGGCCGTCAGATAGCGCCAGTACGGCGTCTGTTCGGTGTACGGGTCGGCCGCCGCGTCCTCCGTGTGGTCGCCCTGCGCGACGTACGACACCTGCCGTGCGTGCGGGTGGTAGGTGACCGGGCCGGACGCGTCGGCGGTGGGGGAGTACGTGGTGACCAGGACGTCCGTGTCGTGCGGGACGGTGACGCGGACGGCGTCGCTCAGTACCTGGCCGCCCGCCGGTATGACCACGCCGGTGTTGCCGCCGAAGGTGAGCCGGCGCATCGTGTCCGCCGCGGCCGCCGCGGTGTCGTCGCCGGCCGCGACCGCGATCGAGGCGTGCGTGATGGTCAGCGGCGCTTGGCCGTAGAGGTTGGACAGGGTGATCCGGGCGCTCTTGCCCCCCACGCCGGCGTGCACCACGTTGCGCACCGAGCGGCCCGCCAGGCCCTCCGTCTCGGTTCCCGGCTCGGCGCCGACCGGGGAGGAGGACCAGGAGCCGACCCAGGTGCCGGCGGAGGCGGGAGCGGCCGAGGAGTCGTGGTGCGGGCGTCGGTCCTGGGCGACGGTGCCGCGCGGTGTGCCGTCGTCGGCCGCCACCGTGACATAGATGGCGGCGGACAGCGCCGCGACCAGCGCGACGACTGCACTGAGCAGGGCATAGCCATGACGCCTGGTCATGCTTGTGTCGTTCTCCTCGGGCGGTGGGAGCCCGAGGCTCCTGTCTGTTGTGTCCATGATGCGACATGGGTCCGGGAGAACTGACAGGGCCCTGCCCAAACCCCCTTTTCGGCAGACGCCGGGAACTCCTGTTCCGTTCCAGGAGTCGGTCAGGAAGGGACAATGTGTGCGGGATCACCGAACGGGTGGAGCAAATGGAACGTACGGAAGCGGAAACAGCAACGGCCGCGGCAACAGCGACGGCGACCCGTGGCAGCGCCCCGACCCACCGGACCATGACCGCCTTCACCGCCGCCGACGAGGAGCGGCAGCGCGGGGTGCGGCGCATGAAACTCACGGCGACGGGGCTGCTGCTCCTCGTGGCGGTGGTGTACGCCGTCGCCAAACTGGCTTCCGGCCAGGGCGCGGGCCCCTGGGCGGACTACGTGGCCGCGGCCGCCGAGGCCGGCATGGTCGGCGCCCTGGCCGACTGGTTCGCGGTCACCGCTCTCTTCCGCCACCCCCTCGGCGTGCCCATTCCGCACACCGCGATCATCCCCACCAAGAAGGACCAGCTGGGCGTCTCCCTCGGCGAATTCGTCGGCGAGAACTTCCTCTCCGAGGACGTCGTACGGCAGCGGCTGCGCGCCGTCGGCATCGGCAGCCGCCTGGGCGCCTGGCTGGCGGAACCCGAGCACGCGGACCGGGTGACGGCGGAGCTGGCCACGGCCCTGCGCGGCGCCCTCACGGTCATGCGCGACTCCGACGTCCAGGCGGTGGTCGGCGAGGCGATCACCCGCCGGGCCGACGCCCGGGAGATCGCGCCCGGCATAGGGAAGATGCTGGAGAAGATCGTCGCCGACGGCGGCCACAGACGGGCCGTCGACCTCATCGTCACCCGTGCCCACGACTGGCTCGTCCTGCACGACGAGCAGGTCATGGACGCCATCGAGGGCGGCGCCCCCGGCTGGACCCCGCGCTTCGTCGACAAGAAGGTCGGCGAACGCGTCTACAAGGAGCTGCTCCGCTTCTGCGCCGAGATGCGCGACATGCCCTCCCACCCCGCCCGCGGCGCCCTCGACCGCTTCCTCACCGACTTCGCCTTCGACCTCCAGTCCGACACGGACACACGCGCGCGTGTCGAGCGGCTGAAGGGCGAGGTGCTGGGCCGCGGCGAGGTCCAGGACCTGATCGCGTCCGCCTGGACGGCCGTACGATCCATGATCGTCTCAGCGGCCGAGGACGAGCGCAGCGAGCTGCGCCTGCGCGTCCGCGCCTCCCTCCTGTCCCTCGGCGCCCGCATGGCCACCGAGCCGAAGATCCAGAACAAGGTCGACAGCTGGGTCGAGGGCGCGGCGGTCCACGTCGTGACGACCTACCGCAAGGAGATCACCTCCCTGATCACCGAGACGGTGGCCGGCTGGGACGCCGAGCACACGACCCGCAAGATCGAGGCCCACATCGGCCGCGACCTGCAGTTCATCAGGATCAACGGCACGGTGGTGGGCTCACTGGCGGGGTTGGCGATCTACGCGGTTTCGCGGGGGCTGGGGGCGTAGCTCCGCGCATAGCTGCGGGCAGCCGCCGCGCCTGCGTAGCTGCGGGCAGTCACCGTGCCTGCGTAACTGCGGGCAGTCGTGCCTCCCCCAAAGGGGGGACCCCCAGGCGGCACGGGTGGGCGCAGCGGCACCCCGTAAGCGCCGGGCTGCGCGACCTACCCCCGGCCGGCACCAGGGAACGGTGCCTACTCGGCCTCGCGCCGCTCCCGCCCCCGGCGCCGCAGCAACAGCAGCCCCCCGGCAACGGCGGTGACCCCCGCGGCGGCGGTCCAGCCCACGAGCCCGGTGGAACCGGTCGCGGCGAGGTCGTCGCCGGACCCGGCGGAGGCGACAGCCGACGGGGTCGCGGCCGACGGGGTGGCGGCCGACTGCGGCCGCGCGCCGGCCCCGGCATCGGCGGCCGATTCCGACGGCCTCGCCGAAGCCGCCCTCACCCGATCCCGGGTGAACGCCAGCGTCCCGAACCCGAGCTGGTCGAACCCCCCGCTGTTCGGACCGTAATCCCCACCCCCGCCCTCGGGCGCGGCCTTCGCCGCGATCCGGGTGACATACGAGGCGGACAGCCCCCGCCGCTTGGTGTAGTGGTTGGCGATCATGGCCCAGATCGGCCGGGTCATCGCCGGATCCACGGCCGCCGCCGCGCTCGCGGTCTCCGACCCGGACCAGACACCGGGCGCGCCCTTCCGGCGGGTGTTGGCGGTGTACGGCACGGTGCCGCCCATGCTCCACTTGGCGACGTACTGGGCGCCCTTGAGGAAGCGGTTGTCGTCGTAGCCGTACAGGTCGATGCCCTGGTTCCAGGCCATCTCGCAGACGGTGCCCATCAGGCCGACGCCGAGCAGCGCGTGCCCCTGGTCGCGGCCCGCCTCCACCCACTCGGCGAGCCCGTCGTCGTACACGACCGGAATGGCGTTCTTGACCGAGCCCATGCCGACGCCGTGCTTGAAGTACTCGACGGCCCGGTCGACCTTGGCCCGGTCGTCGCAGAAGATGCCGACGGCCAGGACGCAGGCGAGGGCGGTCAGGTCCCAGTTGGGCCAGTAGTTGGTGTCATAGGCGCCGTTGTGCTTGGCGAGGAAGGACTCGCTGAGCGGGTGGAAGACGTCCAGCAGCACCTTCTTCGCGCCGGCCAGGTCGAAGCCGGGGCGGTCGCGGACGAGCTCGGCGGCGTTGGCGAACTGGTAGCCGTACAGCCCGGCCGCCAGGAACCGGTCGGCGGACCCTTCGATCGACGTCAGCTGCGCCGACCAGGCGTTGAGGATCGCGACGGCGGTGTCGGCGTGCGCGCTGTCGCCGTCGACGTGGTACCGCAGGGCGTTCTGGTAGGCGGCGTGGATGTCGTTGTAGAGGATCGTGTAGTTCTGCGGGCTGCCCGCTCCCCGGTACACGGTCGCCTGCGGGTTGGCCCGCCAGCCGTTCTGCGCGTGCCGGTTGGCGGTCAGCTTCGCGAAGCCCGTCGTATAGGGCGCGGCTCCGGCCTTCACCTTGGCGGCCATGCGTTCCAGGTCGGTACGGGTGTGCAGCAGGCCGGGGTGCGCGAAGCCGCTCCCGGCGGCCGCCGCGGGGACGGTGGTGACACCCGCGGTGACACCGGTGACACCCACGGCGGCGGTCGCGGCGCCCGCGGCCTTCAGCATGCTCCGGCGGCTGATCTGTCGAGTCACGTGCATGCTGCGGAGACGGACCGGGACGGACACCGATAACAGAAACTCACGGTCGCCGACAGAAACTCGCGGTCGCCCGTGGCCGACGACTCACGCGCCCGTGGTCGACCCCGGTCGCACGATCATCAGGATGGTCACCGCGGCCCACAGCAGGTTGAACAGCCCGGTGAACATGGCGAGCCGAACGGTCGCCTCCCGCGTGCCACCGCCCTCGACGAGGGCGCTCTGCCCGGGCAGCACCAGCGCGATCAGCACCAACGCGGCGAGCGCGGTCAGCGCTATCGACACGATCAGCCAGGCGCTGCCGAGCACACCCATGTTGCTCGCGGTGGCGAACCCGAAGACGGGAACGACGACGCCCACGACGGCGTACACCCGGCAGATCCGGTACAGCAGCTGCACGGTCTCCGCCGCCCGGGTGTCGTCGGGCGAGGTCAGGGCCCGGCGGGCGGCGGGCGGGAACATGCTGGCGGCGACGGAGACGGGCCCGACGGCGACGATGGCGGCCAGTACGTGGACGGCGAGGAGGAACTTGGTCACGGGCCGACGCTAGGCGGGCGACGGATCTCGCAGAAGTGGCAATAGTGCCAGGAGTCAACAGATTCTGGCCATATTCAGCGCCACATACGGTGCTGTGGACCGCACCGGTTGGCGACAATCCGTCGTACGACTACCTTCTTGCCATGCACACCGTGGCCGTACTGGCACTGGACCAGGTCATCCCGTTCGACCTCACCGTCGCGATCGACACCTTCGGCTGGGCCCGGCTGCCGGACGGCCGCGCGGCCTACCGGGTACGGGTGTGCTCGTCGGCGCAGGAGGTGACCGCGGCCGCCGGGGCGTTCACGGTGCGCGCGCCGTACGGCCTCGACGCGCTGGCGGAGGCCGACACGATCATCCTGCCCGGCGTCGCCGACCCCACGGCCCCGCTGCCGCCGGAGGTCGCGGAGGCGGTGCGCACCGCGGCGGCGAACGGCACGCGCATCGCCTCGATCTGTGTCGGCGCGTTCGTCTTCGCGGCGACCGGCCTGCTGGACGGTCTGCGCGCCACGACGCACTGGGTCGCGGCCCAGGACCTGGCCGCGATGTACCCGAAGGTGACCGTCGACCCGAACGTCCTGTACGTCGACAACGGACAGTTCCTCACCTCGGCGGGCGCGGCCGCCGCCATGGACATGTGCCTGCACATGATCCGCCTGGACCACGGCTCGGCGGTCGCCGCGCACACGGCCCGCCACTGCGTCATGCCCCTCGAACGGGAGGGCGGACAGGCCCAGTTCATCGTCCACGACCAGCCCCCGGCCCCGGCCGGCGCGACCCTGGAGCCGCTCCTGGACTGGCTGGAGGAGAGTTGCGCCCGGGACCTCACCCTGGACGAGATCGCGGCGCGGGCGGGCATGAGCACGCGCACACTGAACCGCCGGTTCCGCGAACAGACCGGCACGACCCCGCTCCAGTGGCTGCACCGGGCGCGGGTACGGCGTGCGCAGTACCTGCTGGAGACGACGCCGTACCCGGTGGAGCGGATCGCCGAACAGGTCGGCTTCGGCTCGCCGACGGCGTTCCGGGAACGGTTCCGACGGGTGGTGGGGACGAGCCCGCAGGCGTACCGGCGGGCGTTCAAGAGCACAAACGGCGCCTAGGCCGGTCCAGCACCGGACAGGTCCTATGCCGGCCCCATTCCAGCCCTATGCCAGCCCTAGGCCCGCCGGTCCGCGACGGCCCAGGAGGCCAGGGCCACGGCGCCAGCGACCCCGAAGACGGACGGCCAGGCGCCGATCTTCTTGGCCAGCGGGTGGGACCCGGCGAAGGCGGCGACGTAGGCGGCGGTCAGCGCCCCCGCGGCTTTCCCACCGGCCTCCTTGCGCCACTGCTGCGCGGCGGCCGCGCCCGCGACGGCCAGTACGGCCCCGCCCAGCGGCCGCTTCTTGGTCCAGCGGGCGACGCCGTACCCGCCGACGAGCCCGCCCGCGGCGATCACCGAGCTGGGAACCTTGGCCATGCCTGCCTCCTTTTGTCTGCGTTCCGAGGCCGAGGCTAACGGACCGCCCAGAGGCCCTGCGCACAAGGATCGCCCCACGAGGACCGGCGTGTCCCTCAGACAGTGAGCGTGGGCTCAAGACCGAACAACGGCACCAGAGTTGGGTCGTTGAAGGCCGTGATACGGGCGATCCGTGCCCCGATCGGAGTCAGGACCTGGACGCCGTAGGCCTCGTAGAGGCCGCCGCCCGCGTGCCGGTGGACGACGAGGGCGGGCTGGCCGTTGGCACGGGTGGGCACCATCCGCCACAGATCCCGGCGCAGCACCCGCCCGGCCAGGAACCCGACGACGGCCCGCCGCCCGGTGAACCAGGTAGGGATGGGAGGCATCTCCATCTCGACGTCCGCCCGCAGCAGGTCCACGAGCGCGTCGGCGTCGGCCCGGGTGAACGCCTCGACGTAACGGTCGAGCAGTTCCTGGATTGCCCCCTCATCAGGCTCGCCCAGATCGTCCTCGACCGGCCCGGCCTCGGCCAGGCGGGCCCGCGCCCGGCGCAGGGCGCTGTCGACGGCCGCGGTCGTCGTGTCGAGCATCTCGGCGACCTCGGCCGTCCGGAACGCCAGCACGTCGCGCAGGGTCAGCACGGCCCGCTGCCGTGCCGACAGGAGCTGCAGCGCGGCGACGAAGGCGAGCCGCACTCCGGTCCGGCCGGCCACGAGCGCCGCCGGGTCCGCGCCCCCGAACAGCGAGTCGGGCGCCGGCTGGAGCCACGCCACCGACGGATCGCGGTCGGCCACGGCCACCCGGTGATCGTCCGAGGGCGCGCCCAGACCGGACGGAAGCGGCCGCCGGGAGCGTGTTTCCAGAGCCGTGAGACAGGCCATCGTCGCGATCTTGTACAGCCACCGCCGCACCGAGGAGCGTCCCTCGAACCGCCCGTACCCGCGCCAGGCCCGCAGGTAGGTCTCCTGCACCAGATCCTCGGCGTCATGGATCGACCCGAGGATCCGATAGCAGTGCGCGAGCAGTTCGGGCCGGTAGGGCTCGGCCAGGGTGGTGAACTCGGCGTCGGACGGCATGGCGGCGGCTACTCCCTGGGGTGCGGCAACTTCCATTGTCGGCCGACTCACTTCACCGGCCGCAGTCCGGCGCCGCTGACCCGGTACTCCGGGTACTCCGGAGCGCTGCCGGAATCCCCGGCGACTTCGAGGACGGCCTTGGCGACCTGCTCCGGGCTGAGGACCGGCTGCAGCCCTTCGACGAAGGCTTCCGGCTCGACACCCTGCCGGGCGGCATACCCGGCGACCCCGACCGAGCCGAGGCCGGTGGCCGGGGTCAACTGCGGAAGCAGCGCGACGAACCGAATACCGAGCCCGCCGCGCTCGGACTCCTCCGCCGCATACCCCCGCATATACCGGATGGCCTGCTTGGCACTGGCGTATCCACCACTCAGCGGGGACCCGGCCAGCGCGGCCCCGCTCGACATCGAGACGACGACACTCCCCGGCGCCAGCGGCTCCAGCAGCGCCGCCCGGCTCCAGGCGAACACGTGTCGTGCGTCCACTTCCCAGTTCCGGCCGAAGGTCTCCCAGCTCTGCTCCTGCAAGGGCGCCATGTGCGGGGTGGCCCCGGCGTTGAGCACGAGCAGCCCGGGCCGGTACTCACGGACAACGTCCCGCGCGAGCGCCTCATCGGTGGCATCGCCGGCGAGCGGCACAAAGCCCGCCCCGAGCGCCTCACGCACGGCACGCAGCTCGCCCTCATCACGGGCGATGCCGACGACGCGGGTGCCCCCGGCGACGAGCGCGGCGGCGATGGCCCGCCCGAAGCCGCGACTGGCACCGGTGACGACGGCGGTCTGGAAGTTCTCGGACATCAGGTTCTCCCTGGTGACGCTGGATGGTCGGTGACGCTCGCTTGCGTCACACATCAAGACCACCGACCACCCGAAAAACCGTCGCCGCCCCATGGCATCCTTCGTCAGGACCGATCAGGACCGTCCCCGAACAAACCGGCGGTGAAGCCCTGCGAACGACCGCACCCCGGACCCCGATCTGGACCGGACCCGGACGTGGACCGGTACGACGCCGGTGCAGTGGCTGCACCGGGCGCGGGTGCGCAGGGCGCACCACCTGCTGGAGACCACCGGCCACCCCGTCGAGCGCATCGCAACCCAGTCGGGCTTCGGCTCCCCGACCGCCTTCCGGGAACGCTTCCGAAGAATGGTCGGCACGAGCCCACAGGCGTACCGCCAGGCGTTCCGCAGCTCAGGCGGCTAGGGCCGGCGATCAGGCGCGGGGATCCTCCGGAATGGCGTCTAGGCCAGCGCCTCCCGCACCGCGTCGACGAGCGTGGACGCGCGCGTGTCCTCGGCACCTTCGACGATGCTGTTCATGACGTAACCGAAGGCGATGCCGTGCTCGGGGTCGGCGAAGCCAAGCGATCCGCCGCGGCCGGGGTGGCCGAAGGCGTGGGGACCGGTCAAGGGGTTCGTCCCGACCGGCAGCATGTACCCGGAGGCGAAGCGGATCGGGAGCATGATGACCCTGTCCACCCCGTCGGCCTGCTCCTCGGTCGCCGACGCGAGGGTCTCGGGACTGAACAGCCGTACCCCGTCCACTTCCCCGATCAACGCGGCGTACATCCGCGCCAGACCGCGCGCGGTGCCGATCCCGTTGGAGGCGGGCACCTCCGCGGCCTGCACCTCCGCCGAGTTGAAGTCGATCTCGGCGGGATCGGTGACGGCGAAGGCCCTGTTGGTCAACGAGTCCGGATCCTGGAGCGTGGCGACGAACTCCCGAACCTCAGGAGGCACAACATCCAGCGGCACGGTGGTCAGGTCGAACGGCGGTTTCGGATACACCATCCGGCTGACCCGCCCACGCTCGGACGTCGGCAGCCCGATGAAGAAGTCGAGGCCCAGCGGCCCGGCGATCTCCTCGGCGAAGAACCGCCCAGGCGTACGCCCGGAGACCCGCCGAATGACCTCCCCCACCAACCACCCGAAGGTTCGCCCGTGATACCCGTGCGCGGTCCCCGGCTCCCACACCGGCCGCTGCGCCGCCAGCGCCTCAACCATCGGCTGCCAGCGCAACGCCTCACCCAACGGCACAGGCGGCTCGACCGTGACCAGCCCCGCCCGATGCGACAACAGCCACCGCACCGGGATCTCCGCCTTCCCCTCCACCCCGAACTCGGGCCAGTAGGCGGACACCGGGGCGTCCAGGTCCAACTCCCCACGCTGGGCGAGTAGATGAGCCATGGTGGCGGTGGCTCCCTTGGTCGCGGAGTACACGAGCTGCAGGGTGTCCCGCTCCCAGGGCCGCCCGGTGTCGGGATCGGCGACTCCTCCCCACAGATCCACCACCGGCCGCCCGTCCTGGTACACGCACACGGCGCCCCCGACATCCCCGCGCTGCTCAAAGTTGGCGCGGAACGCCTCCCGCACACCCTCGAACCCGTCGGCCACTTCCCCGTGGATCATCGTCATGTCCTCATCCTGGCACTGCGGCAGGCTGGTTGGATGGCTTCCGGAAGCGCTGACCCCGCTCGTCGCGCTCTTTGCCAGATCGCTTCACTCGATCGCCGAACCTGATTGCCGCTAGACGGCCACGGGGCAATCCACGCAGCGGACACCGGGAGGAGCACCGCTCGATGCAGTGGAGTTTCCCTCGAACTCAGAGAAGCCGCCGCTGTCGTTTCGATACACGATGCCAATCCCGTGTTCAGCGAGCAGATCACGGAGATCTTCGCCGGGTAGCGTCGGCGTGAGCACCATGAGGTGGAGGGGCTGATCGTGGATGAGGCTACTCAAGTAGCGCCGCGCTTGCAGGAGTTGAGCAAGCGCCCCGGTGATCGACTCGCTAGCTACGCTACCCGTTGGCTCGTACAGCGTGTTATTTGTTTGGTTGTAAAGGTCGAATACAAGCTGAGACGTCGAGTTTCGCATCGACAACTCGAGTTGAACCAGATTCTCTCCAACTGCGACTCTGCGCTCTTCGAAGGCGTCTGCCAGATCGTCGCGGGCCGCACCTACCTGGTCGACGTCAGTTGGCTGCTGGTTTTGACGCCTCTGGCGTCGGTATGTCCGGGCGATGCGGCCTGCAGTCCGATGGAATCGAAACCTGGAATTAGGTGCCGGTTGAAGAGTGTCGGCGGTCTCTCGGATATAAGGGCCGATGGGGCGCAGTCGGAAGACGATGACATTGCGGTCTTGGCCTAATTCATCTTTAGCCTCCCGTATCTCAAACGGCTTGCGTTCGTCAACCTTGAATTTGCCTATATATCTATGCGTTCGCGTGTCGCTTCCTGGGACCTTGCCCACAGCGATGAAAAGATGCAGGGTGCGCCCCTTGTTGGCGTGGTCCAGGATCGAGGCATTTCCGCCGCTGAGGGTCTGATCGCCCTGCTTCCCGACTCCGGTGTAGGTGAATATGGGGCCTAAGCTGTCATCCTCGGCGAGCCATCCGTCGCGATATCCGTAACGTTCGCCAATCTTGCTGTCTGAGAACAGAAGAACGTTCCGTTTCTCGACCGCCGGACAGATTCCGGCGTAGCTGCTACCGCCGAGTACGGGATGTATTTCGTCACGTGTGAGGACGTCGCCGGGCTGAAACCTGGGGGCGGGTGTTTTCATGAGTCGAGGTTAGTGGTTTCAGTGCTCATCGCGTGCGGAGAGTGGCAGAGGTCGCCTGGAGGTGCGTTGTGGTAGCGCTGGGCCCAAGCGAGGATGGTGCGATGAGTGATGCAATGAGCGCCATCATATCGGGTTTTGTCGCTTTCGCGGCGGCCGTCATCGGGGCTGTGATCGCTGGTAGGTATGCCAAACATGGAGCGGAAGTCGGCGGACGTAAAGCAGTTGAAGCAGCGCTAGCGCAGGTGCACGGCCAGGCGGCAGCCGAGCACTGGCAGTGGGTGCGTAGCCAGCGGCATCAGTGCTTCGCTGCCCTCATTGCGGCTTACGCGGCTCTGGATGAGGTGTTTGCCCGCATTACGCCCGAGGTGCTAAATGGGCGCGGGCTTGATGGATCGACAGCGCGCGAGGTGCGAGAGCGTACGCTCGAACTTCAAGCAAAAACCAGCCAATTGGCACTATGGGGGCCAAATGAGGCAAATGCGTTGGCCTATGCCCTCACGAGAAAGTCGGTAGAGGCGATGCGTTCCTTGCTGCATGCGGAGAACGTGCGTTCAGCAGGCTCGGGCGTGGATTGGTCCATACTTAGTCGGGTTAGAAACGAGATGGTGGAGGCGCACGCCATCTTCCTTCAGCGAGCCGGTGAGATCGTCCGTGATCCGCTGCAGCCAGTCAGCTAGCGGGTTCCTGGTTGTGTGGGGCCAGGGCCCCTATGAAGCCCTGCCATGCAGCGCTGCTCAACGTGACTTGTGGCCCCGAGGCAACCTTGGAGTCGCGCACGGCGATTGCTCCAGCGAGCGCTGCTACTTCCAAGCACTCGCCACCCATGCCGTTGCTGTAGCTGCTCTTGCGCCACTGCATGCTTGACGATGGCATCATCGTGAATGCTCCTCCAAGAGTCTCGTGATCAGCAAGGTCGAGCGCTGGGGGCTCAGCGCCAAGGCCCTGAGGTGGTCGAACGCCTTCGCGTAGAGGGCCACATCTTTGGGCTCTTCGAGGTAGACCGAATCGGTCAGCCCCTCTCGGTAGACCAGGTCCGGGTCCTCCTGCTCTGGGAAGCCGAGGATCGTGTACGAGCCCGTGGTGGGGTAGGCGCCCGCGTCGAACGGCAAGATCTGAATGGTCACATTCTTCAACTTGCCGATTTCCAGCATACGTTCGAGTTGGTGGGTCATGACCTGGTGACTGCCGACCATGTGCTGCAGCGCACTCTGGTGAACAACAACCCACAGGTCCGGTGCGCCCTCCCCGGTGAGCAACTCTTGGCGACGCATCCGGACGTCGACCATGCGCTGAATTCCCTCCGGGGTGTGGTCGACCCAAGCGCGACACTGCTCGGCTGCGTACTCATCGGTTTGCAGCAGGCCGGGGATGAACTCTGCTTGGTAGCTGCGCAAGTTGGAGACTGCCTGTTCGAGGCCGACATACACAGAGAACCAGGCAGGGATCGCATCGCTGTGTGCGTGCCACCATCCCTTCGTCTTGGACTCCTTGGCCAGCGACTTCAGGAGATCGCGTAGCTCTTCAGGAATCCCGTAGAGCCGGCATAGGGCATCGACGTCTGAGGCTTGGACGCGCCCCTGTCCCGTTTCCATGCGGCTGACCTTGGAGCTGCTCCAGTCCAGCTCCTTGCCTACTTGGCTACAGGTGAGGCCGCTCTCGTCGCGTAGTCGCTTGAGCTCGATCGCAAGTCGGCGACGGCGAGCGGTGGGGGATCCGGCCATGTCAACTCCTCGTGGGTTAGCGGAAGGTCCATCCCATCGGAAGGGTTGCGAAAGGCCAATCACCCTAAGGGGGGAATCCCTTCATGCATGTTGCAGGAAGGGATAGTCGCTGCGAATCTGTCACCGGGAGTCACCGTCGAGTGTCAGTGCGCAACGGTGCGTGCGAAAGGTGAGTGGAGATGATCTACGTAAGTGGTCGTGCCGGACGGGAGCCCTGGCTGCACGAGTTCACTGCCTGCCCAAAAGAAGTCGCCCAGTTGAGGAGGATGTTGAAGGTCCGGCTCATCCTGTGGGGACTGCCCGACCACGTGGACGCAGCGCAGATCTGTGTCTCGGAGTTGGTGACCAACGTCATCCAGCATGTCGGCGAGGGAACACCCGCGACACTGCGCATGGCGCTCACCGAGCCGTATCTACGTGTCGAAGTTGAGGATCCCGATCCACGGGCGTTGCCCACCTTGCTCGCTGCCAGCAGTGCCCTGGAATCGGGGCGGGGGATGGCACTTGTCGATGCCGTAACGGACCACCGGTGGGGTGTGGTCCTTCGCGGCGACTCCAAGGTGGTGTGGTGTGAGTTTGCCGTTGATGGCTCCGCCTGCAGTCGGACAAGCGGTTCCCGTGTCACGCGGGGCGAGGCGATCCTCGAGTTGTACGGATGCGCGCCACTCCCGCGCGGTAGAGCCATGGCCGAAAGTGCCAGCTTGCTAAGCGCAGCAGCGGCAGAGGAGGCCGCCATCAAGGTCATGGCCGACGTGCTCCACTGGTTGCGTGCGCACGGTCATGACCCCGATGGCGTACTCGACCGGGCCCAGACTCACTTTGAGGCTGAGATCGGCGGGAGCGTGTGAAGGTCGTCGAGTCTGCTAACCCACGGCGATGGCCGAGTACGACCACACGTCCGCGGGCAGTTCATGGTGCAGTTGCCAGGTGATGGCCATGGGCTTGCTGCCCTCATGCCTGAAATACGTCGCAGGGCCGAGCAGCATCCATGGTTGGGCCTTGCCGATGTCCGTGTCCTTGTAGCGCCGCATGAACAGCAGTACATGACTGCCGCGTTGAGTGTGCTGTTGATAACGCAGACCGGTGGGCGAGGTATCTGCGGTCGTGCTCTGGGACTCCCAGTGGAAGAGCGTGGGGCTCAGTGCATAGTCCTTGTACCGGACTGTCGGGGAGAAATCCTTCTCGTTCTTCTCGAGAGTGATCAGCAGAGCGTCCGTCTGGTTCGGTTCGTCCCATAGAACGCCCTGCGCAAAGGACCCTGGCATCTGCCCGCCGAGGCGAGCAACGCCAAGTGCGGCCAGAATCTCCGAACGGTTGTACGCGCTGTGGATCTTCAGAGGGATATGCGCATGCGGGGCCTCCAGGGGGATGGGGAAGTGGTCGGCCTGGCCCATCACATGGTCGATCGCCTGTCGCAGTTCGCTACGGAGGGCTCGCTGCTCGCGGAGTGATTCAAGGCCCTGTGCGTAGGAGCTGAAACTGCCAGCCTTGTCCCAGAGGTTAAAGAAGAGCATTCGTGCGTACGTTTTGTCCCTCGGGTTCAGATCCTCGTATGTTGGGGTGTCATCTCTCAACAGGCGGGTATACGCCTCAGCGCGCTCGAGGTCATCGACGTGTAGGAACGCGTGCACGCGCTTCAACAGGTCTTCCTCTCCTGACTGCTCAGGTAGATCGGCCAGGCCGGCGCGGCGCAGGACGGACGTCCACGAGTTGTTCGACTTGTACAACTCCTTGATTTCGCGGCGGCTCTCCCTGAGGAAGTCGGCGAGGAGTGGCGTATTGAAGGCCTTGACCTCCTTGGCCAGGGTCTGGACGGTTGCCTTGATCTGCGTGCGGATGTTGGCCAACACGAGATCCTTGGCTTTGCCCTCAAGGATGATCTGGCAGCCAGACGGCAGGAGAGGGAAGTCGTGCTCGGCGTGCTCAAGGAGTCGGTTGCGCGACAGGTTCGTCATTGCGCGGAACTGCTCCTCAAACCGGAACTCGGCGCGATGCTGGCCGATGAAGTCGAGCACGGTAAGAACGGGTTTGTCCGGCGTGCGGCGCAGACCGCGGCCGAGCTGCTGAAGGAAAACCGTGGCACTGTTCGTCGGACGTAGGAGCAGCAGCGTATCGACGTCGGGTATGTCCAAGCCCTCGTTGAATAGGTCTACGGAGAAGATGACCTGGATCTCTCCGGCCTTGAGCTCGGACAGGATCCGGTCACGCGTTTCGGGCTTCGACTCGCTGTCCAAGGCCGCAGCC
This sequence comes from Streptomyces sp. NPDC086549, assembly GCF_044746205.1. Taxonomy (NCBI): domain Bacteria; kingdom Bacillati; phylum Actinomycetota; class Actinomycetes; order Kitasatosporales; family Streptomycetaceae; genus Streptomyces; species Streptomyces sp. NPDC086549. The sequence goes on along the minus strand of NZ_JBIVBS010000001.1, from coordinate 1,277,542 downwards.
TTGAACCCTGCGTCCTGGAAGCACTTCGCCATGAAGTGAGCGTGCTTCCTAGTCACGCAAAAGCCCAGCGCCCGCATGCTCATCGGGTCGGACACCTTGTCCCGCACCTGCTTGATCACGATGCGGGCCCGGAAATTGTCGGCAGAGAACAAGTCGCCGAGTTGACTCTGGTCGTAAGTCCCCGAACGCCAGTTGAGCCGGGTGAGGTCTGTGTCGTCGGGCACGCCGAAGTAGTGGAACGGGCAGAGGAGGTCGTTGTCGAGTGCTTCCCAGAGCCGCATTTCGGCGGCGATCCTGCCTTCGAAGAACTCATCCTGCACGTTCAGCCCGTCGGCACGCTCAGGTGTGGCAGTCAGGCCGAGGAGTTGTTTCGGCTTGAAGTGGTTGAGGATGCGGCGATATGTCGTAGCTGTGGCGTGATGGAACTCATCGACGACGATGATGTCGAAATGTTCCGGGTCGAACTGCTCAAGTCGCTGGTCGGTAAGCGACTGGACGCTAGCGAAGACGTGCTGCCAGTCGCGTGGCAGCTCGCCGCTGAAAAGCTGCTCGCCGAAGGATGCGTCATCGAGCACTTCACGGTACTTGCGCAGGGACTGCTTCAGGATCTCTTTGCGGTGTGCGACGAAGAGCAGCCGGGGATACTCTCTGCCGCCCCACTGCTTGCGCAGATTGCGGTAGTCAAGGGCAGCCATGACGGTCTTGCCTGTCCCGGTTGCGGCGACCAGCAGGTTGTGGTGGTGACCACGGACCTCACGCTCGACTCGTAGCCGTTCCAACATGTCGGCCTGGTGCGGGTACGGCCGAACCTCAAGGCCCGAGAGGCTGATCTTGGAGTCCTGGCTGGATGTCGAACCACCAGCCACACCCAGTGCTTCGTCCAATTTTTGGGCGTCGCGATCCGGGTCGTAGGGCTCGAAGGCGATGTCATTCCAGTACGACTCGAAACTAGCCTCGAACTTGGTTAGCACGGCGGGCGTTGCGACAGAGGACAGGCGGACGTTCCACTCCAAGCCGTCTAGAAGTGCGGCCTTGGAGAGGTTGGAGCTGCCTACATACGCGGTGTCGAAGCCGCTATTGCGGCGGAACAACCAGGCCTTGGCGTGCAGGCGAGTCGAGCGGGTCTCATAGTTGACCTTCACTTCAGCGCCGAAGTCTCGGACGAGACGGTCGAGGGCATGCCGGTCAGTGGCGCCCATGTACGTTGTGGTGATGACACGAATGGGCACGCCACGCTGGGCGGCTTCGCGGAGGGAGCTCTCCAGAACGCGAATGCCGTACCACTTCACGAACGCGCACAGCAGGTCGACGCGGTCAGCGGTGGCGAGTTCCGCGCGCAGTTCGAAGCCAAGGTTGGGGTCTTCAGGCGCGTTGGTGATGAGTGAGCTCTCGGAGAGCGGTGTGGCAGGACGGATGGCGTAGACGCCCGGTGCTTCCTGTTCAGCTATTGCGAGCAACTGTCGGGGGCCGTCCACCACCGCATCGATCCACTCACGGGCGCCGTCAACTGTGGCAAGAGAATCCAAGATTTTGTTGGCGGCCACGACCTGCTCATCAATAGGCAGGTCGTGGAGGACGCGCCGGACGATCTCCGCAACGTGCCGTGCCAGCACATGTGGCGCGGACTCCTTGCTGACCGCCCCTTCGATGGCCTTCCACCCGGCCGCTTCCAAGTCCTGCAGGCGTTGCTGCAGCCGCCGGGTGATCAGCGTCTCGTACAGACCGACGACAGGCGTTGAGCTGCCAACCAACTCCGGGTTCATCAAGGTCCCTCTCACCAATGTGATCGCTGAGTTGGTTCTATCAGGAGGGACTGACAACTCGTGGTGGCTTTTGCCTCGGGCTACGCCTTCATGCCCCGTGGCACGCGTCGTACGGCTGTGCCTGGCCGCACCAGCAATCCGAGCTCCGCTGAGGCGGCCAAGCCACAGCCCGCCCCCGCGCCGCCAGCGTCGTCGCATACTGCGGCAGCAGTGTCACGTCCCCCGGTGAGGACCCCTCCGACGCGGCGAACGCCTCATAAGAAGGCACCGTTCCCGTCACGATCCCCAGGTTCGGCGTGCCCGAAGACGCCAGCTCCCGCAGCGAGGCCTCTATCGTCGTGAGGTGCTCCTCGCGGGAGGGGTATTCGGTCGCCAGCGACGGATAGGACCCGACCAGTTCCTCCAGCTCGCCCTCCGCCCAGTGGAGGACGGCGACCGGGAACGGGCGGGACAACGCCTCGCGGTACGCCCCCAGTTCCGCCCGCAGTCGCGAGATCTCCGCCTCCAGCTCCGCCGGGTTGTCCGAGCCCAGGGACCACACCCGCTTCGGGTCGTGCAGCTCGTCCAGGGATACGGACGAGGAGTGCAGGGTGTCCGCCAGGGTGTCCCACTCGTCGTGGGGGAGGCCCAGCATGCGGCGGACCCTGTGGCGGCCGAAGAGCAGGGGGTGGGTCGAGTACGGGGGCTCCGTCGCGTCGGTCAGGAGCAGGGTCGTCCCCTCGGTGAACGTCTCCTGCGCCGCCTCCAGCTCGTCGTGGGACTCCAGGGCCTCGGCCACGATCACCCAGGGGGCCGGGTCCCGCGGGGCGGAGGCGCGGACTCCGTCGATGATCGCGCGGGCCTCGGCCTCATGGCCGTACTCCCAGAGGTTCGAGGCCTTCAGGGCTCGAACCAGGTGGGGGTTCTCCAGGCCGTCGGGAGAGGAGATCAGACGGTCGTAGAGCGCGGTCGCCGCGGGGCGGTCGCCGGCCAGTTCCAGGTGGGCCGCGGACTGCAGCAGCAGGGCCTCGGCGTCCTCGGGATACAGGCCGGCGGACCGCTCCAGGCGTGCCGCTTCGGCGGTGTGGTCGACGTTCTCGGCAGGCGTGTCGGGGCGCATGGACGACACCGTACTGCCCGCTGGTGACATAAGGAGAGAGGAGGATAAGGGAGACCGGCGCAATATGGGGGGCGCCGGGCGACTGGATGAGAGGGGACTCGGTCAGACGGCCTTTGTCTGATCCGGAGTTGGCCGCACCCGCCGCGAAGCGCTCGGCCGGGAGTTCCCGGCCGAGCGCTTCGCGGAAGCGGCTCGGCGCACGCGCGGCAGCCCTGTGGGTCTCCGCGCGTCCGCCCCTGCTACGGCCGCCTGTGCCCCGGAGACGTCACCGCGTCGGGCGCAGCTCCGTCTTGCCCGTTCCACCGATGACCTTGATCGGGACGTGCAGCTCCTTGGCCTTGCCCGCCGGCATGTCCTTGACGTTCTGCGGCGTCGCGCCGGGCACCTCCTCGAGGACCGGGCAGTCCGTGGCGGGGGGCAGCGTCGTCTTGCCCTTCTTGCCGGTGATCTTGATGGGGTAGTGCAGCACCTTGCCCTCGCCCTTCGGCAGCTTGTCGACGGACGGGAGCTCCACGCAGGGCACCTCCTCCAGGGACTGCGGGACCTTGTGCGGGTGCGAGTGCGTCCCGGACGCCGGAGTGAGGGTCACGCCGTCGTGCTTGGCCGTGGTGGCGTGGCCCGAGGTCGCCGCCGAAGCGGCTCCGCCCGCGGCGAGGAGTGCGGCTACTGCGCCGGCCATCACCATGCCCCGTCGGCGTGAGACGCTGCGCCACTGCATGTTCATGGGATCGGCTCCTTCGTGATGGGGCACAGGGGTATCCGGCCTTGTTCCGGCCCCCGGTCCCACCGGGATCGAGTACGGGGCAACCCTTGCGCCTGGCGGCTGAGGTACCGCTGAAGAAGCTGAAGATCCCGTTCAGCGCCCTCAGCCCCCTCAGCGGCTGCTTGTCGCGCACCCGTGGCACATCGACCTCGGCGACTCCGGCTGCGGTGGTGACCTGCCGGGGCTGTAGGGGATGTCCCGAAGTGTGATGCCCAGGCGACAGCGTCCCGTCGGCCGTCCGGTTGCAGCACACTCATGTCCACGGCCTTCGTACTGGTCCCGCGTGTTTCCTGATCCGGAACACGGGATCAGGCGAAGGCCGTTCCGACGTGCGGCGATTACCTATCGGGGCGAACGTGTACCAGGCACGGTCGCCCGCGGACAGTCGAACGACCGGCTCAGATCGTCACGCCGTCGATCTGGAGCGTCTGGACGGACTTCGCGGGGAAGGAGACCGCCACGGTCTTTCCCGACAGGTACGTGTCCGAGTACGACTTGTACGTGTCCCCGCCCGTCGTCACCGTGCTCCAGCGCGGGACCAGGCCGTTCGTGCCGCCCGTCACCGTCGTGAAGTTCGAGAGGTTGAAGGTGAGGGTCTGGGCGGAGGTGGCGGTGTTGAGGGCCACGATCACCAGGCGCTTCGCCGAGGAGTCATAGGCCGCCGTCGCGTAGCTCACGCCGGTGTCGAGGATCTTCATGCCGGGGCGGATGTGGCGGCTGAACTGTGCCATTACGTAGTACTTCGTGGTGACCGCGCCCGCCGCCAGCGTGTCCGCGTCGTACGCGATCATCGCCCAGTTCGAGGACGGGTCCATGACCTGCCAGTAGACCCAGGCGGTGGGGTGCAGCCAGCGGAAGTCGTAGAGGAGGTTGAAGGCCATGGTGTAGCCGGTGCCGTCGTTGTCGCCGGTCTCGGAGTTCCAGAGGGTCTTGCCGGCCGTCGTCACGACGTCCGTGTAGAGCAGGTCGCGGCGGCCGCCCGAGCCCTGGTAGCCGTGTACGTTCACGCGGTCCACGTAGCCCTTCACGGTCGACGAGAAGGAGTTCCACGTCGTGCGGGCCAGGTCGTAGCTCGTCTCGTCGGACGCCGAGATCTTCGTGCTGGTCAGGCCACGGCTGTTCAACTCGCTTCGGAGGTACGGGAGTACGGCCGCCTGGACCGTCGAGTCGATGTGGCAGCCCTCCTGGGTGCCGGTGGCCGTCCACCAGGAGGACGAGGGCTCGTTGAATGCCTCGACCGTCGCGAAGTTCACGCCCCAGTTGTTCTTGGCGTACAACGCGACGGACGCCAGGTGGGAGGCGTGCTGACGGTAGTTCCAGGACTGGAGGTTGTTGCCGCCGTCGGAGGCGCCGGACGGGTTGTGGTTGTAACACATCCACCACATGGGGGAGTTGGCGAAGAGCTCGGCGGTCGCGCCTCGGTTCACCGCCTTCACCAGCATCGCGCGCTGTGTCGCGTCCGCCGTCCAGTCCCAGGCCGAGGAGGTGGGGTCCTCGTTGTTCCAGTCCTGCCAGTAGCCCTCGATCTGCTTGAAGGCGGGGATGTTGGCCGAGGCGACCATGCTCTCGCCGTTCACGCTGTTCCAGCTGGACGCGCCCAGGTTGTAGCGGGCGATGTTCAGACCGAGGCCGGGGAGCGACGTGCTGTTGTATGTCGTCGACTTGGTGGTGAAGAAGATGTCGGCGAAGTCGTCCCGGGTGCCGAAGACGTTGCCCCACCAGGCCAGGGAGGTACCCCAGCCCTCCCAGGTGCCGTACGAGGTGGACGGGCTGACGGCGATGGTCGCGTCGGCGCGGGCCGTGCCCGTGGCCAGGGCGCTGCCCAGCAGGCCGCCTCCCGCGGCGGCCAGGAGTGTTCTGCGTCGGATCATGGCTTCTTCTCTGCCTCTCCGTGCGGCTCAAACGCCGGTTCCTGGACCGGCGTTGACTCGTCCCCCCGCATGCCAACAGGAAGCATCGGGTGTGACGCGTGAGGTTGTCGAGGGATGTGACATCCCTTTCTAAAACCCGTGTACGAAGCAGGTGTGCGGCCGGTGTCCGGCAGGAAGGTCTGCGGCTCTGGTGACTTGGAGGCGTGCGCCTTATCGTGCGGGCGGCGTCCCGGGGCCGGTGAGGGAGGCGTTCGTATGCGGGCTTCCGTCGTTCGTGTGGTGCAGCACAGCAGTCGACGGAGGCGTGCCCGGCGCCGGCGGGTGGTGTGGGCCGGGGGTGAGGTCCTCGTGACCGTCGGGGTCGTACTCATGCTGCTCGTTGTGCATCAGTTGTGGTGGACCAACCGGGAGGCCAGGCGGGGGGCCGAGCGGAAGGTGGAGGCGTTGGAGCGGGAGTGGGGGACGGGGGGTGGAGGCGGTTCCTCCGGTGCGTCCGGCGGGGCATCCGGCGGCGCGGAGGCGCCCTCCGTGGCGTCCTCCTCTTCGTCGCCGGGTACGGGGGCAGTCGGGCGGCAGCGGTCGTACGTCACCGTCGGCGCGTCGCGACCGCGAAGCTCCCAGGCGTACGCCATCCTGACCATCCCCAGACTCCACCTGCGAGTGCCGGTCGCCGAGGGCGTCAGCAAGCAGAACGTCCTCAACAAGGGATACGTCGGTCACTATCCCGGCACCCAACAGCCGGGCCAGGCAGGCAACTTCGCGGTCGCGGGGCACCGGAACACCCACGGCGAGCCTTTTCGGTACCTGCCGCGGCTTCGCCCCAAGGACACCGTCGAGGTGGAGACCGAGTCGGCGACGTACACGTACACCGTCGACAAGATCCTTCCGCGGACCTCGTCCCATGACTCCGGCGTGATACGGCCCGTACCGCGCTCCGTCGTGAGGCCCGCCTACGGCTACGACGACCCCGGCTACTACATCACCCTGACCACCTGCACCCCGGAGTTCACGTCCAAGTACCGGATGGTGGTGTGGGGGGAGCTGACTTCGATGCGACCGCGGTCGTAGCCGTCTTTGCCCGTCCTGGAAGGCGTTCCTGATGTCGTCGTTCAGCTGCGCTCCCGCAACGCCACCACACTCACCGCCCCCACCACAGCCAGCGCCGCCGACACCACGATGGCCACGTCCGTGCCCTGCGCCAGGCCGCCGGAGGCTGATGTCGCGAGGGCGATCGTCAGGGCCACGCCCGCGCAGGAGCCGATGTAGCGGAGCGTCTGCTGGGCGCCCGAACCCATCGCCGCTCGCTCGGCCGGTACCGACTCCACCGCCAGCAGCGGAAGTGCCGCGTTCAGCAGGCCGCTGCCGATGCCGCCGAGCACGAAGCCCGGCAGCAGACGGACCCACGACCCCGCGTCGAGCGCGCCCAGCATCGTCAGGGCGCCCGCCGCGTGCAGCAGGAAGCCCGCGGCCAGCTGCCAGCGCGGGGCCACCCGGCCCGCCAGCCGCTTCGCCTGCAGGGCGACGGCGAAGGAGAGGCCGGACCAGAGCAGGACCAGCCAGGCCGTTTCGATCGCCGACAGTCCCAGCGTCCGCTGCATCAGCGCCGGGAGGAAGCTGAACAGGCCGATCACGGTCAGCCCGGTGAACAGGCCGCCGGCGGAGGACGCCAGGAAGCGGCGGCTGCGCAGCAGGCTCAGGTCGATCATCGGAGTCCGTACGCGCCGCTCCACCACGGCGAAGGCCGCGAGCAGTACCACCGACGCCGCCAGCAACAGACCCACCGGCGCCCGCAGCCACCCGTCCCGGCCCAGCGTCAGCGCGGCGACCAGCGCCACCAGCGCCAGCCCGAACGTCAGAGCACCGGCGACATCAGGACGTCCGCCCCGCGGGGCCCGCGACTCCGACAGCCGGCCCACGCCCAGCCCGGCCACCACCAGCGCCGCCGCGCCGAGGACGACGTACGCCATCCGCCAGTCGGGCAGCGACGCGGCGACCAGCGGGCCTACCGCGATGCCGCCGCTCACGAACGCGCCCCACACGCCCGTCGCGTGCAGCCGGCCGCGTGGCGTCGGGAAGGCCGTCACCAGGAGGCCCAGGCTGCTCGCCAGGATCGCCGCGCTCGCCGCGCCCTGGGTGATGCGGGCCAGGGTGAAGGCCCAGGTCGAGGTGGCCAGGCCGCCGAGTGCGGTGGTGAGGCCCAGCGCCACCGTGCCGGACAGGAAGATACGGCGGCGGCCGTAGTCGTCGGCGAGGCTGCCGGCCACCAGGAGCAGGGCGGCCAGGCCGAGCGGCGTGCCGTTCAGGAGCCAGGCCTGGGCGGAGATGGGGGTGTGCAGGGCCGCCGCCGTGTCGGGCAGCGTGACCGCGGGGGCCGTGTACGTCATCAGGGCCACCGCCGTGGCCGCACTGGTCAGGGCGAGTGTGAGCCGTGGGTGCGGGGGCGCCTGCGGGGGGTCGGGTGTCGTGCGCGGGGCGCTCGGTGCGGCCGCTTCGTCCAAAGTTCGTTCACTGAACCTAGTCATGGGGTGTACCGTAGCATCGTAGGTTCGTTCATTGAACCAGCTAAGCGAAAAATGGCTAAGGTGGCTGCCATGGCACTGGGCAAGGACTACGCGACTCAGGAGTGCTCGATCGCACGCGCGCTGGAGATCGTCGGCGAACGCTGGACGCTCCTCGTCGTCCGTGACGCCCTCTATGGCGTCCGTCGCTACAACGACTTCCTCGTCCACCTCGGCATCCCGCGTGCCGTGCTCTCGGGCCGCCTGAAGACGCTCACCGAGGAGGGAATCCTGGAGAAGCGCCGGTACCAGGAGTCGCCGCCGAGGGACGAGTACGTCGTGACCGACCGCGGCATCGCTCTGTGGCCGACCCTGCGCGCGCTCGGCCTGTGGGGACGCGAACACTTCAACGAGGCCCAGCTGCGCTACTTCCGGCACGCGGAGTGCGGCGCCGAACTCGGCTCGTACGGCGAATGCCGCGCCTGCGGAACCGTTGTACCGGTCGAGGACGTCATCACTGAGCCGGGCCCCGGAGCCGATCCGGACCCGGTCGATCCGGTCAGCCGGGCGCTCCTCAAGCCCAAGCGGCTCTTGGAGCCTCTCGAGACCGGTCATGTATAACCAACAGTGGGGCACACATAGGTGAAAGAGGGGAGGGGCGGTCGATGATCAGCCGCTGGGTCGCCATGCGCCCCGCCGCCGTCCTCCTGATCCTGCTGCTCCAGGTCGCGCTGCTCGACACCGGCACTCTCTCCACCACCGTCGCGCTCGCCGCGACCGCCGCGGCCGGGTCCGCGCTCCTCGCCTGCTCCCTCGTCGCCGCCCGCTGTGCACCTTCCGTGCCGCCCACCCGGGTGCGTACGGCCATACGCGACCGGGCCCGCCGTACGGCCTTCCTTCCGCAACGCGATCCCGACGCCTCGGGGCGGCAGCGCCCCAGGGCACCCGGACACGCCCTCCCGGCGACCACCGCGTAGGGCGATCACCCACAGACACACGTGACCCCGCGCGGGTCGTCATGCCGCCATCACGCATCACTCCGGCACGACGAGACCCACGGAGGGCTCACCCATGTCCGTTTTCGCCGACCTTGTCGAGCGGCTCGCCGACCTGCTCCAGCCGCTCTTCCACGCGTCCGCGGCCGCCGCCGCGATCATCCTGTTCACCGCGCTCGTACGACTCCTCGTGCATCCGCTGTCCCGGGCGGCCGCCCGAGGCCAGCGCGCGCGGGCCGCGCTCCAGCCCAAGGTCGCCGAGCTGCGGAAGAAGCACGGGAAGGATCCCGGGAAGCTCCAGAAGGCGGTGCTGGAACTGCACGCAGAGGAGAAGGTCTCGCCGCTGTCCGGGTGCCTGCCGAGCCTCCTTCAGATGCCCGCCTTCTTCCTCCTCTACCACCTGTTCTCCAACTCGACGATCGGCGGCGAGCGCAACGGGCTGCTGACGCATGAGCTGTTCGCCGCGCCGCTCGGCGGGCGGTGGGCGGACGCCCTCGGCGACGGCGGGGTCTTCGGGGGCGCCGGGCTCGTCTACCTCGGGCTCTTCGCCGTCGTCGCCGCCGTCGCCACCTTCAACTACCTCCGTACGAAGCGGATGACGGCCACCAACACCCTGCTGCCGGTGGCGGACGGGGGCGAGCAGGTACCCGGGCTCGCCGCGGCTGGCAAGGTCATGCCCTTCATGCCGTACCTCACCCTCCTCACCGTCGCCTTCGTGCCGCTGGCCGCCGCGCTGTACGTGGTGACCAGCACGACCTGGAGCGCGGTGGAGCGTGCCGTGCTCTATCGCTGAGCACCGGGCGGGTGGTTACGGCCCAGTACGTGAACCGGGTCTTGCGGACTGGACGTCGACCTTGGAGGATCGACCAGTCCTCCGATGGCTGCACACATCGCCGGGCGCCCGCGATCGAGGGAGACTGTGATCATGAAGCTGCTGCGAGTCGGTACGGCGGGATCGGAGCGGCCCGCGCTGCTCGACGCCGAGGGGACCCTGCGGGACCTGTCGGGGGTCGTGGACGACATCGACGGGGCGCTGCTCGCCGACGCCGGCGCGCTCGGCCGGGTCCGGGCCGCCGCCGAGACCGGGGAGCTGCCCGCGCTGGACGCGGCCGGGCTGCGGGTCGGGCCGCCGCTGGGCCGGATCGGCAAGATCGTGTGCATCGGGCTCAACTACCACGACCACGCCCGCGAGACGGGGGCCGAGCCGCCCGCCGAGCCCATCATCTTCTTCAAGGCCGCGGACACGGTCGTCGGGCCGAACGACACCGTGCTCGTGCCCCGCGGGTCCGCCAAGACCGACTGGGAGGTGGAGCTGGCCGTCGTCATCGGACGTACGGCCCGCTACCTGGAGTCGGCGGAGGAGGCGCTCGCGCATGTCGCCGGATACGCGGTGGCGCACGACGTCTCCGAGCGGGAGTTCCAGATCGAGCGGGGCGGGACCTGGGACAAGGGCAAGAACTGCGAGACGTTCAACCCGCTGGGGCCGTGGCTGGTGACGGCCGACGAGGTGCTGGATCCGCAGGATCTCGCGCTGAAGCTGTGGGTCAACGGGGAGCTGAAGCAGGACGGGACGACCGCCGAGCAGATCTTCCCGGTCGCCGAAATCGTGCGGTACGTGAGCCAGTTCATGACCCTGTACCCGGGGGACGTCATCAACACCGGTACGCCGGCCGGGGTTGCGCTCGGGCGGCCGGAGCCGAAGCCGTTCCTGAGGGCCGGGGATGTCGTCGAGCTGGAGATCGAGGGGCTCGGGCGTCAGCGCCAGGAGTTCAAGGACGCGTAGGCGCTCCGCTGGGAGGGCCGGGGAAGCGCGCGGGGTTCTTCGTCTGCGGGTCCGGTGTGGCTGGTCGTGCCCACGCGGCGGAGCCGCAAATCGAAACAGCCCCGCCCCTTGGGTGTCTCCGCTCACGCCAGCAGAGTCGCCAGCCTGCGCCACGCCTCCCGCGGCTGCGCGTCCCGTGTCCCGCCGTCCACCACCTGGATCGCCACATGGTCCGCGCCCGCTTCGAAGAAGGTGTCGATCCGGGCGCGGATCCCGTCCTCGTCACCCCACGCGTACAGCGCGTCGACCAGACGGTCGCTGCCGCCGGAGGCCAGGTCGTCCTCGGTGAAGCCGAGGCGGAGGAAGCTGTTGGTGTAGTTGGGGAGGGCGAGGTACATGGCGAGGCTGTCGCGGGCGAGCGCGCGGGCGCGGGCCGGGTCGGTCTCCAGGACGACCTTGAACTCGGGTGCCAGCAACGGGGCTTCGCCGAGGATCTCGCGGGCCCGGGCGGTGTGCTCGGGGGTCACCAGGTAGGGGACGGCGCCCGCGGCCCGGTCCCGGGACAGCTCCAGGGTCTTCGGGCCGAGGGCCGCCAGCACCCGGCGCCCGGCGGGGACCCCGGCCTCGTCCAGGGCGTCGAGGTAGGCGACCAGGGCCGAGTACGGGCGGCGGTACTGGTCCGCGAGCTTGGCGTGGCTCACCCCGAGGCCGAGCACGAAGCGGCCGGGGTGGGCCGCCTCCACCTCGGCGAAGGCGGCCGCGCTCGCGTCGGCCTCGTACTGCCAGATGCTCTGGATGCTGGTGCCGACCGCGAGTCGAGAGGTGGTCTCCAGGAGGGGTACGGCGTGGTGGGCGGCGCTGCTGCCGCCCAACCAGGCTGTGCCGTAGCCGAGTTCCTCCAGCTCGGCGGCGGCCTCGCCGATCTCGGTACGGCGGGCCGGGTCCTCCGCGCGGAGTCCGACGCTCCAGATGCCGTACCGGCCGACCGTTTCCTTCAGGGCGCTGCTCATCGGTTTCCGTTCCCTCCGGTGTCGGGCGTGTTGACAGAGCCAACCGGAGGGAACCTCGGGTTAATCCCGCCGGTGGCTACTGCGGCTGCCGGCCCAGGAACTGCTCCAGCGCCTCCACCACGAAGCGGTGGTCCTGGAGTTGGGGCAGACCGGAGACGGTGACCGCACCGATGATGCCCACGTTCTCCACGTTGACGGGGAATGACCCGCCGTGGGCCGCGTACACGTCGGGGTCGAGCCGGGCGGCTTCCTCGAATGTCGTGCCCTTGGCCCGGAAGCGGGCGCCGACGAGGTAGGAGGAGGCGCCGTAGCGCTCCACCACGCGGCGCTTGCGGGCGATCCAGGCGTCGTTGTCGGGGGTGGAACCGGGCAGCGCGGCGTGGAAGAGCTGCTGGCCGGCACGGTGGATGTCGATGGCCACGGGGGCCTGGCGCTCCCTGGCCAGTTCCACGAGCAGGGAGCCGAGTGCCCAGGCGTCGTCGTGGGTGAACTGCCGGAAGGTCAGGCTTCGTTCCTGCGCCTCCAGCTCCTCGACGGACGGGGTGATCTCGGGGGCGAACTTCGGGGTGATCTTCGGGTGGTGCATCAGAGCGTCACCGCCACTCCGTCGCGGGCGGAACGACGGGCCGCCTCCAGTACGTCGAGGGCGGCGGCCGCCTCCAGCGCGGTCACCGGGTTGGGGCCGGCGCCGGTGAGGGCCTCGGCCACGGCCGCGTAGTAGGCGGGGTAGTCGCCGGGCAGGGTCGGTACGGGGTCGCCGCCGCCGGTCAGCGGGGACTCGCCGGAGCCGAGGCGGCCCCACAGGGACTCGGGCTCCGCGCCCCACTGCGGGCCGGGCCGCAGGCCCTCCTTCAGGGCGGCCTCCTGCGGGTCCAGGCCGTGCTTCACATAGCCCGCGCGCGAACCGAGCACCCGGAAGCGGGGGCCGAGCTGGGCGGTCGTCGCGGAGACGTAGAGGTGGGAGCGGACGCCGCTCGCGTGGGTGACGGCGATGAAGGTGTCGTCATCGGTCTCCGCGCCGGGGCGGCGGATGTCGGTCTCGGCGTACACCTGGGTGGCGGGGCCGAAGAGGACCAGGGCCTGGTCGACGACGTGGCTGCCGAGGTCGTACAGCAGACCTCCGATCTCTGCGGGGTCGCCGGACTCGCGCCAGCCGCCCTTGGGCTGCGGCCGCCACCGCTCGAAGCGGGACTCGAACCGCCATACGTCGCCCAGCTCGCCGTGGCTGATCAGCTTGCGGAGGGTCAGGAAGTCGTTGTCCCAGCGGCGGTTCTGGAAGACCGACAGCAGCAGGCCGCGCTCCTCGGCGAGCGCGGCGAGGTCGCGGGCCTCGGCGGCCGCGCCCGCGATCGGCTTGTCGACCACGACCGGAAGGCCCGCCTTCAGGGCGGTGGTCGCGAGCGGGACGTGCGTCCTGTTCGTGGACGCGATGACGATCAGGTCCAGTTCGTCGGCGCGGTCGAACAGCTCGTCCGTGGTGGTGGCGAGCCGGACGTCCGGGAAGTCGGCGCGGGCCTGCTCCTGCCGCTCGGGGTTCGAGGTGACAACCGTGTCGAGGGCGAGGCCCTCGGTGGCCGCGATCAGCGGGGCGTGGAAGACGGAACCCGCGAGGCCGTAGCCGACCAGGCCCACGCGGAGGGGAGTACCAGCAGTCATGCGTCCCACTTTCGCAACGCTGTTGCCAAAGTGCAAGTGGAGGGGAGAATGGGTGGCGTGAACAGGACGAAGAGCGGCAGCGGCCCGACGGGAGCGAATCTGCTCGCCGTGCGCAGTCACAACACCGCGCTGGTGCTGGATCTGCTGCGTACCGCCGGTGCGGAGGGCATCAGCCGGCTGGAACTCGCCGAGCGGACCGGGCTCACCCCGCAGGCCGTCAGCAAGATCACCGCGCGGCTGCGGGAGGAGGGCTTCGCGGCGGAGGCGGGACGGCGGGCGTCCACCGGCGGCAAGCCGCGGACCGTGCTGCGGCTGGTGCCGGAGGCGGGGCATGCGGTGGGCGTGCACCTGGACCGGGACGAACTGCGGGCGGTGCTCTGCGATCTCACCGGGGAGGTGGTGGCAGAGACGCGGGTGGCCCTCGACCTGGGCGCCGGGGCGGAGGCGGTCGTCGAGGCTACGGCCCGGCAGGTGGAGGAGCTGGTGTCCGCTGGGTCGGGCTCCGTCTGCTCGGCTTCCGGCGGGTCGGTCTCTGCCGGGTTGGCCTCCGGCGGGTCGGTCTCCGTCGGGGCGCGGGGGGCCGTCCTCGGCGTCGGGGTCGCCCTGCCCGGTCCGCTGGACCACGCGCACGGTGTGCTGCACCGCGTCACCGGGTTCCCGGAGTGGGACGGCTTCCCGTTGCGGGACGCCCTCGCCCGGCGGCTCGGGGTTCCCGTCGTGGTCGACAAGGACACCAACGCGGCCGCGCTCGGGCTGGCCGTCGGAGGTGAGGGCGGGTCGTTCGCGTATCTGCATCTCGGTACCGGGCTCGGGGCCGGCCTGGTGATCGGCGGGAGCGTGCACCGGGGGGCGCACACCGGGGCGGGGGAGTTCGGGCACCAGGTCATCCAGCTCGACGGACCGGTGTGCGAGTGCGGGGGGCGGGGGTGCATCGAGGCGTTGTGTCTGACGGCCGTGGCGCGGGGTGAGACGGGAGAGGCGGCCCGGGTGCTGGGGGCGGGGGCCGCGAATCTCGTCGGGCTGCTCGACATCGACCTCGTGCTGCTCGGCGGTCGTACGGTCGCCGCGGCGCCGCAGACCTTCGTGCGAGGGGTGGCCGAGGTACTGGCGGAGCGTGCCCGGCGGGCGGGTGTCTTCGGCGGGACGGTTCCCGTACGGGTCGCCGCCGGCGGGGTCGCGGAGGGGGCGGCCCAGTTGATGCTGGCGCCGGTGTTCGGGCGGGCGGACGGCTGACGGCGGACGGCGGACGGCTGACGGCTGACGGCTGACGGCTGCCGTGCCGACGGGCTGCGGCCTGGCTCGGGTCGTGCTGGGTGCGTTCCCCCCGGCCCACGTGTTGTGCGGGGCACCCCCGGCTCACGCCTGCCGCCTCGGTGACCCGCGGCTCGGCTGGGGTCGGGGTGGGTGCGCTCCCCGCAGGCGGTGATTCCGAAGGGCGGAGTGGGCAGGCGCCGATGCCTGTGGCCGCGTGGGTGTGTGGTCACCCGTAGCGGCGCCTGCCCGGTGGCGTGCTCCAGGCCTCACGATTGCCCGCGGTCTCGGCGGCCTCGGGGGCCTCGGGGGCCTCAGGGGCCTCGGGGGAGTCGCGGCGGCCACGGCGGCTTAGGGCCCGGCCGCCACGGCCGCCCCCGCCCCCTGCGCCGATCGAGCGGATTCGCGACGCCGTTCGAGGTCACCGGTCGGGATGGCGCCGTCCGTATCCCGCACCGTCCGGGATGGTCATGTGCTTATGCGACTGTGCGCGTCCCTGCCCCTGTCCCTCTGCCTCGCCGCGGCCGCCGTTCTCGGCCCGGTGCCGTCGGCGGACGCCCGCGCGGGTGCCGACCCCAGCTGTGGGGGTGGGGACGACCCGGTCTTCCCGGTCACCACCCGGATCCACGGCGGGCCCGCGTCCTATGAGATCGGGGGCGGCTTCGGCACCTGGTACATCGACCTCACCAACACCACCCGCACCACCTGCGCCGACGTGCACCCGGTGATCGTGCTCGTCGACGACAAGCGGGCCCTCAAGCCGTCGCAGCCCCAGCTGGAGTTCTACGACGGTACGCGCGCCCTGCCCGTTCACTTCGAGAGCACCGATGAGAAGGAGCTCGTCGGGGTCTTCGACGGGAGCGGTTTCGCCGGGTTCAGCGTGGCCCCGGGCAAGACCGTCACCGTCAAGGTCAGGCTCTCGCTGACCTCCGACGCCGTATCGAACATGGTCACCGCCAACGCGGCCGTCGTACAGCGGCATGACAAGGACGGTGACTGGATCGGCCAGTCGAACGACTACCGCTTCGGGATCGGGGACGGCGCGGATTCCGTGCCACTTCCGACCGACGAACCCGAGGCCACCGTCACCGCCAGCGTCACCGCCGTCGGCTCCACCTCCGCTTCCCCCTCCCCCTCCGGCTCCGCCTCCTCGGACGCCGGACTCCCCTCGGCCGGCGAGACCGGCGAAACCGGTTCGGCCGACGACACGGGCGAGGCCGTCGAAGCAGGTCGAGCAGGTGAAGCCGGTGAGGGAGGTGAGGGAGGTGAGGCAGGTGAAGCGGAAGGTGGCCGTGGCGGCGGGGGAGCTCGGGGAGATCACGAAGACCTGGCATCCGGGCCGCGCGCCCACGAACTCGCCGCCACCGGTTCCGGTGTCGCGCCCGGTGTCCTCGCGGCCGTCGTGGCGCTGGCGGCCGTCGGCGGGGGAGTCCGCCTGCTGGCGCGCGGGCGCCGCTGAGCCGAGGACGATCGACGACGATCGACGACGATCGACAGGGTACGGATGACGCGGTCCTGACTAGTCTGGGGTGCGTCGGTACGCCGTGGTTCCGGCGCCCCCGCTCAGACCGTACGCATGCCAGGAGACCGAAGCACATGCCAGACCGCAAGCCCATCGAGTCGTGGCTCACCGACATGGACGGCGTGCTCATCCACGAGGGGGTTCCGATCCCCGGCGCGGACGCCTTCATCAAGAAGCTGCGCGAGTCCGGCCGCCCCTTCCTGGTCCTGACCAACAATTCCATCTACACCCCGCGAGATCTGCACGCCCGCCTGCGCCGCATGGGCCTGGACGTGCCGGTCGACAACATCTGGACCTCGGCGCTGGCCACCGCCAAGTTCCTGGACGACCAGCGGCCGGGCGGCACGGCCTACGTCATCGGCGAGGCGGGCCTGACCACCGCCCTGCACGACATCGGGTACATCCTCACCGACCACGAGCCGGACTACGTGGTGCTGGGCGAGACCCGTACCTACTCCTTCGAGGCCATGACCAAGGCCGTACGGCTGATCCTCGGCGGTGCCCGCTTCATCTGCACCAACCCCGACGAGACCGGTCCCTCCACCGAGGGTCCGCTGCCCGCCACCGGCTCCGTCGCCGCGCTGATCACCAAGGCCACCGGCAAGAAGCCGTACTTCGCGGGCAAGCCGAACCCCCTGATGATGCGGACGGGGCTGAACGCCATCGGCGCCCACTCCGAGAGCAGCGCGATGATCGGCGACCGCATGGACACCGACGTGCTGGCCGGCATGGAGGCCGGGATGCGGACGTTCCTGGTGCTCACCGGCCTGACCCGGCCCGAGCAGGTGGAGGACTTCCCGTACCGGCCCTCCGAGATCGTGGACTCGATCGCGGACCTCGTCGACCTGGTCTGAGAACCGCCCTCCAAAACCCTTTCTGACCCGTTCGGAGCAACCGGGGCCCCGCCGAGGATGCGGTGCCCCGGCTTGCGGGGGAGTCTCCAGATATCTGGAGGTTTCACGATGGGCTCAGCACGCCTCACTCTCTGTACAGGAATCCTGGCCGCCGTCTCGTTCCTCCCGACGGCGTACGCGGCGGACGGAGGCGGCGTCTCGGTGACCCCGTCGTCCCCCGCCCCCGGCGGTGATGTCGCACTGCGGGTCAGCGGCTGCGACGGGCGCACGGGTACGGCGGTCTCCGACGCGTTCGTCTCGGACGCCACGCTCGCCGGCACGGGAGGCACCCTCGCCGGCGAGAGCCGGATCCGCTCCTCGGCCGCGCCGGGCAGGTACGACATGCGGATCTCCTGCGGCGCCACGCAGGTCAAGGGCACGGTCACGGTCGCCGCGGCCGGTTCCGGGGCGGCGGACCCGTCGGCCGCCCTCGCCTCCCCGGCCGCCCTCGCCTCCCCGGTCGCCCCCGTCCCCGCGGGCGGCGGCGGCACCGCGGGCGGCGGCGGCACCGCGGACGGCGGCACCGCGCACTTCGCCTCCGTGGATGTGCACGCGGAGGGACCGGGCACCGCTCATGAAGTCATCGGTCTCGTCCTCGCCGGACTCGCCGCGGTCGCCGTCGGGCTGCGCAGTGCCCGCCGGAGCCGCGGGACGGACTGAGGGCCCCGCGTCATGTCCGACGGTACGGACTCCTCCCGGTCCGGACGGCTGACGACCTGCGCGGCCTGGGCGGTGCTGCTGCTCGGGCTGTGGCTGTGGGGTCGCGAACTGACGGACGTGCGGCCGGGCTCGTCCGGCGCCACGACGGGTGACGTGTTCGCCGCGGGACGATTCGGCGCGGCCGAACTGCCGCCCGCGGCACGACCGTTGGGCGACGCGCTGCCGCAGCGCATCGACATTCCCGAGCTGGGTGTGCAGGCGCCGGTCGTCGGCCGCGGCCTGGACCGGCAGGGGGCGGTCGATCCGCCGCCCTTCGACCAGCCGGGCGTGGTCGGGTGGTACGCGGCCGGGGTCAAGCCCGGGGCGGCCGGGGCCGCGGTGATGGTGGGGCATGTGGACACCGAGACCCGGCCCGCCGTCTTCTACAAGATCAGCACGATGCAGCCCGGCGAGACGGTCCGGGTGGTCCGTGACGACGGCAGGGTCGCCGACTTCACCGTCGACGACGTACAGGTCCTGCCCCGCGACCACTTCGACGCCCACAAGGCCTACGGGCCACGCCTGCCGGGCCGGGCCGAGCTGCGGCTGATCACCTGCGGCGGCACCTTCGACCGGGTCAGCCGCAGCTACACGGCCAATGTGGTCGTGTCGGCCTATCTCACCGGCACGGGACCATGAAACGGGCCCGGCAGGCGGCCCGGGCGCAGCTGTCCCGGGCGCACCTGTCCCGGGCGCTCCTGGACCGGGCGCACCTGGCCCGGTCGACGACCCGCTCCCCCCGAAGCCGCCGACCGGGCTGGTCCTCGACCGCGCTCGTCCGGGCTGCGGGAGTAGCCCGGTGACCGGCGCGGGAGGCCTGGAAACCACGGTGGGTGCACAACCGGCCGGGGGCTGGGGCCGTCTGGGACGACTCTAGAACGGGATGGCCGCCCCGGCCTAGAGGTAGTTGACGGGAAGTCCCAACCTGGTGGCTCTCCGTCATCCCCGCAGGTGACCCGGGACTCTACGCGGATCCGCCGGGCGGACCGGCGACCTGACGGCGCAACTCCGCGTCGTCCGCGGTCCCTTCCAGGACCTCCCGCGCGACCCGGTCCAGGGGCAGCCGGCGCCGTCGCGCGAACCGGCGCAGCGCGGCGAAGGCGTCGTCGGCGGCGACGTCCCAGCGCTCGGCGAGCATGCCCTTGGCCTGTTCGAGGCGCACCCTGCTGGACAGCGCCTCCTGCAACTGCCCCGCCAGGGTGCGGTACTGGGTGTACGCCCGGTGGTTCTGCAGGCCGAGGGCGGCCGCGTCCGCCAGCGCCTGGGCCAGCGGCAGCCCCGCGTCGGCCTCCCCGCAGCCCGGAGGCACGAACACGTTGAGCGCCCCGAGCAGCGTCTCGCGGCGGCGCAGCGGGACCGCGTATGTCGTCGCGATGTCGTGGGCCAGCGCCCGCTCGGTGAAGTCCGGCCAGCGGGCGTCGGCGTGGGCCGCCCGGATCGACACCGGCGGGACCGGTCTGCCGGAGCCGTAGCTGTCCAGGCAGGGGCCGCCGCCGCTCTGGGCCAGGAGCAGGTCGAGCGCGACGTCCTGCCGGCGGCTGCTGCCGGCCAGCGACACCGCCCGGCCGCCCGCGATCAGCATCACCCCGGCTGCCCGCGCGGACAGCAGCTCGACGCAGTGGTCGGAGAGACGTTGCAGGTAGTCCACGGTGTCGAAGCCGTCGGTGAGGGTGTCGGCGGCCTCCATCAGCGCCGCCGCCAGCCGGAACTCCCGGGTGGTGTGGTGCATGACCGCGCACTCCCCTTCGCGTCCGCCGAGCCTCCGTCAGCCGCACCTGCCCAGGCGCACCTACCCAGGCCCGCCGGGCTGTAACAGGTCTCCGACAAGACCCGTGCGATCTCGTGTCCGGCAGGGCGGGTATGTCACGATTGACCCCTGGAACGGTGCACCCAAGGGGGAGTTGGATGTACGGCAGCAGGGGGGCCGCGGCGGCGGTTCTGGGGACGGCGCTGCTGATCGCGGGATGCTCCTCCTCCGGGGACGGAGGGGGCAAGGACGGCGGTCAGGGCGCGAAGATCACCCAACAGCCCAAGGGCGCCGACCCGTTCTGGGTGAACCCGGACGGGAACGCGGCCCGGCAGGTCGCCGCCTACGCGAAGGACGGCAAGAAGGACGACGCCGAGCAGATCAGAAAGATCGCCGAGCAGCCGACCGGGGAGTGGATCGGCCCGGAGAACCCCGAGCAGGAGGCCCGGGGCTTCACCGAGGCCGCGGAGAAGTCCGACCGTACGGCGCTGCTCGTGCTCTACGACATCCCGCACCGCGACTGCGGCCAGTACTCGCAGGGCGGCGCGGCCGACGGCGACGCCTACCGCGCCTGGATCGACGGCGTGGCCCGGGGCATCGGCGACCGCCCGGCGATGGTCGTCCTGGAGCCCGACGCCGTACTGCACATGGTGGACGGCTGCACTCCCGAGGAGTTCCACGAGGAGCGCTACAACCTCCTCGAGGGAGCCGTCACCAAGCTGAAGTCCCTGAAGAACACGAAGGTGTACCTGGACGCGGGGAACGCGGGCTGGGGCCACCCGGACCAGATCTCCCAGCCCCTCCAGCGGGCGGGCATCGACCAGGCCGACGGCTTCGCCGTCAACGTCTCCAACTTCTACTCCACCCAGGACTCCATCGCCTACGGCAAGCAGCTCTCGGCGAAGGTCGGCAACAAGCACTTCGTCATCGACACCAGCCGCAACGGCAACGGCCCCTATACGGGCGGCGACGCGGACGAGCGGTGGTGCAACCCGCCGGGCCGGGCGCTGGGCGAGCCGCCGACGACGAAGACGGCGGACCCGCTGGTGGACGCGTACCTGTGGGTCAAGCGGCCGGGGGAGTCGGACGGCCAGTGCAAGGGCGGGCCGCAGGCGGGCGACTGGTGGCCGTCGTACGCGCTGAAGCTCGTGAAGGCCGGTCAATAGCAGCGGGGGCGCCCTCCGGACCGGAGGGCGCCCCCAAGTGCACCGCGCTTACGGCACCTTGACCCACTGTGCCTTGCTCGGCGTTCCCTGGTCGTCGTCCGCGAACAGCATGTACCACCCGGACGGAACCAGGTTCCGGCTCTTCGGCACGGTCACCGTGATCTTGTCCCCGGACGTCTTGAAGTCCAGCGCGACGGAGCGCTGGTCCACGTCCGTGACATGCGTCGAGGCACTCGGCCGGATCAGCCGCACCTTCTTGACCGTCGAGGCGTGCTGGGACGTGAACGTCCCCGAAGCGCCGCGGGCGATCGTCTGCGGCCCCCCGGACAGCGAGGGACGCGAGTCCCGGTACAGGTACGGCGGCGTGTAGATCTCGATCCGCTGCTCGAACTTGCCCGGCTGGGTGTTGGCTTTGTCCTCGTACAGCGAGTCGGACCCGAAGAACATGACCCGCCCGTCGGGCAGCAGGATCGACCCGGAGTGGTAGTTCCGGCCCACCAGCGGATCGGCGACCTGGGTGAAGCTGTTGCTGTCCGGGTGGTAGAGCCGTGCCTGGAGGATGTTGGAGTCGCCGCGGCCCCGGTAGTCCTCCGAGCCGCCCGACACCAGCACGGTGTCGTCGGGCAGGACCGAGGACTGCGGGTAGCGGGTGCCCTTCTCCAGCGTGGGCCCGTCCACGAACTTGGGGTTCGGGGACTTCAGGTCGATCAGCCGGGTCTTGTTGCTGGACAGCTTGGACTCGCCGACGCCGCCCCCGCCGACGACCATGTACTTCTCGCTCTGCGCCGGCGGCAGCAGCACGGTCCCGGACGTCTCCATCTTGTTGGGGTCGCTGAGCCCCGGCAGCTTGCTGAACTTGTTGGTGGTCACGTCCCAGATGCCCGGGACGCGGCCCACGTTGTCCGGGCCGTAGCCCGCGTTCGAGCCCGAGTAGAAGATCTTCCCGTTCTCCATCAGGAACAGCGCGGGGTAGGTCGGGAACTGCCGGATCTTCGGTGTGTACGTCCACTTCCTGGTCTTCGGGTCGAAGATCTCGTTCTTGCCCGGGACCAGCTGGCCGATGTCGTCGAGGCCGGAGACGCTGAGGATCTTGCCGTCGCTCAGGGTGGTGAGCGTCGGGTACCAGCGGGCCTCGTTCATCGGATCGACCTTGATGTACCTCTCGGCGACCGGGTCGAACTCGAAGGCGTCCCGGATTCCCTGGAAGTCCTTCTTGTCGAGGGCGAGCTTCTGCGCGATGCCGTACGTGTTGCGCGCGTCGGCACCGGTCAGGCCCTGCACCCGGTAGTTGTCCTGGGTGCCGGTCTCGTACTTGGAACCGCTCCGCTTCGCCTCGACGTAGATACGGCCGAGCCCCGGGTCGTTGCGCAGGAACGCGCCGGTCTTCGGGTCGAAGACCTTCTTCGCGCGCGGCACGAGCACCGGGTCCTTCGACACGAAGGTCTTGCCGTTCTCCTTGCCGGTGAACGAGGTGCCCGCGGGCAGCGTGATCGGCTTGTCCGGGTTCTCGTTGTGCACGACCATCAGGCCGCCGGCCTTGGTGACGTCGCCCTTGAGCTTCTCGTACCGCTTCGTCCCGCCCGCGATCAGCAGGTTGCCGTTGGCCAGCTGGGTGTGGCCGGTGCAGAACAGGTCGGCGGGTGTCGGCACCTTCTTGATGGTGCCCTTGACCGGGTCCCAGATGCGGGTGTCGAACTTCTTCGCGTTGAAGTTGTCCTGGTTGTTGCCCGACCCCGCGATCAACAGCACCTTGCCCGTGTGCAGGAGCGCCGCGTGGATGGTGTCCTGGCGGTACTCCTTGGGGAACTCGATGATGTCCCAGTGGCCGTTCTCGGCCTTGTACTCGGGCCTGTTGATCTTGTACTGGTGGTATTTCTCGGTTCCGAAGCGGTACAGCCACGGACCGTTCATCCCGGCCAGCGCGAGTACCACCGCCGTGCCTATCGCGAGTCGACGGGCGCGGCGGCGACCTGCACTGTCGTTCATTCCTTACGTCCCCCAAGTCCACCGAGCGCGGTCTGCATGTTCTGGTCGTCGCCCCCGTTCGTGGCGGCCCAGCTCGGCCGCTGCTGCGGTGCGTGCGGGCCGTGCGGGGCGTGTGGCGCGGACGGCGTCGGAGCCGCCACGGCCTGGGCCGGCACCGAATCCTGCGGCTCGGCGAACGCGGGCTCGGCGGGGTTCTTCCTCTCCTGCCGCAGCGAGTACCGCCAGGCGAAGATCGGCGAGGCGGTGATCAGCATGGCGAAGACCGCCCACGTGATCATCGCGGGGTGGGAGTGCCCGTACACGAAGCCGGCGGTGAGTGAACCGCCGAAGACCAGGATGAAGAACCAGTGGATCCGGAAGGTCCCGAACAGCGTGTCGGGGCTGGCCGAGTCGCCCTTGGGCGTCACCACGAACTTGCTCTTGCGCCGCAGCACCGCGTCCATCAGCGACCGGGCGTAGATCGGCGCGGACAGCGCCGACATCACCATGCCCGCGACACCGCCGGAGCCCTCCGGCTCGTGCGGGGACACGTTGTGGCGGCGGTTCCAGACGTACAGGCCGATCTGCAGCGCGGACGCGTTGCCGTAGAGCATCAGCCACACGGTCGGGTCGATGTTCACGCCCGAGGCGCCCAGGCCCAGGAAGAGCGCGCAGCTCAGCGCGGCCAGGATCCAGTTGAGGGCGGACATCGGGTAGAAGATGATCATCATCGTGTAGTTGAAGAGCTTGCCGGGCGGCAGCGAGAAGAAGCCCTTCCAGTACTGCTTGAGGATCGTCTCGTACGTCCCGCGCGACCAGCGCATCTGCTGGGTGAAGAAGTCCGTCCAGGCGTTCGGTCCCTCGCCGACGGCGAGCACGTCCGGCGTGTACACGGACCGCCACTTGCGCCCCGTCGCCGGGTTCTTGGCGCGGTGCATCTCGAAGCCGGTGGCCATGTCCTCGGTGATCGAGTCGTACAGCCCGCCGATCTGCTGGATCGCCGTGATGCGCACGGCATTCGACGTGCCGACGAACATCGGGGCGCCGTAGCGGTTGCCGGCCCGCTGGATCAGCGCGTGGAAGAGGAACTGCTGCGACTCGGCGGCCTTGGTGACGAACGTGTCGTAGTTGCCGTACACCTGCGGGCCGATGACGAATCCGACGTCCGGGTCGCGGAAGTAACCGAGCATCCGCTCCAGGTAGTTGGGCAGCGGCACGTGGTCGGTGTCGACGGAGGCGAAGAAGTCGTACTCGCCGCCGTGCGCCTCCAGCCAGGCGTTGTAGTTGCCGTGCTTGGTCCTGGCGCGGTGCGGGCCCTTGGGCTGGTTCCACTTCTCGACGCCCTTGCGGGAGAAGTGGTGCACACCGAGGCGTGCGCAGACCTCCTTGACCGCCGGGTCGTCGCCCTCGTCGAGCAGCCAGACGTGCAGCAGGCCCCGGTGACGCAGCTTCACCGCTGCCTCCAGGGTCTTGGTCACCATCTCCAGCGGTTCCTTGCCGGGCACGAAGGAGGTGAGGAAGGCGACGCGGGTGCCGGTCTCGGGCACGACCGGGACCGGGTCCCGGGCGACCAGCGTGGCGTGCGCGTTCGACAGCACGTTCATGCAGCGGAAGAACTCGATCAGACCGATCGAGACCAGCATCACGATGTCGAGCGCGGGCAGGAAGTCGTAGGCCGGGTAGTCGCGTTGGGTCCAGTGTTCGGGCTGGAGCAGCCAGCCGAGCAGGACCAGCGAGAGCAGTGGCGCCGCGCCCAGCATCAGCGCGGCTCGGATGCGGTGCGGCTCCTGCGAGAGCAGCGAGCGGTACTGCACCTTGTACGGCTTGGTCGGGTCTGGCTGGGTGAGGGGGCCGGCCAGCCGGCTGTAGTGCTCGTAGTCGTATCTCGGCAGAGTCTTCTTTATCCGGCGGAGCTGGCCCGTCCGGTGGGAAGGAACCCTTAGTTGTGTGGTCTGTGACGGGTCGAAGTCCCGCCGGGCGCCGGTCGGCGTCGACGTCATGAGTCATCCCCCCACACGCAGGTCATCGCGTGTCTGTCGGTTCTGTCGCCTGCTCAGGTCCCCCTAGACCCGCACAGTCGTGTCATTGGTGGGTCACAGGCAGCCCACACCTCATAGACATGGGACTGCGACCTTCCGGTTGCATGATGCCCCCCTCGGCATCCGTTCATGAGTGGGGCCCCTCTCCCCCACAAAACCGGCAACCGCTTACTTGCCCCCCAACTGCCGCGTATACGCCGCAGCATGAACAACCAGGTTTCTACGGTGTTCGGCATGATCGCAAGACACGAAACACTGTGTTTACCGGGTTTACCGGTCATACGCGTTCATTGTGGAGCGTGTGGGGATCCTGTGGATCCGTCGTGTCGGTTGTTGACAGACGGGCACGGACGTTGCCGAAGTGGTCTCTTATGGCCTCTTCCGCCCGTATGGAATCACCGGACCGGACCGCGTCCAGGATCTCCCGGTGCTGGCGGCAGGTGACCCGTGCATCCTGCGGTACGTCCACCAGGTCCCGCTGTACGCGGTGGAAGGCGTCCCAGAACGCCTCCAGCACCTCGCTGAGCAGTACGTTGTCCAGCCCTCGGTAGAGGGTGGCGTGAAACGCTCGGTCGGTCTCGGCGAGGCCGGTTCCCTGCGCGGCCTCTCGTTCCATGCGGACGACGAGCCTCTCCAGTTCGGTCAGGTCGGCCTCCGGCAGCCGCCCGGCCAGCCGGGAGACCAGTCCCGTCTCCACCGCCTCGCGCAGTTCGAGCAGCTGGAGCAGGGAGTCCTCGCCCCGGTAGTGCCCGGCGACCGTGCGGAAGGCGAGGCCCTCGACCATGGGTGCGAGGGACATGGGGCCGACGTACGTGCCGAAGCCGTGCCGGATCTCGACGATGCCCATCGCCTGGAGCGCCTTCAGTGCCTCCCGGACCGAGTTCCGGCTCGCGCCGAGGAACACCATCAGCTCGGGCTCGGTCGGCAGCGGGGCCCCCGAGGGCAGCCGCCGGTCGACGATGAGCTTCTTGATCCGCTCCTGCAGGTCTCGCGCTGCCATGGCGAGAGGGTATCCGGCCAATCGGGGGGAGGTCCGGGTTCCGGCCATACGAAAGGCCCCCTCGCGCTGGCGAGGGGGCCTTTCGGTCGGTGCGCCGCCAGGGACTCGAACCCCGGACCCGCTGATTAAGAGTCAGCTGCTCTAACCAACTGAGCTAGCGGCGCCTGCTGACAAAGAGAACTCTACCCGACCTCCAGGGGTGCACCCGACCAACGGGGACACCCCGGACCGGTCCGCCAGGTGGCCGTACATCATTCGGACCGTCAGCATGCGTGCCGGGGGGACAGTTGGGAAACTGATCAACGTGCACAGACGCGGACATATCGACCAAAAATGTGAGGGGAATCGCATGGAGACTCCGGTATTCGAGGAATTCGATCCGGTGAGCGACTGCGAGTGCCCCGGATGCGTCCACTGGCGGCGGGTGGGCCCGCGGTCCCCGGCCGGCCGTTTCGGCGGCCACCCGGCCGCCCGGCGGGCCCTGGTCGTGGCGGCCGCCGCGGCCGCCGCCCTCGGCGCGGGTCAGCCGGCCGTCGCCCTCACCGCCTCCCACGCCCCGCACCGGCCCGGCGTTCCCGCGGACGGCGAGCCCGACACCCCGCAGGGCAGCAGGGGGCCGCGGCGCGAGCCCGACACCCCGCAGGGCAGCAGGGGGCCGCTGCACGGCCCCAAGGAGAAGCCGGCCAAGCCCCTCACCCCGGGGGACGCACCCAAGACCACCCGCACGGAGATCATCAACCGGGCCAAGACCTGGGTCGCCGCGCAGGTGCCGTACAGCATGGACGACTACTGGTCCGACGGTTACCGGCAGGACTGCTCGGGCTATGTGTCGATGGCCTGGGGGCTGCCGGGGAACGAATGGACCGGCAGCCTCGGCGATTACGGGGTCAAGATCGCCAAGGATGAACTCCAGCCCGGCGACATGCTGCTGTTCCACAATCCCGACAACCCCGAGCGGGGCTCGCACGTCGTGATCTTCGGCGGCTGGACGGACTACACGCACACCTACTACACCGCCTACGAAGAGACGCCCCCGCACGCCCGCCGCCAGTCGACCCCGTACGCCTACTGGACCAACTCCGACAAGTACCTCCCCTACCGGTACAAGGGGGTGACGGAGACCACGTCGAGCGCGAAACCGGCCAGTGACACCAAGCCGGCCAGTGACACCAAGCCGGCCAGTGACACCAAGCCGGCCACTGGCACCAAACCGGCCACGGGCACCAAGCCGGCCACTGACACCAAGCCGGCCACGGGCACCAAGGCGCAGCCGTTCCCGGGAGCGTCGTATTTCGGCCCCGGAGCCGACAACGAGTACGTCACCCAGCTCGGCAAGATGCTGGTCACCCGCGGTGCCGGGCACTACTACACCAAGGGGCCCGGCCCCCGCTGGTCGGACGCGGACCGAAAGGCGACCCAGGCGTTCCAGAAGGCCCAGGGCTGGACCGGCTCGGCCGCGGACGGCCTGCCCGGACCGCACACCTGGGACCTGCTGACGACCGGGAAGGGCAAGGACATCCCGTCCTCGGCGAAAGCGACGCCCGAGGCTTCCGCCGCCGCCGGTTCACCCGCCTCGCACGGCGTCCCCGGCTATCCCGGCCGGAACCTGTTCCGCCTGGGCGCGGACAACGCGTACGTCGCCCAGCTGGGGAGGCAGCTGGTGAAGAAGGGGTTCGGCGCGTTCTACCCCGACGGGCCGGACGCGCGCTGGGACGAGTCGGACCGCAGGGCGGTCGAGGCCTTCCAGCGTGCCCAGGGCTGGCGGGGCGGCGCGGCGGACGGCTACCCGGGGCCGGAGACCTGGCGACGGCTCTTCTCATAACGACCCTGTTATGACGTTATGACGCATCTGGCGCGGAGGCTGGAGGCACGCATGAGTACGACCACTTCCCACACACCCGAGCCGGAGGGGCCACCCGAGGGGCCGTCCCGCCCCGCCCGGCTGATCCAGAACGAGGCGACCACCGAGATCCCCGTCCATCTGCTGTTCCGCGACGACCCCGACCCGGCGCCGGTGCCCGTGCGGCCCGCCGTGGTGAGCCGCAGGCGGGGCACGGGGGAGCAGCCGCGCCTCAGGCGCCCGGCCCCCGTGAAGGCCCGGCCGGTGCCCGAGGTCGACCCCGACCTGGCGGAGCGCCCGGCACGGGTGCTGCCCGGGGCGGCCGGGGTGCTCGCCGGGGCGGGCGGGCTGGCCGGGTGCGTGGCCGCCTCGTGGTGGGCCGGGGTGCTGCCGCCGGCCGTGCTGGAGGCGCTGCGGCTGCCGGCGGCGGTGGCGGGCGCGGGCCTCGGCCCGGCCCAGTGGGCGGCGTACACCGGGGCCGGCGCGCTCGGCCTGGCCGGCTTCGGCGGGCTGGGCCGGGGTGCCACCGGACGGGCCTGGGTGCTCGGCCTGTTCGGCCGCTACCGGGGGACGGTCCGGCGCACCGGCCTGCTCTGGGTCAACCCGATGCTGCTGCGCCGCCGGGTCGACGTGCGGCTGCGGCACTGGCGCAGCGAGCCGATGCCCGCGGCCGACGGCAAGGGCGTCGCGCTGCGGGTGGTGGTCCTCGTGGTGTGGCGG
The DNA here is from genome assembly GCF_044746205.1 of Streptomyces sp. NPDC086549. Taxonomy (NCBI): domain Bacteria; kingdom Bacillati; phylum Actinomycetota; class Actinomycetes; order Kitasatosporales; family Streptomycetaceae; genus Streptomyces; species Streptomyces sp. NPDC086549. The sequence goes on along the minus strand of NZ_JBIVBS010000001.1, from coordinate 1,249,283 downwards.
GTGCGGGACACCGCGCGGGCCGTCCTCGGGGTGGAGGACCACGAGACGTATCTGCGCGAGTGCGTCGAGGCGGCGCTGGCCCGGGTGCCGGTGGAGACGCCGGGCGCGTCGAAGGGGGCCGTGGACGTGGCCGCGGACGCGCTGACCCGGATGGTCGTGGCGGATGCGGCGCCCGTCGGTCTCGAGGTGTTCTCGGTGCAGCCGGTCCGGGTGGAGTACGCCCCCGAGGTCGCCGCCGCCATGCACCGGCGCCGGATCGCCGCGCTCGACGCCGAGCAGCGGGCCAGCATGCTCACCTCGGTGGTCGACTCGGTGGAGGACACGGTGACCCGGCTGACCATGCGCGGGCTGGTCGAACTCGACGACTACGAGCGCAAGGTGCTGGTGCGGGACCTGACGGTGGCTTTCTGCTCGGGGCGGGAGTCGACGCCTTGAAGCGACGTGAATTCAGTGCTCACGGCTGGTATGGACGCGTCTTTTTTATAGACACGGTCAACTAACGGCAATAATCTGAGACTTGGTCTAGACCTGCACAGCTCAGTGAACTTCCCCCACGTTCTCCAGGAGCGGCAGCATGCGAACGAAGACCAAGTTGTCCGCAGCCGTGCTCGGCGTGGCGACCGCCGGAGCCTTTGTGCTCTCCACCGGCGGTGCCAGCGGCCACGGCTACACCGACCTCCCCATCAGCAGGCAGAAGCTCTGCCAGAACGGCACCGTGACCAACTGCGGCGACATCCAGTGGGAGCCGCAGAGTGTCGAGGGCCCCAAGGGCTTCCCGGCGGCCGGCCCCGCCGACGGCCAGATATGCAACGGCGGCCTGAGCCGCTTCGCCCAGCTCAGCTCGCCGAAGACACCCTCCGGCGCGGCCTGGCCGACGACGAAGGTGACGGGCGGTCAGAGTTACACCTTCCGCTGGCAGTTCACCGCCATGCACGCCACGACCGACTTCAAGTACTACGTCACCAGGCAGGGCTGGAACCAGAACCACGCCCTGGCCCGATCCGACCTCAACACGACCCCGTTCCTCACGGTCCCCTACAACGGCCAGCGCCCACCGGCCACGCTCAGCCACAGCGGCACCCTGCCGTCCGGACTGAGCGGACATCACGTCATCCTCGCGGTCTGGACGATCGCCGACACGGGCAACGCGTTCTACGCCTGCTCGGACGTCACGTTCTGACCGGCGCCGTTCGACGACTGGGTAACACTGGGCTGATCTGAGCTTTGCTTGAGGACCTGCCACGGGTCGGAGGGGTACGTTCCCGCCACACCGGTCAGTCGGACCGGTGTTCGGAATCGGGGGACTCTCATGGGCCTTGTGGAAGCGCTCTTCTACATCCTTCCCGGCATCTTCGTCGTCGTCGGGATCTTCGGGGTGGTCAGGACGCTGAGGCGGTCGAGCGAGATCAGCCGGGCGTGGCGTCACGGCCGTACTGCCGAGGCCCGCTGTCTGCGGTCGTACACGACGACCAGCGGCGGCGGTGGGGATACGTCCGTGACGACCACGCTGCACCATGTGTACGAGTTCACTACGGCCGAGGGGCGCGCTGTCCGCTTCGACGAGCCGAACGGGCCGTCGACCGTGGTCGAGGGCGACTTCGTGACCGTGTACTACCTGCCGGACCGCCCGGAGCGGGCCACGGCCCACCGCCCGGCCCGTGGGAAGCTCGCGGCGGGCACGGGCTGCATGCTGGTCTTCTTCGGCGTGTTCATCGCCTTCTCCATCATTTTCATGGTCATGGCCCATGTGATCTTCGCCGAGACGGACGGTTTGCTGCCGTAGCGGGACTCCGCATCTGTTCCGAGCAGTTCTGAGCCTTACTTGAGCGAATCCCGCGCTACCCACGGGTACGTTCCCCACACGCCGGCCGAACCGACGGCGTGACGACCTTGGGGGAACGATGGATGCGATGTTCTACGGGATTCCCGTCATCATCATGACCGTGGCGCTGGTCGCGGCGTACCGGATGGTGCGCCGGTCCCTGCAGCTCAGAAGCGCCTGGAACAGTGGTCTGACGGCGAAGGCCCGGTGTCTGAGGATGTTCACCACGACCCACGGGGGCGCGAACGACACCTCCGTGCACACCACACTGCACCACGTGTACGAGTTCACGGCACGCGACGGCCGTTCCGTTCGTTTCGAGGAGGAGGACGGCCCGGCGACGGTCGTCGAGGGCGACTTCGTGACCGTGTACTACGCCGACGGCCGGGAGATCGCCGCCACCGCCCGCAGGCCGAGCCCGGTCCAGAACGCGGCCGGCGTGCTGGGCGTCCTGGTGTTCCTCGGTGTGATCGTCGTGTTCTGCGTCGGCTTCATGGTGTCGTACCACAGCGCGAGCCTCCACATCTGACGGTACGTCATCTAAGGTGCGCCCCCATGGACTCCAGGAGGCGCACGGTCGCGGAGCTGGTGGCTGCACGGTGGGGCGACCACCGGCCGGGGCTGTGGTGCGAGGAGCAGGTGCTGACCCACCACGAGGTGGCCGCCGGCGCGGCGGCCCGGGCGGCGCTCCTGGCGGACCTGCTGCCGCCCGCCGCCCCACCGCACATAGGGGTGCTGCTCGACAACACCCCGGAGTTCCCGCTGTGGCTGGGCGCGGCCGCCCTCGCCGGCGCGGCGGTCGCCGGCATCAACCCCACGCGCCGGGGTCCCGAACTGGCCCGCGACATCCTGCACACCGAGTGCTCGCTCCTCGTCACCGAGAAGTCCCACCTGCCGCTCCTCGACGGCCTCGACCTGCCCGGAACACGGCTCCTGGTCACCGACACCGAGGCGTACACCGCCCTCCTCGCCCCGTACGCCGGTGCCGAACCCGACCCTTCCCGCGCCACCCCGGCCGACCGCGTCCTGCTCTACTTCACCTCCGGCTCCACCGGCGCCCCCAAGGCCGCGATCTGCTCCCAGGGCCGCCTTGCCGTCGCCGGCGGCTCCCTCGTCGACCAGTTCGGCGTCGGCGCGGACGACGTGCACTACATCTGCATGCCGATGTTCCACGGCAACGCGGTGATCGCGGACTGGGCGCCCGCGCTGGCGGCCGGGGCGGGGGTGGCACTGCGGCGGCGGTTCTCGGCGTCCGGGTTCCTGGCGGACGTACGCCGCTACCGGGCGACGTACTTCACCTATGTCGGCCGGGCGGTCCAGTACATCCTGGCCACCGAGCCGCGTCCGGACGACCGGGACAACCCGCTGCGGCTGGGCTTCGGCACGGAGGCGGGGGCGGTGGACGCGGCGGCCTTCGAGCGGCGGTTCGGCGTGCGGCTGGTGGAGGGGTACGGCTCCTCGGAGGGCGGGGCGGCCATCCAGTGGTCACCGGGCACGCCCGCCGGTGCGGTGGGGCGCGCGGGTCCCGGGCTGGCCGTCCTCGACCCCGCGACACGCGAGGAGTGCCCACCGGCCCGCTTCGACTCCGCCGGACGGCTGCTCAACGGCGACGAGGCCATAGGCGAGCTGGTCAACCGGGGTCCGAACCCCTTCGAGGGCTACTGGCGCAACCCGACGGCGGAGGCCCAGCGGAACAGGGACGGCGGGTACTGGACCGGGGACCTGTTCTACCGGGACACCGACGGCTACCTCTACTTCGCCGGCCGTACCGACGACCGCCTGCGCGTCGACAGCGAGAACCTGGCCGCCGCGGTGATCGAGAACATCCTCGCCCGGTACGAGGGTGCCGCGGCCGTCGCGGTGTACGCGGTGCCGGATCCGGTGGCCGGGGACCAGGTGATGGCGACGCTCGCCGGGGATTTCGACCCCCTGGACTTCGCCGAGTTCCTGCTGGCCCAGCCGGACCTGGGGACGAAGATGGCGCCGAGGTTCGTCCGGGTGGTGGAGCGGATGCCGGTGACCGCCACCAACAAGATCCACCGGGCGGGGCTGCGGCGAGAGGGCTTCCGGTGCGTCGATCCGGTGTGGTGGAGGCCGCCCGGGGAGCACGTGTACGCGAGGCTGACGGCCGCCGACACGGCCGGGCTGGTCGCCGAGTACCGGGCTCGGGGGCGGGAGGAGCTGCTCGGCCGGTGAAAACGGAGAAGCTCCCCACCGTGGTGGGGAGCTTCTCTCTCGTGCGCCGCCAGGGACTCGAACCCCGGACCCGCTGATTAAGAGTCAGCTGCTCTAACCAACTGAGCTAGCGGCGCATGACTCCCGCCATCCGCTCCTCGCGGCTGGCGACGAAGAAAATACTACCTGGTCCGGAGGGGTGCTCGTGACCAGCTTGTCCCGGGCTAGATCGCGAGCGACAGGAGCACCGGGGCCGCGCCGCGGTTGAGGGCGTCGGCCGCCTGTTTCAGGCGGTGTGCGTGTTCCAGCGGCAGGGACAGCGCCAGGCAGCCCACCGAGGAACCCGCCGTGATCGGGACCGCCGCGCACACCGTGCCGATCGCGTACTCCTGGAGGTCCAGGACGGGCACCGTCGGCGGCTGGGACTCCAGGCAGGAGAGCAGGAGCTTGTCGCTGGTGATGGTGCGCGAGGTGAGGCGGGCCATCTTGTGGCGGGAGAGGTGGTCGCGGCGGGCGTTGTGGTCGAGCTGGGTGAGCAGGCTCTTGCCGATCGCGGTGGCGTGGGCGGAGTAGCGGAAGTCGACCCACTCGTTGACCGCGGGCGTGGCCGGGCCGTCGGCGTACTGGCCGATCCTGACCTCGCCGTCGACATACCGGCTGAGATAGACGGCGGCGCCGAGCGAGTCGCGCAGCCGGTCGAGGGTCTGCTGGAGCTTCTCGCCGAGCGCCCGCTCGCGGTCGTGGGCGGAGCCGAGGCGCCTGAGGGCCTCCCCGGTGACGTAGGCGCCGTCGGCGGCCTGCTCCACGTACCCCTCGCGGCGCAGCATGCGCAGCAGCGTGGCCAGGCGCTCGGGGGCCAGGCCGGTCTGGCGGGCCAGCTCGGTGTCGGTGGCGCCGGCGGAGTGTTGTGCCACGGTCTCCAGGACGCGCAGGGCGTCCTGGGTGGAGTGGTACGGGGCGGTCGGCTCGTGCTTCAGCGCCACGGTGGGTCCCCCTGCGCTCGCTGTTTGGCCGCGATCCGGTCGGTGAATCCCCTCCACGATAACGGTCAAGAGCCATATGTGGAGGGGGCGTTGGCGAGATTGTGGCCCTCCCAACTGCGGTGCAGGCACACTGGCATATGCCAAAGTCATGACCCGGCGTCGAGACCTCGGGTGTTCGTGTGTTCACGTCCTGTAGTCAGAGCACCGCGCTGAGAAATTCCCGGGTCCGCTCCTGCTCCGGATCGCTGAAGATCCGTTCCGGCGGGCCCGCCTCGACGATGCGACCGGAATCGAACATAAGGACCTGGTCGGAGATGTCCCGGGCGAAATTCATCTCGTGGGTCACGCAGAGCATCGTGATGTCGGTGGTGCGGGCGATGTCCCGGAGCAGGTCGAGGACGCCCGCGACCAGCTCGGGGTCGAGCGCGGAGGTCACCTCGTCCAGGAGCAGCACCTTGGGCCGCATCGCCAGGGCGCGGGCGATCGCCACCCGCTGCTGCTGGCCGCCGGACAGCCGGGTCGGCCGGGCGTCGTACTTGTCGGCCAGGCCGACCAGGTCCAGCAGCTCGCGGGCGCGCGCCTCCGCCTCGTCCCTCGACAGGCCGAGGACGGTGACCGGGGCCTCGGTGACGTTCCGCAGCACGCTCATGTTCGGGAACAGGTTGAACTGCTGGAACACCATCCCGATCTTCTTGCGGACCTCCCGGACCTGCTTCTCGGGCGCCGGGAAGAGCGGCTGTCCGTCGACGGTGATCGTGCCCTCGTCCGGCTCGGTGAGGGTCATCAGGAGCCGCAGGATCGTGGTCTTGCCGGAGCCGGAGGGGCCGATCAGGGTGACGTGCCGGCCCGCCTGCACGGACAGGTCCAGCCGGTCCAGGACGGTGTTGTCCCCGAACCGCTTGGTCACCCCCTCCAGCCGGATCAGCTCGGTCGGACGGATGTCGGTGGCGACGGGCTGCTTACTGGTCTCAACGGACAAGGCGACGCTCCAGGGTGCGCAGAAGGAGGGAGGCGAGGCAGGAGACGACGATGAAGGCCACGCCGATCACCGTCACCGGCTCGGTGAACTGGAAGTGCTGCTGGGAGAAGAGCCGCGCCTGGCCCAGCATCTCCAGCACGGTGATCGACATCAGGATCGGCGTGTCCTTGAGCATCGCGATGACGTAGTTGCCGAGCGGCGGCACGACCCGGCGCAGGGCCTGCGGCAGGATCACCACCGCCCAGGTCCGCCGCACCGGCAGACTCAGCGCCGTCGCCGCCTCCCACTGCCCGGCGGGCACCGCCTCGATGCCGGCCCGGTAGACCTGCATCGTGTACGTCGAGTAGTGCAGCCCGATCGCGAGGACACCGGTGGCCGGCGCCGAGAAGGTCAGGCCCCACTCGGGCAGCACGTAGAACAGGAAGAACAGCTGCACCAGCAGCGGGGTGTTGCGGACGAACTCCGTCACTGCCCCCACCGGCCAGCGCACGATCCGGCTCGGCGTCCGCATCAGCAGCGCCCAGACCAGCCCCAGGGTGAACGAGAGCAGTGAGCCGAGGGCCAGCGCCTCCAGGGTGACCAGCAGACCGTCCCACAAATGCGGCATGAACTCGCGTACGGCACTCCAGTCCCACTTCACGCGACACCACCGCCCGCGGCCCCGACCCCGGTCGTCCGCGCGCGCTTCAGCTCACGCGCCGAGGCCTCCGTCCCGGGATCCTTGCCGACCCCGGCCTTCAGCCGCTTCTCCAGCCCGCGCATCAGCCGGGTGATCACGAACGCGATCGCGAAGTAGATCAGCAGCAGATAGGTGTAGATGTGCGCGCTCTCCTGCAGCGCCAGCCGCACCAGGTTGCCGCTGAACGCCAGGTCGCCCATGCCGGTGATGGACACCAGGGCGGTGCCCTTGAGCAGCTCGACCAGCAGGTTGCAGAAGGACGGGATCATCTCCGGCACCGCCTGCGGCAACATGATCAGCCGCAGCCGCTGCCAGGGCGTGAAGCTCAGCGCGACACCGCCCTCCCGCTGGGCCGGGTCGACCGCGTTCAGCGCGCCCCGCACGATCTCCGTGCCGTACGCCCCGTACGTCAGTCCGAGCGCCAGTGTGCCCGCCCACAGCGGCACCAGCTGCCAGCCGAAGGCGACCGGCAGCACGAAGAACACCCAGAAGATCATCACGAGGGCCGAGGTGCCGCGGAACACCTCGGTGTAGAAGCCGGCGAGGAAGCGGACGGTCCGCAGCCGGTGGGTGCGGGCGACGCCCACGGTGAAGGAGACCGTCGTGGCCAGCAGCGCGCTGAGCACCAGCAGCTGGAGGGTGGTCCAGACTCCTTCGAGTACGAGTTTCCACAGGCCTGGGGTCATCCGCCGCACAGCTCCTTCGCGGTGAGGTCGGTCATCTCCGCCTTGGTGAAGCCGAACGGCCGCAGGATCCGGAAGAGTTCGCCGCTCTTCCTCAGCTGGTGCAGCTCCGCGTTGAAGGCGTCCCGCAGCCGCGTCTCGGCCGGCCGGAACGCGAACGCGCCCCCGTCCACATGGGGCCGGCCGCCGATGAGCGGGGCGAAGGCCTTGGTGGCCTCGGCCTTGGACGACTTCTTCACGACCTCGCGGGTGGTGAGCGCCGTACCGGCGAAGACGTCGACGCGTCCGGCCTCCACGGCGTTCAGCCCGGCGACCTGGTCGGGGACGATCAGGATGTCGCTCTCCTTGTATCCCGCCTCGACGGCGTACTGGATCTCCGCGTATCCGGTCCCGGTGGCGAACCTCGCCTTCTTCGCCACGACGTCCTTGTAGTCGTGCAGGCCCTTCGGATTGCCCTTGCGCACGATGAAGGAGTCGAGCATCCGGTAGTCGGGATCGGCGAAGATCACCTGCTCGCAGCGGTCGGGATTGACATACATCCCGGCGGCCACGACGTCGAACTGCTGGGAGTTCAGCCCGGGGATGAGCGACCCGAACTCGGTCGGCACCGGCTGGACCCTCCCGACCCCGAGCCGCTTGAAGACGGCCTTCGCCAGCTCCGGTGCCTCACCGGTCAGCCGGCCGTCCTTGTCGATGTACCCGAAGGGGATCTCGCCCGCGATCCCGAGCCGTACGACACCCTGCGCCCGGAGCCGGTCGAGCAGGTCGCCGCCGTTCGCGCCGGCCGCGTCGGCCACGCGCGTGCAGCCCGCGGCACCCAGCGCGCCGAGCCCGCCGAGCGCGGCGAGCACCGACCGCCGGGAGTGTCCGGACCCGGGCGGAGGCCCGGCTGTGCGTTGCCGTCTGCCAAGTCGTGGAGCCATGGCGGCGCGGCTACCCGGGAGTACGCACGTTATGCATCGCAAACCTCGGGCATCACAAACCGCGCAGGCCGCCGGGGAGACTGCCGGGGAGGCCGGCAGGGTCTAGTGGCCCGGCACGTACCCGCGCTGCTTGTCGACCACGTTCACCAAGGGTCTGCCCGCGGCCCACCGCTCGAACAGCTCCACGAACTGCGCGCCGAGTTCGTCCCGCCAGCCGACCGTGTCCCCGCTCATGTGCGGGGACACGATCAGCCCGGGGATCCGCCACATCGGACTCTCGGGAGTGAGGGGTTCGTCGGCGAACACGTCCAGGGCCGCGCCCGCGATCCACCGCTTGGACAGCGCCTCGGCGAGCGCGTCCTCGACGACCAGGCCGCCGCGGCCGACGTTGACGAAGTACGCCGAGGGCTGCATCACGCCGAAGCGGCGGGTGTCGAACATGCCGTACGTCTGCTCGGTCAGCGGCGCCGCCGCGATCACCCAGTCCGCGCGGGACATCAGCCGGTCCAGGTCGCCGGGTCCGTGGATCCCGGTGCGCGGGACGCGCCCGACGAGAGCGGTGGTGACATCGAGGGCCTTCAGCGTCCGGGCGATCGTGCGGCCGATGGGCCCGGAGCCGACCACGCACGCGCGCGTGCCCGCCAGCCGCCGGGTCTCGCGGTGCCGCCAGGTCCGCTCCCGCTGGAGGTCCAGGGTCCGCGGCAGGTCCTTGGCGATCGCGAGGACGAGGGCGACGACGTACTCGGCGACGGGCTGGTCGAAGATCCCGCGCGCGTTGGTCACCACGGTGTCGCAGGCCGCGAGCTCCGGGCACATCAGGTGGTCGACGCCCGCGCTCGCCGTGTGCACCCAGCGCGGACGCGGGCCCTCGCCCGGCCAGGCCTCGCGCACCGCGTGCGAGGTGAAGTCCCAGACCAGCAGGACGTCGGCCGAGGGGAGACGCTCGGCGAGGCCGGCCGCGTCCGTGTGCACGACGCGGGCGCGGCCGGTGAGGCGGCCGAGACGGGGGAGGGGGTCGGCGTCGAGCACGAGGAGGGTCGGGACGGGCATCGGCAAGCCGTTCCTCCGAGGGTGACCGGGTGTCTGACATGCGCGGATTGACCACGCTCGCACCCGGACCCACCTTCGTCAACACACGCGTGCCCACGAGTCGTTGCCCTCCGCTGTCCGCCAACCAGGTCACGCTGGGGGCGACGGCGTGATGACGGGGTACCCGAGCCGTGGGGCCGTATCAGGCTGGAAGAACGCAGGAGGGCTGGACATGACCGCACTCGGATTCCTCTACCCGGGCCACTTCGCAGAGGACGACTACCCGCGCATCGAGCAGCTTCTGGCCGGCGGCATCCGGGTGGACACGGTCCACACCGACGCCGGCGAGGGCGTGTACGGGGTGGAGGCGCTGCGGCGCTCCGGCGCGCCGGAGCGGCTGGCGGCGGGCGTGGAGGAGCTGCGGCTGGCGGGGGCGGAGACGGTGGTGTGGGCATCCACCGGCGGCAGCTTCGTGTACGGCTGGGAGGGCGCCCGGGACCAGGTGCGCGCCCTGGCCCGGCAGGCGGGTATGCCGGCCTCCTCGACGTCCTTCGCCTTCGTGCACGCGGCCCGGGAGATCGGGGCGGGCCGGGTGGCGGTCGGGGCGACCTATCCGGCGGACGTGGCGTCCCTGTTCACGGACTTCCTGCGGGCCGGGGGTGTGGAGGTGACCGGGGTGCGGGCGGCCGGGACCGTGTCGGCGGCGGAGGTCGGCACATGGGGCGAGGAGGACGTGCTCACGCTCGCGCGGGCGGCGGACGGGCCGGACGCGGAGGCGGTCCTCCTCCCGGACACGGCACTCCACACGGCCGCGTACGTCCCCCTCCTGGAGAAGGCCCTCTCCAAGCCCGTCCTCACGGCGAACCAGGTCACGGTCTGGGAGGCCCTGCGCCTCACGGACCGCCGCGTGAACGCACCGGAACTGGGCTCCCTGTTCACCCGGGAGCCCATCATCCAGGTGTGACGGCCACTGTCCCGGGAAGGGGGCTGCCTTCGCCTCGGGAAGGGGGCTGCCTTCGCCTCGGGAAGGGGGGCGCCACCGCGCCGGGAAGGGACACGTCCCTGCGCCGGGAATGCGGTGGCCCTGCGCCGGGAAGGGGGACGCCCTGCCGGAAAGGGAGACGCCCCCGCGCAGAGAATGCGGTGGCCCCCCGCCGGAAAGGGAGACACCCCGTCGGGAAGGGAGACGCCCCCGCGCCGGGAATCCGATGGCCCCCGCCGGGAAGGGAGACGCCCTGCCGGGAAGGGAGACGCCCCCGCGCCGGGAATCCGATGGCCCCAGCCGGAAAGGGAGACGCCTCGCCGGAAAGGGAGACGCCCCGTCGGGAAGGGAGACGCCTCGCCGGAAAGGGAGACGCCCTGCCGGGAAGGGAGACGCCCCGTCGGGAATAAAGCGGAGTCTGCCTCCTGTTAGGCCCCGAAGGACAGCGCATGGCCGAGAATGCAGGAGGCACACACCGTGTCGGCAGATGAGATCAGGGGAACGGCGCACGGCACCGCCCCCGTCCCCCTCTCCGTACTGGATCTGGTGACCGTCGGCGCGGGGCGTACCGCCACCGACGCGCTGCGTACCAGCGTCGAGCTGTCCCGGTTCGCGGAGGCGCGGGGATTCCACCGGTACTGGGTCGCGGAGCACCACTCCATGCCCGGGGTGGCCTCCTCCTCGCCCGCGGTGATCCTGGCGCACCTGGCCGCCCACACCGAGCGGATCCGGCTCGGCTCGGGCGGGGTCATGCTGCCCAATCACGCGCCCCTGGTCATCGCGGAGCAGTTCGGCACGCTGGAGGCCATGGCCCCGGGCCGGATCGACCTGGGCCTCGGGCGTGCCCCGGGCACGGACGGGGCCACCGCCGCCGCCCTGCGCCGTGCCGACACCCTCGACGAAGGCGCCGATGACTTCCCGGAGCAGCTCGCCGAGCTCACCCGGTTCCTGGACGACGACTTCCCGGACGGCCACCCCTACGCGCGGATCCACGCGATTCCCGGGCCGGTGCAGGGGACCACCCCCGGCGGGATCCAGTCGCCGCACCGCCCGCCGATCTGGCTGCTCGGTTCCTCCGGCTTCAGCGCCCGGCTGGCCGGCCTGCTGGGTCTCCCGTTCGCCTTCGCCCACCACTTCTCCGCGCAGAACACCGTCCCGGCCCTCGACCTGTACCGGGAGTCCTTCCGCCCGTCCGACGTCCTCGACGCGCCCTACGCCCTCATCGGCGTCTCCGCCCTCGCCACCGACGAGGAGGAGGAAGCGCGCCGGCAGGTGCGGGCCACCGCGCTGAACATGATCCGGCTGCGCACCGGCCGCCCGGGGCTCTTCCCCGACCCGGACGAGGCCGCGAAGCACGAATTCAGCCCGTACGAGGAGGAGTTCGCCCGGTCCTGGACGGGCAACATCGTGCACGGCACCGTGGACGAGGTCCGCTCCGGACTGGACGCGCTCCAGAAGCGCACGGGCGCCGACGAGTTGATGCTCACCTCGCACGCCCACCGCGGCGAGCTGCGGCTGCGCTCGTACGAACTGATCGCGGACGCCTACGGCTTGCCGGCCGCGTAGGACTGCGTCTCCAGCAGCTCGGAGATACGATCCGGCGGCACCGGGCGGGAGTACAGCCAGCCCTGACCGGTGTCGCAGCCGATGTGCCGGAGCCGGGTGGCCTGGGCGGACGTCTCGACGCACTCGGCGGTGACCGTGAGCCCGAGGCGGTGGGCCAGCTGGATCATCGCCTCCACGACGACCTCGTCGGCCGGGTTCGGGCGGTCGCCCGGTTCGTCGTACTGGAAGCCCCGCACGAACGAGCCGTCCAGCTTGAGGACCGACACCGGCAGACGGCTCAGGTACGCCAGGTTCGAGTAGCCGGTGCCGAAGTCGTCGATGGCGATGCCCACCCCCATGTCGCTGAGGGCCTGGAGGGCCTGTAGCGGGCGGCCCGCCGAACCCATCACCGCGGACTCGGTCAGCTCCAGCTGCAACAGGTGCGGGGCCAGGCCCGTCTCCGTGAGGATCTCCGCCACGTCCGCCACCAGGTCCGAGTCCCACACCTGACGGACCGCCACGTTGACGCTCACGAAGATCGGGGGCTCGCCGGGGTGGTCCAGCTGCCAGCGGCGGGCCTGGCGGCAGGCGGTCGCCAGGGCCCAGCGGCCGAGCGGGACGATGGAGCCGTCCTCCTCGGCCAATCCGATGAACCGATTCGGCGTCAGTGTGCCGAACTGAGGATGATGCCAGCGGACCAACGCCTCCACCCCGCGCAGGCGGCCGTCCTCCATGCCGACCAACGGCTGGTACTCCAGGGCGAACTCGCCCCGGTCGATGGCGGGGCGGAGCGTCGAGGAGAGCGCCTGGCGGGTCATCCGGTGCGCGTTGCGCTCCGGGTCGAACAGGGTCCAGCGGGCCTTGCCGTCGGCCTTCGCCCAGTACAGGGTCGTGTTGGCGGCCTGCATCAGCCCGGTGGCCGTCGTCCCGGCCGCATGCCGTTCCACGACGCCGATCGACGCCGAGAGTGACAGGCGCTGGCCCGCCAGGTCGAAGGGGGCCTGGAGGGCCTCCAGGGCCGCCTCGGCGAGGTCGGCCAGCTGCTCGGTGCCCGTCGAGTCCTCGACCAGCAGCGCGAATTCGTCGCCGCCGAGTCTGGCGACCAGGGGCACACCGGTTCTCGCGTATCCGGCCTCGTCGGCGACCCTGGTCAGGCGTTCGGCGACGGCGGCCAGCAGGCGGTCGCCGACGCGGTGGCCGAGGGTGTCGTTGACCGCCTTGAAGCCGTCGAGGTCCAGATAGCACAGGCCGATCCGGCCCGTTCCGCTCTGCTCGTACGACTCCGCCTCCAGCGCGGCCGACAGGCGCTCGAAGAACAGCGTGCGGTTGGGCAGCCGGGTCACCGGGTCGTGCATCTGCAAGTGCCGGAGCCTGGCCTGGAGTTCACGGCGGTCGCTGATGTCGGTGACGGACAGCAGGACACCGGGTTCCGGTCCGGCCAGGGGCGCGACCGTGACCTGCACCCACACCGAGTGGCCGTCGGGATGCTTCAGCCGCCGGGTGCAGCGCAGCTTCGCCTGCCGGCCGCGCAGCACCTCGCGGTAGGCGTGCCAGGTGCGGGCGTCGGAGGCCAGGTCCACCAGGTCGGCGGCGAGGCGTCCGGTGAGCTCGGCGGGGTCGGTGCCGAGCAGCGCGCCGCACGCGTCGTTGGCGTCGGCGACCAGGCCCTCGCGGTCGACGACGGCCATGGCGAGCGGCGCGGCCGCGAAGACCGGGCGATACGTGTGCGCCGGAGGATCGGGGCGGGACTCGGCACGAGGAGACGTACTGATGTCACTCTCTGTGACGGCCGACCGGTCGAGGTCTGCCGCGGGTGCCGGCCCTTCGGACGTTCCGCTCACCGCTCGCTCCCGCCGTGCACTCGATGTCTGTCCGTGCAGGAAAGTGTGCCGATCATAGGGGCTGGCTCGGGGGCGTTCCAGCCACTCTCCAGTGTCCCCGACGAACCGGCGGTTCTGACAGATCGTTTCTGCCCGCACCTGGACGGGTTCTTCAGGCCCCCGACCACTTGTGACGTTCCGTGAGTGCTCCGGGGTGTCGCCCACTTGGCCCTATGCACCGTCACCCACTCTTCTGGTGCACGCAAACAGGGCGTAGGGCGACAAAGTCACACACGCTGGGTGCGGTGTCCCGTGAACCGCAACCGGAGGTCCTTTCGTGCCGCGTCCCCAGCTGCGCAGCACCGCCGCAGTGTTCACCGCGATGTCGGCGCTCGCCGCGACCTCGATCCTCAGTGGTCCCTCGGTCGCCGAGCCATTCTCCACGGCACCGTGCGCACTGCACCGGACCGACGCCCACCACTCGGAGGGCGTGGACACCTGGAACCCCGACTACACCCGGCCGACCGGCTCGCTCTCGGCCGTGCTGGTGTTCCTCGCCTTCCCGGGCTCCACCCCGCACACCACTCCCGCGCAGCTGACCGCCGACCACTTCCCGGCCACCAGCCGCTTCTTCGAACAGGCTTCCTACGGGAGGTTCACGCTGCGCCCGCAGCCGCTGACGCACTGGCTCCGCATGCCGCATCCGGCGACGTCGTACGCCATACGGCGCGACTGGAACCCGGCGCTGCGGGCCGCCTATCTGCGCGACGCGTTCGCCGTGGCCGACGGGGAGGTCGACTTCTCGCGGTACGACGTCGTCTACTTCGTGGCCGACCCGGACGCGCCCGGCGTGGACTCCGACGCGACGAAGGTCGTCAACCTGGACACTCCGGTGCACGTCGACGGCAAGGACGTACGGCGGGTCGTCACGGTCTTCGAACGCCATCCGCCGGACCGGCTGGTCCTCGCGCACGAGACCGGGCACGTGTTCGACCTGCCGGACCTGTACCACCGGCCGGCGGACGGGAAGGGCGACTGGGACACGTACGTCGGGGACTGGGACCTGATGGGAAGCCAGTTCGGGCTGTCCCCGGACCTCTTCGCCTGGCACAAGTGGAAACTGGGGTGGCTCGACTCCCGGCAGGTGACGTGCGTACGGGGGGCCGGGCCCACGCGGCTCACCCTCGAACCCCTCGCCGCCGGACCGGGGACCCTCGTCCGGGGTCTGTCCGGCGCTCCGGCGTTCGGGCTGGGCGACGGCACGAAGCTGGCCGTCGTGCGCACCGGCGCCGACAGCGCGCTGGCCTTCGAGGCGCGGGGCTCGGCCGGGAACGACCGGGCGTCCTGCCGGCAGGGCGTGCTGGTGTACCGGGTGCGGGGCGGGGCCGAGTCCGGGGGCGGGCCGGTCGAGGTCGTGGACGCCCACCCGCACACCGAGGCCTGCTGGGAGGGCTCCGTGTACCCGCCGCTGGCCGATGCGCCGGTCGCCCTCGGGGAGAGCTTCACGGTGCCCGGGGAGGGCGTGAAGGTGGAGGTGGAGGGGCGCACGGCCTCGGGGGCGTGGACGGTGAAGATCACACCGGGGGTTGTCGGCTGAGCGTCCGCATGCGACGCCGTGCGAAACGTTGGCCTTGGGCAGGCGGAGCTTGCGAAAGGTTGGCCTGTGAAAGATCGGCCTGTGAAAGGTTGAGAGAAACAACGATGGCGGATCAAGTTCTTTCGAACTCGACCCGCCATCGTCGATGCGTGCGCCGCCAGGGACTCGAACCCCGGACCCGCTGATTAAGAGTCAGCTGCTCTAACCAACTGAGCTAGCGGCGCCTGCTGACGTCGTAGACCTTAGCACCCTGATCGGCGGGAGGAAAAATCGATATCCGCACGACTGCGCGGGCCGCCCGTACGGCCGCCCAGAGCAGGACCTCGGGGCCGGGCAGCCACGGGTGCCGGGTGTCGGGGGCGACCAGCCACCGGGAGCCGCCCGGGGCGGGTGAGCCGTCGCCCGCGAGGGCCGGGACGGTCACGGCGTCCCCGGTGCCGTGGCAGAGCAGCGGCGGAACGTCTCCCGTACGGCCGCCCTCGCCCTCCGGCGTCCCCCACTCCTCCCAGTCCAGCAGCGAGGGCAGCCGCTGTGCCGTGCCCGGCGCGGCGAACAGGAGCATCCGGCCCCGGAACACCGCGACCGGTCCTGATCCCGGCCCCTCGTCCCACAGCCGGTCCAGCATCCGGCGTCCGAAGATCGCCGGCACGTTCACCACGTCGAAGGCGGCACCGCAGGGCAGGACCACCGGTGCGTCCGGCCGCTCCGCCCAGAACGCGAGTGTGCCGCGCGGATACGTTCCGGCAGAGGCGAGCCAGGCGGCGCCGTCGGAGGTGACATTCCGTGTGCTGCTCATGGGGCATATCTACCGCCGGTGAGCGAGCCCTTCCGGAGGGTTGCGAAAAACGGGGACGGGAGGGGACGGGGAGGGGTATCTTGCCCGCCTGGCATATGCCGTGCGGGGCTCACACGGGATCGGCGGTACCCCTGCCCTCGGCATCGGCGCCCCGCATCAGGTCCCGCCCGAACTCGACCATCCTCTTGGCGTAGTCCTCGGTCCACTCCGCCCGCTCCGCGATGTCCGCCGGGGTCAGACGGTCGAACCGCCGGGGATCGGCCAGCTGCGCCGCGGCGAGGGCCTGGAACTCCATCGCCCGGTCGGCGGCCGCACTGAACGCCTGCATCAGCTCTGTCGCCCGCGCCAGCAGGGCACGCGGATCATCGATCGACTCCAGGGCGAAGAAGTGCTCAGGGTCGGAGACCGCCTCCACGGGTTCGAAGAGCAGGGGCGCGGGGCGTAGCCGCGGTTCGTTCCGACGCGGCGTGGGCTCCGCCATGTCTTCTCCTCCTCATACGGTTCGATGGGCGCCGCCTACTGGGTGGGCCACCGTCCATTGTCCCGCGCCCGCGCAAGGGGCCCACGGAGGCACTCATGGGCCGCCGTCCGGGCTGTGTTCAACGGCCGCCTCCGGCGGCGTGCCGTCCTCCGGCCGGGGGGTTGGGGCGTGGGGTGTGGTGGTCATGGCCGCCAGGCGACCTTGTGTTCGCCGAGGTGTGCCAGCACCGCATGGTTCGCCTCCCAGCCGTCCGGGCTGTGTTCATCGGCCGCCTCCGGCGGCGTGCCGTCCTCCGGCCGGGGGGTTGGGGCGTGGGGTGTGGTGGTCATGGCCGCCAGGCGACCTTGTGTTCGCCGAGGTGTGCCAGCACCGCATGGTTCGCCTCCCAGCCGTCCGGAAACTTCACCACCGTCCCCAACTGGACCGGTTCTGTCGACGGGTAGTCGTCCAGGAGGTCGGTCACGCCTGCCCGGCAGACCACGATGCAGGCATGGCGGTGCCGGGAGGCGAGGACGCACAGGCGGCCCGTCTCCAGGTGGAAGGCGGTGGCGTCGGGGCGGCCGGAGAGCGGGTGGAGGACCACCGTGACGTCGAACTCCCGGCCCTGCAGACGGTTCGCGGTGTCGACGGTGACGTCCGCCGCACCCAGCTCCGCCAGCGCCGCCCGCACCGCCGCCGCCTGGTCCCGGTGTGCCGTGCCGACCGCGATCCGGTCCGCGGTCAGGGGAGCGGGCTCGGGCGAGCGTTCCGACGTGGCCGCGCCGCCGCGGTCCAGCAGCCGTCGTACGACCGTCGCCACCGCCCGCACCGCCTCCGGGTCGGTGCGGGGAGTGTGCCGGGCGGGCAGCTCCAGCAGGCCCCAGCCCGACTCCGCCGCCTCGTCGATCACCCGGTCCGGGCCGGAGCCGTCCGACCGGACCGCGAAGGTGAGACGGCGGTCGCCGTGGTCCGTGCCGCTGCGGAACGGCGTGTAGGGGTAGAAGGCGTCCGAGACCAAGGGGGCCGCCGAGGCGGGGAGCCGCCAGGACACCGGGAGGCGGTGCTGCGGCAGCTCCGGGTTGTGCGCGAGCAGCGTCGACACCGCCGAGGCCGAGGGGTCGTACGACAGCCCGGCCCACTGCTCGCTGCCCACGATCGCGAACGGGTCCAGCTGCCCCGGGTCGCCCACGAACAGCGCCCGCTCGAACAGCCCGGCCACGGCGAGCAGCGCGTCCGAGCGCATCTGGTACGCCTCGTCGACGATCGCGTGCCGCCACGGCTCGTCCACCTTGACGTGCGCCCACTTCGCGGCGGTGGACAGGACGACCGGGATGCCCGTCAGGTCCGCCGCCTTCGCCGACTTCCGTACGTTCGCCAGGTCGTCCAGCACCTTGTCGTACGGCTCGGCGTCGCTGCTGTGCAGGCGGCCGACGGGCAGGTCCGGGTTCTTCTCGGCGAGCCGGACGACCAGGTCGTCGACCTGGGCGTTGGTCTGCGCGACCACCATGAGCGGACGCCCGGCGTCGGCGAGTTCGAGCGCCGCGCGGACGACGAGCGTGGACTTGCCGGCGCCGGGCGGCGAGTCCACGACCACACCCCGGTCGGTGCCGTGCAGGGTGTCGCGGAGGATCGCGTCGGTGGCGCGGGCGGCCGCCGTACCGGGGTCGAAGGGCGGCGCCGTCACAGCACGTCCTCCTCGGTCACGGCGTCGGCGGCCTCGGCGACGGCCTCGCCCGGCGGTCCGCCGTGGGTCCACGGTGTCTGTTCCGGGTCGGGCAGCTTGGCCCCGCCCCGCTGCTCGTGCTCGAACAGCGTGAAGCAGAGCCGGTCGCCCTTCTCCGGCACGGATCCCTCCTCCGGCTCCTTGCCACGGCCCATCTTGTCGACGATCCGCAGCACGACCAGCCCCTCGTCCTCGTGACCGACGAACTCGGCCGCCTGCGGCTTTCCGCCCAGCGAGCGGTACACCTTCGCCCGCTCCCCGAGATGCGGCCGGTCGTCCGTGCGGACGGTGACCAGCGGGCGCGGGCTGGGCCGCTTGCCCTCGCTGTACGCCATGACGACGGCGACGACCTCGCCCGCGAACGCCTCCCCGGACAGCCGCCGCCCGGCCATCACCAGCGGATCGTCCAGCGCCTCCTGGGCCTCCAGGCGGGCCTGTTCGCGTTCGCGTGTGGCGAGTTTGTTGGCGGCGGTGACCGCGTCGTCGCGGCGCGGCTGCGGGGGCTCCCCGGCGAGGACACGGTCGCGGTGGCCGGTGAACGACCAGCGGTCGCGGGTCCACCGCTCCTCGGCGTGCGCGCCCTCCGGAAGCGCCCGCAACAGGTCGATCCCGCGCCACACCGCGTCCCAGGTGGGCCGCGTACGGCTCTCCACCAGGGCACGGATCTCCCGCTCGGCGGCGGTGAGCGCACCGAGCCGGTCGTCGGCCTCCAGGCCGTCCTCGGCGGCGGCGAGGGCGACCCGGGCGCGGTCGTAGCGCTCGAAGGCGGGGGCGAGCAGCTTGTTGTCGAACGCCGGGTCCGTGGCCGGGCCCGCGGGCGGGCACAGCAGCTGGTCGTCGGCGTCGCGCGCGTGCCCCGCGCGCAGAGCCGCCTCGGCGCCGCTCTCGCCCTTGGGCGGGTCGATCCAGGCGAGCAGCGCGCCCAGGTGCTGGTCCTCCAGTCCGGACTGCCCGGTCGCCCAGTGCCGGGCCAGTACGTCGGTCGCGGCCAGCAGCAGCGAGGAGCCGGGCACCCGGGCCCGCTCCCCGAAGTGGGTCAGCCACCGACCGAGCAGCGGCACCCGGGGCGGCGCGGGGTACGGGGCCTCGGGCTCCTGTTCGGCCGTGCGGCGGAACCGCATGGAGCGGCCCAGCAGCCGTACGAAGTCCACACCCGCGCGGCCCGGAACGATCAACTGCGGAGCGTCCGCGCACAGTTCGACCTCGACCTTGACCCGCTTGCCGGTCTCCGGATCGGTCTCCGCACGCTCGGCGGCCTCGACGGCGTCGGCGTAGGAGTCGATGTACGGCAGGACGACGTCGGCCAGCTCGGCGAGGAACGCGAAGCGCAGGTCGCGGTCGCGCGGCTGCGGCACGACGAGCAGGCGCGGCGCATCCCGGTCGGTGCCGACCAGCGCCCCGAGCGGGGCACCGGCCTCACCGGCGGTGGTGAGCGGCACGAACACCAGGGGGTGGTCGGACAGATGCCGGTGCCGGACGGTGGCGGCGGGAAGGGCGCGGCCGGTGCTGATGGCTTCCAGCCGGGCGAGCGTGGCGATCAGCGACAAGGGGCCACCTCCCGGCCGGGCCGGGCCCCGGGCACGCCCGTGGGAAGGCCCGCCCCACCGGCGACCGCCAGTGCCTCCGCCCGCAGGACCGCGGCCCTGCGCAGTGCGGCCACCGCCGGGTCGTCCGGGTCGCCGGTCTCGCCGCGGGCCGCCGACAGCACGTCGTCGACCGTGGTCAGGCCGCCCAGTTCAGCGCGGACCGGCCGGCCGAGGGTGGTCACCGCGCCGGCCGCGCGGGAGCGTTCCCGGCAGTGGAAGGCCAGTTCGCAGGCGGCCAGGCACTCGGGCGCGTAGGCCGCCGGGACCGCGTCGACCGCGGCCGTGAGCTCCTCGGCCGGCAGCTCCGGGGCGAAGCAGGTGCCCTCGGGCAGCGCGTCGGCGATGTCCTGGATGCCGGTCAGCCGGGCCAGCTGGCGCGCGGTGACCGCACGCTGCTTGCGGACGTCGACGGCGGACGCGGTGGCGAGGTTGGAGAAGTCCTTCGGGCAGACGAGCAGGACCTGGTGGCGCACGCGCGGGGCGGGGTCGATGCGGCCCGCGAGCTCCTCCAGCGCCAGCACGTACACCGCCGCCTGCCGCGCGGCCGCGCCCACCTTCGCCGGGTCCGCCGAACCGTCCAGCAGCGGGAACGACTTGATCTCCACGACCGTCCAGCTGCCGTCCGGGTGCACGACCACGGCGTCCGGCTCCAGGAAGGCGGGCGAGCCCGCGACGTCGAGGGCGAGCATGGGATGGTCGAGCAGCGTCCAGGTGCCGCGCGCCTCGGCGGCCTCGCGCAGCGCCAGCGCCGTACGCGCCGTGCGCCCCTCGGGGCCGATCGCGGAGAGGTCCGGCACAGCGGCCTCGTGCGGGGGTTCGGCGCCCGGGTCCAGTCTGGTGTGCGCCAGCCGCAGCAGTTCGGCGCCGCCGTCGGCCTTCACCCGGGCCTCGAACGCGTTGCCCCGGGTGAGGGCGAACTGCGACTGCCCGAAGGCGGACGGCGCGCCCAGCGCGCTCGCCAGCGCCACCTTGTCCACTCCGGCGCCGTCGAGGATCGCGCGCCGTCGGCACCCGGGGTTGGCGGCGAGCGCCGCGAGGGCGCGCGCGTCCAGTGCCTTGGCCGGTACCTCCGGTCCGCGCAGCTCAGCGAGCCGCTGCCGGAGCGCCGTCCCCCGCGTCGGTGGGAGAGGCGTCGGGCTCGGCCGCGGACCTGAGCCGCTCCTCGCGCTGCCGTGGAATTCGTTCACCCGCGGAAGTCTGGCATCCGCCACTGACAATCGAGGAACCTGCGCCGTCGGAGCGCGCCGCGACGACCGAGGCGCTCGGGGCCAGGCGGGCCCTGACCCGGTCCACGGTGCGCATCACGTACGGCGCGAGCAGCAGTCCGACGCCCATCACGGCGACGCCCGCGACCGCGTCGAGCGAGTAGTGGTTCGCGGTGCCCATGACCACGATCGCGGTCAGCAGCGGGTAGGTGACGCCGAGGGCCTTCGTGATGCGCGTGCCGCCGTAGCGCCACAGCATCACTCCGCACCACAGTGCCCAGCCCACATGCAGGCTCGGCATGGCCGCGTACTGGTTCGTCATGCCGCCCATGCCCCGCGGGGCGCTGGCCTCGCCGCCCCACCAGCCGTACGAGTGGTACTGGGCCATCGTGTCGACGAAGCCGTGGCCCGCCGAGAGGAGCCGGGGCGGGCAGGTCGGCAGCAGCGTGAAGCCGATCAGGCCGATGAACGTGGACGTCATCAGCCAGGTGCGGGCCGCGCGGTAGAACTCGGTGCGGTGCCGGAACAGCCACACCAGGATCGCGGGCGTGACCAGGTAGTGCAGCGACGCGTACCAGAAGTCGGCCGGCACGCCGAGCCACGCCTCGCGGGTGAACAGCCGGTTGAGCGGGTGCTCGGCGTTGATGTGCAGGGCCTTCTCGATGCGCAGGATCGCGAGGCCGTGGTCGACGGCGCCGCCGACGTCGGTCCGGGCAAGGAGGCGGCCGGCCGAGTAGCAGCCGTACACCAGGAGGATCAGGGGCAGCTCGGTCCACCAGCGCAGCCGGGTTCGCGGGGACACCTCGGTGCCCGGTGTCTCGGTCTGCGGCATCCGATCGCCCTCCCCCTTCTGTTCCTCGGCGCCCGGTGGGCCGACCGGGACACTTTACGGTGTACGCGTCAGTCCCTCGCCGGGTGCTCAGCCCTCAAAGACGCAGAGATCTCCCGCCGGGTTGCCCGCGGACAGGGTGCGCCATGATGGAGGGGTTCCGCCTCCGATTTCTCGGCTTCTGTCACTTCCTCCCACATCTCCTCCCGGAAAGGTCACCCATGGCACCGCGCATCCTGCTGGCCCGGCACGGACAGACGGAGTGGTCGCTGTCCGGCAAGCACACCGGCAGGACCGACGTTCCGCTCCTCGACGAGGGGCGGCGGGGTGCCAAGCTGCTGGGCGAGCGGCTGCACCGGGGGCCGTTCGACGGGCTGCCCGGTGTCGAGGTGCGCACGAGTCCGCTGGCACGCGCGCGTGAGACGTGCGAACTCGCCGGGTTCGGTGGGCGCGCGCAGGTCTGGGACACGCTTCTGGAGTGGGACTACGGCGCCTACGAGGGCATGACCCCCGCCGACATCCAGGCCGTCCGGCCCGGCTGGCTGATCTGGCGCGACGGTGTGCCCGAGGGCGAGACCCTCGCCGAGGTGACGGCGAGGGCGGACGAGGTGGTGGCCTGGGCCCGGTCCGCGGACCGCGACGTCCTGGTCTTCGCCCACGGGCACATCCTGCGCTCCATAGGGGCGAGATGGCTGGGTCTGCCGCTCGACTTCGCCGCCCGGATCCGGCTCAACCCCACGTCCCTGTCGGTCCTGGGCTGGGCCTACGGCGAACCGGCGATCGAGAGCTGGAACGACCTGGGACACCTGGCCGCGTAGCCCACGCGACCGCAGCCCGCCCCGGCCGACTGCCTGCCTGCCCCGCGAACCTGCCCGGCCGACCGCACACCGCACGCGCCGACCGGCCGCCGCGCCGACCGCCCTCTGCGGACCCCCGTCCCCGACCGACCCACCGCTGACGCGCTCCCGTGCGGGTGCCGTGCGCCTTGGTCGGTTGGCTGTCGTGGGATTGCGGTGCTGGTGGCGGTTTGCCGTATGACATCCGTGTACGTCGGCCGGTGTGCGGTTTTGCGGGCCCGTTCCCGGTCGGTCGCAGGGTTTATGCGGTAGTCGGTCCGGCGGGTGCTGTGCGCGTTGGCCGGTCGTGCATCGGGGATGGCTGGCAGTGCTGTTCGTGAGATGCCGTATGCCGTGCGCAGACGTCGGCCGGTGTGCGGACACGCGGTCGGGCGACTGCCGTGCGGCCCTCCCGCCCCAGCCGCACGGCGTACGCGGCAACCGGCCGCACCGCCGTAACCCCTTGCCCCGCACCCGGCGGTCGCCCGACGACCCGGCTTCACACCGGGCGCGGCAGCGAGGCGTGTCTCTCCAGAAACTCCGACACCCCCGACGCCCGCCGGTGCGGCAGCAGCACCCGTGCTGTGCCCGCGAGCATCGTCTGGATGCGGGAGGACTGGACCTGGTCCAGCAGGTCGAGGACGCGCATCCCGGCCGACGCCGCCTCGTCGGGCCGCCCCCCGCGCGCGAGGTCGTCGGTGAGCTCGGCGGTGTACAGGGCGATGTTCCGGGTGAAGTGGGGGTCCTGGAGCTGGGCGGCCCGGCGTGCGTGCCGGGCCGCCCGCGGCCAGTCGCCCAGTGTCGACCAGCACTGCGCCTCCAGCCCCTCCAGTTCGGCCTCTCCGTAGAAGCTCATCCACTCGGGATCGGCGTCCGAGTGGCCTCGCTCGTAGAGGGCCTGCGCGCGGGCCAGCGCCTGTTCGCACCCGGTGCGGTCGGCGAGCCCCGCCCAGCCGCCCGCCTCGCGCAGCGCGAGCAGCGACATCAGGCGCGCGGAGCCCAGCGAGCGCCCCGCCCGCTGCGCGGCCTGCGCCGCCCGCACCGCCTCCCGGGGCCGGCCCGCGTCCCGGGCGAGGAACGCCGTGTTGCAGAAGGCGTGGGCCTCCAGGGCGTCGTCCCCGGTCATCCGGGCGGTCGCGAGCGCCTCCGCGTAGTGCGAGCGGGCGTCGTCGAAGCGCCCGGAGTCGTGTGCCAGCCAGCCCACCGAGATGGCGAGTTCACCGGCGCCCGAATGCAGTCTGTCGGCGGTCGTCTGCCGAGTCGCGCCGGCGTCCAGCAGCGCGTACGCGGCGCGCAGCGGAGCGGCCGCGCGCCGGTAGAGACCGTCCGCGCCGTGCCGGTCGTCGAGCAGCCGGATTCTGCGGACGGCCTCTTCGAGCGCGGACGCCTCCCCGGACCCGGCGCGGCGGCTCGGCCGGTCGGCGGCCGCGGCGTCGATGGTGAGCCCGAACGGGCCCAGCGCGGCGGCCACCGTGGCGCCCCCGCCGGTCATGAATGCGCGACGTAGCACGTCGCTCTCCTCGTGGTTCTCGTGCGTGTCGTACGGGTCCTGCGTGTCATACGGCTCGTGGGCCCCCCGCGTCTCACTCGTGGTGGACGCCGGACTCGTGATGCACGAGGGGGGCGCTTCCCCGGCCGGGCGCGCCCCTCGTCCGCGGACGGACGAGCGCGGCGCGAAGCCGAGGTCGGCGAGCGTGCGGCCGGGGAACATGTGCAGGAACACCCGTTCGTACGCATAGTTCGGGCAGCGGATCTCGCCCGCCTCGACCCGGCCGATGTAGCGCGCGTCACAGCTGACCCGCTCGCCGATCTCGCGGGCGGCCCGCCGCACCAGCGCCGCGAACTCGGCGGGTGACCGCCGGCCGCGCAGGCGCCGGAAGGCGAGGTTCGGCCGTGGTGGCCGTTCGGACTGTGACGAGGTCGCGGTTGACGACTCCATGGCCGGGTCCTCTCGTGCGAACCGTCGAACCGTGCCGGATTCAGTGTGAAACCGGGGCGAGTCGCCCGTGTGCCACCCTGGTTCCGGCGGGCAAGAAAGTACCTGCTGTGTCCGACCCGCCACGCAGTGTTTAGCTACAAAACGGATATCTCATGCACGATCTGCCATGAACTGCCATCCTTTACGGCTGACTTGTGCCGTAGCCGTTGACGGCCGTGGCGCGTTGGAGGTCATGGACGGCAAGAGGGCTGCGTGGTGGAGGCCGGGATGCAGACCAGCCAGAGCAACGATCCTTGTACGCACGGCGATCCTTGCGCGCCGCCGGCGACGGCGTGCGACCTCGTGACGGTGCCGGCCCGGCAGGGGCTGGAGGCGGTCGACATCCTGCGGCGGGGGGCCGGGGACGCGGTGGGGCCCGTACTGCACGACGACGGGTGCGACACACTCGGCTTCCTTGTGCCGCGGGGGACCGCCGCCGCGTGGGACGTCCCCGGGAGCACGTGCACGGAGACCAACGGGCGCGGGCTGAGCCTGAATCCGGAGCCGCCGGTGAAGGGGTCGGACTGGCTCCTGCCCCCCGGGGAGGCCGACCCTGCGACGGATCCGGTGGTGCTGCGAAGAGCCCTGGGCGAGGCGGCGCGGCTGATCGAGGCCGCGGACAGCCGCCGCTGAGGCTCCGTGCGGCAGGACCCTTCGCAGCCTGCGAAAATGGGGGAGTGGGGAAGTCCAGGAACCAGCGGCGCAGGCCGGCCGCCGTCGAAGCCGTCACGGAGGCCGTCGACGGCGGGCTCGCGCAGCTCATACCCGACCCCGACCGCAGCCGGGCCTGGACGCTGCTGATCGACGGCGCCCCGCAGTCGCATGTCGACCTCGACGATCCGTCGTATCTCTCCTTCGAGTACCAGCGGCGGCTCGGGCATGTCATCGACCTGGTCGCCCCGCCCGGCAGACCCGTCCACGCCGTGCACCTCGGCGGTGGCGCGTTCACCCTCGCCCGGTACGTCGCCGCCACCCGCCCCCGCTCCACCCAGCAGGTCGTCGAGCGCGATGCGCGTCTCGTCCAACTGGTGCGCCGGGAGCTGCCGCTGGACCCGGGCGCCCGGATCCGGGTGCGGTCGGTGGATGCGCGCGAGGGCCTTGCCAAGGTGCCGGACGGCTGGGCGGACCTGGTCCTCTGCGACGTGTTCAGCGGGGCCCGCACGCCCGCCCACCTCACCTCGACCGAGTTTCTCGACGAGGTCCGCCGGGCCCTGAACCCGGCCGGCGTCTACGCCGCCAACCTCGCCGACGGGCCGCCGCTCGCCCACCTGCGCGGCCAGATAGCCACCGCGGCCGCGCGGTTCGCCGAGCTCGCCCTTGTCGCCGACCCGGCCGTGCTGCGCGGCAAGCGGTTCGGCAACGCGGTCCTCGTCGCCTCCGACCGCCCACTGCCGGTCGCCGAACTGACCCGCCGGGCCGCCTCCGACCCGCACCCCGGCCGGCTCGAACACGGCCGCCCGCTCACCGACTTCACCGGCGGGGCCGTACCCGTGACGGACGAGGCGGCGGTGGCCTCCCCGGCCCCGCCGCCCTCGGTGTTCCGCTGACCCGGCTCTAGAAGCTCAACCCGCGCGACAGCAGCGGCAGATGACGTTCGTACAGCTCCGCCAGGTCCTCCTTCCCGTCCCCCTCGACCCAGTGCCGTACCAGCGTGGTGAAGACCGCGACGATCGCGGCGGCCGCGCACTTGATCTCCAGGTCGGAGGCGTCCCGGCCGGTGCGCTCGGCGATGATCTCGGCGATGGCGCGCTCGCTGCGCTCCTGTTCGGCGACGTTGCGGGCGCGGATGGCCGGGTCGGTGAAGGAGATCCGGGTGCGCAGCAGGAGGTCGTCCCGGTCCCGCTGGAGCATCTCTCCCATGGGGCCCTTCAGGGAGTTGAGCACCGCGTCGACGATGGGTTCGTCGGCCGGGCGGTCGCGCAGGGCGGCGGCGAGGGCGGGGTCGTACTCGTCCTGGAGGACCACGTCCTCCTTGGTGGGGAAGTACCGGAAGAACGTACTGGGCGAGACCTCCGCCGCGTCCGCGATCTGGTCGACCGTGGTGGCCTCGTACCCGTGCTCGGCGAAGAGGCGGTAGGCCTCCCGGCGGATGCGCTCGCGGGTCTGCCGCTTCTTGCGCTCGCGCAGGCCGAGGGGTGCGGCGGGGGTCTCGTGCGTCGTCATGCGACCGATTCTGCGGGCTGGGCGGTCGACCGGGCCACCGTGCGGGAGCACCTGCGGGAGCAGGCGGCGCGGCCGGGGAGGAAGACGGCGGCCAGTACGGCCCCGAGCAGGGCGATCGTCCCGCAGGCCGTGAGGACCAGGTTCATGCCGTGGACGAAGGACTCGTGCGCGGAGACGGCCAGTCCCGTGTCGTGCAGCCGGGCGGCGACGGCGTCGGCGCCGGACACCGAGTCGCGGGCCGCGTCCGCCGCCGGCGCGGGCAGCCGGCCGGTGTGCAGGCGGGCCAGGTAGCCGTAGCTGAGCAGGCTGCCGAGACTGGCGACGCCCAGAACGCCGCCGAGCTGCTGGACGGTCTCCAGGAGGCTGGTGCCCGAGCCGGTGTTGTCCTCGGGCAGCGCGGACATGACCAGGCTGGTGGCGGGCACGACCGCGAGTCCGAAGCCGAGGCCGGTCAGGCCGAGCCACAGTGCCGTGAAGCCGTAGCCGTCCGCGACGCCGGTGGTCGCGCCGAGCAGCGCGCCCGCGCCGAGCACGAGCAGGCCCACCGGTACGACTGTCCGGGCGCCGAGCCGCAGGACCAGGGGCTCGCTCGCCGCTGCCGCCGCCATCAGGCCGCCGATCAGGGGCAGGACGCGCAGCCCGGTGCCGAAGGCGTCGTTACCGAGGACGGCCTGCAGGTACTGCGGGACGACGAACAGGATGCCCATCACCGCGAAGTTGACGAAGACGGCGATCAGCGTGCCCCACAGGAAGCGGCGGTCGGTGAACAGCAACAGGTCGACGACGGGGTGCGGGTGACGGCGCTCGCGCAGCACGAACCAGGTGAGCAGGACGGCCGCGACGGTCAGCGGGGCGAGCACGGACGGACCGTTCCAGCCGTCCTCGGGGATCAGGATGGTGCCGTAGACCAGCGCGGTGATGCCGAGGCCGCCCAGGACGGTGCCGAGCGTGTCGAAGGGTGTGGCCTTCGCGCGGTCGGCGTCCTTGGGCAGCAGCCACAGGCCGGCGACCAGGGCGAGGGCGGCGACGGGCACGTTGAACAGGAACACCGAGCCCCACCAGAAGTGGTCGAGCAGCCAGCCGCCGACCACGGGGCCGACGGGCATGCCGAGCGCGGTGGCCGCGGTCCACACGGCGATGGCCTTGGGCAGCTCCTCCTTGGCGAAGACGCGGGGCAGGATCGCCATGGACAGCGGCATGATCGCGGCGGCTCCGAGGCCGAGGACGGTCCGGGCCGCGACGACCGCCGACGGTGAGTCGGCCAGGGAGCCGGCCAGCGAGGCGAGACCGAACAGCGAGATGCCGAAGAGCAGCAGCTTCTTGTGGCCGAAGCGGTCGCCGAGCAGGCCGACCGGGAGCATCGCCACCGACAGGGCCAGCAGATAACCGCCGCCGATCCACTGCAACTGCGCGCTGTCGGCGTGGAGTTCGCCCGCGATGGTGGGCAGCGCGACGTTGATGACGGTTCCGTCGAGGCCGACGATCAGCACGCTCAGGGTGAGCGCGGCGAGGGCGAGCCAGCGGCGGGGGGAGTGGGACAGGTCGTGCACGGACATGTGAACCTCCCAAGTGGAAGCAGCCTAATGAGAGGCTACCGCCAAATGAGAGTCGACTGTCAATATCTAGTTGTCTTTCACTTGACCGCTGCCGGTGGCCGCCGGACGGACGCTGTCAGTACACCTCCACATGCGGTGGGCCGTCGTGCCACGTGCAGAACACCGTCACCCGGTCCGCGCCCCTGCCGAACTCCACCCGGATCCAGGTCTCCGTCTTCCACACCTGCATCGACCAGCCGGTGCCCGGGGTCGCCGAGACGAGCGTCGCGCTGGTGCTCCCCAGGTCGAAGACCACCCGCCCGCCGACGGTGTCGTAGCCCTTGACCTGACCGGAGACGGCCGGGGGCGGGGAGGAGGCGGGGCTCGACGCAGGGGTCCGCGAGGGGGCCGGCGTGCGGGGCGCGGACGCCTTGCCGGACGGAGCCTTCGAAGGGGCCGACGGCCGGGGCGTCGCCGACGCCAGCGGTTTGGAAGCCTGCGTCGTCGAGTCGGCCGCCGTGATGGGCAGGGCACGCGGCGGGTCGTACGCCGTCCCCGCCATCACCGTATGGACACCCCACCACGACAGCGTGACCGCCGCACCCGTGGCGAGCGACCAAGCCAGTACGTGTACAAGTCCTCTGAGCATCGCGGGCCATACTGCCTCACCCGTCCCACGGGCCGCACGTGGTCGGAGTTATCCACAGGCGCCGGACCGGTATCGCCCGCATGGCGTACGGTGCGGCGCATGGCAAGTGTGCTCGTCGTCGAGGACGACCAGTTCGTACGCTCGGCGCTCATCCGGCATCTCACCGACGCCTCGCACACCGTGCGCAGCGTCGGCACGGCGCTGGAGGCGCTGCGCGAGGTCGCCCATTTCCGTTTCGACGTGGTCATCCTGGACCTCGGACTGCCCGATCTGGACGGGTCCGAGGCCCTGAAGATGCTGCGTGGCATCACGGACGTGCCGGTCATCATCGCCACCGCGCGCGACGACGAGACGGAGGTCGTCCGGCTGCTGAACGCCGGGGCGGACGACTACCTCACCAAGCCGTTCTCGGTGGAGCACCTGTCGGCCCGCATCGCCGCCGTCCTGCGCCGCTCCCGCGCGGTCGTCGGCGACAGCCCCCCGTCGACCGTCATCCGGGTCGGCGGTCTGACCGTCGACCCGCTGCGCCGCCAGGCCGAACTGGACGGCATCCGGCTGGACCTGACCCGCCGCGAGTTCGACCTCCTCGCCTTCCTGGCCGGCCGTCCCGGTGTCGTCGTACCGCGCAAGGAACTGCTCGCCGAGGTCTGGCAGCAGTCGTACGGAGACGACCAGACCATCGACGTCCATCTGTCCTGGCTGCGCCGGAAGTTGGGCGAGACGGCGGCGCGGCCGCGCTATCTGCACACCCTGCGGGGCGTCGGCGTGAAGCTGGAGCCGCCGGGGGAAGCGGAGCCGGCGCGATGAGATGGGCACTGGTCAAGGTCTGTCTGGCGGTCACCACGATGGTCGTGGTCGCCTTCGCCGTCCCGCTCGGGCTCGTCATCAAGGAGATGGCCCGGGACCGTGCCTTCTCCAACGCCGAGCGGGAGGCGGCCGCGGTCGCCCCCGCGCTGTCCATCACCACCGACCGCGACAAGCTGGAGCGGGTGGTCGCCTCGGCCGGCGTGGACTCCGGGATGGCCGTGCACATACCGGCCGTGGACGCGGCGGCGGCCGTGGACATCGGCCGGCAGCGGGCCGCGGACCGGGACATCGCGACCGTGCGCAGACTGGGCCGCGCCTCCACCACCGAGGTGCCCGGCGGCTCCACGCTGCTCCAGCCGGTCGCGCTCAGCTCCGGAGCGATCGCCGTCGTCGAGGTGTACGTCCCCGAGGCCGCGGTCAGCAACGGCGTCGGCATGGCCTGGGCGGTCCTCGCCGCCGTCGGCGCCGCGCTGGTCGTCGGCTCCGTCGCGGTCGCCGACCGGCTGGGCGTACGGATGGTGCAGCCCGCGCAGCGGCTGGTCGAGGGCGCGCACGAACTGGGGGAGGGGAAGCTGGGGGCGAGGGTGCCGGAGGAGGGGCCCAACGAACTGCGGCTGGCGGCGGTGGCGTTCAACTCCATGGCCGACCAGGTCGTACAGCTCCTGGCGAACGAGCGTGAGCTGGCGGCGGACCTGTCCCACCGGCTGCGCACCCCGCTCACCGTCCTGCGTCTGAACGCGGCCTCGCTCGGCGACGGAACGGCCGCCGAGCAGACCCGGGCCGCCGTCGCCCAGCTGGAGCGCGAGGTGGACACCATCATCCGTACCGCGCGGGAGGCCAAGCCGCAGACGGCCGCGGCCGGGCCGGGCGCCGGGTGCGATGCCGCCGAAGTGGTCCGGGAGCGGATGGGCTTCTGGTCCGCGCTCGCCGAGGACGAGGGCCGCAAGTGGCGGCTGGCCGGAGTGGAGCGGCCGGTGCGCATACCCGTGGCCCGCGCCGACCTGGCCGCCGCGCTCGACGCGCTGCTCGGCAACGTCTTCCGGCACACCGCCGAGGGCACGGCCTTCGCGGTGGACGTGCACAACGGGGAGGACGCGGTGATCGTGCTGGTCTCGGACGCGGGCCCCGGCATATCCGACCCCGTGGCGGCGATGGCCCGCGGCCGCGGCTCGGGCAACGACGGCTCGACCGGGCTCGGCCTGGACATCGTGCGCCGGCTCGCCGAATCCACGGGCGGGGACGTGCGGATCGGCTCGTCGGTCCTCGGCGGCACCGAGGTGCGGATCTGGATCCAGCTGGACGGGCGGGAACCGGTACGCAGGGGGCACCGGGGGGCCGTGCGCCGCCGCAGGGTCGGCAGATTGGTCTCTACCTTTAACCGCTCCCGATCCCTTCCTTAAGCGCACCCTAAGATCTTCAACGACCGTCCTTATCAAGCCGTTTGTCTGAATCCCTGTCGCTAGCGTGCTGCGCACCCCACCCCGTTGACAGCGAAGGCAGGCACCAGCGATGAGCACGCACCGGCGCAGGATCAGTGGCAGGAACAAGGTGATCGGCGGCCTCGTCGCCGCGGCCGTGGTCGGCGGTGGAGCGATCATGTTCAGCGGCATCGCGCAGGCCGCCGGTGTCGACGCCGCGTACACCAAGACCAGCGACTGGGCGACGGGTTACACCGCGCAGTACGTCGTGACCAACAACAGCGGCCAGACCGAGAAGGACTGGACGCTGGAGTTCGACCTGCCGGCCGGCGGGAAGCTCAGCTCCCTCTGGAACGCCGAGTCGAGCGTGAGCGGACGGCACGTCACCGTGAAGCCCGCCAAGTGGGACAAGGACGGACTGGCGCCCGGCAAGTCGGTCACCGTCGGCTTCGTGGTGAACGGCACGGGCGACCCGACCGGTTGCCGTATCGACAACGCGAAGTGTTCCGCCGACGACACCGCGACGCCCGAGCCGAGCGGCCGCCCGACACAGTCGGCGACTCCCACCCCGACCCCGACCCTCAGCGCGACCCCGACCCCCACCCAGAAGCCGACGCCGACCCAGACCCCGACGGCCACCGCCTCCCCGTCCCAGAGCACCGGCACCGGCACGCCCGCCTCCGCCGGCTTCGCCCCCTACGTCGACACCTCCCTCTACCCGGCCTTCGACCTGGTCGCGAGCGCGAACGCGACCGGCGTGAAGGACTACAACCTCGCCTTCGTCACGGACGGCGGCGGCTGCACACCCAAGTGGGGCGGGGTGACGGACCTGGCGAGCGACGGCGTGGCCTCCCAGATCGGCGCCCTGCGCGCCAAGGGCGGTGACGTCCGCGTCTCCTTCGGCGGCGCGTCCGGCTCCGAACTGGCCACGACCTGCTCCTCGGCGGACGCGCTGGCGACGGCGTACGGCAAGGCCGTGGACCAGTTCAAGCTCACCAAGGTCGACTTCGACGTGGAGGGCGGCGCGCTGCCCAACACGGCGGCGAACACCCTGCGCGCCAAGGCGATAGCGAAGCTCCAGGCCCAGCACCCGAACCTGGACGTCTCCTTCACCCTCCCCGTGATGCCCGAGGGCCTCACCCAGGACGGCGTGAACCTCCTTTCCGACGCCAAGTCCAACGGCGTGAAGACCAGCACGGTCAACATCATGGCGATGGACTACGGCCCCGCCTACAACGGTGACATGGGCACCTACGCCGAACAGGCCGCCACCGCCACCCAGGCCCAGGTCAAGAGCGTGCTGGGCCTGTCCGACAGCGCGGCCTGGAAGGCGGTCGCCGTCACCCCGATGATCGGCGTCAACGACGTCTCCGCCGAGGTCTTCAAGGTCGACGACGCCACCCAACTGGTGAACTTCGCCAAGTCCAAGGGCATCGGCGGGCTGTCGATGTGGTCGGCGACCCGCGACAAGCAGTGCGACGGCGGCACCAAGCCCACCGCCGACGCCACATGCAGCTCGATCACCCAGGACAGGTTCGCCTTCTCGAAGGCGTTCGACGCGATCGGCTGACCCGGCCGGCGCCCGCACGCTCCGGCCGGAACTTCCATGTCGCCGAAGCGTGCGGGGCGCGGCACATCCCCTCCTCGTGCCGCGCCCCGTCCCCCGATCGGAAGGTCAGGGGGTTTCCACCGGCGGCAGCGAGCCCGTCCGCGCCGCCCGTGCGTACCACCGCGCGCTCGACTTCGGCGTCCGTGCCAAGGTCGCGTAGTCCACGTACACCGCGCCGAAGCGCTTGCCGTAGCCGTACGCCCACTCGAAGTTGTCCATCAGGGACCACAGGTAGTAGCCGCGCACGTCCGCGCCGTCCGTGATGGCCCGCCGGACCGCCGACAGGTGGCCGTGCAGGTAGGCGATGCGCTCCGGGTCGTGGACGCGGCCGTCCGGGTCGGGCTTGTCGTCGTACGCCGCGCCGTTCTCCGTCACGTACAGCGGGAGGCCGGGTGCCTCCCTCGTGTACCGCATGATCAGGTCGTGCAGGCCCGTCGGGTCGATCGTCCAGCCCATCTCCGTGCGCTCGCCGGGCGTCTGCAGGAAGGCCACGTCGTCCGCGCCCGGCCAGGGGGAGTGGTCGCTCGCCCCGTGGCCGTCCGCGCGCGGGCCGGAGACCGCCGACTCGGCCGACGAGACCAGCGTCGGCGTGTAGTAGTTCAGGCCCAGCGCGTCCAGCGGCTGGTTGATCGTCTGCAGGTCGCCGTCGCGCACGTACGACCAGTCGGTGAGCGAGGCCGTCGCCTCGAAGAGCGACTCCGGGTACGCGCCGTGCAACAGCGGGCCGTGGAAGACACCGTTGGCGAGGTCGTCGATCCTGCGGGCGGCCGCCAGGTCCGCCGGGTCCTGCGAATACGGGCGCACCACCGAGGAGTTGAGGCTGATCGCGACCGAGTTGCGGGCCGGCATGGCCGTGCGCAGCGCCGAAGCGCCCAGCCCGTGCGCCAGGTTGAGGTGGTGGGCGGCCCGCAGCGAGGCCACCGGGTCGGTACGGCCGGGGGCGTGCACACCCGAGCCGTAGCCCAGGAAGGCGCTGCACCACGGCTCGTTGAGCGTGATCCACTGCTCCACCCGGTCGCCGAGCGCCTCGCCGACGATGTGCGCGTACTCGGCGAAGCGGAACGCGGTGTCCCGCTCCGGCCAGCCGCCCGCCTCCTCCAGCTCCTGCGGCAGGTCCCAGTGGTAGAGGGTGATCGCGGGCCGGATGCCGTGGGCGAGGAGCTCGTCCACCAGGCGCCGGTAGAAGTCCAGGCCCACCTGGACCGCCGGGCCCCGGCCCGTGGGCTGCACCCGCGACCAGGAGACCGAGAACCGGTACGCGTTCAGGCCCAGCTCCGCCATCAGCGCCACGTCGTCGCGGTAGCGGTGGTAGTGGTCGACAGCGATGTCACCGGTCTCGCCACCGGCCGTCCTGCCCGGCGTATGGCTGAAGGTGTCCCAGATCGAAGGGGTGCGGCCGCCCTCCCGGACGGCCCCCTCGATCTGGTAGGCGGAGGTGGCGGCGCCCCAGAGGAAGGAGGGGGGAAAGATCACGGAGGTAACGGGTTCAGGCATGGAAGCGCTCCCATGAAGGGTCGTGTGGACCGACGGGTGAGTGGCGAGCGGGGGAAGGGACCGGGGCCGGGGCGGCGGTGGCCCGGCCCCGAGGGCCTTGTGTGCGGCGCTGACGGGGATCAGCCCTTGATCGCGCCCTGCATGATTCCGCCCACGATCTGCTTGCCGAACAGGAGGAAGGCTATGAGCAGCGGCAGCGTGCCGAGCAGCGCGCCGGCCATGATCACCGCTTGGTCCGGGACATAGCCGGTGCCGAGCGAGTTGAGCGCGACCTGCACGGTCGGGTTCTGCTGGTTCAGGGCGATGATCGGCCACAGGAAGTCGTTCCAGGCGAACACGAAGGTCAGCAGGCCGAGCACGGCCATCGCGGGCCGGGCCGCCGGGAACACCACATGCCACACGATCCGCAGACTGCTCGCCCCGTCCACCCGGGCGGCCTCGATCAGTTCGGACGGCAGCGCCTGCACCAGGTACTGCCGCATGAAGAAGGTGCCGAACGCGGTCACCAGGCTGGGCAGGATGACCGTCTGCAACTGGTTCGACCAACCGAGGTCCGCCATCCACAGGTACAGCGGTACGACGGCCAGCTGCGGCGGGATCATCATCGTGCCGATGGTCAGCAGCAGCAGGATGTTCGAGAACCGGAACCGCAGCTTGGCGAAGGCGAACCCGGCCAGGGTGGCGAACAGGACCGTGCTGACGGTGATCGCGCCCGCGACGAACGTGGAGTTGAGCATCGCGGTGCCGAGCCCCGCCTGGTCCCAGGCGGCCTCCATGTTCTTGAACAGGTTCCCGCCGAACCACAGCGGCGGCGGGGTCTGCGCCAGCCTGCGGTCCGTGCGGGAGGCCGCCACGGCCGTCCACACCAGTGGGGCCAGCGAGACCAGCGCGAAGACGGTCAGAACGACGTAGGTGACCGGGCCCGCGTGCATCTGCCTGCCCGCACCCATCACCCGGCGGCGGCCGGCCCGGGCCTTCGGGGCCTGGGGCAGCGTCAGTTCACTGGTCGTCATTGGGACTTCCTCAGCCATCGGGTGAGCAGCAGGTTGACCGCGGCGACGATCAGAAGGATCAGGAACATCGACCAGGCGATCGCGGACGCCTTGCCGAGGTTGCCGATGATCCAGCCCTGGTCGTACATGTACAGGCCGAGGGTCTGGTACTGGTGCTCGGAACCGCCCTTGGAACCGCTGACACCGCCGAACAGCAGCACCTCGCCGAACAGCTGGGTGGCGCCGATGGTGGAGACCACCACGGTGAACAGGATCGTCGGCCTGAGCTGCGGAATCGTCACGTGCCGGAACTGCTGCCAGCGGTTGGCGCCGTCCAGCGCCGCCGATTCGTACAGGTCGGCCGGGATCGCCTGCATCGCCGCCAGGTAGATCAGCGCGTTGTAGCCGGTCCACCGCCAGATCACGATCGTGGAGACCGCGAACTGGGAACCCCAGTCCGCTTCCCGCCAGTTGACCGGATCCACCCCGACGAAGTGCAGGATCCAGTTGACCATGCCGCCGTCCCACGAGTACAGCAGCGTGAACACCAGCGTCGCCGCCGCCACCGAGGTGGCGTACGGGGTGAGCATCACCACGCGCCACACCGTGGAGCCACGCAACTTGTAGTTGAGCAGATGGGCGAGTCCGAGCGCCGCCAGCAGCTGCGGCACCGTCGAGATCAGCCCGATGGTGAAGGTGTTCTTCAGGGCGTTCCAGAAGAAGTCCGAGGACAACAGGTTCTTGTAGTTGTCCAGGCCCGCCCAGGTCTGGTGGTCCAGCGACGTCAGCTGCACGTGGTGCAGCGAGTACCAGGCCGTGTACAGCAGCGGTACCAGTGAGAAGGCCCCGAAGAGGACGAAGAAGGGGGCGACGAACGCGTAGGGGGACGCCTTCATGTCCCAGCGGTACAGCCGGCTGCGCCAGGAGTCGGCGCCCGCCGGTGTGCCGCGACCGTGAGCGCCCCGGGCCGCGCCCGGCTGGGAGCCGGGCGCGGCGTCGGCGCTCGACGCGGGCTGCGCGAGAGCCTGCTTGGAGCTGGTCACTGGCCGAGCACGTCCTTGATCTCCTTGCCGGCCGCGTCCCAGCCCTGCGCCGGGGACTTGCCCTTCTGCTCGACCTGGAGGATGCCGATGTCGGTGATCGCGGTGTCGATCGGCTTGTCCTTCGGGCCGAGGGGCTGGCTCGGGATGGTCTTCGCCGAGTCGGAGAAGATCTGGGTGATCGGCGCGCCGGAGAAGTACGCCGTGGTGTCCGCCGCCGGCTTCAGGTTCGCGTACGCCGACGGGGTCGAGGGGAAGCTGGCCTGCTTGGCGAAGACCTTCGCCTGCTGCTCGGGCGCGGTCAGCCACTTCGCCAGGGCGATGGCCTCCTTCTGGTGCTTGCCCGCGGTCGGCACGCCGAGGAAGGAACCGCCCCAGTTGGCCGCGGTCGGCGCGGCCGCCACGTCCCACTTGCCCTTGCCGGAGTCGCCGGACTTCTGCTCGATGTAGCCGATCATCCACGCCGGGCAGGCCACCGTCGCGAAGGTCCCGTTGGCGAAGCCCTGGTCCCACGGCTTGTCGAACTGCTTCAGCTTCGCCGACATGTTGCTGGTCGCCACGGTCATCGCGACGTCCCAGGACGACTTCACGCCCGGCGACTTGTCCCAGACGACATTGCCGTCCTTGTCGTAGTTGCGCTCGTCCGCGCCGCCGAGGGCCGCGTTGTAGACCGAGGCGGCGGAGTCCACGAACTTGGTGCCGCTCGGCGCCTTCTTCATGTACTGCTTGCCGAGATCGACGTACTTGGCCCAGTCGCCCTTCCACTGCGCGGCGAGCTTGGTCCGGTCCGTCTCCAGTCCGGCCTTCTTGAACAGGTCCTTGCGGTAGCAGATCGCCATCGGGCCGATGTCCGTGCCCAGCCCGATCGTCTTGCCGTCCTTGGTGGTGGCCTGGGCGAGCTTCCAGTCCAGCCACTGGGACTTGTCGACCTCCTTGCCGAGGTCCACGAACTTGTCGGCCTGCGTCTGCACGGCCTCGGTGACGTTGCCGACCTCGATGGCCTGGATGTCGTCGGCGCCGGAGCCGGCCTGCAGCCGGGTGAGCACCTTGGGCCAGTAGACGTCGGTGCGCGTGGTGACGTTCTCCTTGATGTTGATGTCCGGGTGGAGCTTCATGTACTCGTCGTAGAGGCCGGCCTGCTTGTAGCCGAAGACGCCGAAGGTCCCGATGGTCAGCGTGGTCTTGCCCTTGCCGCTGCCGTTGCCGCCGTCCGAGTTCGACGACCCGTCGTCCGAGTCCTTGGAGCAGCCGGCCAGCAGCCCCGTGGCCAGCGCGGCGACGGCCGCGAAGGCCACCAGCCTGCGGGACCGTCCAATGCTCGTGCGCATGTGCGTCCTCCTGTTGCCTGACGTGCCGACCCCCCGGCCAACTGCACTGGTTGGGCCCGTTCGTACTCGCTGCGGCTCGGGCGGGGAACGTGCGGGATGTGTATGTGTCAGGTACCGTGGGAGCGCTCCCACGGGTGATGTGTTGAAGGGTCGTCGGTTCCAGCGGGGGTGTCAAGGGAGGGAGCGCGGCGAGATGCGTTCGGTTATCGGCCTGTTAGCTGACGCGGAGGTGGTGACCGAGCGGCGATCACTGTCCGGGTGGGACTGTTAGATTCCAGGCCAGCCACATGAACGGTCGAGGGAGGCGGAGCCCATGGCAAGCCACGGAACGCGGGGGCGCAGCGGTGGTCGGCCCACCCTCGAAGAGGTCGCCGCCCGCGCCGGTGTCGGCCGCGGCACGGTCTCCCGGGTGATCAACGGCTCTCCCCGGGTCAGCGACGCGACCCGCGCGGCCGTAGAGGCGGCGGTCGCGGAGCTCGGTTACGTCCCGAACACCGCGGCCCGCGCCCTGGCCGCCAACCGCACGGACGCGATCGCCCTGGTGGTCCCCGAGCCGGAGACCCGGTTCTTCGCGGAGCCGTACTTCTCGGACATGCTCCGTGGTGTCGGCGCCGAACTGTCCGACACCGAGATGCAGTTGCTGCTGATCTTCGCCGGGAGCGACCGGGAGCGGCAGCGGCTCGCGCAGTACCTGGCCGCGCACCGGGTGGACGGTGTCCTGCTGGTCTCGGTCCACGCGGACGACCCGCTTCCCGACCTGCTGTCGCAGCTGGAGATCCCGGCGGTGATCAGCGGCCCCCGCTCGGCCGAGGAGACGCTGACGTCGGTCGACTCGGACAACTACGGCGGCGGCCGCGCGGCCGTCGAGCACCTGCTCACCCGCGGTCGCCGCACGATCGCCCACATCACCGGCCGCCTCGACGTGTACGGCGCCCAGCGGCGCGTCGACGGCTACCGCGACGCCCTGCGCGACGCGGGCCACGAGGTCGACGAACTGCTCATCGAGCCCGGCGACTTCACCGAGGAGGGCGGCCGGCAGGCGATGGCGACGCTGCTCGAACGCCGCCCCGGCCTGGACGCGGTCTTCGCCGGCTCGGACGTGATGGCCGCCGGTGCCCGCCAGGTGCTGCGCGAGACGGGCCGCCGCATCCCCGACGACGTGGCCCTGGTCGGCTACGACGACTCGGCCATCGCCCGCCACATGGACCCGCCCCTGACCAGCGTCCGCCAGCCCATCGAGGAGATGGGCCGCGCGATGCTCGACCTGCTTCTGGCGGAGATCGCCGACCGCCGCCCGGCCGCGTCCCGGGGGCTGGAGCGCCGGCACCTGGTGCTGTCGGCGGAGCTGGTGGCGCGTACGTCGTCCTGAGCGGGCCGGGGTTCCCGTACTGCTCCCGTGCTGTTCCCGTGGGATCGGGAACGACTAAGGGCTGGCCTGCTCTCACAGGCCAGCCCTTGATCGTTCAGGGTGAGTGACGGGACTCGAACCCGCGACATCCTGGACCACAACCAGGTGCTCTACCAGCTGAGCTACACCCACCACGACCGGTGGTGACTTGGTGGTTTCCCCTACCGGCCGAGAAAAAGTGTACAGGGTCCGAAGGGGTGCTCGCGCACGGCTTTCTCAGTGGCCCCGCGCGGGCCGCCGTTACGCCTGCTGAGCAGGCAGGACGTGCTTGCTGGCGATCGCCTTCGCGGTGTCCGAGTCCGGGCCGGGCTGCGGCACGAAGATGGCCTCCCGGTAGTACCTGAGCTCCGCGATGGACTCGCGGATGTCGGCGAGCGCGCGGTGGTTGCCGTTCTTCTCGGGACTGTTGAAGTAGGCGCGCGGGTACCAGCGGCGGGCGAGCTCCTTGATGCTGGACACGTCGACGATCCGGTAGTGGAGGTAGTCCTCCAGCGTGGGCATGTCCCGCAGCAGGAAGCCGCGGTCCGTGCCGACGGAGTTGCCGCACAGCGGAGCCTTGCCGGGTTCCTTGACATGCTCGCGTACATAGGCCAGGACCTGCTCCTCGGCCTCGACCAGCGTCGTGCCGCCGGCCAGTTCGTCGAGCAGGCCGGAGGCAGTGTGCATCTGGCGCACCACGTCCGGCATGGTCTCCAGGGCCTTGGCGGGCGGGCGGATCACGATGTCCACCCCTTCGCCGAGTACGTTCAGCTCGGAGTCGGTGACCAGCGCGGCCACCTCGATGAGCGCGTCGTCGGACAGCGAGAGACCGGTCATCTCGCAGTCGATCCACACCATGCGATCGTTCATGTGTCTAACCTTACGGCGCGCCGCCGTCTGCTGGACCGATCGTGCCGTGACCTTGTGAGAAGAGACGGACAAGAGGAGGAGGGGTGGGGGGGGGGGGGGGGGCCCCCGCGCCCCCCCCGGGGGGGGGGGGGGGGGGCCCCCCCCCCCCACCCCTCCTCCTCTCGGCTAGCTACCGCTCCGCGGTCCCGGCAGGCTCGCGCGGCTGGTCGCGTACGCCTCCCGGGCATGGTCCGCGGAAAGGCCCACCGTGGCCGTACGCCGGGTCTGCATCGGCACCGCACCCTCCGGGTGCAGCAGGGCCGGCACCTGTCCCACCGGCCCGGACAGCCCGCCCGCCGGTCCGGCCGGAGCCATCGC
Source organism: Streptomyces sp. NPDC086549 (assembly GCF_044746205.1). Classification (NCBI taxonomy): domain Bacteria; kingdom Bacillati; phylum Actinomycetota; class Actinomycetes; order Kitasatosporales; family Streptomycetaceae; genus Streptomyces; species Streptomyces sp. NPDC086549. The sequence continues at coordinate 1,209,004 of NZ_JBIVBS010000001.1, read as the reverse complement.
GGCCTCCGCGTCGCCCGGCTTCTCGCCCTGCGGCCGGCGCGCCCGGTACGCGGCGCGGTAGGCCGCGGGGGACGAGCCCAGCTGGCGGCGGAAGTGGCCGCGCAGGGCCACCGGCGAGCGGAAGCCGCAGCGGCCCGCGACCTCGTCCACCGAGTAGTCCGACGTCTCCAGCAGGCGCTGGGCCTGCAGCACCCGCTGGGTGATCAGCCACTGGAGCGGGGCGCTGCCGGTCAGCGAGCGGAAGCGGCGGTCGAAGGTCCGCCGGCTCATGTACGCGCGCGCGGCCAGCGTCTCCACGTCGAACTGCTCGTGCAGGTGTTCCAGCGCCCAGGCGACGACCTCCGCGAGCGGGTCGGCGCCGATCTCCTCTGGTAAAGACCGATCGAGGTAGCGCTCCTGACCGCCGCTCCGGCGCGGCGGGACCACCAGCCGGCGGGCCAGCGCACCGGCCGCCTCGTTGCCGTGGTCCGTCCGCACGATGTGCAGACACAGGTCGATCCCGGCCGCGGTGCCCGCCGACGTCAGTACGTCCCCGTCGTCGACGAACAGCTCGCGCGGATCCACGTGCACCGACGGGTAGCGCTTCGCCAGCGTCGGTGCGTACATCCAGTGCGTGGTCGCCGGGCGGCTGTCCAGCAGTCCGGCCGCGGCCAGCACGAAGGCGCCCGTGCACAGCCCGACGATGCGGGCCCCCTCCTCGTGCGCCCGGCGCAGCGCGTCCAGCGCCTCCTCCGGCGGAGGAGAGGTGATCGAGCGCCAGGCCGGCACGACGACGGTGCCCGCCCGTGAGATCGCCTCCAGGCCATGCGGCGCGGTGAGTTCGAGGCCCCCTGTGGTCCGCAGTGGGCCTTCCTCGCCGCCGCACACCAGCAGTCGGTAGCGCGGCACCCCGGCGTCCTGGCGGTCGATACCGAACACCGACAGTGGTATGGAACTCTCGAAAATGGGGCCGCCGCTGAACAGCAGCACCGCGACGATCTCCTTGCGGCGTCGCCCGGAGAGTTTCCGGGCCGCGGCTTCCGGCGCGGCAGTGGAGTCGTGGCTCATCCTGCTAAGCCCCCCTCGGTGGTCGCGGCTCCTCGGTTGTGTCGCTCCTGCACGTTTCCCCTCGGTCCTGCACGAGTCCCCCGCCGTAAAGAAAGTCAAGATCGAATCTACTGGGTACCGCGGAGTCGCGGTGACCGGATAGACACTCTGCACATTGTCGACATGACAACTTGGCGTGAAGCATTCGATCACGAAGCGTTGCACTCGTGGGCCGTGCGGGGAAGTGCGCCTCGTCGTAGTGGCCAAACCGCGTAGGGTGCGCAGGGCCTCCTGGGGCCTTTCCGTGCAGGTGGAACGGGGGTTGGGGGGTGGTTGGGGTATGTCCTGCACGGCGCCTGGAAGTTGGCTGAAAAGATACGTCCGTGTGCGCGGAAACCGGTCAGTCGACCGGTGTATTGGCCTTGGTGTGACGTCCGCCTCTTTGAGCCGCACAGCGCTCGGAGCGGCGCAGCAGGAGGCGGCAGGCGCCGGTGACGGCGGCGAGGCCGAGCGCGGTGCCGGCGGCACCGGCGAGCGAGGTGCCGTACCAGAGGAGGACCACCGGGACGAGGACGCAGCTGAAGGCCGCCCAGCGGACCAGCTCGCTCACGGTGCCCGGGGTGGGACGCGGTTCGGTGGTGGATCGCGGTCCGGACATGTCGCTCTCCCTGTGACTCCCCGGGGCGCCCCCGGGCGGTGGCTCACCGCGTTCAACGCGTGTTCGATCAGTCGGTCACTGTGCGCCCCCGCCGGGCGTGGCGCAGTTGTTTGAATGCTGTGCAAACCGCCTGTACGGGGCAGCAACCATTGCGTTACGGGCGCGGCTCGTGCATGCTCCGGGGAACCCCTACGGGGCTTCGAGACATCCCCTACGGAGCGTGCACGGGATCTGGGCTAAGGAGGCGTGCCGCCGTACCCTTGGGGGTATGGGGTTGGGAAGATGTTTCCCGGACACAGCTCCGTCGCACACTGTCGTCCCACCCACGAGGATCTAAACGCCGAGACACTCATGGCCGGTCACGAATTCTTCGAACACGCGGACCGCAAGCGGCCCGTCGCCGATCCCACGGCGGCCGAGCCCCTGGCGGCGGAAGAGTCACGCCCCTCCTGCGACCCCGCCTTCAAGCACGGCGTGGTCGTCGGCTTCGACGGCTCCACGTCCAGCGAACGCGCCCTCGCCTACGCGATCGGCATGGCCCACCGCTCCGGATCGGGCCTGATCATCGTCCATGTCGCCAACCGGCTGCCCACCACGGTGTGGGCGGGGTGCGAGCCACCCGTCTTCGTCGATGTGCCGGACCACCGCACCGAGGTGCTGGGGCTGGAGCTGGCCTGCGCGGACTATCTGGCCGAGGTGCCGTGGATCCTCGTCGAGCGCGGCGGTGACATCTGCCACGAGCTCGAAGAGGTGGGCAAGGAGTACGAGGCCGACGCGATCGTCGTCGGGTCCACCCAGGGCATCGTCGGACGCATCTTCGGCTCCGTCGCCGGGCGGCTCGCCAAGCGCGCCCGTCGGCCCGTGGTGGTCATTCCCTAGCCTGCTCACGCACCGTCAACTCTCTTTGCGCGCTGCATGAATCTACTCGCGCGTAGATGTGTTTGTGCCCTTGTGAAGGGCATATATCGGTCACCGCGCAACTGCACATGCATGAAGGGAGCCCGCCGTGGACAACGACGTCTCCGCGGGGAACACCACGACCACCGTCGTGGGCCGACTCGCCCTCGGAATAACCCTGTTGGCGTTCGGACTCGGCTACACCAACGTGATCGACGGCGTGTCGGCATCCGACACCGTGTCACTGGCCCACTACGTAGGCGGCGTCGCGCTCTTCGTCGCCGGTCTCCTGGCGTTCCGCGACCGCGACAACGCCACCGGTACGGCCTTCTCGGCGCTCGGCGCCCTCTGGTTCACCTGGGCCGTGTCGGCCGGGAACCAGATGTCCGCCAACGCCGCCGGCCTCTTCCTGCTCCTGTTCGCCCTCGTGGCGCTCTCGTTGACCCTCGCGGGCGGCGACATGCTCGGTCAGGGCATGCACGGGCTGCTGTTCCTGGCCATGCTCCTGCTCGCCGTCGCAAGCTTCGCCGACAGTTCCAGCCTGACCAAGGTCGGCGGCTGGGTCGCCGTGGCCGCCGGTGCGGTGGCCTGGTACTCGGCCACCGCCGCTCTCGCGCACTGGCCGACCGTACTTCCCAGGCGCGCTGCCGGCCGGGGAGTGACGGCCACCGGCTAATGGGCAGCCGATGCCGGGGAGTTGGTCGTCCCCGGTGAATGTGAGCGGACCCCCCGTGTAGGTGGCACACGTGGGGGTCCGTTCGGTTTGTTCTGCCCGTGCAGGCGCGTTGTGGTTGCTCGCGCCCCGCGGCGGAGCCGCATATCGACACAGCCCCGCGCCCCTTTTGGGGCGCTTATTCCACCGTTACTGACTTCGCCAGGTTCCTCGGCTTGTCGATGTCCCGGCCCAGGGCCTTCGCCGTGTGGTAGGCGAGGAGCTGGAGCGGGATGCCCATCAGGATCGGGTCGAGCTCGTCCTCGTTCTTCGGGACGACGATCGTCCGGTCGGCCTTCTCCTGCTCCCGGTGTGCCACCGCGAGGATCTTGCCGCTGCGGGCCTTGATCTCCTCCAGGGCCGCGCGGTTCTTCTCCAGGAGGTCGTCGTCCGGGACGATCGCGACCGTCGGCAGGGCGGGCTCGATCAGCGCCAGCGGGCCGTGCTTGAGCTCGGAGGCCGGGTAGGCCTCCGCGTGGATGTAGGAGACCTCCTTGAGCTTCAGGGAGGCCTCACGGGCCACCGGGTAGCCCCGGACGCGGCCGATGAAGAGCATCGAGCGGGCGCTCGCGTACTCCTCGGCGAGCTGCTTGACCTCTTCCTCCTGCTTGAGGATCTCGCTGATCTGCTCCGGCAGCTTCCGCAGGCCCTCGATGATCCGCTTGCCGTCGCGGACCGAGAGGTCACGGGTGCGGCCGAGGTGCAGGGCGAGGAGCGCGAAGGCGACCGTCGTGTTCGTGAAGCACTTGGTGGACACCACGCAGACCTCGGGCCCGGCGTGCACGTAGATGCCGCCGTCCGCCTCGCGGGCGATCGCCGAGCCGACCACGTTGACCACGCCCAGCACCCGGGCGCCCTTGCGCTTCAGCTCCTGGACGGCGGCCAGCACGTCGTACGTCTCACCGGACTGCGAGACCGCGACGTACAGCGTGTCGGGGTCCACGACCGCGTTGCGGTAGCGGAACTCGGACGCGGGCTCGGCGTCCGCGGGGATGCGGGCCAGCTCCTCGATCATCTGCGCGCCGATCATGCCCGCGTGGTACGAGGTGCCGCAGCCGAGGATCTTCACACGGCGGATCTGGCGCGCCTCGCGGGCGTCCAGGTTCAGGCCGCCGAGGTGCACGGTGGAGAAGCGGTCGTCGATGCGGCCGCGCAGCACACGGTCCACGGCGTCGGCCTGCTCGTGGATCTCCTTGTGCATGTAGGTGTCGTGGCCGCCCATGTCGTACGACGCGGCCTCCCACTCCACGGTGGTCGGCTCGGCCGTCGTACGGGTGCCCTCGGTGGTGTACGTGCGGAAGTCGTCGGCCTTGAGGGTGGCCATCTCGCCGTCGTCGAGCGTGACTATCTGGCGGGTGTGGGTGACCAGCGCGGCGATGTCCGAGGCGACGAACATCTCCTTCTCGCCGATGCCGAGGACCACCGGGGAGCCGTTTCGCGCCACGACGATGCGGTCCGAGAAGTCGGCGTGCATGACCGCGATGCCGTAGGTGCCCTCGACGACCCGGAGGGTCTCGCGGACCTTGTCCTCCAGCTTCTCGGCCTGCGAGCGGGCGATCAGGTGGACGAGGACCTCGGTGTCGGTCTCGGAGAGGAACTCGACACCGTCCGCCTCCAGCTTGCGACGGAGGTCGGAGGCGTTGTCGATGATGCCGTTGTGCACGACGGCGACCTTCTGGTCGGCCGACATGTGCGGGTGGGCGTTCACGTCGGACGGGGCGCCGTGGGTGGCCCAGCGGGTGTGGGCGATGCCGGTGGTGCCCTTGAAGCGCGCCGGGACCTTGGCCTCCAGGTCGCGGACGCGCCCCTTGGCCTTGACCATCTTCAGGCCGGCCGTCTTCGGGGAGGTGACGACGATGCCCGCGGAGTCGTAGCCGCGGTACTCCAGGCGCTGCAGGCCTTCCAGGAGCAGCGGGGCGACGTCACGCTTCCCGATGTATCCGACGATTCCGCACATATATAGGTATCCCTTAGCCTGTCGTTCGGTCGTTCAGTCGCGGTGGTTCCGGCCGGTTCTCAGCCGTAGACCATGCGGCGCAGCTGCCTGAGCGTGAGCTCAGGCGGCGCCACCGCCCGGTATTTCAGGTCCGCCTCGATCCGTTCGAAGATCGTCGCGTTCACCAGGCCCTGGGCCTGCAGCTCGCGGTGGCGGCGACGGACGTAGTCCTCGGTCGTCTCGTCGAAGTAGGCGAGCACGTCCTGGATCACGCGCAGTGCCTCGCCCCGGTTCAGGGGCGAGGATCGCGTCAGATGATCAACAAGTTCGTCGTGCACCCGGTAGATCCTGGAGCACCGGCGCCGGATCCGCAAGAATCCTGCCCGGATTCGGGCAGCGCTGTGTCGAAACTCCTTGGATGAACAATTGAATCTCTCATGGATCCCTGTTCGTGATCTGTCCATCCTGTGTCTTGCGTCTCGTCGTGTCCGGGGACGAGTTTCAGACGCCATGGACATTCCTCGCATGGGAGTACCCGAGAAGCTGGCCGAGCGCATGAGCATGGCCGAGCAGCACGAATACCTGCGCGCCAGATTCTCACGGCGCACGATGATCAGAGGCGGCGCCGTCACGCTGGGCGCCGTCACGGGTGGCGCGTTCGTTCAGGGCGGAACCGCCCAGGCCGCGGTCCCCACCCAGGCCACCGCCCCGGCCACCGAGACGGTCGACGGCGCCCTCGTCGCCCCCTTCGGCCGCCACCTCGCCTTCGGCAACGACCCGAGCACCGAGATGACGATCTCGTGGCAGGTCCCGGTCGCCGTGAAGAAGCCGTTCATCCGCATCGGCGCCCACCCCTGGGACCTCTCCCGCAAGATCGAGGCCGAGGTCCGCAGCCTCTACACCCCGGCCGGCGTCGGCGCGAGCGGCGACCACACGCAGTACTACCTGCACGCCAAGCTCACCCACCTGCGCCCCGGCAGGACCTACTACTACGGCGTCGGCCACGAGGGCTTCGACCCGGCCGAGCCGCACCTGCTGGGCACCCTCGGCACCTTCACCACCGCCCCCGGCTGCCAGGAGCCGTTCACCTTCACGGCCTTCGGCGACCAGGGCGTCAGCTACCACGCCCTGGCCAACGACAGCCTGATCCTCGGCCAGAACCCGGCCTTCCACCTGCACGCCGGCGACATCGCCTACGGCGACCCGTCCGGCGCGGGCAAGACCACCGACACCGGCTTCGACTCGCGCACCTGGGACCAGTTCCTGTACCAGACCGAGTCGGTCGCCAAGCAGGTCCCGTGGATGGTCAGTTACGGCAACCACGACATGGAAGCCTGGTACTCGCCCAACGGCTACGGCGGCGAGGAGGCCCGCTGGACGCTCCCGGACAACGGTCCGGACGCGAAGAACCTGCCGGGCGTCTACTCCTTCGTCTACGGCAACACGGCGATCATCTCGCTGGACCCCAACGACGTCTCCTTCGAGATCCCGGCGAACCTGGGTATCTCCGGCGGTACCCAGACGAAGTGGTTCGAGGCGCAGCTGAAGAAGTTCCGCGCCTCGAAGGACATCGACTTCATCATCGTGTTCTTCCACCACTGCGCGTACTGCACCTCCACCGCGCACGCCTCGGAGGGGGGTGTGCGCCAGGAGTGGGTGCCGCTGTTCGACCAGTACCAGGTGGACCTGGTCATCAACGGCCACAACCACCAGTACGAGCGCACGGACGTCATCAAGGGCAACCAGGTCGTCAAGAAGCTGCCGATCGGCGAGACGGCGTACTCCGACACCGAGGGCACGGTCTACGTGACGGCGGGCGCGGCCGGCCGCAGCCTGTACGCGTTCACCGCCCCGGACTCGTACGAGGGGCACGAGCACGAGGTCGACTCCGTCGCCTCCTTCATCAACCTGAAGGACGGCAAGCAGAACGAGACCGTCACCTGGTCCCGGGTCCGCTACCTCAACTACTCCTTCCTGCGCGTGGACGTCACGCCCGCGCAGAAGGGCCGCTACGCCACCCTGAAGGTCCAGGGCATCGCCGAGACCGGTGACCGGATCGACCACTTCACGGTGGCGCGCAGGGCGAAGTAGCGCCACACCGGCTGACGCCACACCGGGCAGACGGTCCTCACGCGTTCCAGGACCGCCTGCTCGGTCATGGCGAACTCCTTTTCCCCATGGGGGCTGTTTCACCGGTTCTGCGGGAGAGTGGTCTCTACCAATCCCGAAGGGAGCGCTTGTGAGACGGCACAACGGACGGCACCACAGCACGACTCCCCGGATCACCCGACTGCTCGGTTCGCTGCTTCTCGTGGCGGCGGCCGGAGCCTTCGCCGTAGGAGCCGCACCGCCCGTGCAGGACACCGCCATCCCCCTCGGCCGGGTGGTCCCGGCCCCCGCCTCGGCCGAGCCGGGCGGAGCCCCGTACCGCATCACCCATGACACCGGCATCCGCGTCGACGACTCGCGCGAGGCACGCCAGGTGGCCGGCTACCTCGCGGACATCCTCCGGCCCTCCACCGGCTACCGCCTCCCGGTCACCACGCACGGCGGCACCGGAGGCATCCGGCTCCGCCTCGCCGAGGGCCCGTACGGCACGGAGGGCTACCGCCTCGACAGCGGCCACCAGGGCGTGACCATCACCGCCGCCCGGCCCGCCGGCCTCTTCCACGGCGTCCAGACCCTGCGTCAGCTGCTGCCCGCCGCCGTCGAGAAGAAGTCCGTCCAGCCCGGCCCCTGGCCGGTCGCGGGCGGCACCGTCCGGGACACCCCCCGCTACCCCTACCGCGGCGCGATGCTCGACGTCTCCCGGCACTTCTTCACCGTCGCCCAGGTCAAGCGCTACATCGACCAGTTGGCGATGTACAAGATCAACGAACTGCACCTGCACCTCAGCGACGACCAGGGCTGGCGCATCGCGATCGACTCCTGGCCGCGCCTCGCCACCTACGGCGGCTCCACCCAGGTCGGCGGTGGCACCGGCGGCCACTACACCAAGGCCGACTACCGGGAGATCGTCCGCTATGCCGCCTCCCGCTACCTGGAGGTCGTCCCCGAGATAGACATGCCCGGCCACACCGACGCGGCCCTCGCCTCGTACGCCGAACTGAACTGCGACGGCGTGGCACCCCCGCTCTACACCGGCACCGATGTCGGCTTCAGCTCGCTGTGCGTGCCCAAGCAGGTCACCTACGACTTCGTGGACGACGTCATCCGCGAGCTGGCCGCGCTCACCCCCGGCCGCTACCTCCACATCGGCGGCGACGAGGCGCACTCCACCAGCCACGCCGACTACGTGGCCTTCATGGACAGGGTGCAGCCCGTCGTGGCCAAGTACGGCAAGACGGTGATCGGCTGGCACCAGCTGACCGGAGCGACCCCGGCCAAGGGCGCCCTGGCCCAGTACTGGGGCCTGGACGACACCAGCGCCGAGGAGAAGGCCCAGGTCGCGAAGGCCGCGCGGAACGGGACCGGGCTGATCCTGTCCCCGGCCGACCGGATCTACCTCGACATGAAGTACACCGAGGACACCCCGCTGGGGCAGGACTGGGCGGGCCTGGTGGAGGTGCGGCGGTCCTACGACTGGGATCCGGGCGACTACCTCGCCGGAGCCCCCGCCTCGGCCGTGCGGGGCGTGGAGGCCCCATTGTGGACGGAGACGATCACCGACTCCGCCGACATCGAGTACATGGCCTTCCCCCGGCTGCCGGGCGTGGCCGAGCTGGGCTGGTCGCCCGCGGCCACACACGGCTGGGACGCCTACAAGGCGCGGCTGGCGGCGCAGGGACCGCGCTGGGAGGCACTCGGCATCAAGTACTACAAGTCACCCCAGGTACCCTGGCCCACGAGTTGAGAGAAGACTGACGGGCACCCCGGAGGACCGTACTCCGGGGTGCCCGCCGGGTCGGGTCAGAACCCGGCGATCGGGTTCCGCAGGGTGCCGACGAGCTGGAGCGCGCCGGACGGGTCCGCCAGGTCCACCATCTGCCTGTTGTCACGCAGCTGGAGCCGGTTGAGGCAGGACAGGGCGAACTCGGGGGCGAACATGTCGTACTCGCGGAACTTCTCGGCGAGCTCGGGCGCCGACTCCTGGTACTCGCGGGTGACCTCCGCGACCGTACGCCAGAAGTCGTCCTCCTCCAGGATCCCCTCGGTGGCCAGATCGGCCGCGAGGAAGCGGAAGAAGCAGTCGAAGACGTCCGTGAAGACCGACAGCAGCTTCTTGTCGTCGGGCACCTCGACGCGGATCCTTCGGACCTCGGGCGGCAGCACCGCGTCCGGGTCCATGACCACGATCTCCTCGGCGATGTCCTTGTAGACCGCGCGCCGGACCACACCGTCCTTCAGGACCAGGATCACGTTCTCGCCGTGCGGCATGAACGCCAGGTCGTAGGCGTAGAAGCTGTGCAGGAGCGGCGTGTAGTACGCCCGCAGGTAGTGCCGCAGCCACTGCGTGGGTGTCAGTCCGGACCGCTCGATCAGCGCGCCGGCGAAGGACGCGCCGTCGTGGTCCACGTGGACCAGGGAGGCCATCGTGGCGAGCGACTCGCCGTCCTGGAGGGCGGGTACGGGGCTCTCGCGCCACAGCGCGGCCAGCATCTTGCGGTAGGGGGAGTAGCGGTCCGTGGCCCGCTCGTACTCCAGGTGGCGGTAGCCGACGGCCGCCCGCTCGCGGATGATCGACAGGCCCGTCGACTTCAGCACAGGGTCGTTGTCGATCAGCTGGGCCAGCCAGTCGTTGATCGCCGGGGTCGCCTCCATGTAGGCGGCGGACAGCCCGCGCATGAAGCCCATGTTGAGGACGGACAGGGCCGTCTTCACATAGTGCTTCTCGGGGTTCGACCTGTTGAAGAAGGTCCGGATGGACTGCTGGGCCAGGTACTCGTCGTCGCCCTCGCCCAGGCAGACGAGGTACCTGCGGGCGATCTCGGCGGCGAAGGTGACGGTGAGCTTGTTCCACCACTGCCAGGGGTGGACGGGTATGAGGAGGTAGTCGGCGGGGTCGAGTCCCTGCGCGCGCAGGGTTCCGTCGAACCGCTCGACCGTCCGCGCGCCCAGCTCCTGCCGTACGAAGGTCTCGTACTCGATCCCGGCACCGGCCGTGAACGCGGCCCGCGAGCGGTGCGCGGCGAGCCACACCAGCCGGACGGGGCTCGCGGTCTCCGGGGCGTACGACAGGTACTCGTGGATGCCGAAGCCGAGCCGGCCGTTGTTGGCGACGAAACAGGGGTGGCCCTCGGTCATGCCGGTCTCGATGGCCTGGAAGCCGCTCCGCGCCAGCTCGGCCACCGGGATCTGCGGCTTGGTGAGCTTGTAGCAGGTGCCGGAGAGGGTGGAGGAGATCTCCTCCAGGTAGACCGGGAGGATCTCGTCGCTCAGGCCCAGGCCCTGCTTCAGCTCGATGAAGAAGTCGAGTGCGGCGAGGGGGAGTTCGGCGCCGTCGCGGGTGCGGGTGATCGAGTCGGCGTCCACCTGCCAGTGGTCGAGGGCACGGAGGGTGGCCGTGAACCGGTAGCGGGTGAGGCCGTCGTCGCTGCGGACGACGTACGCGTCGCCGTCCTGCCGGGGGGTGATCAGCCGCTCGTGCGCGAACTCGGCGAGCGCCTTGCGGACGAGCAGGCGGTTGGCCGTCGCCCAGCGGTCGGGGGACAGGTGGGCCACGGTGTCGGCGAGGCTCATGCCTGCACCGCCTTCTCGAACCGCTCCCGCGTGCAGAAGCTCAGCAATGCCTTCTTCTCCGGCTTCTGGATCTCCCGTTCGGGCACGAACCCGACGGCCTCGTTCAGGGCGTGCACCGCCTTGTTGCGCACGTCCGGCTCGACGACGACCCGGCCGGTCGCCGGGTCCTCGAAGAGGTGCGCCACCACGGCGGTGATGACGGCCCTGGTGAAGCCGTGCACGGGCGTGTCCGTCGGCGGCACCAGGAAGTGCATGCCGACGTCCCCGGGCGCGGGCTCGTAGAGGCCGACCAGCTCGCGGTGGGCCGGGTCGTACCGCTCCATCAGGAAGGCGGGCTCCCCGTCGAGCAGCCCGAGCAGGGCGTGGTGGTGCTCGTCGGCCGCGATCTCCATGTAGGCGCGCTCGACGTCCTCCAGCTTCGCGTCCTGCATCATCCAGAAGGCGGCCTTGGGATGCGTGAGCCAGGAGTGGAGGAGCTCGGCGTCCTTGAAGGGGTCGAGGGGGCGGAAGGCGAAGGTGCCCATGCCGGTGGTGCTCATATCGCGAACTCCTGGAAGGCGATCGTCTTCTCGACGGGGTAGTACTCCGTGCCGAGCAGCTCGCGGATGATGTAGCTGTTGCGGTACGGGCCCATGCCCAGGTCGGGGCTGGTGACACTGTGCGTGTGGACGCCGGCGTTCTGCAGGAACACCCCCCGGCCCGTCACGTCGATCGCGTAGTTGCGGGCGACGTCGAAGCGGCCGTGGCCGTCGAAGCGCAGGCGGTCGCGGAGCGGGGCGAGGAAGGCCGGGGGCTCGTAGTGGTAGCCGGTGGCCAGCACCAGCCCCTCGGTGCGGATCTCGAGGTCCTTGTCCTGCTCGTCCTGGTGGAAGCCGAGCGTGTACGTGCCGTCCTCGTGACAGGCGCTCGTCAGCGTGGAGTTGGTGAGCAGACGGGTGGGGACCGGGCGGTCGCCGCTCTCGACGTTCTTCTGGTAGAGCAGGTCGAAGACCGAGTCGATGAGGTCCGAGTTGATGCCCTTGAAGAGGCCCTTCTGCTGCTTCTCCAGGCGGTAGCGGGTCTCCTCGGGCAGCGCGCGGAAGTAGTCGACGTAGTCCGGGGACGTCATCTCCAGGGTCAGCTTGGTGTACTCCAGCGGGAAGAACCGCGGGGAGCGGGTGACCCAGTTGAGCTCGTAGCCGTGGGCGTCGATCTCGGCGAGGAGCTCGTGGTAGATCTCGGCCGCGCTCTGGCCGCTGCCGACGATCGTGATCGACTTCTTCGCCTGGAGCTCGGCCTTGCGGTGCATGTACTGCGCGGTGTGGATGAGGTCGCCGCCCAGGTCCCGGCAGGGCTCGGGGAAGAAGGGGACGGTGCCGGTGCCGAGGACCAGGTGGCGGGCGCGGAACGTCTCGCCGGTGTCGGCGCGGACGACGTAGTGCTCGTCCTCGTACGTCACCTCGGTGACCGTCGTGCTGAAGCGGACGCCGGTGAGCTTCGAGGCCGCCCAGCGGCAGTAGTCGTCGTACTCGATCCGCAGCGGATAGAAGTTCTCGCGGATGTAGAACGAGTACAGTCGGCCCTTCTCCTTCAGGTAGTTGAGGAAGGAGTACGGCGAGGTCGGGTCGGCCATGGTGACCAGGTCCGACATGAACGGGGTCTGGAGGTGGGCGCCGTCGAGGAACATTCCGGCGTGCCACTCGAAGTCCGGCTTCGAGTCGAGGAACACGCAGTCGAGTTCGGCGATCGGCTCGGTGAGGCAGGCGAGGCCGAGATTGAAGGGGCCGAGCCCGATCCCCACGAGGTCGTAGGTCTTGTTCGGGGCTTCAGGACGCGCGGTCAAGGGACTCTCCCAGGTACTGCTCGGCGTGGCCGGCGATCAGGTCGAGGACGGCCGCGATGTCGGCCGTCGTCGTCTCGGGGTTGAGCAGGGTGAACTTCAGGTAGTGGCGGCCGCCCACCTTGGTGCCCGCGACCACGGCGTCGCCGGAGGCGAACAGGGCCTTGCGGGCGTACAGGTTGGCGCGGTCGATCTCGGCGGGGTCGGTGACGGCCGCCGGGATGTGGCGGAAGACGAGGGTGGACAGCGACGGCCGTACGACGACCTCGAAGCGCGGGTCGGCGGCGAGCAGCTTCCAGCCTTCGGCGGCCAGATCGCAGACCTCGTCGAAGAGTTCGCCGATGCCGTCGGCGCCCATGACGCGCAGGGTCATCCACAGCTTGAGCGCGTCGAAGCGGCGGGTTGTCTGCAGGGACTTGTCGACCTGGTTGGGGATGCGCTCCTGCACCATGCGGCGCGGGTTGAGGTACTCCGCGTGATAGGTGGCGTGGCGCAGGGTGGAGGCGTCGCGGACCAGCAGGGCGGAGGAACTCACCGGCTGGAAGAAGGACTTGTGGTAGTCGACGGTGACCGAGTCGGCGCGGTCGATGCCGTCGATGCGGTCCCGGTGCTTGAGGGAGGCGAGCAGTCCGCAGCCGTAGGCGGCGTCGACGTGCATCCACACGCCGTACTGCGCGCACAACTCGGCGACCTCGGGCAGCGGGTCGATGGAGCCGAAGTCGGTGGTGCCGGCGGTGGCGACGACGGCCATGGGGACGAGGCCGTTCTTCCGGCAGCGCTCCAGTTCGTGGGCGAGCGCGACGGTCTGCATGCGCTTGTCGTGGTCGACGGGGACGGAGACCACCGCGTCCGGACCGAGGCCGAGGAGTTTCGCGGACTTCTTGACGCTGAAGTGGCTGACCTCGGAGGCGAAGACGCGCAGTTCGCCGAGGGGGGTGCCCTTGGCCTCCTCGCGGGCCAGCAGCAGCGCCTGGAGGTTGGACTGGCTGCCGCCGGAGGTGAACACGCCGTCGGCGGCCGGGCCGAGGCCGATGCGCGCGGCCGTCCAGTCGACGAGCCTGCGCTCGATGAGGGTGCCGCCGGCCGACTGGTCCCAGGTGTCGAGGGAGGAGTTGACCGCGGAGAGGACCGCCTCGCCGAGCACCGCCGGGATGACCACGGGGCAGTTGAGGTGCGCGAGGTAGCGGGGGTGGTGGAAGTAGACGGCGTCGCGGAGGTAGACCTCCTCCAGTTCGTCCAGCACCGCGGTGGTGTCGTACAGGGGACGGTCGAGGTCGATCCGCTCGATGGCGGGGGTGAGGGCGTCGACGGTGACGCCGCTGAACGGCCGTTCTGTGGTGGCGAGTTTGGCCGCCACCCGCTCGACTCCTTCGGTCACGGAGCGGCGGTAGTGCTCCGCGGTGAGGTCATTGAGCAGGTGCGAGCGCATGTGGGGGTCCTCCGAGGGGACGGGCCGTGCGGGATGGGGAGAGGGGCGAGGCTCCCGCTTCAACTTAGGTTAGCCTAACCTAAGTTACGCGTTCGAAACCTCACCCCTCCCGTGACCGCCGTCACTTCGGCGGGAGTTACTCCGCTTCCCGGAGCTGCTCCTCCGACATGCCCTCCCGCCAGTAGCCGACGAAGGTGATGCGCCGGCGGTCGAAGCCGCGCTCGCCGACGAAGTGCCGGCGCAGTTCCTTCACTCGGCCGGACTCACCGGCGATCCAGACGTACGGCCTTTCGGCGGCCGGGAGTTGAGCGGCTCGTACGGCGTCGGCGGCCATGGGGGAGCCGGTGTCGTGCACGAGCCAGGTGATCTCCGCGTCCGCCTCGGTGGCCAGGTCCTGGATGTCGCCGGCGTGCGGCACCTCCAGCCAGGCGCGGGCGCGCGTGCCGGCGGGCAGGGATTCGAGGATCGCCGAGGCGGCGGGCAGGGCGGTCCCGTCGCCCCAGACGATGACGAGGTCGGTGTCCTCCGGCGGGCGGAAGCGGATCGCGCGGTTGTCCGCGATCGCCGGGCCGAGGAGCAGCACCCGGTCGCCCGCGGCGGCGCGGGAGGCCCAGCGGGAGGCGGGTCCCGCCGGGGACGGGCCCGGCTCGACGCCGTGCAGGACGAAGTCGATGTCGATCTCGTCGGGGTCGCGGCGCAGGGCGCGCAGGGTGTACGAGCGCATCACCGCGCGTACGCCGTCCGGGAGTTCGCGCCAGGCCTGCCACCAGCTGTCGCCCAGGTCCAGGGGCACGACGGGCTCGGCCTGCCCCGGGTGTGGCAGGAACAGGGACAGGGACTGGTCGCGCCCGTGGGAGTGGAACGCGTGCAGGTCGGACCCGGTGAAGGTGACCCGGACCAGAGACGGACCGAGCCGCCTCGTCCGCACGACCTGGAGGGAGAAGAAACGGAACGGGGCGGCTACGGCCGTCGTCATAGGGGCTCCTGAGAATCAGGAAGGCGGGATTCAGGTACGCCAGATCTGGATGGCCGGATTCCGGAAGGCCGGGGGTCAGGCGACTTTCTTGGCCTTCTCCAGCGCCTCGGCGAGGTTGGTGAGCAGCGGCACGCACTTGTCGTACGACAGGATCGGCTCGGGGGAGCGGGCGATGACCTGGCCGGCCTTGACGGCGGGCAGCTTCTTCCAGGTCGCCTTGGTGATGTCGGCGGGCTGGATGGTCGAGGAGCGGTCGTCCATCATGATGATGTCGGCCGCGTACTTGTCGACGTTCTCCCAGCTGAGGCTCTCGTACCAGCCGCCGCCCTCCTTCTTGGCGCTCTCCGGCGGCTCGACGAAGTTCACGCCGAGGGCCTTGAAGTACTCCAGGTCGACGGAGAGGTTGGTGCCGGAGACGTAGAAGAGGTCGGCGCTCGCGGAACC
This sequence comes from Streptomyces sp. NPDC086549, assembly GCF_044746205.1. Lineage (NCBI taxonomy): Bacteria > Bacillati > Actinomycetota > Actinomycetes > Kitasatosporales > Streptomycetaceae > Streptomyces > Streptomyces sp. NPDC086549. The sequence goes on along the minus strand of NZ_JBIVBS010000001.1, from coordinate 1,193,428 downwards.
GGCCATCACCTTGATGTCCGGCTTGGCCTTGGCGGCCGCGCGCAGCCGGGTGGCCGCGTCCTCGAAGCGCTTCTTGGCGGCGGTGACCGCGGCGGCCTTCATGTCCGCGCCGAGCGACTCGGCGAGCTTCCACATGCGCTCCAACGGCGCGGTGAGCTGGCGGTCGTAGACGGAGACGCCGACGCTCGGGGCGAGCTTGGCAATCTTGTCCTTGGACTCCTCGGGGACGTACCAGAGGGTGCCGTTGGAGTCGAACATCGTGCTGATGAGCACGTCCGGCGCGAGGGCCGCGTACTTCTCGATGTTGAACTGGCCCCAGGTGTTGCCGAGGACCGTCACCTTGCTGATGTCCATGTCGCCGGCCTGGACGTCGGCCTTGCCGTCCTTGGTCTTCGTCGGGCCGAACACGCCCTTGACCGGGATGCCGTAGTCGTGGAGGGCGGCGGCGACGCCGGTGAACGCGACGATGTTCGCCGGGGCCTTGTCCAGCTTCACCGTCGTACCGCGGTCGTCCTCGAAGCTCCAGGGGCCGGACTTGGCGGCCTCGGTCTCCTTGCCCGAACCAGTGCTTTTCGCGTCGTCGTCGCCGCAGGCCGCGAGCGCGGCACCGAGGCCCAGGACGCCGCCCGCGGCGAGGATGCCGCGACGGGTGAAATGGGTGACTCTGGCGTTGGACATGAGTGTGCCGCTTTCGAACAGGGCGGGGCGCCCGCCGGACAAGTTCGAAGATAGGTTAGCCTAACCTCAGTCGTTGTCCAGAGGGTGGGGCACGCCCGCCCGAACCTGTGGGCGGCCCGTGGGCCGCCCCGGCTCACCTCAGCCCGCCAGGCCCAACTCCCGTGCGATCAGCATCCGCTGCACCTCGCTCGTGCCCTCGCCGATCTCCAGGATCTTGGAGTCGCGCCACATACGGGCCACCGGGTACTCGTTCATGAAGCCGTAGCCGCCGTGCACCTGGGTGGCGTCGCGGGCGTTGTCGACGGCGACGGTCGACGAATAGAGCTTCGCCAACGCCGCCTCCTTCTTGAAGGGTTCGCCCGCCACCAGCCGGCTGGCCGCGTCGCGCCAGGCGAGGCGGGCCGTGTGGGCCTTCATCTCCATGTCCGCGATCTTGAACTGGATGGCCTGGTTGGCGCCGATGGGACGGCCGAACGCCTGGCGTTCCTTGGCGTACTTCACCGACTCGTCCACACAGCCCTGGGCCAGGCCGGTCGCGAGCGCCGCGATGGCGATACGGCCCTCGTCGAGGATGCGCAGGAACTGCGCGTAGCCCCGGCCCTCCTCGCCGAGCAGGTTGGCGGCGGGCACGCGGACGTCCTGGAAGGACAGTTCGCGGGTGTCGGAGGCGTTCCAGCCGACCTTCGAGTAGGGGGCGGCGACCGTGAAGCCGGGGGTGCCCGACGGCACGATGATCGCGGAGATCCGCGGCTTGCCGTCCGGCTTGCGGCCGGTGACCGCCGTGACCGTCACCAGACCTGTGATGTCCGTGCCCGAGTTGGTGATGAAGCACTTCGTGCCGTTGATCACCCACTCGTTCGTCTCCGGGTCCAGGCGGGCCGTGGTGCGGGTGGCCCCGGCGTCGCTGCCCCCGTCCGGCTCCGTCAGGCCGAACGCGCCGAGGATCTCCCCGGCGCACAGCCGGGGCAGCCACTCGCGCTTCTGCTCCTCCGTGCCGAAGAGATGGATCGGCATCGCGCCCAGGGAGACACCGGCCTCCAGGGTGATGGCCACGGACGAGTCGACCCGCGCCAGTTCCTCCAGGGCGATGCCGAGGGCCAGATAGTCGCCGCCCATGCCGCCGTGCTCCTCCGGGAACGGCAGCCCGAACAGGCCCATGCGGCCCATCTCGCGGACGATCTCGTACGGGAACTCGTGCCGCTCGTAGAAGTCGCCGATCTTCGGCGCCACGACGTCGTGCGCGAACTCCTCCACCGTGCGGCGGAGTTCCTCCAGTTCGGGGGAGAGGCGGTGGTCCATGCTGATCACTGGTCCTTGTGGGAGAGGGCGCGGACGGTACGGGACGGGCTGGGTCGGCCCAGGTGGGCGGCCATCCACACGCTGGTGGCGACGAGGCGGCCGAGGTCGACCCCGGTGTCGATGCCGAGGCCCTGCAGCATCCACACGAGGTCTTCGGTGGCGAGGTTGCCGGTGGCGGACTTGGCGTAGGGGCAGCCGCCGAGGCCTCCGGCGGAGGCGTCGATGGTCGTGACCCCGTGTTCCAGTGCCGCGTAGGTGTTGGCCAGTGCCTGGCCGTAGGTGTCGTGGAAGTGCACGCCGATGACGTTGGTCGGCACACCCTCCTCGTTGAGCACGGAGAGGAGTTCGAGGACGTGGCCCGGGGTCGCGACCCCGATCGTGTCGCCCAGGCTCAGCTCGTCGCAGCCCATGTCCATCAGCGCCTTGCAGACGCGCACCACCTGGTGGATGGGGACCGCGCCCTCCCAGGGGTCGCCGAAGCACATCGAGACATAGCCGCGCACGTGGGCGCCCGTCTCCTTCGCGTGGGCCACCACCGGCGCGAAGACGCCGAGCGACTCGTCCACCGTCCGGTTGAGGTTGGCCTTGGCGAAGGACTCGGTCGCGCTGGCGAAGACGGCCACCCGGCCCGCCCCCAGGGCCAGCGCGCGGTCGAGCCCGCGCTGGTTGGGCACGAGGACCGGAAGGTGCACGCCCTTCAGCTCCTGGACGAGCGGGAACAGCTGCTCCGCGTCGGCCAGTTGGGGCACCCACTTGGGGTGCACGAAGCTCGTCGCCTCGATGGTCGTCAGGCCCGCGTCGGCCAGGCGGCGGATGAACTCCGCCTTGATCTCCGTCGGTACGGCCATCTTCTCGTTCTGCAGGCCGTCACGGGCGCCCACCTCGTGGATCCGCACCCGCTGGGGCAGGTCCGAGGCCGGTACGACCATGGGCAGTCCGTCGGCTGTCATGACTCCGCCGCTCCTTCTTCCTCGTGCGGTGTGATGACCGCCAGCACCTGGTCCATGGCGACCGTCGTGCCGGGCTTCACGTCCAGTTCGGCGACCGTGCCCGCGTGCGGGGCGGAGATGACGTGCTCCATCTTCATCGCCTCGACGACCAACAGGCTCTGTCCGGCCGCCACTTCGTCGCCGACGGCCACCTTCACGACCGTGACCGTGCCCGGCATGGGCGCGGTGAGCGAGTCGGCGCCCGCGTGCCCGGTCCGGGTGAGGGACGCGGCCACCGGGTCGTGGTCGCGCACATGCCAGGCCTCGCCGTCGCGGCCGATCCAGTCGGCGGCGCGGTGGAAGGTGTGGCGGATGCCATCGAGGGTGACGGCGACCGAGTCCGCGGTGACGGTGTGGGTGCCGCGCGGGACGTACTCCACCGGGTCCTGCACCCGCAGGTGGAAGCCGACCGGCTTCGGGGTGCCGCCGAGGCGCCAGCCGCTCGGCACCGAGAAGGGGTCGGTCCAGCCGTCGCCCTTCGGACGCAGTTCCTCCAGGCGTAGGGCCGCCGCGGCCTCGTACACCTCGTCCGGCACGTCCGTGGTGACGAGCTCGTCCACCACCCGCTCCACCAGCCCGGTGTCCAGCTCGCCCGCTACGACCGCCGGATGGGCGAGGAGCCGCCGCAGGAAGCCCGCGTTGGTCTGCACGCCCAGCGTGACCGTCTCCGCCAGCGCCGCCCGGAGCCTGCGCAGCGCGGTCTCCCGGTCCGGGCCGTACGCGATCACCTTGGACAGCATCGGGTCGTACAGGCTGCCGACCTCGGTGCCCTCGCTGAGCCCGGAGTCCGTGCGGATGCCGTCGCCCTGGGGTTCGTCGAGAAGCAGCACCGTGCCGCCGGACGGCAGGAACCCGCGCGCGGGGTCCTCGGCGCAGATCCGGGCCTCGACCGCGTGCCCGGTCAGCTTGACGTCCTCCTGCGCGAACGGCAGCCGTTCGCCCGCCGCCACCCGCAGCTGCCACTCCACCAGGTCGAGGCCACCCCCGGCGTCAGCCGGATCAATGGACACGACCAGTTCCGTGACCGGGTGCTCCACCTGGAGACGGGTGTTCATCTCCATGAAGTAGTACGAGTTCGGATCCCCACCGGGGACGATGAACTCCACCGTGCCCGCGCCCCGGTACCCGCACGACCGGGCCGCCTGCACCGCGGCCTCGCCCATCGCCGCCCGGGTCCCCTCGTCGAGGAGCACGCTCGGCGCCTCCTCGATGATCTTCTGGTGGCGGCGCTGGAGAGAGCACTCGCGCTCGGCGAGGTGGACGACGTTGCCGTGGCCGTCGGCCAGGACCTGGATCTCGATGTGCCGGGGGCGGTCCACCCAGCGCTCGACGAGGAGCGTGTCGTCGCCGAAGGAGGCGCGGGCCTCCCGGCGGGCGGCGGCGATCTCCTCCTCCAGCACGGACAGCTCGCGCACCAGACGCATGCCCTTGCCGCCACCGCCCGCCGACGGCTTCAGCAGCACCGGTACGCCGATCTCGCGGGCGGCATCGGCGAGCTGGGCATCGGTCAGCCCGCTCCCGCTGGAACCGGGGACGACCGGCACCCCGGCCGCCCGCACCGTCTCCTTGGCCCGGATCTTGTCGCCCATCAGGGAGATCGCGTCCGCCGGCGGCCCGATGAAGACCAGCCCCGCCTCGGCGCACGCGCGCGCGAAGGCGGCGTTCTCGGCGAGGAAGCCGTACCCGGGGTGGACGGCCTGCGCACCGGTGCGGGCGGCGGCCTCCAGGAGCCGCTCCACCGACAGATAGCTCTCGGCCGCGGGCGCCGGTCCGATCCGTACCGCCGTGTCGGCCTCCCGCACGTGCCGTGCGTCGGCGTCGGCGTCGGAGAAGACGGCCACCGAGCGCACGCCCAGGGAGCGCAGCGTGCGGATGACGCGCACGGCGATCTCGCCGCGGTTGGCGACGAGCACTGTGTCGAACATGGGTCCCCTCCTCACATCCGGAAGACGCCGAACTGGGGGTCACCCAGGGGCGCGTTGGCACAGGCGGTCAGAGCGAGGCCCAGCACCTGACGGGTCTCCAGCGGGTCGATGACGCCGTCGTCCCAGAGCCGGGCCGTGGCGTAGTAGGCACTGCCCTGGCGCTCGTACTGCGCGCGGATGGGGGCCTTGAAGGCCTCCTCGTCCTGCGCGGGCCACTGCTCGCCCCGGGCCTCCAGCTGGTCCCGCTTGACGGTCGCGAGGACGGAGGCGGCCTGCTCGCCGCCCATGACGGAGATCTTGGCGTTGGGCCACATCCACATGAAGCGGGGGGAGTAGGCCCGGCCGCACATCGAATAGTTCCCGGCGCCGTACGAGCCGCCGACCACGACCGTCAGCTTCGGCACGCGCGTGCAGGCGACGGCCGTCACCATCTTGGCGCCGTGCTTGGCGATGCCGCCGGCCTCGTAGTCCTTGCCGACCATGAAGCCGGAGATGTTCTGCAGGAACACCAGCGGGATGCCGCGCTGGTCGCACAGCTCGATGAAGTGGGCGCCCTTCTGGGCGGACTCGGAGAACAGGATGCCGTTGTTGGCGACGATCCCGACCGGGTGGCCGTGGATCCGGGCGAACCCGGTGACCAGGGTCTGTCCGAACTCGGACTTGAACTCCGCGAAACGGGAGCCGTCGACCACGCGCGCGATGATCTCGCGTACGTCGTAGGGGGTGCGGGAGTCGACCGGCACCGCGCCGTACAGCCCGTAAGGGTCGGCCTTGGGCTCGACCGCCGTGGTGACCTCCCAGGGGAGCGCCCCGCGCGCGGGAAGCGTGGCGACGATGTTGCGCACGATCCGCAGCGCGTGCGCGTCGTCCTCGGCGAGGTGGTCGGTGACGCCGGAGATCCGGGAGTGGACCTCGCCGCCGCCCAGCTCCTCGGCGGTCACGACCTCACCGGTGGCGGCCTTCACCAGCGGGGGCCCGCCCAGGAAGATCGTCCCCTGGTTGCGGACGATCACGGCCTCGTCGCTCATCGCCGGGACGTACGCGCCACCGGCGGTGCACGACCCGAGGACGGCGGCGATCTGGGGGATGCCCGCGCCGGACATCCGGGCCTGGTTGTAGAAGATCCGCCCGAAGTGCTCGCGGTCCGGGAACACCTCGTCCTGCATGGGCAGGAAGGCGCCGCCGGAGTCGACGAGGTAGACACACGGGAGGCGGTTCTCCAGGGCCACCTCCTGGGCGCGCAGGTGCTTCTTCACCGTCATCGGGTAGTACGTCCCGCCCTTGACGGTGGCGTCGTTGGCGACGACCACGCAGTCCCGGCCGCTGACGCGCCCGATCCCGGCGATGACGCCCGCCGCGGGGGCCTGCCCGTCGTACATCCCGTCGGCCGCGAGCGGCGCCAGCTCCAGGAAGGGCGAGCCCGGGTCCAGCAGCGTGTCCACGCGGTCCCGCGGCAGCAGCTTGCCGCGCGCGGTGTGCCGGGCACGCGCCTTCTCGCCACCGCCGAGCGCCGCCGCGGCCAGTTTGCCGCGCAGCTCCCCGACGAGTGCGAGGTGGGCTTCCTCGTTGGCCCTCCAGGCCTCCGACGCGGGATCTGCCGCGCTCGTCAGCTCCGGTGCCTCTTGCATCCTGCGGTCCCCTCACCCAGCGATCGACTGTTAATGAGCGTTAACCATTTCCTTCAGGTTAACGACCGCTAACCTCCCTGTCTAGAATTGCTTTCATGGTCACCAGAACCGACGCCCCCACCCGCCGCGAACAGATCCTCAAGGAGGCCGCTCGGCTCTTCGCCGAGCGCGGCTTCCATGGCGTCGGAGTCGACGAGATAGGCGCCGCGGTCGGCATCAGCGGCCCCGGTCTGTACCGGCACTTCGCGGGCAAGGACGCGATGCTCGCGGAGCTGCTGGTCGGGATCAGCGGTCAGCTGCTGACGGGAGCCAAGCGGCGCCTGGCGGAGGTCGACCGGCAGACCGGTGCCTCGGAGGTGCTGGACTCGCTCATCGAGGGCCACATCGACTTCGCTCTGGACGACCGCCCTCTGATCACCCTGCACGACCGTGAGCTGGACCGCCTCCGGGACAGCGACCGCAAGCTGGTGCGGCAGCTGCAGCGGCAGTACGTCGAGCTGTGGGTGGAGGTGGTCCGCGAGGTGTATCCGGCGCTGACCGAGCCCATGGCGCGCTCGGCGGTCCACTCGGTCTTCGGCCTGCTCAACTCCACGCCCCACCTGGGGCGGGCGGGGACGCTGCCCGGGCGCGGCGCCACGGCGGCTCTGCTGCACCGGATGGCACGGGGGGCGTTCGCGGCGGCGGGGGAGACCGAGGGCTGAGCGGGACGGGGTGGGCAAGGTCACCCTGGACGCCTGCGCGTACTCGCCGGTATCTTGACATCTGAGCAAGCGCTTAGACATGACCGAAGTACGTGGAGGTGGCGGAGTGCGCCGTACGCTGTTCAACGAGGATCACGAGGCGTTCCGGGAGACCATCCGCGCCTTCATCGAGGCCGAGGTCGTGCCCGTCTACGACGAGTGGTTCGCGGCCGGCCAGGCGCCGCGCGACTTCTACTACAAGCTCGGCGAGCTCGGCGTCTTCGGCATACGCGTCGACGAGGAGTACGGCGGCGCCGGCATCGACTCGTACAAGTTCGAGGCCGTCCTGTACGAGGAGACCGCCCGCGCCGGCATCACCTTCGGCGGCTCCGGCGTGCACGTGCTGCTCGGCCTGCCGTACATCAAGCTGCTCGCCACCGACGAGCAGAAGAAGCGCTACCTGCCGAAGTTCGCCTCCGGCGAGGAGATGTGGGCCATCGCGATGACGGAGCCGGGCACCGGCTCCGACCTCGCGGGCATGAAGACCACCGCCAAGCTCTCCGAGGACGGCACGCACTACGTCCTCAACGGCGCCAAGACCTTCATCACCGGTGGCGTGCACGCCGACCGCATGATCGTCTGCGCCCGCACCGCCGCGCCCACCGCCGAGGACCGCCGTCACGGCATCTCCCTCTTCGTCGTGGACACCAAGGCCGAGGGCTACTCCGTCGGCCGCAAGCTCGACAAGCTCGGCCTGAAGACCTCCGACACCGCCGAGCTGGCGTTCGTCGACGTCAAGGTCCCGGTCGAGGACCTCCTCGGCGAGGAGAACAAGGGCTTCTACTACCTCGGCCACAACCTGGCCTCCGAGCGCTGGGGCATCGCCTTCGGCGCCTACGCGCAGGCCAAGGCCGCCGTCCGGTTCGCCAAGCAGTACGTCCAGGACCGCGTCGTCTTCGGCCAGCCCGTCGCCGCCTTCCAGAACACCAAGTTCGAGCTGGCCTCCTGCCAGGCCGAGGTGGACGCGGCCGAGGCCGTCGTCGACCGTGCCACGGAGGCCCTCGACGCCGGTGAGCTGACCCCTGCCGAGGCTGCCAGCGCCAAGCTGTTCGCCACCGAGGTCGCCCACCGCGTGATCGACCGCTGCCTTCAGCTGCACGGCGGCTACGGCTTCATGAACGAGTACCCCATCGCCCGCCTGTACGCGGACAACCGCGTGAACCGCATCTACGGCGGGACCAGCGAGATCATGAAGACGATCATCGCGAAGGACATGGGTCTGTAAGGTCCACGCAATCACTGGCCGGTACAACTAAACGCCATGAGCCAGGCACTCCAGGAGCTCCTCGATCTGCTCGACCTCGAGCAGATCGAGGAGAACATCTTCCGCGGCCAGTCCCGGTCCGCCGTCGTCCCGCGCGTCTTCGGCGGACAGGTCGCGGCCCAGGCGCTCGTCGCGGCCGGGCGCACGGTCCCGGCCGAACGGCCCGCCCACTCGCTGCACGCGTACTTCCTGCGCATCGGCGACCCGGGCGCGCCCATCGTCTACAACGTCGAACGCATCCGCGACGGCCGCTCCTTCACCACCCGCCGGGTGGTCGCCATCCAGCACGGCAGGCCGATCTTCACCCTGTCCGCGTCCTTCCAGACGGACGAGGACGGCCTCGACCATCAGGCCCCCATGCCGCCCGCGCCCGACCCGGAGACGCTGCCCACCTCCCAGGAGCGGCTGCGCGACTACGACCACCTCGACCGCACGATCGTGGAGAGGTTCCTCGAGGCGCGCGAGGCGGTCGACCTGCGCTATGTCGACGAGCCGCCGTACGGGAAGTTCGGCGAGCCGCGCGAGCCGCACTCCCAGGTGTGGTTCCGCACCAACGGCAAGCTCGCCGACGACCCCCTGCTGCACGTCGTACTCGCCACGTACGTCTCCGACATGACGCTGCTCGACTCGGTGCTGCTCGCGCACGGTCGCGGCGGCTGGGCCGTCGGCGATGTCGTCGGGGCCTCGCTGGACCACGCGATGTGGTTCCACCGTCCGTTCCGCGCCGACGAATGGCTGCTGTACGACCAGGAGTCCCCGTCCGCGCACGGCGGCCGAGGGCTCGGACAGGCCCGCATCTACACCCAGGACGGGCGGCTCGCCATCTCGGTGATCCAGGAGGGCGTCGTCCGGGTCCCGCGTGAGAAATAGGTAAGAGGCTGTTTCGCCCGGGTCTGGTGAGGCTGCCGAGATGCCGACTCGAGAATGCGGGACTAGACTAGTTGGTTGAAAGCCGCACAATACGGCACGACGGGCCGACCCGGTTCCGATACCGCGGGGCCAGAGCCGCAAGCCACTCGCGCAAGCCTGCGCGGACGGCCTGCAGGCGTCGGCGGTCGAGTGCGTGTCTCTCCTGAATACGCGGTGACACCTGAGACCGCGCCGCACATCTCCTTCTTGCGGCGGCGGCCATCAACCTCGCGCAATCCCTGTGGGAATCGCGAGGCGATGGAACGGAAGGTACTTCTCATGCGAGCACAACGCGCAAAGCGTGTATTCGCGGCGTCTGCTGCCGGTCTGCTGATGGCCGGTGGCGTCGCGATCGGCGCGGCGGGCACGGCAGCGGCCGCACCGTCCAACAGTCACAGCGGCTACAGCAGCAGCTTCGGTGACCATGGTGGCGGTGGCGGCGGCGGCCATGGCGGCGGTGGCGGTGGCCACGGCGGCGGTGGTTACGGCGGTGGCCACGGCGGCGGTGGTTATGGCGGTGGCCACGGTGGCGGCGGCTATGGCGGCGACCACGGTGGTGGCGGTTACGGCGGCGGTTACGGCGGCCATGGCGGCGGCGGTTACGGCGGTGGCGGCCACGGTGGTGGCGGTTACGGCGGTGGCGGCCACGGTGGTGGCGGTGGCGGTGGCCACGGCGGCGGCGGTGGCGGTGGCCACGGCGGCGGCGGTGGCGGCGGCCACGGTGGCGGCGGCGGTGGCGGCGGCCACTGAGCCCACCGAGACCACAGATCCGAACGCACGGAAAGGACGACGTGCGGCCCCGTCAACGGGGCCGCACGTCGCTTTGGTTCACGGCACCCGTGCCGTGAACGATCGTCAACCGCCTTGTGTCAGGCCCGCTTCCGAGAGCAGATACGCCGTCAGCGGGTCGTAGTGCCGCGGGCTGGTCACATGGTCGTCGAGCGGCACCGCCACCTGCAGGGTGCCCTCCGACTCGGCGAGGAACAGGGCCGGGTCGTTGCAGTCGGCGTAACCGACGGAGTCGAGGCCCGCCTGACCGGCGTACCCGGCCCAGCCGTGGTCGGCGACGACCAGGTCCGGCAGCGGGCGTCCTTCGCGCTCAAGTCCCGTGAGAATGGCCCGCATCGGCTGGCCCGAGTGGGTGTGCCACAGCGTGGCCCCGTGTTCGAGGACCGCCACGTCCGCGAACTGCATGACGTAACCCTCCTCCGTCTGCAACCCGTCCGGGATGACCACGATCTCGCAGCCGGCGGCGCGCAACGCGGCGGCCGTGGCCCGGTGCACGTCCAGCAGGCCGCCCGGGTGGCCGGTGGCGAACAGCACCCGCTGCTGCCCCTCGGCCGCCTTGCGCAGCCGTCCGGCCAGCCGGTCCAAGGCGTCGACGGTCAACTCGGGGTCGATGGTGTCCTGTCCGTACCGGTACTCGGCGTCGTCGTTCACCCCGACCCGCTCCGCCATCACCGCGAGCACGTCCTGCTCGTCCCGCCAGCGGTCCCCGAGTTCCAGCCCCAGCCAGAAGTTGCGGTCGCCGTTCGCCAGCCTGCGGTAGTGGTTCAGGTTGTTCTCGCGGGGAGTGGCGACGTCACCCGCGATACGGGTCTTCACGAGGTGGTCGACAAGCTCGGCGCGGCTGGGTGTCCCGGGTATCGGCATGCCTCCCATTGTGAGGCAGCGGGCTGTGCGATTTCCCTGCATGGCGCACGCTGGGACGTGGGTCACTCACAGGTGTTTCAGCGCGAACCAGAGCTCCATGCGCACATCGGGATCGTCGAGGTCCGCGTCGAGGAGCGTGGCACACCGGGCGATCCGCTGGCGCACGGTGTTGCGGTGCACTGCCAGCGCCACCGCGGTGCGGTCCCAACTGCCGTGCAGGGAAAGCCAGGTGCGCAGGGTGTCGGTGAGCGCGGTGTTGGCGGCGACCGGGGCGAGCACGGCACGGGCGTGCGCCTGAGCCTCCTCGCCCGGGACCAGGTCGTCGAGTCCGGGCCGGGCGCCGTGCCGGACCAGTGCGGTGCGGGTGGCGCGGGCGCGGGCCAGGGCGCGGGCCGCCTGGGTGTCTGCGGACGGCCACTCGTGCGGGGCGACGGCGGCACTGACACCGAGGGTCCAGCCGGGCTGCGGGGCCGGTACGCGGTCGGTCGGCACGAGGACCCGTACGACGTCGCACGCGAGGTCGACCAGCGCCGACCCCAGGGCGGCGCCCAGCGCGGAGGCGGCCACCGCGTCCGGCACCTGCGCGTCCGGCCGCGCGTGCACGACGACCCACCGCTCGCCCCCCACCAGCGGGGCCACGTCCTCGGGCGGCGCCCCGAGCAGCAACCGCACGAGCGCCGAGGACCGTGCGGCACCGGCCCCGCTCTGGTGCTCCCCGGTCAGCAGGGAGAGCAGGACGGCGGCGACGGAGGCGATGGTGTGGTCACCGGGTTCGCGGTGGGGGGCGGCGACACCGAGGACGAAACCCTGCCCGGTGCCGAGGGCGTAGGCCGCGAGGTGGGTGCCCGCGGCGGTGTCGGCCGCAGAGGTGGGTGCATGGGCCCGGATCGGCCGTACCACCTCCGCCAGCCCTGCCAGCCCCGCCAGTGCCTCCCGCACCTCGTCCTCGGGGCCCCGGCCCGCCGCTGCGATCCGGGTTCCGTCCGGCCCGTACAGCACCGCCCAGCCGCCGAGCCGCTGAGCCAGCTGGCGCAGGACCGAGGGGACCGGGTCGGGACGGGAGGCGGCGGCCGCGAGGCTCTGCTGGGCCTCCGTCACGCGGCGGAGTTCGGCCAGGCGGGCCTGGGCCATCAGCTGCCAGACCGCACGGGCCACGCCCGAGAAGGTGGTCTGCGGAGGGACCTCCAGGAGGGGGAGCCCGTGGGCGTCGCACGCCGCCACCAGGGCGGGCGGGACCGTGTCGTGGACAGGGGCCAGGCCGAAGCCGAGGGCCGCGCCGCCCGCCGCCACGATCCGGGAGACGTAGTCGTCGAAGTATCTGCCGGAGCCCGCCGCCTCCGGGATGTGGACCCCCGCCGTCAGCAGCAGCTCGCCGCCCAGCAGGTACGGGTACGGGTCGGCCATCTCCGAGACGTGCGCCCAGTGGATCACGACGGCGGGTTCGGAGGGTCCCGCGATCTGGCGCAGGGCCAGGTCCTCGCGGGCCAGCAGCGCTGCCAGTGGGACCGGTGGGGTGGGCGGGACCGCTGGCGCGGGCGTTTCCGGCATGGTGTGCGTTCCCTCTATGCTGCCCCGTTCTAATGGATGAAACGTACACTTCGCAGCCGCCTTCCGGCCACCTACCGTCGATGCCTGTCACCCGCCAGTAGAGTCGTATGAAAAGCAGTACATTGCGCGACGAAGTGCAGGAAAGAAGGCATTCAGCAATGAGCAGCAACGAGACGCCCCGCGGCCCTGTCGACTCCTCCCGCGTCCCGCGGTATGCCGGTCCCGCGACCTTCGCCCGGCTGCCCCGCCTCGACGAGGTCGGCACCGCAGACGTCGCCGTCGTGGGCGTGCCGTTCGACTCCGGCGTCTCGTACCGGCCGGGTGCGCGCTTCGGCGGCAACGCGATCCGCGAGGCGTCCCGGCTGCTGCGCCCCTACAACCCGGCGCAGGACGCCTCCCCCTTCGCCCTCGCCCAGGTCGCGGACGGCGGCGACATCGCCGTGAACCCGTTCAACATCAACGAGGCCGTGGAGACCATCGAGGCGGCGGCGGACGAGCTGCTCGGCACCGGTGCCCGCCTGATGACCCTCGGCGGCGACCACACCATCGCCCTCCCGCTGCTGCGTTCGGTCGCGAAGAAGCACGGTCCGGTCGCCCTGCTCCACTTCGACGCCCACCTCGACACCTGGGACACCTACTTCGGCGCCGAGTACACGCACGGCACCCCGTTCCGCCGCGCGGTCGAGGAGGGCATCCTCGACACCGAGGCGCTCTCCCACGTCGGCACCCGCGGCCCGCTGTACGGCAAGCAGGACCTGACCGACGACGAGAAGATGGGCTTCGGCATCGTCACCTCGGCGGACATCTACCGCCGCGGCGCCGACGAGGTCGCCGACCAGCTGCGCCAGCGCATCGGCGACCGCCCGCTGTACATCTCCATCGACATCGACTGCCTCGACCCGGCGCACGCGCCCGGCACCGGCACCCCGGAGGCCGGCGGCATGACCTCCCGCGAGCTCCTGGAGATCCTGCGCGGGCTGGCATCGTGCAACCTGGTGTCGGCGGACGTCGTCGAGGTGGCCCCCGCGTACGACCACGCGGAGATCACGTCGGTGGCGGCCTCCCACACGGCGTACGAACTGACCACCATCATGAGCCGTCAGATCGCGGCGGCCCGCACCTCCTGATTCCCGAGGAGACCGAGACCAAGTGACCCACGACCACGACCTGGTGCTCCGCCCGACGCCCGCGCAGCAGGCGGCAGCGCTGAACCCGCCCCCCGGCCGCAACGGCGGAGACCTGGTCGTGGAGACCCTGGCCGGGCTGGGCACGACGACCGTGTTCGGCCTGCCCGGCCAGCATGCCCTCGGCATGTTCGACGCCCTGCGCCGCTCGGACCTGCGCTATGTGGGCCTGCGCGTGGAGAACAACGCGGGCTTCGCGGCGGACGCGTACGGCCGGATCACCGGCGAGGCGGCGCCGCTGCTGGTGTCGACCGGCCCGGGAGCCCTCACCTCCCTGGCCGCGCTCCAGGAGGCGGCGGCGGCCAGCGCCCCCGTCCTGGCCATCAGCAGCCAGATACCCGCCGCGGGGCTGGGCGGCGGCCGGCACGGCTATCTGCACGAACTCCCGGACCAGGCGGCCTCGTTCCGGGGCGTGGTCAAGTCGGTCCACACGGTCCGCAGCCAGTCCCAGATCCCGTCCGCCGTCGCGGCGGCCTGGAAGTCGGCGCTGACGGTCCCGCACGGGCCGGTGTGGGTGGAGATCCCGCAGGACGTGCTGCTGGCGGAGACCTCGCTGCCGGTGGTGACAGGGGTCGACGCGACTCCGGACGAGCTCGCCCCGCGCCCCGAACTGACCGCCGTGGCCGCCGACCTGCTGTCGCGTGCCGCCCGTCCGGCGATCATCGCGGGCGGGGGAGTGGTACGGGCGGACGCCTCCGGCAAGCTGAGCCAGCTGGCCGAGAAGCTCGACGCCCCTGTCGTCACCACCTTCGGCGGCAAGGGGGCCTTCCCCTGGACGCACCCCCTGTCCCTGCAGTCCTGGCTGGAGGACCGTCACACGACGGACTTCCTGGAGGACGCGGACGTACTCCTGGTGGTGGGCTCGGGCCTCGGCGAACTGTCCTCCAACTACCACACGTTCAAGCCCCGCGGCCGGATCGTGCAGATCGAGGCGGACCTCGGCAAGCTGGAGGCCAACCACCCGGCCCTGGGCATCCACGCGGACGCCCGCCTGGCGCTCCAGGCCCTGCTGGAGACGGTGGAGGAGCGCACGGACCTCTCGGCTCCCGAGCGGGTACGGGACCTGCTCTCCCGGGTGTCGGACCGCATCGCGTCCCAGGAACTCACCCTGGAGCAGGCCGTGCTGGCGTCGGTGCGCAGGGCCCTGCCCGCCGACTCCCCGTCCTTCTGGGACATGACGATCCTGGCGTACTGGGCGTGGTCGGCCTTCGACCCGCGGGGCACGAATCTGATGCACTCCGCCCAGGGCGCCGGCGGCCTCGGCTACGGCTTCCCGGCGGCGCTGGGTGCGGCCGCCGCCGACCCGACCCGCCCCGTGCTGGCGGTGTCGGGCGACGGCGGCGCGCTGTACTCGATCGCCGAGCTGGCGACGGCGAGGCAGCACGACCTGCCGGTCACCTGGCTGATCGTCGACGACGGCGGCTACGGCATCCTGCGTGAGTACATGACCGACGCCTTCGGTGAGGCGACGGCGGCGGCGACGGAACTGACCCGCCCCGACTATGTGGCCCTCGCGGAGTCCTTCGGCGTCCCGGGGGTCCGTACGACCCCCGAGACCCTGGAGACCGACCTGGCGAAGGCGCTGGCGTCACCGGGACCGTCGGTCGTCGTACTCCCGGCGTTGCTGCGGATGTTCGCGCCGACACACCTGGGCTGAACGGGCGCCGTATCAGCAGGCGCCCGGCCCCACTCCGTCGATACGGCCGCCGAAGTCGCCGTAGTACTGGGAGCGCCAGTCGCCGTTGAACACGTCCCGCTTCTCGACCGGGGACCAGTTGATGAAGCAGGCGCGGGTGCTCGCGACGAAGGAGCCGACGTTGTCGTGGAGATTGGGCGGCATGTCGCGGTAACCGCTGCGTGCCGTCCACTCCCAGTATTCGCCGCCGAAGCCCTCACCGCTCCAGAAGCAGACCGAGCCGTCGGGGCAGGCGGGTGCGACGGCCGCGTGTGCGGAGGCGCTCTGCGCGGGGACGGCGAGTGCGGTCAGCGTGAGGGCGGCGGCGAGGGACCAGGTGCGAAGCTTCACAGGACTCTCCGGAAAAGGGAGTTGGGGACATCCCGGCAGTTCCGCCGGGGTGTCCCCCATGCTCCTGGGTGGTCACTCGGACACGCCCGAGCCCAAGATCGACTTCACCTGTGTGAGCGAAGTAGTAGAACCAGTACGACCGGCCTACCAGATCGCGTCCACCCACTCCGGGTGGTCGATGAACGGGTTGCGGTTGTGCTGGTAGGAGTCGTAGATGACCTGGTTGCGGTTCTCCTCGAAGGAGTCCGGCGGGTCCTCGTCGTTCCACTTCTTCAGGATCGACAGCTTGCCGATGTAGGGGTTGCTGCCGTTGCTGACCTTGTCGTCGGGCTCCAGGTCGGCGAAGCCGTCGTCGCCCTCGTAGCGGACGGCCATGTAGAGGATCATGCGGGCCACGTCACCCTTGACGGCGTCGCGCGGCTCGAAGGAGTCCGAGTCGACCTTGCTGCCGCCGCTGTTGGTGAAGGTGGAGCCGCCCTCGTCGAAGTCGAGGTTGCCGCGCTTGGCGTTGACCGCCACGTCCTCGGGGCGGATGTGGTGCAGGTCGGTGCCGGGACCGGTCGAGGTCGTGAGGTCGCCGTGGGAGATCGCCCACACGTGCTCACGGTTCCAGTCGCCGCTGCTGCCGCCGTTGAGGGACTTGCTGCGCGAGATGCCCGAGTACAGCAGGATCACGTTGCTACTGTTGTTCGGGTCCTGGTCGGTGACCTTCAGCGCGTCCCACAACTGCGAGTAGGACAGCTTGGACTGGCTGCTGATGATCGTGTGCAGGGCGGACTTCAGACTCGTGCCCGTCTTGCCGACCGCGTTCTTGTAGTACGTCGAGTCGTACGAGGTCGTCGTCGCCTGGGCCGGGGTCGCGGTCAGGGTGGGGGCGGTGAGTCCGGCCAGTACGGCCGCGGTGGTCAGCGCCACCGACTTCCAGCGGCGCATGCGTGTCGCCAGCATCATGTGGGGTCCGTTCTACGCGGGTTGAATGGAGGCGGCAGACGGAGAGTGACATGAACATGCAGTCAACTGGGTGAACGTTGAATTTCGATTGGGTGACGAGTACCGGCAAGTCGGTTGGTCTGTAGGCGATTTGGCACGCCGAACGGCCCCTGACCGGGGGAGGTGGTCAGGGGCCGCTCAGTGGTGGAGCCGCGTCGCGGTCAGCCGACGTCCGACGGGTCCAGGCGGTAGACGGTCGACTGGTTGCTCTGCGAGGAGGAGTTCGAGGAGGACTTGGAGGACGAGGACTTCGAGGACTTCGAGGACTTCGAGGCCGAGGAGTTCGACGTCGTGTTCTTGCTGTACGCGCTCTCCTTCACCGCCGTCCCGTGCTTCTTCACCCACGACGTCACCTCGGAGCTGAGGCTGCTGCCCCCGCCGGGGCCGCCGCCCATGCCGCCGCCGAGCTGGATGTAGTGCAGTTGGCCCTTCTTCACCAGCTCCTTGAGCTTGGCGACGGTCATCGCGTTGTCGCTGCCGGTGAAGCCCCACATGGAGATGACGGGCACCTTGCTGCTCAGCTCGATCTGGGCGGCGCTCTGCGAGTTGGACACCGCCAGCAGCCACTTGGCGCCGTCCTGGTGCTTCTTCAGGTACGAGATCAGCTCGCTGTCGGCTCCGCCCATGCCGCCGCCGGGGCCGCCGCCCACGCCGCCGTTCCCGCCGGGCTGTCCGCCGGTGCCGGTGCCGGTGCCGGTGCCGCCCGGGGGCGTGCCGCCCATCTCGCCGGTTCCGCCGGGAGCCTGGCCGTTCTGGCCGCCCGGGGCGCCCGGCAGTTCGCCGTTCCCGCCGCCCGGCGTCATCTCGCCACCGCCCGGGAAGCCGCCGCTCGCCTGGCCGTTCTGGCCGCCCTGCTGGGCGCCGCCCGGCAGCTCGCCGTTGCCGGGGCCGCCGTTGCCACCCCGGGTGCCGCCGCCCGGCCCGCCGCCGAAGCCGCTGCCCGTCGAGGGGCCGGCGGTGGGGTTCGTACCGCCCATGCCGCCGCCGCCCGATTCCGACGGCACCGACCAGGCGTACGCGGCCGGTCCGGCCACCGCCGCGACCACCGCCGCGGCCACGGAAGCCGCCAGCAGCCGCGCCTTGGCGCCGTTGCGGAAGACGAACAGCCCCACGATCGCCGCGGCCATCACCACCCCGATCACCGGCCACAGCCAGGTGTTCCAGTCCGAGGCCCGGCGCAGCAGCACGATCGCCCAGACGCCCGTGACACCGAGGGCCACCGGCAGCACCCAAGCCCACCGCTTGTCGTCGCGGAACGCGCGCAGCAGCATCACACCGCCGCCCCCGCACAGCGCCGCGATGCCCGGGGCGAGCGCGGTCGTGTAGTACGGGTGCATGGTGCCCTGGGCCGTGGCGAAGATCAGGTAGTGCAGCAGCGTCCAGCTGCCCCACAGCACCAGCGCCATCCGCTTGAGGTCGGTGCGCGGGGCGCGCCCGCACAGGACCAGGCCGCCGATCAGCGCGATCGCCGAGAAGGGCAGCAGCCAGGAGATCTGGCCGCCGAGGATGTCGTTGAACATCCGGCCGAGGCCCGCGGTGCCGGAGAAGCCGCCCCCGCCCCCGCCGCCTCCGCCGTTGCCCTCGCCGCCGAAGACGCGGCCCAGACCGTCGTAACCCATGATCAGGTCCCAGGCGCTGCCGTCCGTGGAGCCGCCGATGTACGGCCGGTCGGAGGCCGGTACCAGTGACACGGCCACCGCCCACCAGAAGCTGAAGACGGCCAGGACGACCGCGGCGAGCAGCAGGTTGACGATCCGCCTCACCCAGGGGGCCTTCGACGCGTACAGGTAGATGGCGAAGACGGCCGGCAACGCGATGTAGCCCGCCAGCAGCTTGGTGTTGAAGGCGAGGCCGAAGCAGGCCGCCGAGCCCAGCAGCGGCAGCAGCTTGTCGTCCCGGGTGGCGCGCAGCGCGAGGGCCGAGCCCGACACCATGAGGAACACCAGCAGGGTGTCCGGGTTGTTGTCGCGGTTGATGGCGACGGTGATCGGGGTCAGTGCCAGCACCAGCGCGGCGACCGCCGCCGCGCCGTGACCCCACACCCGCTTCACGGAGGAGTGCAGGATCCAGATCGTCGCCAGCGCCACGACGATCATCGGTGCCATCATCTGCCAGGTGCCGAAGCCGAAGACGCGGCAGGACAGGCCCATGACCATGAGGGCGAACGGCGGTTTGTCGACGGTGAGGAAGTTGCCCGGGTCCAGCGAGCCGAAGAACCAGGCCTTCCAGCTCTTGGTGCCGGCCCAGATGGCGCCGCTGTAGAAGGTGTTGAGGCTGGAGCCGGACAGGTTCCAGGAGTAGAGCACCGCCGCCAGGATCATGATTGCGATCAGCGCGGGGAGCGACCAGCGCGGTGCCGCGTCCGGGGGCGCTGTCGGCGGGGTCGGCGACGGCTGGTCAGGGGGCACGGTCGTGTGGGGGTGGGGATCGGTGGCAGATGTCACAGGGCGCATCGTGCACAGCGGGGGTGGGTGAGGGCTGTGCCATAGCTGGCGGATTCCTGTGAAAACGCACAGGGCTCGGCAACGGCCG
The DNA here is from genome assembly GCF_044746205.1 of Streptomyces sp. NPDC086549. NCBI lineage: Bacteria > Bacillati > Actinomycetota > Actinomycetes > Kitasatosporales > Streptomycetaceae > Streptomyces > Streptomyces sp. NPDC086549. The sequence goes on along the minus strand of NZ_JBIVBS010000001.1, from coordinate 1,174,063 downwards.
CAAAGGCTTTGCCCAACGACAAGGTTCGTACGTACAACCATTCGGGCGAACACGTGAGTCAACACGGGTATGACTCACCGGAGACCCAGACGTGCCAGAGTGCTGGCGGCCGCCGCCGGCGCCGCGGTGCTCATATCGGGCATCGCCGTCGCCACGCAGGCCGCCGCGACGACGCCCACGGTCAGCTGCACCTCCGCCAAGGCGGGCCTGGCCGACAAGTTGAAGAAGGACATCACGGCGGCGCTCGCGACCCGCAAGGGAACCGTCGCGGTCGGCCTGTACGACCGTTCCACCAAAACCACCTGCACCCTGCGCGCCACCACCGCCTACGACTCGGCCAGCACGGTCAAGGTCACCGTTCTCGCCACGCTGCTGTGGGACGCGAAGAAGCACAACCGGTACCTGACGAGCACCGAGCAGTCGCTCGCCAAGGCCATGATCACGCAGTCGGACAACACCGCGACCAGCAAGCTGTGGAAGCAGCTGGGCCTGACGAAGATCAAGGGCTTCCTGGCCGCCGCCGGTATGACGAAGACCACGCCGGGCGCGGACGGCTACTGGGGCCTGACCCAGGAGAACGTCACCGACGAGCAGAAGCTGCTCAAGCTCATCACCGCCAAGAACACCGTGCTGAGCGACAGCTCCCGTGCCTACATCCTGAAGTTGATGGGCCAGGTCATCTCCTCGCAGCGCTGGGGCACGCCCGCGGGGGCGCCTTCCACCGTCGCCGTGCACGTCAAGAACGGCTGGCTGCAGCGCTCCACGCACGGCTGGCGGGTGCACAGCCTCGGCACGTTCAACGGGGCCGGCCACGACTACATGATCTCCGTGCTGACGCAGGACAACAGCACCATGGACTACGGCGTGACCACCATCCAGAACGTCGCCAAGGCCATCCACAAGGACCTGGTGCCGACGACGACGACCTCCGCCGTCACGCGCTACACCCCCACCACCGCGCCCAGCGAGGCGTACGTGGCGGTGCCGCCGCAGGGCTGACGCTTCACGAGGCGGTCTCCCGCGGGTCACCGGGCCGCCCTACGGCGACGCCCATGTGCCTGCGTACCGCACGCGCCACCGTCACCGCCGGCCCGGCGGCGGCCGCCTTTCCGGCCGCCGCCGGGTCCGCCGGTGCCATCGAGGGCGACGCGTCCGCCTGATCAGGAAGACCCTCGTCACCGACGTCACTGACGTCGCCGCCTGCCCCTCCCGCGGTGCCACTACAGACGACGCGGCTCCACTACCTGCGGGTACGCGTCTGATCCAGCTGCCGATCCGCATCCGATTGTTGCGGAGGGATGAAATCCGCTTCGTTGTGCGTTGGTGCCTTCCGGGAGACCGGAACTAACGGAGGGCACGGCGTGGCTGCGCAGCAGGGGGACAAACAGGGCTGGGCGCGGAGGCTCGCGGGCTATGCCTGGCGCTACCCGAAGGACGTGCTCCTGTCCCTCGGCTCCTCCCTCGCGGGCATGGCCGTCATGGCGGTCGTGCCGCTGATCACCAAGGTGATCATCGACGACGTGATCGGCGGCCACAGCCGCTCCATGGGCCCCTGGGCCGGCGCCCTGATCGGTGCCGCCGTGCTCGTCTACGCCTTCACCTACATCCGCCGCTACTACGGCGGCCGCCTCGCCCTCGACGTCCAGCACGACCTGCGGACCGAGATGTACGGCACGATCACCCGCCTCGACGGCCGACGCCAGGACGAGCTGTCCACCGGCCAGGTGGTCGGCCGTGCCACCAGCGACCTCCAGCTGATACAGGGCCTGCTCTTCATGCTGCCGATGACCATCGGCAACCTGCTGCTCTTCCTGATCTCCCTGGTGATCATGGCCTGGCTGTCGCTCCCGCTGACCCTGGTCGCCCTCGCCGTGGCCCCCGCGCTGGGCTGGATCGCCCGCCGCAGCCGCACCCGCCTCCACCCCGCCACCTGGTACGCCCAGGCCCAGGCCGCCGCCGTCGCGGGTGTCGTCGACGGCGCCGTCAGCGGCGTACGAGTGGTGAAGGGCTTCGGGCAGGAGGAGCAGGAGACCGGGAAGCTCAGGGAGGTCGGACGGCGGCTCTTCGCCGGGCGGCTGCGCACCATCGCGCTGAACAGCAAGTTCACCCCGGCCCTCCAGGCCGTCCCCGCCCTCGGCCAGGTGGCCATGCTGGCGCTGGGCGGCTGGCTCGCGGTGCGCGGGCACATCACCCTCGGCACCTTCGTCGCCTTCTCCACCTACCTCGCCCAGCTCGTCGGCCCGGTCCGCATGCTCGCCGTGGTCCTCACGGTCGGCCAGCAGGCCCGCGCGGGCACCGAGCGCGTCCTGGAGCTGATCGACACCGAGCCGACGTTCAAGGAGGGCACCAAGACCCTCCCCGCGGACGCGCCGGCGACCGTCGAGTTCGACGACGTGTCCTTCGGGTACGTCCACGAGCGCCCGGTTCTGGAGGGGCTGAGCTTCGAGATCCGCCCCGGCGAGACCCTCGCCGTCGTCGGCTCCTCCGGCTCCGGCAAGTCCACGGTCTCCCTCCTCCTGCCGCGCTTCTACGACGTCACCCACGGTGCCGTCCTGGTCGGCGGCCACGACGTGCGCGAGCTGACCCTGGACTCCCTCAGGGCCGCGATCGGCCTGGTCCCCGAGGACTCCTTCCTCTTCTCCGACACCGTGCGCAACAACATCGCGTACGGCCGCCCCGACGCGACCCAGGAGGAGATCGAGAAGGCCGCCCGCGCCGCCCAGGCGGACCGTTTCATCGCCGAGCTGCCCGACGGTTACGAAACCAAGGTCGGCGAGCACGGCCTCACCCTCTCCGGCGGCCAGCGCCAGCGCGTCGCGCTCGCCCGCGCCATCCTGACCGACCCGCGCCTGCTGGTCCTCGACGACGCGACCTCCGCCGTGGACGCCCGCGTCGAGCACGAGATCCACGAGGCGCTGAAGCAGGTCATGCAGGGCCGTACCACCCTCCTGATCGCCCACCGCCGCTCCACGCTCAACCTCGCGGACCGTATCGCCGTCCTCGACAGCGGCCGCCTGGCCGACATCGGCACCCACGAGGAACTGCAGGAGCGCTCCGCCCTCTACCGCCGTCTGCTCACCGACCCCGACGAGCTGGGCGGCGTCTCCCCGGGGCACGCCGAGCCCGCCCTGCCCCGCGAGGACACCACCGTCCGCGAGGAGCTGGACGCCGAGTTCGACGCCGAACGCGGGGTGACCCCCCGCCTGTGGACCGGCGACCGGGAGCCCAAGGACCAGGCGTTGTCCGGCACCCCGGCCACCCCCGAACTCCTCGCCCTGGTCGAGGCGCTCCCGCCGGCGACCGACACCCCCGACATCGACGAGGCGCGGGCGGTCCGGCCGGAGGACTCCTACGGCCTCAGGCACCTGCTGCGCGGCTTCGGCCTGCCCCTCCTCGCCAGCCTGCTGCTGGTCGCCGTGGACGCGGGCATGGGCCTGCTCCTGCCGATCATGATCCGGCACGGCATCGACCAGGGCGTCACCAGGTCGGCTCTCGGGGCCGTCTGGGCGGCGTCCCTGCTCGCCCTGCTCGCCGTGCTCGTCCAGTGGGCGGCCCAGACGGGCGAGACGCGGATGACCGGACGCACCGGCGAACGCGTCCTGTACTCCCTGCGCCTCAAGATCTTCGCCCAGCTCCAGCGCCTGGGCCTCGACTACTACGAGCGCGAGCTGACCGGCCGGATCATGACCCGGATGACGACGGACGTCGACGCGCTGTCGACGTTCCTGCAGACCGGACTGGTCACGGCGTTCGTCTCGGTCGTCACCTTCTTCGGCATCATGGGCGTCCTGCTGGTGCTCGACGTACAGCTGGCGCTCGTCGTCTTCGCCACGCTCCCCCCGCTGATCGTGGCCACCTACTTCTTCCGCCGGGCGAGCGTGAAGGCGTACGAGCTCGCCCGTGAGCGCGTGTCGGTGGTCAACGCGGACCTCCAGGAGTCCGTCTCCGGGCTGCGGATCGTGCAGGCCTTCCGGCGCGAGCAGGACGGCGGACGGCGGTTCGCGGAGCGCAGCGAAAGCTACCGGCGCGCCCGTATCCGCGGCCAGTGGCTGATATCCGTCTACTTCCCCTTCGTCCAGCTGCTCTCCTCGGTCGCGGCGGCCGCGGTCCTGATCGCGGGCGCGAGCCGGATCGAGGCGGCGACGCTCACCACGGGCGCGCTGGTCGCCTACCTCCTCTACATCGACCTGTTCTTCGCCCCCGTCCAGCAGCTCTCCCAGGTCTTCGACGGCTACCAGCAGGCGACCGTCTCCCTCGGCCGCATCCAGGAGCTGCTCCGGGAGCCGACGTCCACGAAGTCCGCCGAGGAGCCGCTCGACGTCCTCTCGCTCAGGGGCGACATCGCGTTCGAGGACGTGCGCTTCGCGTACGGCGCCGGCGACGGGGCCGAAGCGGCACTCACCGGCATCGACCTGACGATCCCGGCCGGACAGACCGTCGCCTTCGTCGGCGAGACGGGGGCCGGCAAGTCGACCCTGGTCAAGCTGGTGGCGCGGTTCTACGACCCGACGGGCGGCCGGGTGACGATCGACGGCACGGACCTGAGGGCGCTCGACCTCACGTCGTACCGCCACCGTCTCGGCGTCGTCCCGCAGGAGGCGTACCTCTTCCAGGGCACCGTCCGCGACGCCATCGCCTACGGCCGTCCCGACGCCACCGACGCCCAGGTGGAGGCGGCGGCCCGCGCGGTCGGCGCCCACGACATGATCGCCACGCTCGACGGCGGCTACCTCCACGAGGTCGCCGAGCGCGGCCGCAACCTCTCGGCGGGCCAGCGCCAGCTGATCGCCCTCGCCCGCGCCGAGCTGGTCGACCCCGACGTACTGCTCCTCGACGAGGCGACGGCGGCCCTGGACCTGGCGACGGAGGCACAGGTCAACCAGGCGACGGACCGCCTGACAGGCCGCCGTACCACGCTCGTGGTCGCCCACCGCCTCACCACCGCCGCCCGCGCGGACCGGGTCGTGGTCATGGATCACGGACGGGTCGCCGAGGACGGCACCCACGAGGAACTGCTCGCGCGGGGCGGCCGGTACGCCGAACTGTGGCGGACCTTCGTCGGTGGGGCCGAGCCGGAGGAGCCGGTCGGCGTGGCCCGCTGACGGCCGGTCGGCGTGGCCCGCTGACGCCCGGGGGACTGTCCTTCTGACGGTCGTGCAACCATCCGACGTACGTCGTGCGTCCGTACATCAGTACGTACATAGGTCGTGCATGGCTGCGGTACGGGAGGGACGACAGTGGACAGTGGTGCGATACGCCGGCGTCTGGCGCTCGGTATGGCCGTGCTGGCCGCTTCCGGGGCGCTGGCGCTCGTGGCACCGGGCAGCGCCCAGGCGGCGGACGGCTCCTGCGCCGGACGCAAGGTGAAGTCCCTGCCCTTCGCCACCGGTACCGTGCAGGTCTTCAGAAGCAACGGCTACGTCTGCGCGGTCACCGTCCCGGAGAACCCCGGCGCCAGGCGCACCATGTCGGTGAGCGTGCAGGCCCGCGGCAACCGGCCGGTCGTCGACAAGGGCCGGTACACGTTCCGCGCGGGCCCGGTGACGGTCCACGCCGGTCACCGCTGCGTGTGGGTGAAGGGTTCGGTCGGCGGCGGCTCGGTGAGCTCGGGCTGGATCCTGTGCTGACCCGCTGACGTCTCAACACCCCCTGGTGCGGCAGGTGTTGCTCCGATAGCTTCCGGCGCACATCTGTCTCACAGGGGAGTGTGCATGCGCAAGGCGCTCAGATGGCTGCTCGCGCTCACGGTGCTCATCGGCACGCTGAGCACGGCGGCCACGGCGGGGGCGGCCACCGCCGCCCGGCCGGAGGCCAACACAGCCGACATAAAGGACCGTCTCCTGGCGATACCGGGCATGACCCTGATCCAGGAGAAGCCCTTCACCGGCTACCGCTACTTCGTCCTGAACTACACCCAGCCCATCGACCACCGGCACCCGTCCAAGGGCACGTTCCAGCAGCGGATCACCGTGCTGCACAAGGACGTCAGCCGCCCCACGGTCTTCTACACCAGCGGCTACAACGTCTCCACGACCCCCAGCCGCCGTGAGCCGACCCAGATCGTGGACGGCAACCAGGTCTCCATGGAGTACCGCTTCTTCACTCCGTCCCGCCCCGACCCGGCCGACTGGACCAAGCTCGACATCTGGCAGGCGGCGAGCGACCAGCACCGCATCTTCAAGGCCCTGAAGTCGGTCTACACCGGCAACTGGCTGGCGACGGGCGGCTCGAAGGGCGGCATGACCGCCACCTACTACGAGCGCTTCTACCCCCACGACATGAACGGCGTGGTCGCGTACGTCGCCCCGAACGACGTCGTGAACGACGAGGACTCGGCCTACGACCGCTTCTTCGCCAACGTCGGCACCAAGGAGTGCCGGGACCGGCTGAACGCGGTCCAGCGGGAGGCGCTGGTGCGCCGTGAGCCGCTGGAGAAGAAGTACGCGCAGTACGCCGCCGACAATGGCTACACCTTCACCACCATCGGCAGCCTCGACAAGGCATACGAGGCGGTGGTCCTCGACTACGTCTGGGGCTTCTGGCAGTACAGCCTGCTGAAGGACTGCGACACGATCCCCGCGAACGCGGCGACCGCGACGGACGACGAGATCTGGAACTCGGTCGACACGATCTCCGGCTTCTCCGCCTACGCCGACCAGGGCCTGGAGCCGTACACCCCGTACTACTACCAGGCAGGCACGCAGCTGGGAGCGCCGACGATCCACTTCCCCGGCATCGAGAAGAACCTGATCCGCTACGGCTACCAGCCGCCGCGGAACTTCGTACCGAGCTCGATCCCGATGCGCTGGCAGCCGGGCGTCATGCGTGACGTGGACACCTGGGTCCGCCACCACGCCCGGCACATGCTCTTCGTCTACGGCCAGAACGACCCCTGGGGCTCGGAGCGTTTCCGGCCCGGCGCCGGCGCGCGCGACTCGTACGTCTTCACGGCACCAGGCCTGAACCACGGCGCGAACGTGGCCGGCCTGGTACCCGACGAGAAGGCCCTCGCCACGGCCCGGATCCTGGAGTGGGCGGGGGTCGCGTCGTCCGCGGTGCGGGCGGACCCGTCCGCGGCGAAGCCGCTGGCCCGCCATGACTCCAGGCTGGACGTACGGGACGTGGAGAGGGAGCCCGCGCTGCGGCCGTGACGCCGGGTACGACAGCTGCGACGGCGGGGCCGGCACGGCCGGACTCCGCCGTCGTGCTCATGGGCCGTGCGGTGTGGCCGGCCGGTGCCGGTGCCGGCGGTGGCGGTGGCGGTGGTGGTGGCAAGGGCGCGGCCGTCGGGGCCGAACGCCACCCTGTTCACCCGGGCCGTGTCACCCGCCGCGCGCACCCCACCGGTTCGTCGCCCCCCAGTTGCACGTACAGCGCGGTCGAGGCCGGGCACTCGGTGCGGCCGGTCACCGCCTTCGTGACCCGGTACTGGGGCTTGCGTCGTCCCGAGCCGTCGCAGGCCGTCTCGCGGACCTGGCCGCCGCCCGAGCCGTAGACACAGTCGCCGACGATCGTGCGGGGGCCGCCCCCTCCGCCGGGGTCGCCCGGGTGCGGGGGCTCGAGGTTGCGCATGCAGGCGTAGCCCTGGGGGATCGTCCCGTCGCCGTCCTCGTCGCTCGACGGGCGCTGTTCGCTGATGTGGAGCACGAAGTCGGTCGTCGCCGGGCAGAGGGGACCGTCGCTCATCCTGCCGTCGTAGCGGGCGACGACCCGGGCGGCCGCCCGTTCACCGGTGCACGGCACCTCGGTGAAGCTCGTCGTGCCGAAGGAGCTGCACTCGTCCACCGCGAGGAACTGGACGCCGTACCCGGAGGCCTGGCCGGCCGTCGGTTTCGCGCCGGTCCCTTCGGTGCCCGGCGATCGCCCGCAGCCCGCCGTCAGCAGGGCGACGACCAGCACCGGCACTGCGCACACCACCCCCACGGACCCTCTCCCGCGCATCGCCATCCCCCCAGACACCTCGGCCCAGCGTGGCCCGCGACAGCGGGCACACGCCAGAGGTGTGGGATGCTTTCCGCCTGTTGGGGGCGTTACGCCCGGTCTGGGGCGTACGTCTGGTACGACAGGCCGTGGCCGATGGGGTACAGCACCTGTGCCGGATCGTCCGCCCGCTGCACCGGCACCGGCAGCCTCCCGCGCGGATTCACCCGCCCGGCGATGACCCGCGCGGCGGCGCGCAGCTCGACGTCGGTCCAGGAGTAGGTGGCCAGGCAGCCCGGCACGGAGGGCAGGTGCGCCACGTCGTACGGATTGCGGACGGCGACCGCCACCACCGGCCTGCCCGTCCCCACCAGCCGCTCCACCAGCGTCTTCTGGCTGTCGGCCGCCGTGACGTTGTACGTCCCCACGACCACCGCGTCCGCGTCCCGCGCCGCCGTGACGGCCTTGTCGATGGTCGCCGCGGAGGGCGCCGTGCCGGTCGGCAGGGCGGTGGCCGTGAAGCCCAGCTCGGTCAGGGCGCCGGCCAGGACCGTGGTGGGCGGGCCCGTGGTGCCGGACGGGGAGGCGGGATCGGCGCCCACGACCAGGATCCTGGCGTGCGTACGACGGGACAGCGGAAGGACTCCGCCCGCGTTGACCAGGAGGGTCGTCGTCCGCTCGGCGATGCGGTCGGCCGCCCTCAGGTGCGCGGCCGTGCCCACCACGCGGTCGATGCCCGCCTCGTCGACGTACGGGCGGTCGAGCAGGCCCAGCCGCGCCTTCAGCCGCAGGATCCGCAGGATCGACTCGTCGAGCCGTGCCTCGGTGAGTTCGCCGTCCTGTACGGCCTTCAGGACGGCGTTCCAGGCCACGTCCAGCTTCGGCGGGTTGAGGAGCTGGTCGACGCCCGCCTTCAGGGCGAGCACCGGCACCCGGTCGTCCCCGTACTTCGTCCGTACGCCCTCCATGCCGAGGGAGTCGGTCACCACGACCCCGTCGTAGCCCAGTTCCTCGCGGAGGATGCCGGTGAGGACGGGACGGGAGAGGGTGGCCGGGTCGCCGGAGCCGTCGAGGGCCGGGAACTGGATGTGAGCGGACATGATCGAGTCGATGCCGGCCGCGATCGCCGCCCGGAAGGGCACCGCGTCCAGCCGCTCCCACAGCTCCCGGCTGTGCGTGATGACCGGGAAGCCGGTGTGGCTGTCGACGGCGGTGTCGCCGTGCCCGGGGAAGTGCTTGGCGGTGGCCGCTACCCCGGCGGACTGATACCCACTCACCTCGGCCGCCACGAGACCGGCGACCGCGCCCGGGTCGGCGCCGAAGGACCGCACGCCGATGACCGGGTTGGCCGGGTTCACGTTCACATCGGCGTCGGGGGAGTAGTCCTGCAGGATGCCGAGCGCGCGCAGCTCGGCCCCGGAGACGCGGCCGAGGGTGCGGGCGTCGGCGTGGGAGCCGCCCGCCCCGATGGCCATGGCGCCCGGGAAGAGGGTGGCGGGCTTGCCGACCCGGCAGACGATGCCGTGCTCCTGGTCGGTGGCGATGAGGACGGGCAGGCCGCGCGGCTGCTCCAGCGAGGCGTGCTGGATCCCGTTGGACAGGGCCGCGATCTGGTGCGGATCCCGGGTGTTGTGGGCCCAGGTGAAGTAGATGATGCCGCCGACGCGGTACCTGGCGATGAGCTCGGCGGCCGTGCGGACCCCGATCTCCTTGAGGTTGGTGTCGATGTCGGCCTGGTCGGGGGCGGTGGCGGAGTGGCCGTAGACCCGCATGACGAAGAGCTGGCCGACCTTTTCCTGGAGTGTCATGCGGGAGACGATGGCGCGGAGCTTCTTGTCGCCCGGGGTGCCTGCATGGGCGTCGGTCCCGATCGCCAGGGCCGCGGTGACGCCCGCGGTGGCGGCGAGGACGGTACGTCTGGAGGGCACGTGCGCTCCTTCCGGGGGTGATCCACTGAAGGAAACTTCCGTGGTGTCAGCAATATCCGGAAGGTTTCTGCCAGTCAAGGGAACGCGCACGGGGTCAGCCCGGTGAGGGACCGTCATCGGCGCTGTTGGAGGGGGGCGCGCCGATGACGGTGTGCTGCCGGCCGCGGTACGGCGGAGAGGGTGGTCAGCAATCGCAGCCAGCAGCGAGGGCCGACACCGCACCGCGGTGACTCATCCGGCAGCCTGCGGGTTGGACGAAGGGGAGAGGGGCCGGGTTCCCCGGTCGCGGGCGATTCCCGGAAGTCGGTGAAGGGGTGGCCTGCGGGGCGCGTGGGCCGACACCCGTGGCCAGTGTTCCTGCAGCGTGCGCACGGTCTCCGCGATCGCCGGCCGCCGCGCGGCCCCCGTGCGCCACAGCGCGTACAGCCGTCGTACGGGCATGGGGTCGAGGGGCACCTCCACGACCCCCTCGGGCAGCGGGCCGCGGCCGAGCCGCGGGATGAGGGCGATGCCCAGGCCGGCGCCGACCAGCGCGACCAGGGTCGGGTTCTCCTCGGCCTGGTGGACGAGGTCCGGCTCATGTCCGGCCGCGCGCAGCGTGCGCACCAGCCAGTCGTGGCAGACCCGCCCGGGCGGCTGGCAGATCCACCGCTCACCGCCCAGCTCCTCCCGCTTCACAGCCGTACGCCCGGCGAAGGGATGCCCCTCGGGCACGAGCAGATCGCACAGGTCGTCCCCGACGACCGCCTGCTCCACGCCGGCCGGAGCGGGCAGCGGCGCGATGTCCCAGTCGTGCGCGACGGCGAGGTCGACGGCGCCCTTGGCGACCAGGTCGACGGAGAGATGCGGGTCGACCTCGCTGAGCCGGGCGTCGAGGGCGGGGTGCCTCTGCGCCAGGTCGGCCAGTACGGAGGGCATCAGCCCGCGCGCGGCCGACGGGAACGCGGCGACGGTCAGCCGCCCGGCGGGCACCCCGCGCCGCTCCTCCAACTCGGTCTCGGCCCGCTCCACGATCGCCAGCAACTGCTGTGCGGTGGCGGCGAGCCGGTGGGCCTCGGGGGTCAGCCGCACCCCCCGCCCCTCGCGTTCGAGCAGCACGGTCCTGGTCTCCCGCTCCAGCTTGGCGATCTGCTGCGACACGGCCGACGGGGTGTACCCGAGCGCGGCGGCCGCGGCGCCGACGGTGCCGTGGACGGAGACGGCGTGCAGGGCGCGGAGGCGCTGGAGATCGAGCATGACCCCTCCCGTGATGAGCGTCCGGTCAGCATCTCATTAGCACTGCTTAATCCAACAATGCAGCGATCATCGCTGGTGCTTCACGGTCAGGGAAGTGATGCTCGACGCATGCGACCCTCCCACCTCGCCCTCGCCGTGCTCGTCACCGCCGTCTGGGGCGTCAACTTCACCGTCATCGAGATCGGCCTCGACCACTTCCCGCCCCTGCTCTTCTCGGCCCTGCGCTTCCTGGCGGCGGCGGTCCCCGCGGTCTTCCTCGTGGGCCGTCCGAAGGTGGCGTGGAAGTGGATCGTCGGGGTGGGGCTGGTGCTGGGGGTGGCCAAGTTCGGACTGCTCTTCGTCGCGATGGACGCGGGGATGCCGGCGGGTCTGTCGTCGCTGGTCCTGCAGATCCAGGCGGTGTTCACAGCGGCCATCGCCGCTGTCGTACTGGGCGAACGCCCCTCTCCCGTACGGCTCTCGGGCATGCTGGTGGCCCTGGCCGGGATCGGTGTGGCCGCGGTGGACGAGGGGACCTCGGGTCCGCTGGGCGCCTTCGCCCTGGTCGTCGCTGCGGCCGCCTGCTGGGGCGCGTCGAACGTCCTCACTCGCAAGGCGGCGCCCCCGGACGCCCTGAACTTCATGGTGTGGGTGAGCACGGTCCCGGTGCTGCCGCTGCTCGGTCTGTCGTTGCTGCTGGAGGGGCCTGCCGCGGACAACGAGGCGCTGCGCGGCCTGGACTGGCAGGGCGCGGGCACGGTCGTGTACGTCGCCTGGGTCACGACGGTGTTCGGTTTCGGCGCCTGGGGCTGGCTGCTGCGCCGCCACCCCGCCTCCACCGTCGCCCCCTTCTCCCTCCTCGTCCCGGTGTTCGGGATGTCGTCGGCGGCGCTGTTCCTGGGCGAGTCGGTGAGCCCGCTGCGCTGGTGCGCGGCGGCGCTGCTGGTGGGCGGGGTGGCGCTGACGTCACTGGCTCCCGCCCGCCGTGCCGCGGTCCATCCGGTGGACGGGCCGGCGCCGGAGCCGGCGCTCGGGCGATCATGACGTCATGCCGCGGCGATCGCCCCCTTCGCCTCCGGACCGGTCCGGATCGAGGACGTGGCGAACACGCGGGTGAAGGAGTGCGACCGCCTGGAGGCGTGCGCGGAGAACCTGCGGCGGCTCGGGGTGGAGGTGACGACAGGCCCGGACTGGATCGGGATTCAGCCAGGGGTGCCCGCGTCGCGTGGCGGCGCGGAGATCAAGACGTACGGCGACCACCGCATCGTGATGTCCTTCGCGGTGACCGGGCTGCGGGTGCCGGGTGTGTCGTTCGACGACCCGGGGTGCGTGCGGAAGACGTTTCCCGGGTTCCACGAGGCGTTCGCGCGGTTGCGGACGGGGCTGCCGGGCTGAGCGATCAGCCGCGAATCTCGATATGGGCGAAGGCGTCGCCCCGGCCGCCGTCCCTCAGGTGGGTCACGCCCAGACCGGCGAGCCGCAGGGTCTGGCCGTCGCGGACGCCCGCGGGAATGCGGATGGTCTTCGGGCCGTCCAGGGACTGCAGGGTGATGACGTCCCCTGCTCTCTCCGCGATCTGGGGGATGGTCACGGTGCAGTGCAGGTCGTCGCCCCTGCGCTCGAACACGGAGTGCGGCAGTTCCACGATCTCGACGTAGAGGTCGCCCGAGGGGCCGCCACCGCGGCCGACCTCCCCCTCACCGGCGAGCTGGATCCTGGTGCCGTTGTCGACACCCGCCGGAATCTTGACCGTCAGCGTGCGGCGGGAGCGGATCCGGCCGTCGCCGCCGCATTCGACGCAGGGATGGAGCAGGCGTACGCCGGTGCCGTCGCACTTGGGGCAGTCCTTGCCGGGCCGCCCCCACATCGTGGCCTCCGTGCCGTTCCCGCCACAGGAATCGCAGGTCATGGGAACGGTTGCGGTCGTCGCGCCTGAGCCGGTGCAAGCCGGGCACAGGATCGCCGTGTCGACGGTGAGGTCCTTGGTCGTGCCGAACGCGGTCTCCTCCAAGGTGAGTTCGACGCGGATCAAGGCGTCCAGACCCCGCCAAGCACCCCGCCGGGTGCTCGGCAGGGACGGTGGCCGCTCCGGCTGCGCGGGCGGGGTCTGGGGGCGCGGCGGAACGTGGGCGGTCCGCGCGGACGGCATGCCGGGGCTCCCCGCGTGTTCCCGCACGCCCACCGCTCGCGCGATCGTGACCTGGTACTCCAGATCCGCCCACATCCGCGGGCGCTGCTTCACCCCCGCGCGGTGCAGGGACTCGTACACGTAGTCGTACAGTTCCGTGACCGTGATCCGCCCGTCGCGGTTCAGATCCGCCGCACCGGTGACCAGCCCCTCGATCAGCGCGCCGGTGAAACGTGAGGGCTGCGGCACCTTGGACTCGACGCGCTCGCCCTCCCAGGCGTACTCGGTGCGGCTGGTCGCGGTCAGGACGACGCGGCCGTGGCCGCCGAGTTCGTCGCGTAGGTGGATCTGGTCGTCGCCCTTGGCGCCGTGCAGGAAGGCACCGCTGTAGCAGCAGTCGAGGAACACGACGATGGTGCGGGCCCGGCAGCGTTCCATGCGGTCGCGCAGAAAGGCCGCCGGGACCGCGGTGGAGGCGGGCAGCTCGCGGTCCGTGTCGCGCGCGGCGAAGTGCAGGTGGCCGTCGTCGTCCTTGATGCCGTGACAGGACACGTGCAGCAGGAGCAGGTCGTCCCTGCTGCGGTTCATGAAGAAGCGTTCCACCGAGCGCATCACCTGATGCGCGGGGGCGTCCCGCACCTGCTCGGCGTGGAAACCGCCGATGCGGGGGTCGGTGAGCACCTGGGCGAGGCCCGCGCAGTCCTGTCCGGGGGAGCGCAGGGCGCTCAGCGTCCCGTCGTCGTACGTCCCGGTCGCGATGAGGAGAGCGTCCCTGCGGCCCTGGCCGAGGGGGAAGTCGGTCATCTTTTCCGGCCTACTCCTGGGTGGCGGCGGCCGGTTCTCCGGCACCGTGACCGCCATCGTCATCGTCACTGTGACTGTCCGTACTCGCCGTGCTTGCCAGGAAGGCCTCCACCAGGCGCTGTTGCTGCTCCGCGGTGGCGTGGTTGAGCTCCAGGGTGCGGCCGTCGACGTCGACCTTGACCGTGCGCACGGGGCGGTTCCGCATCCAGGTCTCCACCAGGCGCAGAGCCGGCCGGAGCACAGCGGGCGCGAGGCTCACGGCGAGCGCGCCGACCGCGATGAGCTCACCCGGCTTGGCACCCTCGGGCACCGGCCCGTCGGACCGCCCGACCCGTACGTCGTCCACGTCCAGTTCGAGTAGCCGCCGTCTCAACTGCGCGGTGAGCTCGTCGAGTTCCTCCTGATCGACGTCGGCCCCACCCGACACGACCAGACGCATACCGCTGCCTGCGGCCATCTCGTCCCCCTGTAGCTGAGCAGCCATCAGTCTAGGGGGAAGGCCCATGCCGGAAAGGTGAGTTGTTCCCGTCCGGGGCTGATGACGCCTGCTATTTCGTTCGACGGCGTCGGGCCGGTGCGCAAGACTCCGGGCATGACGTTCGCTTTGGCAGGGCCGGTTCTGGAGGGGGCGCTGGTGCGCCTGGAGCCGCTGGGGCATCGGCACGCGGCTGAGCTGGCGGTGGCGGCGGAGGAGGACCGGGGGACCTACGGGTTCACCTGGGTGCCGAGGGGCGACGAGGTCGGCAGCTACATCGACGCGCAGCTCGCCCGCGCGGCGACGGGACAGCTGGCGCCGTACGCGCAGGTGTCGGTGGCGACGGGGCGTGCGGTGGGGGCCACGTCGTACTGGGACCCGCGGTGCTGGCGGACGGATGACCAGCTCGATGCCGTCGAGGTGGGCTTCACCTGGCTCGGCGCGTCCGCGCAGGGCACGGGTGTGAACGCCGAGGCCAAGCTTCTGCTGTTCGGGCACGCCTTCGAGAAGTGGGGCGTGTCCCGTGTGGACCTGAAGACGGACGCCCGCAACAGCCGCTCCCGCGCGGCGATGGAACGCGCGGGCGCGCGCTTCGAGGGCGTGCTGCGGAACTGGTCCCGCTCCTGGGCGCCGGGTGAGGAGGGACGGTTGCGCGACAGCGCGATGTTCTCGATCACGGCGGAGGAGTGGCCGGAGTGCCGGGGGCGGCTGGAGGAACGGGTGGCGGGGTTCCTGACCCGGGCGGTCTGAGACCTGCCCCGGTCGGAGATCATTCGTTCCATGACCACGCGCTCCTTCCTCATTCTCCACGGCTGGCAGAACCACCGCCCCGAGGACCACTGGCAGCACTGGCTGGCCGACCGGCTCACCGAGCTGGGACACCGGGTCACCTATCCGCAGCTGCCCGACCCCGACGACCCCGGCCTCGACGTCTGGCTCGGCGAACTCGCCCGCCACCTCGGCGGACTCGACCCGGCCGGGGAGCGGGTCGTCCTCGCCCACAGTGCCTCCGCAGTGCTGTGGCTGCACGCGGCCGCCCGGGGGATGAAGGAGCAGCGGGACATGGACCGGGTGCTGCTCGTCGCACCGCCCTCGGCCTCCGTGCTCGTACGGCATCCGGAGATCGCGGAGTTCGCCCCGCCCGCCCTGGACTTCACCCTCCCCGGGCCCACCCGGCTCGTCGCCGGCGACGACGACCCGTACTGCCCCGAGGGCGCGCGGGCCGTCTTCGGCGACCCCCTCGGCATTCCCACGGAGATCATCCCGGGCGTCGGCCACCTCGACCTCGTCGCGGGTTACGGCTCCTGGCCCGCCGTACTGGAGTGGTGCCTGGACGCCTCCGCGCCGCTCACCGCTCGTCCGGCGGCGGGGTAGCCCCCTCGCGCAGCTCCGGTGTCGAAGCGCCCACCGCCGCGACCGCCAGCAGGCACAGCAGGCCGCCGCTGATCAGGGCGGTGGCGCCGGAGGTCCAGCCGGCGACCAGGCCGCCGCGCACGTTGCCGAGGCTGGGGCCCGCGTGGCCGACGATCATCTCCGCCGCCGTGACCCGGCCCAGGAGGGCGTCGGGAGTGCGAGTCTGCACGATCGTGGAGCGCGAGACGACGGACAGGGCGTCGGCCGCTCCGGCCACGACCAGCAGGCCGAGGCCGGTCCACGGGTCGGTGGACATGCCGAAGAGGACGAGCGCGGCGCCCCAGGTCCCGGCCCCGCACAGCATCACCCGGCCCGGCCGCCCGAACCGGGTGACCCAGCCGGACAGGGCCGTCGCCCCTATGCCGCCGATCGCCAACGCGGACAGGAAGAGGCCCAGCGTGCGCGGGTTGTCACCAAAGCGCTCCGCGTTGACCAGGGGGAAGAGGCTGACCGGGAAGGACAGGATGGTTGCGGCCAGGTCGGTCAGCAGAGCGCCCCGCACCACCCGGTGCCCGGCCAGGAACCGCAGGCCGTCCAGCACACCGTGCAGGCCCGACCGGGACGGCTCGCCCTCGGGCTGCAGCGCGGGCAGGCCGAAGGCGCCGTAGAAGGCGAGGGCGAAGCTCAGGGCGTCCAGGAGGTAGCACGCGCCGATGCCCAGCCAGCCCAGCAGGACGCCGGCCAGCGCCGGGCCGAGCAGCAGCATCGACTGGCCGGTGATCTGGTTGAGGGCCAGTCCGGCGGCCACCTGGTCCTTGGGCAGCAGGCGGGGGAGGAAGACGCCCTGCGCCGGTGCGCCGAGCGCGCCGAAGAACGACTGCACGGCGACCAGGGCGAGGACGGCGGTCACCGGGACGTGTCCGGTGAAGCCCTGCACGGCGAGGAGAGCGGAGCAGGCCGCCTGGCCGACGGTCGCCGTCAGGAAGATCCGGCGCCGGTCGGCCCGGTCCACCCACGCCCCGGCGAACAGCCCGAACGCCACCAGCGGCAGCGCCTGCGCCAGACCCACCGCGCCGCTCCAGGCCGCGCTGTGGGTCATGTCCCAGACCTGGTACATGACGGTGACCAGGGTCATGGAGCTGCCGAGCGTGGACACCGTCCGCCCGATCAGCAACCGCCGGAATGCGGGGGAGGTGCGCAGCGGCCCGACGTCGATGAGGGATCGCGTCAGGCTCATGAGGGTATGACGGGGTGCGGTGGGGCGGGTGGGTGAATCACCGGGGGAGGCTAACCAGGGCTCCGCCACCTGGGCCACTCAATAACGCGGGCCACTCGACAACGGGGCATTCGACATAACGAGGGCCACTCGACAACGGGGCGTTCGACAACGAGGGACTCAACAACGGGCCACTCGACAACGGGCCACTCGACAACGGGCCACTCGACAACAAAGGCGCCGCTCTCAAGCGGCATCGCTGAGCAGCCGTCCGAGATGCTCGCGGCCCGTGCCCAGCAGCTCCGGAAGCGGGGGCGCCGCCTCGTACCACCGCTTCTCGTACTCCCAGCACAGCCAGCCCTCCCAGCCGTGCCGGCAGAGCACGTCCACGCACTCGGTGAGCGGCAGCACGCCGGAACCGAGCGGCAGCGGGGTGGTGTCCTCGGCCGAGGCGATGTCCTTGACCTGGACGTATCCGAGATACGGGGAGAGCGCCGCGTAGGTCTCCGAGGGCTGCTCGCCGCCCAGCCAGGTGTGCATCACGTCCCACAGCGCACCGACCTGGCGGTGGCCGACCCGGCCCAGGACCCGGATCGCGTCGGCGCCGGTGCGGTGCGAGTCGTGGGTTTCGAGGAGGATGCGGACACCGAGCGCGGAGGCGTGCTCGGCGGCGGTGCCGAGCCGGCGGGCGGCCGTGGCGTCGGCCTCGTCCCGGGGCCGGCCGGGGTCGGCTCCGGGGAAGACCCGTACGAAGGGGGCGCCGACATCGTGCGCCAGGTCGAGGAGCCCGCGGAGCTCGTCGAGCACCGGGCCGTCGTCACCCGGCGCCGCGACGCGCGTGTACCCGGCGAGCCCCACGATCTCGATCCCCGCCGCCTTGAACTCGGCGGCGACGTCCTCCCGCTCGGCCGGTCCGAGGCCGGGGTGCACCGGCTCCTCCGGGTGGGTGCGCAGCTCGACGCCGTGATAGCCGTGTGCGGCCGCGAGCGCCAGTACCTCCGGTACGGGCAGGCCGGGTACACCGAGGGTGGAGAAGGCGAGCTTCATGTCTACGGACCCTACTCGTCACTCGCCCGTTTCGTGCAGATCGAGACGCCAGTCCTGGCCCACCAGATCCTTGCCGAAGGAGCGGTGGGGCTCCTCGGTGACGAGCACGAAGCCATGGCGCCGGTAGATGCGGCGGGCCGAGGCGAGGATGTCGTTGGTCCACAGGACCAGCTCGCGGTAGCCGACGCCACGGGCGAAGTCGATGACCGCCTCGACCAGCCGGTCGCCGATGCCGAGCCCGCGCGCGTCGGGCTCGACGAGCAGGAGCCGCAGCCGGGCGGTGGCGGGGGCCTCGTCCCGTACGCACATCACGCACCCCACCGGCCGCCCTCCCGACTCGGCGATCCAGACCCGCTCCAGATGCGGGTCGTGGTCCTGCGCGAAGTCGGCGACGATTTTTGCGACCAGCCCCTCGTAGTCGGCGTTCCAGCCGTACTCGGCGGCGTACAGCGCGGCGTTGCGCTGCACGATCCAGCCGAGGTCGCCGGGGCCCGGCTCGCGCAGCACGACGTCCCCGGGACCCGGGGCGTGCTCGTCCCCCAGGATGGCGCGGATGGTCCGCATCGCCTCCGCGAGGCGTGACCGGTCGCCGGGACGCACGCTCCCGAGCAGCGAGCCGACGGTCTCCCGCGCCCGCTCGTCGAGCAGCTCGGCGGCGTCCCGCCCACGCGCGGTGAGCGAGATGCGCCGCCGACGCGGGTCCTTCTCCGAAGCCGACCGCTCGACCAGGCCGTCCTGCTCGAACTTGTTCAGGATCCGGCTGAGATAGCCGGCGTCCAGCGAGAGCCGGGCGCGGAGGTCCGCCGCGTCCGTACGAGGGGAGTGCGCCAGCTCGTACAGGACGCGGGACTCGGTGAGGGTGTAGGGGGCGTAGAGGTGGCGGCCGTAGTCGAGGGCGCCGATGACGTTCGTGTAGAAGCGGTTGAAAGCGCGGATGTCCTGGACGGTCATGGTCGGTCGGCCCCCGGATGGTTGACTCAGTCAGAGATACCGTCACTCCGAGGCTAGGCCACCGATCCCGGTCCGTCCATGCCCTTGCGCCCTCGCCGCGGCCGTGCCCTTGCGCCCTCGCCGCGGCCGTGTCCTTGCGCCCCCGCCGCGGCCGTTCAGGCCGAAGCGGGGGTCCGGGGGCGGAAGCCCCCGGTGGTCGCCCACACCGACACCCCGGTGGACGCTCACACCGACACCCTGGTGGTCGCCCACACCGACACCCCGGTGGACGCTCACACCGACACCCCGGTGGACGCCCATACCGACACCCCGGGGGAGACGGGCACCGGCGCGATCACCCCCGCGGCACCCCGGAGGATCTCCGCACCATCAGCTCCCCGCGCACCGTCGCGATCCCCCCGGGCGGCGGTTCCTCCCGGCCCATCGCGATGCGTCCGGCCCGCGCCCCGGCCTCGGACAGCGGCAGCCGCACCGTCGTGAGGGAGGGCACCGCGTCGATGCTGAAGGGCAGGTCGTCGAAACCGGCCACCGAGACGTCCTCGGGGATGCGCAGGCCGGAATCCCGCAGTGCCGCGCACGCGCCCAGCGCGACGGAGTCGTTCGCGGCCACCACCGCGGTCAGGGACGGGTCCCTGCGCAGCAGTTCGAGGGTCGCCTCGTAGCCCGACCGCCGGTCGTAGCGGCCGTGCACCGTCCAGCGAGGGTCCTCTTCCATGCCCGCCGCCTCCAGCGCCGCCCGGTGGCCCTCCAGCCGGTGCCGGGTCGTGGTCCGCTCCTCCGGGCCCGCGATGTAGCCGAGGCGGCGGTGGCCGAGCCCGATCAGATGCTCCGTCAACTGCTGGGCTCCGCCGCGGTTGTCGAAGGTGAGGGCGATCGCCTGGGTGTCGGCGGCCGGCGGGCGTCCGCACAGCACCACCCGCGTTCCCGCCTCCGCCAGCTTCCGGAGCTTGGCCGACACCGCGGCCGCGTGCGGTTCCTCCTCCACGGCGCCGCCCGTCAGGACCACCGCCGCGGCCCGCTGCCGTTGCAGCAGAGTCAGATACGTCAGCTCGCGCTCCGGCGAGCCCCCCGTGTTGCAGACGACGGCGAGCCTCTCCCCGCCCGCGCGGCCGCCGGGGCCGCCGATCTCGCCCTGGATCGCGCTCGCCATGATGCCGAAGAAGGGGTCGGCGATGTCGTGGACGAGGATTCCCACCAGGTCCGACGTCGCCGCGGCCAGCGCGCTCGCCGGCCCGTTGAGGACGTAGTCCAGCTCGTCCACCGCCCGCAGCACCCGCTCGCGCGTGGAGGCGGCCACGGGGTAGTTGCCGTTCAACACGCGCGACACCGTCGCGGGCGAGACCTGGGCGCGGGCCGCCACGTCCGCCAGGGTCACCGTCATCTCGTAGTCCTCCGGTCGTGCTTCTCGTCGTACGTCCTTTTGCGGCGTACGTCGTCATACACAGGCCGTGCACAGGTCTCGGTTCCACGGCCGCTGTTTCGTGCAGTTCGAGCAGACCTTACGGCCCAGGACCCCTCTTGTTCGCCCCCTCGAACAACTCGATGTGGACACAGCCTTGTCCGGACCACGGCACAGAGGCTAGCTTCTCCCTGTGGTAGAAAGCGCTTGCTGTGCGGTCTGCCAGTAGTACCGGGAAGGCAAGGGAAGACCGGTAAACAGGCGCTCGACGCCTACGAAGGGAAATGACGTGACACGCAAGACGGTGCGTATCGCCATGAACGGCGTGACCGGGCGCATGGGCTACCGCCAGCACCTCGTCCGGTCCCTCCTCGCCCTGCGTGACCAGGGTGGCCTCGACCTCGGTGACGGCACCGTGCTGTGGCCGGAGCCGGTCCTGGTCGGCCGGCGCGAGCACGCCCTGCGGGAGATCGCCGAACGGCACGGGCTGGAACACTGGTCGACGGACCTGGACGCGGTCCTCGCCGATCCGACCGTCGACATCTACTTCGACGCCCAGGTGACCTCCGCCCGCGAGGAGGCCATCAAGCAGGCCATCGCCGCCGGCAAGCACATCTATACGGAGAAGCCCACCGCCACCGGCCTCGACGGCGCCCTGGAGCTCGCCCGGCTCGCGCACGCCGCCGGCGTCCGGCACGGCGTCGTCCAGGACAAGATCTTCCTGCCGGGGCTCCTGAAGCTGAAGCGGCTCATCGACGGCGGCTTCTTCGGGCGGATCCTGTCCATCCGCGGCGAGTTCGGCTACTGGGTCTTCGAAGGCGACTGGCAGCCCGCCCAGCGCCCCTCCTGGAACTACCGCTCCGAGGACGGCGGCGGCATCGTCGTCGACATGTTCCCGCACTGGGAGTACGTGCTGCACGAGCTCTTCGGCCGCGTGAAGTCCGTCCAGGCCCTCACCGCCACCCACATCCCGCAGCGCTGGGACGAGAACGGCAAGCCCTACGACGCCACCGCCGACGACGCCGCCTACGGCATCTTCGAACTGGAGGGCGGCGCCATCGCCCAGATCAACTCCTCCTGGGCGGTCCGGGTCAACCGGGACGAGCTCGTCGAGTTCCAGGTCGACGGGACGGAGGGGTCGGCCGTCGCCGGGCTGCGCAAGTGCCGCGTCCAGCACCGCTCCGCCACCCCCAAGCCCGTGTGGAACCCGGACATCCCCGCCACCGAGGTCTTCCGCGACCAGTGGCAGGAGGTGCCGGACAACACCGAGTTCGACAACGGCTTCAAGGCGCAGTGGGAGCTGTTCCTGAAGCACGTGTACGCCGACGCGCCGTACCACTGGGACCTGCTCGCGGGCGCCCGCGGCGTCCAGCTCGCCGAACTGGGCCTGAAGTCCTCGGCCGAGGGCCGCCGTCTCGACGTACCGGAGGTCTCCCTGTGACCATCCGACTCCCGGACGGCGGCGGGGGCCTGCGGACGTACGAGCCGCGTACCGAGCCCCTCGCCGTCACCCCCGGCACCCCGTTCACCTCCCGTACGGTCTTCTCGGCGGCGCACGTCGTCGCCGACCCGTACGCGGACGTCTCCCCGGACTCGCCCGCCGCCGTCGACTGGGACGCGACGCTCGCCTTCCGTCGCCACCTGTGGTCGCACGGGCTGGGTGTGGCCGAGGCCATGGACACCGCGCAGCGCGGGATGGGCCTGGACTGGACCGGCGCGGCCGAGCTGATCCGCCGGTCCGCGGCCGAGGCGAGGGCGGTCGGCGGCCGGATCGCGTGCGGCGTCGGCACCGACCAGATCACCGGCGGCTCGCTCGACGGGATCCGCGCGGCCTACGAGGAGCAGCTGGCGCTCGTGGAGGAGTCGGGCGCGCAGGCCATCCTGATGGCGTCCAGGGCCCTCGCGGCCGGCGCCCGGAACCCCGACGACTACCTGAACGTCTACGGCCACCTCATCCGCCAGGCCGCCGAGCCCGTGATCCTGCACTGGCTCGGCCCGATGTTCGACCCGGCGCTGGAGGGCTACTGGGGCTCGTCCGACCTCGACGCGGCCACCGACACCTTCCTGGAGGTCGTCGCCGCGCACCCCGACAAGGTCGACGGCGTGAAGATCTCCCTTCTGGACGCCCAGCGCGAGATCGACCTGCGCCGCCGTCTCCCGCAGGGCGTGCGCTGCTACACGGGTGACGACTTCAACTACCCCGAGCTGATCGCGGGCGACGAGAAGGGGTTCAGCCACGCGCTCCTCGGCATCTTCGACCCGCTGGGGCCGCTGGCGGCGGAGGCGGTCCGCGTCCTCGACACGGGTGACACGGACGGCTTCCGTGAACTCCTCGACCCGACCGTCGAGTTGTCCCGCCACCTCTTCCAGACCCCGACCCGCTTCTACAAGACGGGTGTGGTCTTCCTCGCCTGGCTCGCGGGCCACCAGGCGCACTTCACGATGGTCGGCGGCCTCCAGTCGGCCCGCTCCCTGCCGCACTTCGCCCGCGCCTACGAACTCGCCGACGGCCTCGGTCTGTTCCCCGACCCGAAGCTGGCCCAGGAGCGGATGAAGAACCTGCTCGCCCTGTACGGAGTGACCCAGTGACCGGTCTTGAGCGTTTCAGCATCAACCAGATGACAGTGAAGCAGCTGTCGATGCCCGAACTGGTCGACGCCTGCCGCGAGCTGGGCATCGGCAACGTCGGCCTCTGGCGCGAGCCGGTACAGACGTACGGCCTGGAGGAGACCGCGAAGCTGGTCCGTGACGCGGGCCTGACGGTGACCACCCTCTGCCGGGGCGGCTTCTTCACGGCGATCGACCCGGACGCGCGTGCCGTCGCGCTGGCCGACAACCGCCGGGCCGTCGAGGAGGCGGCCGCGCTCGGCACGGACACCCTGGTACTGGTCTCGGGCGGCCTCCCGGCCGGCTCCAGGGACCTGCACGGCGCCCGTGAGCGCATCGCGGACGCCCTGGCGGAGCTGGGCCCCTACGCGGAGTCCCACGGCGTACGGCTGGCCATCGAGGCCCTCCACCCGATGTACGCCTCCGACCGCTGCGTGGTCTCCACCCTCGCCCAGGCCCTGGACCTCGCGGAACGCTTCCCCGCGCACCAGGTCGGCGTCACGGTGGACACGTACCACATCTGGTGGGACGACTCGGCCCCCGAGCAGATCGCCAGGGCGGGCGCGGGTGGCCGTATCCACAGCTTCCAACTCGCCGACTGGACCACCCCGTTGCCCGAGGGCGTCCTCAACGGGCGCGGGCAGATCGGGGACGGTTCGATCGACATGCGGGAGTGGAAGCGGTACGTGGAGGCGGCCGGTTACACCGGTCCCATCGAAGTCGAGCTGTTCAACGACGAGTTGTGGGCGCGGGACGGGCGGGAGGTGCTCGCGGAAACCGCGGCGCGGTTTGTAGAACACGTGATCCAATGAGTGCGTGAGTGACACGAGTGCTTCGCTGGGACCGCTGACCTTGCACGACGGCCGCTGGGTGGTGGGGGACGTCCGGCGGCCGGACGGCTGGTGGGTGGAGTTCCGGGAGGACGGGCTGTTCCAGCACGCGCGGAACTCCGAGGGGGAGCTGATTCCCTGGTCGAGGATCATGCTGGGCATGCGCGTGACCGTGGGCGCCAAGTATCCGAAGGGGTCCTTCTCCATGATGGGGATCTTCGGCGGCGTGCGGGGCCCCTGGAAGGGGCACGGCGGCGGTTACCTGCACATGACCCTGCGCCACCCGTACGAGGACTGGATGGCTCGCTTCGACCGGCACCCCCGCTGGTACTCCGGCTTCGACATCGTGGGACTCGAAGAGCTGCTGCGGCAGACCATCGACGCGGGCGAGGTGGACCGGCTCGGCGACCCGGACTGGCTGGGACCCTTGGTCGAACGCCTGGCACCGCAGCGGCCCTGGACGGTCCGCGCGATCCGCCGGGCGGTGACGGAGGCGCGGGAGGCGGAGGCGGGCGCTTGAGGGCGACGATCGACTCCCTTTGGCGCTATCCCGTCAAGTCCATGCTCGGGGAGCGGGTCCGCGCCGCCCACGTCGACCGGCGCGGCCTGACCGGCGACCGCCGACTGGCCCTCCTCGACCGGGACACCGGCAGGGTCGCCAGCGCCAAGCACCCGCGGCTGTGGCGGGCGCTGCTGACCTGTGGGGCGAGGACCGACGTGGACGGGGTGCGGATCACGCTGCCCTGTGGCAAGACCTGGTCGAACACCGACGCCGACGTCGACGCGGCCCTGTCGGAACTCGTCGGCCGTACCGTCGCCCTCACCCACGTACCTCCGCCGGAGGCCGAGCTGGACCGGTCCGACCCGGAGCGGGTACTGAGTGCCGGCCTGGGCGCCGAAGTTCCTTACGTCTCTGTAAGGTTCGGGTCCGCATCCCCGCCCGGCACCTTCTTCGACTTCGCGCCGGTCCATCTGATCACCACAGCGACACTGCGGCGGCTGAGCACCCTGCACCCGCACGGGACGGTCGAAGCGGAGCGCTACCGCCCCAACCTCGTCCTCGACATTCCCGGCGAGGGCTTCGCCGAGCACGACTGGATCGGCCGGGAGTTGCGGATCGGTGAGCGGCTGGCCCTCCGGGTCATCGCCTCGACCCCGCGCTGCGCGGTGCCGACCCTCGCCCACGGCGCCCTGCCCCGCGACCCCGACGCCCTGCGCCTGCCCGCCGTACACCACAGCGTCCCCGCCCTGCCGGGCCGGTCGCCGGAGCCCTGTGCCGGGGTGTACGCGCAGGTGGTGCGGGACGGGCAGGTGCGGGAAGGGGACTCGGTCCGGTTCTGATGGCGGCGCCTACGGTGCTCCGGGTACGCCTGCCTTCAGGTGCGCCGCCAGCAACCGCAGCGCCGTCCAGGCCTCGGCGTCCGTGCCTTCTCCGAGGGGAAAGTGCAGGGCCGGGGCCGAGGGCGGGCCGAGCTGCGCCGGGCTTACCGCGAGCGGTGGGCGGCGGGCGTGGGTGAGGCCGATGCCTCGCACGTCACGGGCGCCCAGGGTGAAGGCGAGCGGGGTGGGCGGGGCCTGGAGACGCGGGGCCGCGGTGAGGTCGCGGGAGGCGCGGCGCACGGATGTGAGCATGGTGGTCAGGCCGTGGTCCGTGACGAGGCCCTCGGCGAGCGACTCGATCCGGTCCGTGGGCGGGGTCTCGTCCGCGCCGTAGCCGAGGGTGAGCGTGACGTCCTCCTCGACCCCGTGCTCCGTATGTGTGCACCGGAGCGAGGCCAGCGCGGGGCGGTCGGGGTTCCCGACCGCGATCAGGTACGTGGGCGCGGGCGCCCGGTCGCGCGCCGTGTCGGTCAACTGGCGCGGCGACCAAGGCAGGTTGACGGGCTCCGCGGTGCCCCAGCCGATGGGCGGGGCACCGGTCAGCGTACGCCAGGCCGCCTCCAGGGACCGTCCCAGAACCAGATCGGTGCCGGCCGGGCGTACGGTGCGGAACGCGACGACGAGCTGCCGTTCGTCCGTCGGCTCCACCCTGGCGAACGCATCGGCGACCGTCACCGTGCCGTCGGCCGCGGGTGCGGGCGCGAACGTGCCGTCCTGCCAGCGCAGCACCGCCCCGGACAGGCCGTCGTAGTAGCCCTGCGCCGGATCCTGCACTACCCAGCGGTTGGGCACCTGCAGCAGGGTCGCGCGGGCGGGCGGACTGACGCGTACGCCGGGTGGGGTGACGATCTGCAGGGCGCGGCCCGTGGCAGTGGTGTTCCGGAAGACCTCGGACAGCCAAGGGGTCAGGGCCAGCACGGGCCGGTCGGCCAGGACGACGGCCGTGCTCTCGGTGAGCACGTCCACGATCGGCTGCCCGTCGTCCGGCGCCATGACGGCCTCCAGGCCGACGACCTCCGTGGTCACCACCCCCTCGGGCCATACGCGCCCGTCCAACAGCAGAGCGAGCCGCCCGCACACCGAACCCGCCAGGCGCTCCGCCTCGCGCACCGCACCGGAGGCCCGGACCTCGGTCCACCAGAACGGCACGGCGGCCTTCTCTCCCAGCAGCCGCTCGGCCTCACCGGGCACCTGGACCAGCATCGGCGCCTCCACGGAGACGAGCGGCCGGCCCTGCGGCCCGCACAGGCGCAGGACCGCGCCGTCGGCCCCGGCGCTCACGTCGAGACCGGGGCCACCGGCGTAGAGCCCGGCCAGCAGGGCCCATGTGTCGGGCATCTTCGGGGTGAGGGCGATGACGTCCTTGGTCACTGAGTCTCTTCGGTCGCGAGAGCGGTCTGGATCAGCAGATGCGGGCGGCCACGGCGGACGAGCGTGCCCCGTCCCGGCGGCTGCTGGGAGGCGTACAGGCCGGGGAAGAGCTGGCCCTCGGTGCGGTCGCCGGTCATGACCAGCGCGGCCGTGCCGCTCTCCCGCAACGTGGTCAACAGCGGCTCGTACAGCGCCCGGGAGGCACCGGCGGCGCGGCGGGCCAGGACGAAGTGCAGGCCGATGTCCTGGGCCGAGGAGACGTACGGCAGGAAGGGTGCGAGCGGCTGCTGCCCGGCCGTGGTGAGGATGTCGTAGTCATCGATCAGGATGACGATCCGCGGCCCCGAGAAGGCGGGCTCGGCGGTGGCGGCGTCCGGGTCGGCCGTCTCCGGCAGGCGCTTCTCCAGCTCGGTGGCGATGCCCGTCGCCAGGGCGTTCGCGAGCTTGGCGTTGTGCGCGTAGCCGCCGCGATAGGGCTCGGGGACGACACCGCGCAGCCCGCGGCGCGGGTCGAAGACACCGAATACGAGTTCCTTGTCGGAGTACCGCTCGACGAGCTGGGTGGCGACCAGACGCAGCAGGTTGGTCTTGCCGCACTCGTTGTCGCCGAGGATCAGCAGGTGCTGGTCGGTGCCGAACAGATCGAGGGGGACCGGGGCGAGGGTCTCTTGGTCGACGCCGAGGGGGATCCGCGCGGCTTCGGCGGCCGGGGAAGGGAGCCGGCCGACGGGCAGCCTGGTGGGCAGCACTCGTACGGGCGGGGCGAGCTCCCCGTGCCAGGTGGCACGCACGGTGCGCGCCGCCTCCTCCAGCGCGGCGGCCAGGTCGCCCGTCTCGGGCCGGTTGTCGATACGGGGCAGCGCGGCCTGGGCGAACAGTTTGCCGTCGGTCAGCACCCGGCCCGGGGTGTCGGGCGTGAGCGTCTCGGACAGCTTCCGGTCGATCGACGAGTCCGCCGGGTCGTTCAGGCGCAGCTCGACGCGGGTGCCGAACATCGACTGGGTGGCGATACGGACGTCGTTCCAGCGCAGCATGCCCGCCACTATGTGGATGCCGTAGCCACCGCCCCGCCTGAGCAGGTCGGTCACCGCGTCGTCGAGGTCGGCGAACTCGTCCCGCAGAGCGCCGAATCCGTCGATCACCAGGACGACATCGGTGGCCCCCAGGCCGGACAACCGGCCTTGGGCCCGCAGACGGCGCAGCTGGTCGACGGAGTCGATGCCATGCTCGCGGAACAGTTCCTCGCGTTCCGTCAGCATGGCCCGCACCTCGGCGACGGTGCGGGCGGCCCGCTCGTGGTCGGCGCGGCCGGCGATGCCGCCGACGTGGGGCAGCCCGGCGAGCGCCGACAGGCCGCCGCCGGCCAGGTCGAGGCCGTAGACGGCGACGTCGTCCGGCGTGTGGGTGACGGCGAGCGAGAGGACGAGCGTGCGCAGGAGCGTCGTCTTGCCGGACTGCGGCCCGCCGATCACCGCCGCGTGCCCGCCCGCCACCGTCAGGTCCAGCAGCCACCTGCCCTGCCACTGCCGGGCCGGGTCGTCCAGCACGCCGAGCGGCACGCGCATCCCGCCCGCCGCGCCCGCCACGTGCAGCCCGCGCTCGGAGACCCGCACCGGCCCGGCGGCCGCGTCGAGGGTGACCGCGTCCGGCAGCGGGGGCAGCCAGATCCGGCGTACCGGGGATGCGGCCGCGGCGAGCCGGCCGACCATGACGGACAGGACGGTGGGACCCGTCTCGCGTTTGGTGGCGACGGGTTCCTCCGCCACGGCCTCGTCGTGCCCCTGCGGTGTGCTGTACGCCGGGTAGGGCAGGACCGGCGGTTCGCTGTCGTGTTCCTCGCGCGGAGCCGGGCCCCGGTGGGCTCCGGACACGTAACCGGCCTTGAACCGCTCGTACGTGGAGGTGTCCACCTTCAGATAGCCGAAGCCCGGCAGCGGCGGCAGATGGAAGGCGTCGGTGGTGTCGAGGACCGTACGGGACTCGTCCGCGGAGAAGGTGCGCAGACCCAGCCGGTACGACAGGTAGGTGTCCAGACCCTTCAGCTTGCCCCCCTCGATGCGCTGGCTGGACAGCAGCAGATGGACGCCGATGGAGCGGCCGATACGGCCGATGGACAGGAACAGGTCGATGAAGTCCGGCTTGGCGGTGATCAGTTCGCCGAACTCGTCGATGACGACGAAGAGGTGGGGAAGAGGTTCGAGGTCCGGCCGGTCGGTGGCGCGCAGGGCGCCGTAGTGTCCGATGTCGGCCACGCTCCCGGCGTCCTTGAGTACCTGTTGCCGGCGTTTGACCTCGCCGGCCAGGCTGGTGTGGACGCGTTCGACGAGCCCGGCCTGGTTCTCCAGGTTGGTGATCACGCCTGCCACGTGCGGGAGTTCACCGAAGGGGGCGAAGGTGGCGCCGCCCTTGTAGTCGACGAGGACGAGCGCGAGGTCCTCGGGGGAGTGCGTGGCCGTCAGGGCCAGGACGAGGGTGCGCAGCAGCTCACTCTTGCCGGAGCCGGTGGCGCCCACGCACAGCCCGTGCGGGCCCATGCCGAGCTGCGAGGACTCCTTCAGGTCGAGCAGCACAGGATCGTGACGGTCCGTCAAGCCGATGGGGACGCGCAGGAAGTCCCGTTCGCCGCGCGGGGCCCACAGCCGGTCCAGATCGAGGTCGGCCGGGTCGCCGATACCCAGCAGGCCCGGGAAGTCGACCGGTCCGGCGACCGGGGTGCCCTCGGCGGCCGACTCCGCGGACAGCCGCAGCGGGGCCAGCATGCGGGCGATGCCCTCGGCCCCGCCCGCGGTCACGGGGTCGACCGTGCCCAGCGCCGTGCCCCCGCTCAGGTCGTCGACGACGACCCGGTCGCCGTCGACGGTGACCCGCACGCTCACCTGGTCGGGCTCGTGCACCTGCCGCTCCAGCAGGTGCAGCACGGTGACACCCATGTCCGCCAGGTCGACGGCCGAGTCCGGGCGGGGAAGCTTGCCGGCCGGTTCGCCGTACTCGTCGCTGACGACGAGCAGCCGGCCGGCCATCCGCAGCGCGTCCCGGTCGGCGAGCCCGCGCCGCACCTCCGCCGCATACGCGGCCCGCCGCCCCAGCTCGTGCCGGAACCGGGCGGCCAGCTGCGGCAGACTCGGTGCGATCCGGCGGGCGGCGACGGGACCGTCGTACTCCTGAGCGTCGAGAACATGGGGCAGCCACTTGGCCCACTCCCACTCCGCGAGCCGGTCCCCGGGTATGGCGAGACCGAGGGCCACGTCGTCCGGCGCGTGCGTCACCGCGGTCTGCAGGAGGATGGCCCGGACGACGCGCAGAACGCCCTCCCGGTCGCCGACGACGCTCACGTTCCCGGCGCGGTCCAGGGGCACGGTGAGCGGGAAGTCCGAGGCGATGCCGAAGCGGCTCTGCAGCGCGCGGGCCTCGTTGAGCATGAAGGGATCCGGCGGCGTCAGCACCCCGCCCGTGCCGCTCTGGCCGACCGCCACCTCCTGGACGGGGACCTCGCCGGTGCCCAGCCGCGAATGCAGGAAGTCGGTGTCCTGGCGGCGGCGCTCCCACAGCCGCGCCGGGTCCCTGACGATGTCGTACAGAGCCTCGGGCGGAGGATTCAACTCACGTGCCGAGACTCGCCGTGCGCGTTCGCTCGCGCCCAACTCCTCGCGCAGCTCTTCCAGATACTCCAGATACCGCTCCCGCTGCACCCGCCGGGTGCGCTGCGCCTTCCCGCGCTGGGACAGGAACAGTGCGACCGCGCCGAGCAGCGCGAAGACCAGCACGACCGCGCCGAGCGCCGCGAACTGGCTGTTGCGGACGACCGTCATCATGATCACCGACCCCATGACACCGGCCATGGGCAGCAACGCCGTCGCCGCGTTGCCGAGCTTGCCCTCGGGCAGGTTGGGCGGCGCCTCGATCACGCGCGGCCCGGCGGGGGCCAAGGGGCGCGTGCTGCGGGCGGGTCGGTGGACGAGCTGCTGGGTCACGGACCGGGCTTTCGGAGTCGGCGGGCAGGTCGGTGGGCAGGTCGGGCGGCAGTGCTGTGCCACGTCACCGGACCCTCACCGCCCGGTGCATCGCCTCCGCCGCCAGCCTGAGCACCGCGTCCTGGGTGGCACGGCCGAGCAGATCCGTGCGGATGGGCCCGCCGCCGGCGAGATGACGGTCGTAGGGCAGGACCACGACGGTGACGCCCGGCTCCCTCAGGTGCGCAGTGGCCGCCTTCACGTCCAGGACCATGTCGGGCGAGTTCGCGATGAGTGCGACCACCGTCGTCGCCAGGGCGGAATGCGGCAGCCCGGCCAGCCAGTCCAGGACCCGACGGGTGCCGCCGACGCCCTCCGCCGTCATCGGCGCGACCACCACCCGGGCATGGGCGGTGTCCATCGCGGTACGGGCCACCTCGCCGGGCAGCGTCTCGCAGTCGACGACCGTCACAGCGAAGTAGCGCCGCAGCGCGAGGGTCACCGTGCGGTACGTCCGGACGTCCAAGGGGGCGCCGACTCTTCCCTGGCTCGCGGGCAGCAGCCAGCCGCCGTCGGACACGGGCACCAAGTAGCCGGTGACCTCGGTCAGTTGCATGGCGGGCGTCAGGATCCGGGCGAGGTCCCCGCACGACCAGCGCACCGACTCCGCGCCCATCCGCACCGGCAGGGTGCCCAGCGCGGCGTCCGCCTCCAGGGTGAGCACCGGGTCGTGCCGGTAGTGGTTGAAGGTGCGGCCGAGCAGCGCGGCGACAGTCGACTTGCCGACGCCGCCGCGGATGGAGGTGACGGCGATGACCCGCCCCGTGGTCACCGGCTGCTGCAACTCCTTGGCGATCCGGGTCTGCTCGGTCACGTCCTGGGAGGCGGAGGAGGCGAGCCGCCGGAGGGAACGTCCGGTGCGCTGAGCGAGCGAGTCGCCGTGCTGGGGGCGGCCGATGGCTATGGCGAGGCGGGGGTCGAGGGTGGGGGCGGATTCCGGGGTGGGGGCGAGGCGGGTGACGGGGGCTGATGGTGGAGTGGGCGCGGGTGGGGTCGGGCGGGGCTCGGGTCGTGCGGGGTTCGTTCGCGCGGGTTCGGGTCGTACGGTGGTCTCCTGCGCGGGTTCGGGTCGTACGGCGGTCTCCTGCGCGGGTTCGGGTCGTACGGCGGTTTCGGGCGAAGGGTCGGGACCGGCGGAGTGAACGAGACGCAGGGCAGGCTCGCCGGCACGCGCCGATGTTCCCTGCTGGCCGTGCTGCTCGTGCTGGCCGTGCTGGCCGTGCTGGCCGTGGTGGCCGTGCTGCCCGTGGTGGCCGTGCTGGCCGTGCGGCTCGTGCTGAGCCAACTGCCGCAGCACATCGCGCTGCCAGTCGCCGCCGCCCTGCTGTTGCTGCTCCCGTTCCCCCTGAGCCATGCCGTCGTCCCGTCTCCTAAGCGAAGGTGCCGAGCAGACGCCCGTACACGCCGAAGACCCCGATGAGCAGCGGAAGCAGCGCTATGACGCCCACGGACTCCAGCAGGTCACCCGCCCGCCGCAGCCGCACCCGCACATGCTCGGCCGGCTGCACCACGAGCACGGCCAGCGGCAGCACGGCCAGCGCCGCGAGCACGGCCAGCGCAGGCCCCGCGGCACCGGACCGCTCCACCCACACCGACAACAGCCTCACGGCCACCAGTGCGCCGCCCGCCAGCAACCCCACGACCTCGGCGATCAGAGGGAAAGCCCGCGCCCGCAGCACCATCACCACCGCCGTGACGACGGCGAGCGGCACGGTCCACACCGTGGGGGCACGCAAGGCCCACACCCCCGCCAGGGCCGCCGACACGGCCACGGCGACCGTGGCGAGCACCAGTCCGCGATGCGCGGCGGCCAGGGCCGCGGACACCTGGTACCGGCTCACCGAGACCCCACTGGCCCGCCGGTCGTCGAGCCCGGCCAGCCCGGAGGCCATGAGGGCGAGACGCGGCAGCAGGCCGAGCACCACGACGGACGCGACGGCGAGCACGGCCCCCACACGGGCCTGCTGCCCGGCGGTCCCCGCCCCCGACTGAACGGCGACGACGCCCTCCCAGCCGAGCACGGTGACACCGACAGCGGCCGCACCGACCAGCCCACCGCGTCCCAACGCCGTGAACCGCCCCAGCAGTACGAGCGTGACGACACCCACCGCGGCCAGGGCCGCCACCTGCGGCGCGGCCGACCAGCCGCGGCCGTCGGCGAGGGCGGACGCGCCCAGCATGCCCAGCACCCCGGCCGAGCAGAGGAGAGTCGTGACGAGCCCGCGCTGCTGCCGCTCCCGCCCGAGCAGGGCCCCGGCGAGAGCGGCAACGACAGCCACGCCGAGCAGCGCGCCCGCGACGACGGAAGGGTCGTAAGCGGTCCGCGCGAACAGGGCGGCCGCGCCGGCCCAGCCCACGGTCGCAAGCCCGGCGGTGACGCGCCGGGATCCGGGCCCCCACCGCCAGGACCGACCGCCGAGATCCTCCGCGACCTCGTCGCTCACGTCGTGCACGACGGGCGCGGACGGAGCGTCCTCGGCCCGCACCAGCCGCAGCACGGCACCGTCGCGGACGCCGGCGGACTCAAGGGTGCTGTCGTGGTCGAGCGCGGACCCGTCCGTGGTCACGAGATGCCGCAACTCGGGCCGCTCGCCCACCCGGTCGTCCAACAGCCGCAGGATCTCGGGCAACAGCAGCCCGACCGGCTCCCGCGCCGGCAGTACGAGATCGATACGCCGCCGCTCCCCGACCAGGGTGACGCGACTCAGGACGACCGCGGTCCCACCGGCCGCCGTACGACTCAAGGCCCCCGCAGACATCACGTGTTCGAACCTATCACCGGGTGGAAGGGGAGTCGGTGGGCGAGGCAACCCCGGCCGAGGGCTGCACGGAACCTCCATACGGACTCTTCCCGATCACCCGATGCGACACGAACGACCACCCCACACACCCGGCACACAACACGGCCGCGATCACGACTCCGGCGAACACCTTTCCCACCCGCTCGTCCACGGAACGACGTTGCCGCTGGGTCCCGAAGAGGAGGGCATCGCGGAGACGCCGACGCCGTACCGAGACGGACTCCAGCAGCTGGCTGTCGTAGTCCTGGGCTGTCACGTCGGGAACTCTCCGAGCCAGCTTCGCTTCAGCAGATGCTCGGGCAGGTACTCCGACTCGACCTCGACGGGGCGGCCGGCGTCGTAGGCGAGACAGGTGATGGCGAGGGCCGCGAGGGGAATGTCCCCGTCTCCGGATTCCTCGCGCTCGGAGTCCGCGGTCCAGTACTCCTTGTGGAGCGTGAGGGTTTGTACGAGCGCCGCGTTGAACTTGACCGGGTCCTGGCCGATGAAGCGGTAGAAGAGGTTGATCGGCGGATACAGGACCTTGAGCATCATCTCGCGGTCGATGAACCGCAGCCGGTCGGGATCGGTTCCGTCGAAGGCGGCGACCAGCTTCTCGCCGAGACCGGGCTGCTCCAGCCAGTACGTCTGGAGGACGTCGACCCAGTCGTAGATGTACTCCTCGAACACGGCGCCCGACGCCCGCAGGGTCTCGATGGGTACCTGGCAGAGCTGGGTCATACGGGCCTGGTCACGGCAGATCACCGCGAGCCAGAAGGCTTCCAGCCAGGTGCCGGCGTCCGCGAAGTGCGTGACCCCGACAGCTGGAATGCTGCGGACCTCGTGGGCGATCATGCACGGCACGGTGGAGCCCGGGGAAGCTGTGACCGAGGCGAACAGCGCGGACCCGACCTGCATGGCCGTGGTCCAGGCTTCCCAGGTTTCGAGCATCGCGGCCGTGGGGTCGTTCAGGCACTGGAGCTTGGCTGTGTGCAGCGCACTGCTGAAAACCAGGCCGAAGCCGTCCGGATGTTCCTCCAGACCCTGGATTTCCTCAAGGGTGTCCGAGTTCAGTTCCTGACGTAGCGCCTCCGGATCCGGGTGGCTGTGCTCTTGCGGCGGCCGGGAAATCACCGTCGGCATGGCGTCCTCATTTCGTGATGTCGAAGCGCTTCATCGAATAACCAGCGTAGTGAGCGCCGTCGGCATCTGCCTTGACCAGGACATAGTCGACCTGGTTGTGATCCAGAGCGGCCTTCAGGCCGTCAGCCAGTTTCTTCTCGGCCCGTGCTTCGTCGAGCAGGCCCTTGGTCTTGTTCTTCTGAGCCCTCTTCTTCATTTCGTCCAGGATGGTCTCGAAGTACTCTCGTGAACCCTGTGTCACCAAGCGCCCACTATGCCCCTTGCGTGCTCCGAGTCGGGCTTCCAAGGACCCCTTCGCCTCGACGACGACGAACCGGCCGTCAGGCGTCTTGTAGATCTGATCGAACCGGTTGTTTCCGAACGCTCCGTCGTCCACACGTATCGCGTCGGGGAAGTGGTCGGGTATCGCCCGGTGTTCGGCGACGTGTTCGCCGAACATCTCGCTTTCCCGGTTCATGCCTCCGTGTAGCGGCGAGTGCGCCTGCTCCGCATGTCGCATGGCCTCGGCGAGTTCATCGGTCGGATTGGCCGCGTACGCCTTCTCGGCCGCCTCGAGCCTGGCCTCGGCAGCGTTGTCGAGCGTGATGGCACGGTCGCGCTTGGCAGCCTGTTCGTCCAAGAAGTGCTGGACGTCGTCGCTCACCCGCAACCGCTTGCCGACCTCGGGCACATTGCTGACGTAATGCTCCCGGATCGGCGGCGGCATGTCGCTCGCCGCAATCCACTTGTTCGGTCCTCCGAAGGGATTGCGGACCAGGTGCGGGATCGGCTGGCCGTACCCTCCGGTGTACTTGGTGGACCGCCGGTACCCATTGTTCCGGTAGTTCTCCTCGAACCACTTCGTATCCGTGTTGGCCCGCTCCACCTGCTGCCGCATGATCTCGCGCTCGCGCGCCAGCGGATCGTGTTCGCCGGAACCGGGTCCATCCTGGTCGCCGTTCCTGCTGCCGTCGCCACCGTCGCCACCGTCGCCACCGTCGCCACCGTCGCCGTGGGCGCCGGCACCTGGGCTGTGATCCCCGCCCGTCGCATGCACGGAGGTGTCATGTGCGGGCAGCGTGTCCGTGGAACGGGCCCCGGCGCGCTCACCGATGTGAGTGGTCGCGTTCCCGCCAGCGTGGGCCGTCGCGTCACTCCCGGTACGAGCCGTCGCGTCGCCTGCGACGTGAGCCGTGGCCTCGCCCCCGGCATGCGCCGCCGCACCGTCCCCGGCCCCCACCAGCACCGTTTCCCCATGCGGCAGGCTCCGCTCCAGCAGCGCCCGGTCCGCCGCCGACAGCTCCACCTTCGCTGCCGCGTGCGTGCCGTCCGCCTTGATCACGGACCCGTCGTCCAGGTTGAGCCGCGTTCCGTCGGGCCATTCGATGTGGTTGCCGACCACGACCGGGACCTCGTCGGCGATCTTCAGCAGGCTGCCGTCCGGCTGGACTTTCCCCGCTCCCGAGAGGACGTCCGTGTAGGCGCCTGTCTTGAGGTTCTTCAGGCTTCCGAAAAGGTCGGCCACCTTGACCGTGCCGAACTTCGCCGCCTTTCCGATGTATGTCATCGGGTCGACGAGCCGCCCTGCCTTGCCGAGCGCGCCGATCGTGCGGGCGACGGCGCCACTCTTCGCCGCTGAGCCAGCTCCGCCGGTGAAGACGGTCGTGAGGGCGTTGAAGGTGACCGCGCCGCCGGCTCGGGCCGGGTTCTTGCCCCACTGGTCGTAGGCGATCAGCGCCTTGCCGGTCTCGATCACCGTCTGGCGGGATTCCCGGAGGTAGGCGGGGAGTTTGTCGTCGGGGGCCAACCAGTACGCCGTCCCGAGCGGGGTGAGCGTGATGGCGATACCGGTCGCGAGCTTGTCCAGGTGCGCCCAGGCCTCGCCCATCGCGTCAAGTCCGTCGAAGCCGACGAGCGTGCCGAGCCCGCGGACGGTGCCCCACACGCCGTCGACGAAGAAGCCCTTGCCGAACTCGACGATCTGATGGCTCAGCCAGTCCAGACCGTGCCGTTCCTTCTCGACCGTCGTGCCCCAGGGCAGCTCGTCGGACGAGTTGAGGAGGTCCTCGGTGAAGCCGTAGGTCGTCGTACCTCGCTCGAGAAGACGTTTCTGCGCACCGTCCTCGACGATCAGCGTCGTACCGTGCACCAGCGCCGTGATCTTGTTGTGGCAGGTGCGCTCGGCCTGCCAGAAGGCCACTTGGGTGACGTTGACGTCGTAGAACAGGTCGTTGTTGAGCTGGACCTTGTCGTTGTCCTCGCGCCAGTGGTCGTCGCCCGCGATGTCCGCCCGGAAGGTCTCGGCGCGCTCCTTGAGGCTCTTGAGCTTGGCCACCAGTGGCTGGATCTCCGCCTCGTAGGCGCTCAGCGCCGCGCCCACCTTCTCGAGGTCGTCGGCGAACTTGTCTGCCTTGGCCGCCACGGGTGCGGTCGTGGCGAACAGTTGCTCCGCCTCCGGTGCGGAGTAACAGGCCGACAGTCCCTGGAACTTGCCGTGCACGTCCGCCCCGGCGAACCGGAAGGCCAACGCCTCCGCGGTCAGCAGCACAGCGTCGGTGCTGAGCTGTTCCAGGTCGCCGGTGAAGACGGGTATGCCCTCGGGGTCGATGAGCTCCGGGCTCACTGACCCCCCTGAGGTCCCTTGACCTGTCCCTTGTCCCCGGGCAGGTCGATCACCGGCTCCTTGAGCGCGTGCGCCTGCGCCTGCGCGGCCATCTCCAGGTTCCCCTTGACGTACTCGTTGGTGGCGGTGGCCGCTCCGTCGAGGGAGTCGGACGTCCGCATCGCCACGTACATCAGGTCCTTCTGGTACGCCTGGAGGAACTCACCCAGCGCCGCCGCGACCGGCCCCTGAATCCCGCACTGGACCTGGTTGCCCGGCACGATGGTGCCGGACGAACTCGCCGCGCTCGTCATGGTCTCCCCGAGCGCCTTGCCGGTGTTGGAGAGACCCTCGGCCGCCTTTCCGGTCTCGTTGAGGACGTGCTGGACGCCCGAGGGCGAGATATCCCACGCCGTCATGTCGAACCCCCGTTGAATTCACGCAGTTGCTGCCGTCATCGCATCGCCGTAACACGCAGGCGTTCAGCCGATGTTGTCTACAGCCGCCCGCGCCTTCGCCACCGTGGACTGGGCGGTGCCGTCGTTCTCCTCGAGCGTGGCGCGGACGAGGTGGATGATGTTGCGGACCTCGGTCGCGGCACGGTTCCAGCGGACCTCCTTGCCGTGGTACTCGTCCGAGACCCCGTCGGCCTGGAAGTCGGCCATGGCGGCCTTGACCGCGCGCTCGCGGTCACCCAGCACACGCTCCAGCTGGCCGATGATGCCCTGCAGACTGCCCTGCACCTCACTGGAGGCACCGGTGTCGTAAGAGAGGCGGTCCTGGTTCTGGCCCATCGTCACGATCCCCCTGTCGTAGTGGCTGTGGCGTCTATCGCGCGCCGAAGCGGGCGGCGTCGAAGTTGGCCGCGCCCATGCTCTTGTTGGCGTTGTCCTGCGTCTCGATGTCACCGCTGCCGAAGGCGGTGTCCATGCCGCTCTGCCCGCCGATGATCGCGCCGAGCGAGCTGTTCAGCGCGTTGGTGATCTCGTCCGCCCGGGACTTGAACGAGTCGAAGGCGACCTTGCCGGACCCGTTGAACTTCCCCTCCAACGGCTCTGCCGCCTGGATCAGCCAGCGGATCAGCGTGCCCAGGTCGTCACTGGAACCGACCGTGCTCTTGCCGAGCTCCGACAGGGTCGTCGATCCCATGTCGAACTTCACGTGTCCACCCCCGTGCATCACGCCTGAATCAAAAGTGTGTTTGGGTATCTTGCATCGCATGTGATCGCAGTGGCAACGCAGTTGGTCCCGATGTGGCGTGATCCGGACGACATCGGAACGTGATCGCAAAGGGCGGGTGCGGCGTCGCGGAGCGCCGTGTGTCCACCGCTGCGCTGTACGCGTGCCCCAGGCGCCTCACGGCACGAACCGAACATGATTGGATCTCGGGACGTCGCTTCTTCGCGACAGGAAACAGAACTGGGGGAACGGGGAACATGCGAAGCGCTTTCACGGCTGCGGCAGTACTGGTTGCGGCAACCCTGCTGGCCGGCTGCGGCAGCGGCACCACGGACGGCGACAAGACCAACGGCGGCAAAGTGACAGCGTCCCAGAGCGCGTCGCCGACGGCCGGAGCGGGCGGGGAGAAGCACACCGTCACGCTGGCGGTGACCGGCTCGGGTACCGCGAAGATCGGCTACAACCTGGCCAGCAACGCCTTCGAGACGCATAAGCTGCCATGGACGAAGACCGAGACGCTTGAACTCACCGGGGCCGAGCTGAGGGTGGGCCACCTCGTATCGGTCGTTCCCGGGCCGGTCCCGGCCGGCGACGGGATGCTGAAGACAGCCGCCTGCGTGATCAAGGTCGACGGCAAACAGGTCGCCGACAACAACGGCGGCAAGAGCCCCAAGCCCTGCGAGTTCCTGCTCAAGTAGCGGGCACGGAAGGCACGGTCAGACGTCGCCGATGCGGCCCTCCTTGACGGCGGCAACGAACGATGCCCATCCGCCCGCCGAGAAGACCAGGGCCGGACCGGTGACTGGCTTACTGTCGCGGATGGGCACGCCGACGTACCCACGGGCGGCCTCAAGGCATTCGCCCTGACCGCCGCCGCTGTAGCTGGACTTGTACCACCCCGTGAGGGCGGACGAGTCGGAAACGGTGTGCTCACTGCTGACCATGCGCGTGTTCCTCTGCTGCCGCCCTGACGAGGGCCAGTGACTCCTGCTGCGACAACGCGTCGCTCAGGGCCAGAGC
Organism: Streptomyces sp. NPDC086549; assembly: GCF_044746205.1. Classification (NCBI taxonomy): domain Bacteria; kingdom Bacillati; phylum Actinomycetota; class Actinomycetes; order Kitasatosporales; family Streptomycetaceae; genus Streptomyces; species Streptomyces sp. NPDC086549. Next base: position 1,134,726 of record NZ_JBIVBS010000001.1, on the reverse strand, counting down.
GTAGGCCGTCTGGCAGGCGCTCACCAGGGCCGGATCATCCATCAGGTTCCCGGTCAGGAAGCCCTCGACGTAGGCCACCGGGGCGGAGTCCTCGAAGCTCATCAGCGTGAGCAGACTTTCCATGAGCGAGTGTGCCCCCGCGCCGTACGGCAGGACGTGCAGCCGCAGCCGTCCTGCCTCGGCCATGTCCGCGACCCGGTGCAGTTGCTCCGCCATGACCTGCGGACCGCCGACGCGGCGCCGTAGGACGGCCTCGTCGAGCAGCGTCCAGACGACCGGTTGCCTCGGTCCGTCGAGAATCCGGCGGCGCTTTGTTCGGATGACAACAGCCTTGTCAAGTTCTTCGACGGTGTGGTTCGGCCGATAGGCGCGGAAGAGGGCGCGCGCGTAGTCGTCGCTCTGGAGCACGCCCGGGACCAGTGACAGCGCGAACTGCTGGATGAGCGTGGCCTGTTGCTCCAGCTCGGCTGCCGCCGCGAAGTGGTCGGCGTACTTCGACTCCAGATCCTCCAACCACCGCGCGAAGAACCCGTCCGTCCCCAGTGCCCGGTCGATCCGCTGCGCGTCATCCGGCTTCGGCAGCCGCCGCCCGGCCTCGAAATGGCTGATCAGCGTGGGCGAGCACACGACCTGGTCGCCCAGTTCCTCCTGGGTGAGCTGCGCCGCCACCCGCCGCAGCCTCAACTCCTCTCCGTACTTCTCCCGGGGTGTTCGAGGCGTACGACCTTCGTTCATCCGGCCAACTCCTTTTCTTGACAGGCGCGATGTCAAGCTCCAGCCCCTGGAAGCGTAGCCAGCGGTGACCTCATTCTGTGAGCGGTTCACCACAGAGCGCATTCATTGCGCCCGGAGAAAGCAGGCTGCCGTGACAGACCTCATCGCCCGGCTCATCGAGTCGTTCGTGCGTTCCCTCTTCTTTCCTGTCCGTGGGCGGCAGCGCCACACAGCGTCCCCGTCCCCGCCCCGGTGCCCGTACTCGAAGAGGTGCCCGTGTGCCGACGACGTCGGACCGGCCGTTCACCGCACGGGAGAACGACCGCCGCGCGGCGAGGACAGTCCGCCGGCGCGCCCCCACGCCCCCGAGCCCCCGCGCGTGCTGTGGCTTGCGGAGCCGGGAGCGGATCTTCGTTCGAGGCCGTTCCGCAACGCGGGGGCGCGTGGATGAACGGCGGGCAGTACGAGCACACGGTCAGGCGCCTGCTGCCCTGGTCCACCCCGGAAGGAAAGCCCTGCTACCTCGTCGGCAGCGGTACCGGCTATGTATCGCGCCTCGCCGACGAGATCGAGACCATCCAGCTCGGGATGGCCGACGAGCTGCTCGGCCACGCCGCCGAACTCCTCTCCGAGCCCCGCGCGACCAGTCATGAACTGCGCTACCTCGCCGGTCGGCTCAGGGAGTCCCTGCTGGACGTGAGACGTGTCGCCGAGAGCAGAGGCACACGGCTCGTCGAGCGGGCGGACCCCACAGCCGACACAGCCGACGAAAAATCTTGAAGATGCCGTACAACCCTTCCCCCACCTGCCGTGTCGTACTTGGCATCAGGACTTCTGGAGGGGGATCCGGGGGGATCGCGGGGGTTCTGACATGGAGGGGAAAAGCCGAGGGGGCCTGGTCGACGGACCGGGCCCCCTCGAAGCTGTTCAGGACTGGCGGCTCAGAAGAAGACCCCGCACCGCAGCAGCACGTTCGCGTACGGGCGGGCCTCCCCGGTGCGTACGACCAGACGCGCGCCCCGTGACAGCTCCTTGAGCTTCTCGTGCGAGACCAGTTCCAGGTCCGGGAAGCGGGAGTCCAGCAGCGCGGACGCCTCCGGGTTCGCGCCCCGGACCTCGTCCGCCGCCGTCGCGCCCTCCACCACCAGCTCGGCCAGCAGGCCGTCCAGGACCTCGGCGAAGGACGGCACCCCGGCGCGGAACGCCAGGTCCACCACCCGGGGGCCCGCCGGGATCGGCATGCCGGCGTCGCACACCAGCACCCCGTCCCCGTGCCCCAACTCGGCCACCGCGCCCGCGAGGTGACGGTTCAGGATTCCGGCCTTCTTCACAGCGCCTCGACCTCCTCTGCCGTCGGGAACGACTCCTGCGCGCCGGGGCGGGTGACCGCCGCCGCGCCCACCCGCGCCGCGTACGCCGCCGCGTCCGGCAGCGACGAGCCCGCGCCCAGCCGCCACGCCAGCGCCGCCGTGAACGCGTCGCCCGCGCCGGTGGTGTCCACCGCTTCCACCTGCACGGACGGCACCCGGGCCATGGACTCGGCGGTCGCCACCAGCGCGCCTTCCGAGCCGAGCGTCACCACGACCGAGCGGGGGCCGAGCGCCAGCAGCGCGGCGGCCCACTCCTCGGGCGAGCCGTCCAGCTTCCCGCCCGCGATGACCCGCGCCTCGTGCTCGTTCACGATCAGCGGGTCGCAGGCGGCGAGCACCTCGGCGGGCAGCGGCCGGGGCGGCGACGGGTTCAGTACGAAACGGGTGCCGGACGGCAGGTTCCGTACGACCTCCTCGACCGTCTCCAGCGGGATCTCCAGCTGCGCCGAGACCACGCGGGAGGCGTGCAGCAGGCCGGCCGAGGTCCGGACGTCCTCCGGAGCGAGCCGTCCGTTGGCTCCCGGCGACACCACGATGCTGTTGTCCCCGGACGGGTCCACCGTGATCAGCGCGACCCCGGTGGGGGCCCCGCCGGTGAGGATGCCGGCGGTGTCGACGCCGGCCGCCCGCAGGGAGTCGCCGAGCAACTGGCCGTGCGCGTCTTCGCCGACCCGGGCCAGCAACGCGGTACGGGCTCCCAGCCGGGCGGCGGCGACGGCCTGGTTGGCGCCCTTGCCACCCGGATGGGTGACCAGGTCGGAGCCGAGGACCGTCTCTCCGGCCGCCGGGCGGCGGTCGACGCCGATCACCAGGTCAGCGTTGGCCGACCCTACGACCAGCAGGTCGTAGCCGTGCATCGTTGTGTTTCCTTACGTCGGTTCGTCGTCCTCGTGGAGGAGGACGTCGGGCTGTCGGAGAAGGACGTCAGGAGGTGAACTCGGCGACGTTCGTCTGCGTGACGACCTTGACCGGGACCTTGACCGTGGCGTCGATCTTCTTGCCCTTGGCCGCCTTGACGGCGTTCTGAACGGCCAGCTCGCCCAGCAGCTTCGGCTGCTGCGCGACCGACGCGAACAGCGTGCCGCCCTTGACCGCCGTCAGGCCGTCCGGCGTGCCGTCGAAGCCGACGACCTTGACGGACTTGCCGGCCTTGCTGCCCAGGGCCTTGATCGCGCCGAGCGCCATCTCGTCGTTCTGGGCGAAGATACCGTTCACGTCCGGGTGGGCCTGCAGCAGGTTGGTGGTGACGTCCAGGCCCTTGGTGCGGTCGAAGTCGGCGGGCTGCGAGGCGACGACCTTGATGCCCGGGTAGGCCTTCAGGCCCTCGGTGAAGCCCTGGCCGCGCTCGTTGGCGGCCGAGGTGCCGGAGGTGCCCTGGAGGACCAGGATGGTGCCCTTGCCGCCGAGCGCTTCGGCGAGCGTCTTGGCGGCGAGCTCGCCGCCCGCGATGTTGTCCGAGGCGACGGTGGTGGCGACCTCGGCCTTGTTGACGGTGCGGTCGGCGGCGACGACCGGGATCTTCGCGTTGTTGGCGGCCTTGACGGACGGGCCGGCGGCGTCGGAGTCCACCGGGTTGATGATGATCGACTTCACGTTCTGGCTGGTGAAGTTCTCGATCTGGTTGGCCTGCTGAGAGGCGTCGTTCTGGGCGTCGGTGACCGTGAGGGAGACGCCCTCCTTCTTCGCCTCGGCCTGGGCGCCCGCCTTCAGCTGCACGAAGAAGGGGTTGTTGAGGGTGGAGACCGACAGGCCCACCTTCAGGTCGGAGGAGCCGGACGACCCGTTGTTGCACGCGGTGGCGGTGAGGGCGAGGGAGGCGATGGCGGCGACGGTGATCGAGATCTGCTTGGTACGCATGACGGTTCCTTGCGGGTGCGGGTGCGGATGCGGATGCGGATGCGGATGCGGGTTGATTCCGTGGGGGGCGGAACGGTGGAGAAACGATTCGGCTATGCGCGCCGGCGAAGCGTGTCCACGAGGACGGCGAGCGCGATGACGATGCCGATGACCACCTGCTGCCAGAAGGCGGAGACCGACAGCAGGTTGAGGCCGTTGCGGAGCACCGCGAGGATCAGCGCACCGATGAGGGTGCCCGATGCCTTGCCGACGCCACCGGAGAGGCTGGCGCCGCCGATCACCACCGCGGCGATGGCGTCGAGTTCGTATCCGTACGCCGCCTGGGGCTGCGCGGAGGCCAGCCGGGAGGCGAGGACGATTCCCGCCACGGCCGCGAAGCCGCCGGCCAGGGCGTAGATGACCAGCTTCTGGCGCTTGACGCGGATGCCGGAGAGCCGGGCGGCTTCCTCGTTGCCGCCGATCGCGTACATGGTGCGGCCGATGTACGTACGGCCCAGGATCACGGCGGTGATCAGGCCCATCACGATCATCACCAGGACCGGTACCGGCAGCCAGCCGCCGATGGTGCTGCCCAGGTTGGACACCGAGTCGGGGAAGGCGATCGGGCTGCCCTGCGAGATGACCAGGGCGAGACCGCGGCCCACCGACAGCATGGCGAGGGTCGCGATGAAGGGCGGCAGCTTGCCGAAAGAGACGAGCGCGCCGCTGACCAGGCCGCAGGCTATGCCGGTGCCGAGGGCGAGCAGGACCGAGAGCCACACCGGGAAGCCCTGGTTGGTGGCGGTCCAGGCCAGGACGGTGGCGGAGAGCGCGGCGACCGAGCCGACCGACAGGTCGATGCCGGCCGAGACGATCACGAAGGTGACGCCGAAGGCCAGGATCGCGGTGACGGCCGCCTGGACGCCGACGTTGAGGAGGTTCTGGGTGGCCAGGAAGTCGCCCGACAGGAACGACATCGCCACGGCCAGGACGACCAGGGCGGTCAGGGCGCCGTTGTCGAGGAGCATGCGGCGCAGTGCGGGGGCGGTGCCCGTGTCTGTACTGCTCTTGAGCGTGTCAGTGGCCACGGGAGACCTCCACATCCTTTACTGCGGTTGCTGCTGCGTTCGTTGTTGCTGTGTTCGCGGTGTTCGCTGTGTTCGCTGTCGCGGTGGCGCTGACGGCCAGTGCCATGACGGCGTCCTGCGTCGCTTCCTGCGCGGCGAGTTCGCCCGCGATCCGGCCCTGGGACATGACCAGGACGCGGTCGCTCATGCCCAGCACCTCGGGGAGGTCGCTGGAGATCATCAGGACGGCGTGGCCGGAGGCGGTCAGCTCGTTGATCAGCTGGTAGATCTCGACCTTGGCGCCCACGTCGATGCCGCGGGTCGGCTCGTCGAGGATCAGCACCTTGGTGTCGGCCAGCAGCCATTTGCCGATGACGACCTTCTGCTGGTTGCCGCCGGACAGGGTCCGTACGTGCTGGTGCAGTCCGGCCATACGGACCTTGAGCTGCCCGGAGATCCGGTCGGCGGCCCGCCGCTGCCCGGCCCGGTCGACGAAACCGGCGCGGGTGGCGCGGCCCAGCGTGACCAGGCCGAGGTTCTCCTGCACGGTGGCGTCGAGGACCAGGCCCTGGCCCTTGCGGTCCTCGGGGACCAGGCCGATCCCGGCGTCCATGGCGGCGTTGACGTCGTACCGGCGCAGCGGGCGGCCCTGCACCTCGATGGTGCCGGAGTCGTACGGGTCGGCGCCGAAGACGGCGCGTACGACCTCGGTACGGCCGGCGCCGACCAGGCCCGCCAGGCCGACGACCTCGCCGGCCCTGACCTCGAAGTCGATGTCGTGGAAGGTGCCGGCCCGGGTGAGGCCGCGGACCTTGAGCAGCGGTGCCCCGGCGTCCCCGCGTTCGCGCGGGTACTGCTGCTCGATGCTCCGGCCGACCATGAGCCGTACGAGCTCTTCCTCGGGGGTGCTCGCCGGGACCTGGTCGACGCTGCGGCCGTCGCGCAGGACGGTGACGCGGTCGCCGAGGGCGGCGATCTCCTCCAGATGGTGGGTGATGAAGACGATGCCGACGCCGTCGTCGCGCAGCTTCCGGACGATCCGGAACAGCTTCTCGACCTCTTCGGTGGTCAGGACGGCGGTGGGCTCGTCCATGATCAGGACGCGGGCGTCGAGGCTCAGCGCCTTGGCGATCTCGACCATCTGCAGCCGGGCGATGCCCAGTTCACGCACCTGGGTGCGCGGGTCGACATCGACACCGACGCGGGCGAGGAGCTCGGCCGCCTCGGCGTTCATCCGCTTGCGGTCGATGAGGCCGAAACGGCGCGGCTGGCGGCCCAGGAAGACGTTCTCGGCGACGCTGAGGTCGGGAACGAGGTTGAACTCCTGGTAGATGGTGGCGATACCGAGGCGCTCGGCGTCCTGCGCGCCTTGGATGCGCACCTCCTCGCCGCCGACCACGATCCGCCCGCCGTCGGGGCGGTAGGCGCCGGAGAGCATCTTGATGAGGGTGCTCTTGCCCGCGCCGTTCTCACCGAGCAGCACGTGCACCTCGCCCCGGCGCAGGTCGAAGTCGACGCCGTCCAGCGCGACCACTCCCGGGAAGGTCTTCCGTATGCCTTCGATGCGCAGCAACTCGTCCGGGTTGCTCACGACTTGCTCCTTCGTGCAGGGGACTGCGCAGCGGGGGACTGCACAGGGGCCGTCTCACCGCACGAGCGGCGTACGACGAGACGAGCAGGAAGGGTGACGGACTCGGGAGGCCGTCCCTCGATGCGGTCGATCAGGGCCCGTACGGCGGCCCGGCCCAGCTCGCCCGTCGGCTGGGCGATCGCGGTGATCGGCGGATCGGTGTGCACGAACCACCGGATGTCGTCGAACGCGGCCAGCGCGATGTCGTCCGGAACCCGCAGCCCGCGCGCGCGGATGGCGTCCAGTGCGCCCAGGGCCATCAGGTTGTCCGTGGCGAACACGACCTCGGGCGGTTCGGGCAGGTCGAGGAAGCCCTCGGTGACCTGCCGTCCGCTCTCGGCCTTGAAGTCGCCCTGCCCTATGTAGGCGTCCGGGAGCGGGATCCCGTACTCGGCCAGGGCGGCCCGGAAGGCCGCGATGCGCTCGCTGCCGGTGGTGGTGGCGGCGGGGCCCGCGATGATCGCGAGCCGCCGGTGGCCGAGTCCGTGCAGATGGGCCACGAGATCCCGCACGGCCGCCTGTCCGTCGGTCCGTACGACGGGCACGTCGACGCCCGGGATCCACCGGTCCACGAACACCATCGGCGTTCCCGCGCGCGCGGCGTCCAGCATCAGCGGGGAGCCGCCGTCGGTGGGGGAGACCAGCAGCCCGTCGATACGGCGGTCCAGCAGGGTCCTTACGTGGTGGTCCTGCAGTTCCGGTCGCTCGTCGGCGTTGCCGATGATGACGCTGTAGCCGCGGGCGCGGGCCTCCTCCTCCACGGAGCGGGCCAGCTCGGTGAAGTAGGGGTTGAGCACGTCGCTGATGACCAGGCCGAGGGTGCGGGTCTGGTCGGTGCGCAGGGAACGGGCGACGGCGTTCGGGCGGTAGCCCAGCGCCTCGACGGCGGCCAGCACGCGGGCGCGTGCCTCGGCGCTGACCGACGGGTGGTCGTTCAGGACACGCGAGACCGTGGCAACGGAGACGCCCGCCTGGGCAGCGACGTCCTTGATGCTCGCCATCGCCGTTCCACCTCCTTGTGGAATGTTCATGGAATCGATTACACCGTGGGGTGTACGGAGGATTGGAATCGATTACACGGGAGTAGGCAAGACCCCGAGACCGGATCGTGATGTCAGAGCCCGGCGGTACCGTCGGATCATGTCCAATCAGGCGGGGGCGTCCCAGGCGGCGGAGCGGCGGCTGGCCACGCTCGAAGGCGTGCTGGAACGCATCACGTACGCGAACGAGGAGAACGGCTACACGGTCGCCCGGGTCGACACCGGCAGGGGCGCCGGTGATCTCCTCACGGTCGTCGGCGCGCTGCTCGGTGCCCAGGTCGGTGAGTCGCTGCGCATGGAGGGCCGCTGGGGTTCACACCCGCAGTACGGCAAGCAGTTCACCGTCGAGAACTACACGACCGTCCTGCCGGCCACCGTCCAGGGCATCCGGCGCTACCTCGGATCCGGGCTGGTCAAGGGCATCGGACCGGTCTTCGCCGACCGCATCACCCAGCACTTCGGCCTGGATACCCTGCGGATCATCGAGGAGGAGCCCAAGCGGCTGATCGAGGTCCCCGGCCTTGGACCCAAGCGCACGAAGCGAATCGCCGACGCCTGGGAGGAGCAGAAGGCGATCAAGGAAGTGATGCTCTTCCTCCAGACGGTGGAGGTCTCCACGTCCATCGCCGTGCGCATCTACAAGAAGTACGGCGACGCCTCGATCTCGGTCGTGAAGAACCAGCCGTACCGGCTGGCCGCCGACGTCTGGGGCATCGGCTTCCTCACCGCGGACAAGATCGCCCAGTCCGTCGGCATCCCGCACGACAGCCCGGAGCGGGTCAAGGCGGGACTGCAGTACGCGCTCTCGCAGTCCGCCGACCAGGGGCACTGCTTCCTGCCCGAGGAGCGGCTCATCGCCGACGCGGTGAAACTGCTGCAGGTCGACACCGGGCTGGTCATCGAGTGCCTCGCCAAGCTGGCGGAGCCGCCCGAGGACGGGGCCGATCCCGGTGTCGTACGGGAGAAGGTCCCGGGACCGGACGGCGGCGAGCCCGTCACCGCCGTCTACCTCGTCCCCTTCCACCGCGCCGAACTCTCCCTCTCCGCCCAGCTGCTGCGCCTGCTGCGCACCGGCGAGGACCGGATGCCCGGCTTCAAGGACGTGGTGTGGGAGAAGGCACTGGGGTGGCTCCAGGGGCGTACGGGGACCGAGCTCGCCCCGGAGCAGGAGGCCGCCGTCAAGCTGGCGCTGACCGAGAAGGTCGCCGTCCTCACCGGCGGGCCCGGCTGCGGCAAGTCCTTCACGGTCCGCTCGATCGTGGAGCTGGCCCGCGCCAGGAAGGCCAGGGTGGTGCTCGCCGCGCCCACCGGCCGTGCCGCCAAGCGCCTGGCCGAGCTCACCGGGGCCGAGGCGTCCACCGTCCACCGGCTCCTGGAGCTCAGGCCGGGCGGTGACGCGGCGTACGACAAGGACCGCCCGCTTCAGGCCGACCTGGTGGTCGTGGACGAGGCCTCGATGCTGGACCTGCTGCTCGCCAACAAGCTGGTCAAGGCGGTGGCTCCGGGGGCCCATCTGCTGTTCGTGGGGGATGTGGACCAGCTGCCCAGCGTCGGCGCGGGCGAGGTGCTGAGGGACCTGCTGGCCGACGGCAGCCCGATCCCCGCGGTCCGGCTCACCCGGGTCTTCCGCCAGGCCCAGCAGTCGGGCGTGGTGACGAACGCGCACCGGATCAACGCCGGACAGCATCCGCTCACCGACGGCATGAAGGACTTCTTCCTCTTCGTCGAGGACGACACGGAGGAGGCCGGCCGGCTCACCGTGGACGTGGCGGCCCGCCGTATTCCCGCCAGATTCGGGCTCGACCCGCGCCGGGACGTGCAGGTGCTCGCGCCCATGCACCGCGGTCCCGCCGGTGCCGGGACGCTCAACGGCCTGCTCCAGCAGGCCGTCACGCCGGGCCGCCCCGACCTGCCCGAGAAGCGCTTCGGCGGCCGTGTCTTCCGTGTCGGCGACAAGGTCACCCAGATTCGCAACAATTATGAGAAGGGCAAGAACGGTGTCTTCAACGGCACCGTGGGCGTTGTCACCTCGCTCGACCCGGTCGACCAGCGCCTCACGGTGCTGACGGACGAGGACGAGGAGGTTCCGTACGAGTTCGACGAGCTGGACGAACTGGCGCACGCGTACGCGGTGACCATCCACCGCTCGCAGGGCAGTGAGTATCCGGCGGTGGTGATCCCGGTCACCACGGGCGCCTGGATGATGCTCCAGCGCAATCTGCTCTACACGGCGGTCACCCGCGCCAAGAAGCTGGTCGTCCTCGTCGGTTCACGCAAGGCGATCGGCCAGGCGGTGCGCACGGTGTCGGCGGGGCGGCGCTGTACGGCACTGGACTTCAGGCTCGGCCGGAGCGGCATCGCAAAAAATGATCGATCAAATGAGTCGTGAAGGTCACAGAGCACTTCCAGATAGGGAAACAAGGGGGCAGGATGAGCAGGTTGGCGGCACTGAGTGCCGCCGATGGGCCCAATGGTCGACCCCGAGTGCACTCTCCTGAGCCAAATGGGGGATGGTAGAGACAGTCAGGGCACCTCGAAGATGAGGCACTACGTCGGTGAGGGAAGACGTGAGCGACAACTCTGTAGTACTGCGGTACGGCGACGGCGAGTACACCTACCCGGTGATCGACAGCACCGTCGGCGACAAGGGCTTCGACATCGGGAAGCTCCGCGCCCAGACCGGTCTGGTGACTCTGGACAGCGGATACGGCAACACGGCCGCCTATAAATCCGCCGTCACCTACCTCGACGGCGAGGCGGGCATCCTCCGGTACCGCGGCTACCCGATCGAGCAGCTGGCCGAGCGCTCCACCTTCCTGGAGGTGGCCTACCTGCTGATCAACGGTGAGCTGCCGAGCGTCGACGAGCTCACCTCGTTCAAGAACGACATCACGCAGCACACCCTGCTGCACGAGGACGTCAAGAACTTCTACAAGGGCTTCCCGCGCGACGCCCACCCGATGGCGATGCTGTCGTCGGTCGTCTCGGCGCTGTCCACCTTCTACCAGGACAGCCACAACCCGTTCGACGAGAAGCAGCGCAACCTCTCCACCATCCGCCTGCTCGCCAAGCTTCCGACGATCGCGGCGTACGCGTACAAGAAGTCGATCGGTCACCCGTTCGTCTACCCGCGCAACGACCTCGGCTACGTCGAGAACTTCCTCCGCATGACCTTCTCGGTCCCGGCGCAGGACTACGAGCTGGACCCGGTCGTCGTCGCCGCGCTCGACAAGCTGCTCATCCTGCACGCCGACCACGAGCAGAACTGTTCGACGTCGACGGTCCGCCTGGTCGGCTCGTCGCAGGCGAACATGTTCGCGTCGATCTCCGCCGGCATCTCCGCCCTCTGGGGTCCGCTGCACGGCGGCGCCAACCAGTCCGTCCTGGAGATGCTGGAGGGCATCCAGGCGTCCGGCGGCGACGTCGACTCCTTCATCCGCAAGGTGAAGAACAAGGAGGACGGCGTCCGCCTGATGGGCTTCGGCCACCGGGTCTACAAGAACTTCGACCCGCGCGCCAAGATCATCAAGGCGGCGGCGCACGACGTCCTCTCCGCTCTCGGCAAGTCCGACGAGCTGCTGGACATCGCGCTGAAGCTGGAGGAGCACGCGCTCTCCGACGACTACTTCGTCTCGCGCAGCCTCTACCCGAACGTCGACTTCTACACCGGTCTGATCTACCGGGCCATGGGCTTCCCGACCGAGATGTTCACGGTCCTGTTCGCCCTCGGCCGGCTGCCGGGCTGGATCGCCCAGTGGCACGAGATGATCAAGGAGCCGGGCTCCCGCATCGGCCGCCCGCGCCAGATCTACACGGGTGTGGTGGAGCGCGACTTCGTTCCGGTCGAGGAGCGCTGAACACACTGAGTCCGAGGGCCTGCCCCGCAGGGCGGGCCCTGAATCGGTGGTGAAAAGCCAAAGCAGAAGGCGCCCTGGAGCGTCGGTCCCCCCACGGGCCGACGACCAGGGCGCCTTCCCATGTCCCGGTACGGATTCCCCCCACGGGATCCGGCCGGGCGCTCGGAGAGGACAGCGCCTGAATCGCTGTCTGAGCACAACGAGCAGAACTCGCCGTACTCCTTCGTGCTCCAGTGATGCGGTGCGATCTGCCGGGACCCGTACGGATCGGGAGGGCCGCTCAAAGCTTCCCGAAGTACGCGCCCCGGCAACGCATCTCTGAGGAAGTCCCCCAAGACATCCCCAGATGCCGGCCAACGCCCCCCAAGACGCTGTCCGACATCGCCAACTTAGACCTTCGAACCCCTTCGATGGTTACGTTCACATCACTGTGATCTGCGTCTCTTGCATATGTCCGTTAGATGCGCAAGAGCCCCGATACGACGATCGGAGCCCAAGCGTAAGGATGATGCACGAGCCTTGTGAAGAGCTTATGTGAGGCGGGCGTTGGTCTCTAGGGGGACTCTTGCTTCGACTTCGGCCTACCGTCGGTAACTTCAGCGGAACGTACGGAGTCGGAGGCTGTTCGTCACGACGAACACGGACGAAAAGGCCATTGCGGCCCCCGCGATCATCGGGTTCAGCAGTCCGGCGGCGGCCAGTGGGAGCGCTGCCACGTTGTAGCCGAAGGCCCACACGAGGTTGCCCTTGATCGTGCTCAGCGTCCTGCGGGAGAGCCGGATGGCGTCCGCGGCCACCCGCAGGTCACCGCGCACCAGCGTCAGATCGCCCGCCTCGATCGCCGCGTCGGTACCGGTGCCCATCGCCAGCCCGAGATCGGCGGTGGCGAGCGCGGCCGCGTCGTTGACGCCGTCGCCCACCATGGCGACGCTCCGCCCCTCGCCCTGCAGCCGCCGTACGACCTCGACCTTGTCCTCGGGCAGCACCTCGGCGATCACCTCGTCGATCCCCACGGCGCGCGCCACCGTCTCGGCCACCGCCCGGTTGTCCCCGGTCAGCAGCACCGGTGTGAGCCCGAGGGCGCGCAGTTCGCGTACCGCCTCGGCACTGGTCTCCTTGACCGCGTCGGCGACGGCGAGGACGCCGCGTGCCTCTCCGTCCCAGCCGGCCACGACGGCCGTACGACCGCCTCTCTCGACCTCTTCCCGGGCGCGGGCCAGCTCCTCCGGGAGCCGGTCGAAGAGGCGTCCCACGGCCACCTCGCGGCCCGCCACGCGCCCACGCACGCCCCGCCCGGGGACGTTCTCGAAGTGCTCGACGTCCGGCAGCGCGCCGGCCCGCTTCTCGGCGCCCGCCGCGACCGCCCGGGCCACCGGGTGCTCGGAGGCGTGCTCCAGGGCGCCCGCGAGTCGCAGCACCTCCTTCTCGTCGGTGCCCTCGGCGGCGTACACCTCCTGGAGGGTCATGCGTCCGGTGGTGACCGTGCCGGTCTTGTCCAGGACGACCGTGTCGACGCGGCGCGTGGACTCCAGGACCTCCGGGCCCTTGATCAGGATGCCGAGCTGGGCTCCCCGGCCCGTGCCGACCATCAGCGCGGTCGGCGTGGCCAGGCCCAGTGCGCACGGACAGGCGATGATCAGTACGGCGACGGCGGCGGTGAAGGCGGCGACGCTGTCGCCGGTGACACCGAGCCACACGCCGAACGTGCCCAGCGCGATGAGGATGACCACCGGCACGAACACCGCCGAGATCCGGTCGGCCAGCCGCTGCACCTCGGCCTTGCCGTTCTGCGCGTCCTCCACGAGCTTCGCGATCCGGGCGAGCTGGGTGTCCGCGCCGACCCGGGTCGCCTCGACGACCAGCCGGCCCCCGGCGTTCACGGTCGCGCCGGTGACGGAGGAACCCACCGCCACGTCCACCGGCACCGACTCGCCGGTGAGCATGGACGCGTCGACCGCGGAGACCCCCTCGACCACGGTGCCGTCGGTGGCGATCTTCTCGCCCGGCCGTACGACGAACCGGTCGCCGACGGCCAGGGAGGCCACCGGCACCCGCACCTCACGGCCGCCTCGGAGAACGGCGACGTCCTTGGCGCCCAGCTCCATCAGCGCCCGCAGGGCCGTCCCCGCACGCCGCTTGGCGCGGGCCTCCAGATAGCGGCCCAGCAGGATCAGGGCGACGACTCCGGCGGCGACCTCCAGGTAGATGGTGGACGCGCCGTCCATGCGCGAGACGGTGAGCCGGAACTCGTCGTGCATGCCCGGCATGCCCGCGTCGCCGAAGAACAGCGCCCACAGCGACCAGCCGAACGCGGCCAGCGTGCCGACCGAGACGAGCGTGTCCATGGTGGCGGCGCCGTGCCGGGCGTTGGTCCACGCGGCCCGGTGGAAGGGCAGGCCGCCCCAGACGACCACCGGCGCGGCGAGGGTGAGCGAGAGCCACTGCCAGTTGTCGAACTGCAGCGCCGGGATCATGGCCAGCAGGACGACCGGGACGGCGAGCGCGGCGGAGACCAGCAGGCGGTGGCGGAGGGAGGCGAGTTCGGGGTCCGCCTCGGACGCTTCCGGGCTCTCGGCCGCGGCCTCGGTCCCTGGTCGGGGCTGCGGCGGTGGGGGCTCCTCGGCCGTGTACCCCGTCTTCACCACGGTGGCGATCAGATCGGCGACCTCGACGCCCTCGGCGTACGAGACCTTCGCCTTCTCCGTCGCGTAGTTCACCGTGGCGGTGACCCCGTCCATCCGGTTGAGCTTCTTCTCGACCCGGGCGGCGCAGGAGGCGCAGGTCATCCCGCCGATGAGCAGTTCGACCTCTGAGGTCTCCTCGGAGGTCCCGGTGGCTATCGGTGTCCCGGCGGTGGTGCCGGCCGTCTCTGCGGTGACGCCGGCCGTCTCTGCGGTGGTGCTGGTCATGTCCGGACTCCAGACATCGGACCGGACCGCGCGGATCCAGTATGAGCTGGTCGGCACGGCCCGGTCGGAGGCGAAAGGTTTTGGACCCCGCTCGGCGCGTCGGCCCGGGGGTCTCAGGCCTTGCCGACGAGCTCGAAGCCGGCCTCGTCGACGGCGGCGCGGACGGCCTCCTCGTCGAGCGGGGCGGCCGAGACCACGGTGACCTCGCCGGTGGACGCGACGGCCCGCACCGAACCGACGCCCGGGATCTCGGAGATCTCACTGGAGACGGAGCCCTCGCAGTGTCCGCAGCTCATCCCGCTCACCTTGTAGACGGTGGTGACGGAGCCCGGGGATTCGGTCTGTGCGGTCATGTCGTCGCTCCTCGTTCGAGGCGTGTGGGGCCTGTGGGGCCCACGGTGGGGGCCCGCACTCTTCACACTATACCCCTAGGGGGTACCTCTCCAAGGAATGCCCCGGCGTGCCAGCGAGCCGGCCCAGCCGACGCCGAGCAGCGCGACGAGCACCAGGCCGCCGACCGAGAACAGCGTGAAGAGGTGCTCCTGTGCCTCGGTCGGCGCGGGCATGTACCCCTGGGCGAAGATCTGCCGGTCCAGTCCCGCTCCGACCAGATGCGCCACGAGCCAGATCGCGATGCCGTGCGTGGAGTCCCACAGTGCGTGCAGCAGGGCGACGCCCGCGTACGTGGCGACGACCGGTGAGAGGAGCCGGAAGCGGCCGTCCGGGCGGCGGTGGGAGAGCAGGACGCCGCCCGCGATCGCCGTCCACAGGCCGTGCCCGAAGGGCGTCAGTACCCCGCGCAGGATCTCCGTCTCGACCAGTGCCCGCAGGTCGATGCCGCCGGTCGAGACGGCGGCGTCGAAGGCGTAGCCGCAGCTCTCCAGGGCCGCGAACCCGAGGCCGACGGCCGCGCCGAGCACCAGCCCGGCCCGTGTGCCGCGGATCGCGGGCTGCCGGCGCAGCGCGAACATCAGCGCGCCGAGCTTCGCCGCCTCCTCGATCAGCCCGAGGCCGGCGAACATCGAGAGGGACGGGTGGAGCAGGTAGTCCTCCATCACCGACGCGCCGAGCGCGCCGAGCGCGCCGCCGGTCAGGAAGCAGCCGAGGACCGCGCTGACGCCCAGGTCGCGGCCGTGCCGCTCGTAGGCCCACAGGACGAACGTGACGGGGACGAGGAAGCCGCCGAGCAGGATCAGGGTCGGTAGGAGCGCGCTGTTCTCCGTCGTGTACGTCACCAGCGCGGTCACCGCCCACAGGGCGAGCCCGCCGCCCAGGCAGCGCCGCCACAGGCCCGCGCGGATACGGGGGTAGGGCGGCGGGGGCTGCTTCGGGCCGGGGATGCGGGCCCGGGGCGCGCCGGGCGGTGGAGAGTGGGTCACGGAACGTCCCCTCGTGCTCCTGCGGACTGGGCGGTTCGACGGCACCTGCGTATGCAACCGCACCATATGCAGATGTGCCTTTTGTCGCAGTCCGAGGAGTGCCCGGTCTCCCGGTCCAGGGCGGGCCCTATGTCGCCGTCCGCCGACGGCTGCTGACGCCGAGTCGGCCGCCGACCAGGGGCTCCAGGTAGCGGATGAGGATGTTCTTCACCTCCTGGATGTACGCCTCGCGCTCCGCGCCCTCGTGGGTGAGGACCAGCTCCAGGCCCGCCTTGTAGACGCCCAGGCACACCTGCGCCGTGCGCGTGACGTCGGCCGGGGGTGAGTCGGGGAGGAACGAGGAGAGCAGCTCCTCGACGCGGGCGAGCAGGGTGGAGTGCAGCGCCTCGTGCTCCTCGGCGATCCGTCCGGGGATGTCGGGGCCGTGCATCAGCGCGAAGAACACGGGGTGCTCGGTGTTGAAGGCGATGAAGCGGTCGACGGCCGCGGAGACGGCCTCGTCCAGCGGTGTGGCGGGGTCGACCGGCGCCAGCGCCTCGCCGTAGGTCTCCCGCATCTCGTGCATGAGCCGGTCGCCCAGCTCGATCGCGATCGCTTCCTTGTTCGGGAAGAACTGGTAGAGCGTGCCCGGTGAGACGCCCGCCTCGCGGGCGATGGCGTTGGTGCTGGCCGCCGTGTAGCCGGTCGTGCAGAAGACGGAGGCCGCGGCCGCCAGCAGCTGGGCGATGCGCCGCTCACCGCGGGCCTGGCGGCGGCGCGGCTGTTCCTTCCCGGGTGTTTCGGGCACGAGTCATCCCCAGCTTTCCGAGGGCGATTGACAAACGCGAGTGGCCGCTCGCATTCTGGAGAAACGCGAGCGATCTCTCGTGTTTGTCAGTCTATGGCAATGGCTGATCCATGCTGCCTGCCTGCGTACAGCACGGGTCAGGGTGAAGGGGACACCGCACGATGACCGAAGTCAACAGGCCACCCCGCGTCGGAGCGTGGACCCGCTTCGTGACTGCCCGGCCGCGACTGTCGCTGCTCGCGGCCCTGGTACTCACCGTGCTCGCGGTGCTGGCCGGCAGCGGCGTCGCCGACCGCCTGGGCAGCGGCGGCTGGGAGGACCCGGCCGCCGACTCCACGTACGCGACCAAGGCGCTGGAGCGCGAGTTCCCCGCCTCCCAGCCCAACCTCCTGCTCCTCGTCGACTCCGGCCGGGCCTCGGTCGACGACCCGGCGGTCGCCGCCGAGGCCCGGAGCCTCGCCGCGCGCCTGTCCGGCGAGAAGGGCGTCGTGGGCGTCGGCTCCTACTGGCAGGCCGATGCCTCGGCGGCTCCCGCCCTGCGCGCGAAGGACGGCCACGAGGCGCTGATCGCCGCCCGCATCACGGGCGACGAGAAGACGATGGGGGACACCCTGGACCGCATAGCACCCCACTACCGCGGGGCGCACGGTCCGGTGAAGGTGAAGGTCGGAGGCATCGTCGCCGTGCGGCACGAGATGCAGACGATCATCAAGGAGGACCTGGCCAGGGCCGAGCTGATCGCCCTTCCGGTGACACTCCTGCTCCTGGTGATGGTCTTCGGCAGCGCCGTCGCGGCCCTGCTGCCGCTCGGCATCGGCATCGTGGCCATCCTCGGCACCAACGCCGTGCTGCGCGGCCTGACGGAGTTCACCGACGTCTCCGTCTTCGCGCTGAACCTCACCACGGCCCTGGGACTGGGCCTCGCCATCGACTACGCCCTGTTCATCGTCCGCC
Source organism: Streptomyces sp. NPDC086549 (assembly GCF_044746205.1). Taxonomy (NCBI): domain Bacteria; kingdom Bacillati; phylum Actinomycetota; class Actinomycetes; order Kitasatosporales; family Streptomycetaceae; genus Streptomyces; species Streptomyces sp. NPDC086549. The sequence continues at coordinate 1,117,183 of NZ_JBIVBS010000001.1, read as the reverse complement.
GCTTCCGCGAGGAACTGTCCACGGGCGCGGAACCTCTGACGGCCGTCGGCACCACGCTGCGCACGGCCGGCCGCACGGTGCTCTTCTCCGCCCTCACGGTCGCCGTGTCCCTGGCGGCGATGCTGCTCTTCCCGCAGTACTTCCTGCGCTCCTTCGCCTACGCGGGCATAGCCGTCGTGCTGCTGGCCGCCGCGGCCGCCCTGATCCTGCTCCCCGCGGCGCTGGTCCTGCTCGGCCACCGGGTGAACTCCCTGGACATGCGCCGCCTCTTCCGCCGCGGCGGCGAGCCGAAGACCTCCGGCGAGGAAGGCACGGCCTGGGCGCGCACCGCGACCCTCGTCATGCGCCGCGCCCCCTTCTTCGCCATCGGCACCACGGCACTCCTGATCGTCCTCGGACTGCCCTTCCTGGGCGTGAAGTTCGGCACGGCGGACGACCGCCAGCTGCCGTCCGGCGCCGAGTCCCACGTCGTGCAGCAGCACATCCGGGACGGCTTCCCGGGCAACCCCGGCGGCGGACTCGAAGTCCTGGCCGAGGGGAAGGCGACCCAGGCGCAGTACGCCGCCTACCGGCAGCGGCTGGCCGCCCTGCCCGAGGTGACGCGGGTCGACGGCCCGCTGGTGAAGGGCGACTCGGCGTATTTCACGGTGCTGCCGAAGGGCGAGGCCGTCGACGACGGGGCCCAGCGCCTGGTGGGCGACCTGCGCGCCATGGACACCCCGTTCCGGACCAAGGTCACCGGCACGGCGGCGGTTCTGGTCGACTCCAAGCACGCGATAGCCGAACAGCTGCCGTGGGCGGCCGCGTTCATCGTGATCGTCACCCTGCTCCTGGTCTTCCTGCTCACCGGCAGCGTGCTGATACCGGTCCAGGCCGTGGTGCTCAACGCGCTCAGCCTGACCGCGATGTTCGGCGCGGTGGTCTGGGTCTTCCAGGACGGCCACCTCTCCGGCCCGCTCGGCTTCAGCAGCCCCGGCTCCATCGAGACGACCCTGCCGGTCCTGATGTTCTGTGTGGCCTTCGGCCTCTCCATGGACTACGGCGTGTTCCTGCTCTCCCGCATCAAGGAGGAGTACGACCGCACCGGCGACCACAACGAGGCGGTGCGCCACGGGCTGCAGCGCACGGGCGGGCTGATCACCGCGGCGGCGGTCATCCTGGCCGTGGTCATGGTCGCGATAGGCACCTCACGGGTGACCAACACCAAGATGCTCGGCCTGGGCATCGCGCTCGCCGTCCTGATGGACGCGATGGTCGTGCGCAGCCTGCTGGTCCCGGCGATCATGCGCCTCACCGGCCGCGCCACTTGGTGGGCACCGGCTCCCCTGCGCCGCTTCCACGAGCGGTTCGGACTGAGCGAGGGAGAGTCGGCCGCGCCCGCCGAGCAGGACGAGGAGAAGGAGACCGCGACGGTGTGAACGGCGGGGCTGTTCTGGGAAGCTGTGGCACATGAGAGCCGTGGTGTTCGAGCAGTACGGGGAGCCGGCCGAGGTACGGGAGGTGGCGGACCCGGAACCGGCGGAGCACGGGGTCGTGGTGCGCGTCGAGGCGACCGGCCTGTGCCGCAGCGACTGGCACGGTTGGATGGGCCACGACCCGGACATCACCCTGCCGCATGTGCCCGGTCACGAACTCGCCGGTGTCGTCGAGGCGGTCGGCTCCCGGGTGACCGGTTGGCGTTCCGGCGACCGGGTCACCGTGCCCTTCGTCTGCGCCTGCGGCAGCTGCCCCTCCTGCGCGGCGGGCGACCAGCAGGTGTGCGAGCGGCAGACCCAGCCGGGCTTTCACCACTGGGGCTCCTTCGCCCAGTACGTGGCGCTCGACCACGCGGACGTGAACCTCGTCGCGATCCCCGACGGGATGTCCTTCGCCACCGCGGCCGGCCTCGGCTGCCGCTTCGCGACCGCCTTCCGCGCCGTGGTGCAGCAGGGCCGGGTGGCGGCGGGGGAGTGGGTCGCGGTGCACGGATGCGGTGGCGTGGGCCTGTCGGCGGTGATGATCGCGGCGGCGTCGGGAGCGCGGGTGGTCGCCGTCGACGTATCTCCTCAAGCCCTGGACCTGGCCCGGAAGTTCGGCGCGGCGGAGTGCGTGGACGCGACACGTGCACGCGACACGGCGGCGGCGGTCCTCGACCTGACCGGGGGCGGCGCCCACCTCTCCCTCGACGCCCTGGGCTCCCCGGTCACCTGCGCCGCCTCGGTGAACGGGCTGCGCCGCCGCGGCCGCCACGTCCAGGTCGGTCTCCTGCCCTCCGCGGACGGCACCACCCCGGTCCCCATGGCCCGCGCGATCGCCCTGGAACTCGAACTCCTCGGCAGCCACGGCATGGCAGCGCACACCTACCCGGCGATGCTGGAACTGGTCCGCGCGGGCGTCCTGCGCCCCGACCTGCTCGTGACCTCGACGATCCCGCTGGACGCGGCCCCGGCCGCACTCGCGGCGATGGGCACGGCACCCGGCGCGGGCGTCACGGTCGTCGAACCGTGGAGCTGAGCCGGTCGAGGCACCCGCCGGTTCAGGGCTCTCTGCGGCCGCGGTTGCCGGGCCGGGACGCGACCCACGCGCGGACCGTGTCGGCGTACCAGTAGGGCTTGCCGCCCTCCACATGGTCGGGCGGGGGCAGCAACCCGTGCTTGCGGTAGGAACGCACGGTGTCGGGCTGGACCCGGATGTGTGCCGCGATCTCCTTGTAGGACCAGAGCCTTCGGTCGGTCATGAGTCACACCTTCCTGCGCGCGCCGCGGGGCGACCGGGGACGGCCGTCGGGGGAGCCGGGCGCTGCGCCGGCGATCACCAAGCCTGTTCCCGGTGAACGACACAGAGTGAGCACCGGCAAGCACCTGTCGACCGGGTGTGACCTACGGTCCGCGTATACGGAACATGTGTGACGAGGGAGGGGCTTTTGTGACAGAGGTGAATCAAAGACGTACGCCGACGCGTCGGCGAGGCGTGTTGACTCAGGCGCTGAGGGCGTTCTCGCCGACGAGCTCCTCCAGTTCGCGGGCGGACTCCGGGGCAAGGCGGTAGATGCCGTGCAGGCTTACGGCGCTGTGCAGTTCGCCGTCCACGACATGCTTGATCTGCCGCTCGCCCCGTCGCGACCGGTAGGTGATCCGGGCGAGCAGGTCCGGGGGCACCGGACGGTCGAAGCCGAGCGGCGCGCCCGGCCGGCCGAGGACGATCTCGCCGGCGCAGCTGACCTCCAGGAGTGCCCAGTGGGCCAGCCGCTCCCGCTCCGGGGTCCCGAGCCGCTCCTCGATCGTGTCGTCGTAGTCCAGGATCTGTTCGACTTCCATGGACCCGAGCACCCAGAGCCGCTTGCGGAACACCCTTACGGGCAGGATCCGGTCGCCCGGCTTCACCCCGGCACGTGTGAAGGCGGGCATCGACTGGTGCGGGCCGCCGAACAGCACGCTCAGGCGATCGCCCGTACGGGCTCGGGAGACGAGCGCCTTGCAGAGGTCGTTGGTCCACAGGGTGGTGTACACGTCAGCCATGGGCGCGAACGCTATCCGCCGCCACCGACAATGCCTCCGGGCCGGGCGGCCAGGGGCCCGGCACCCCCGCGGAGCTACGCCCCGCAGGACCTCAGGAACGCCCGGGTCCGCCGGGCGATCGGCAGCGGCTTGTCCGGCTCGCAGGGGTACATGTCCTGCTCGACGATCGCGAAGAGGTCGACGTCCAGCTTCTGCGCGGCCTCCAGGACCGGGCCGAGCGCGGGCACCCCGGACGGCGGCTCGCACATGACGCCCCGCGCGACCGCGGGCCCGAAGGGGACCTCGTTCGCCCGCACCTCGGCGAGGATCCCGGGGTCGACCTGTTTGAGGTGCAGATAGCCGATCCGCTCGCCGTAGGTCTCGATCAGCTTGACGCTGTCCCCGCCGCAGTACGCGTAGTGCCCGGTGTCCAGGCACAGCGACACCAGGTCGGAGTCGGTGCCGTCCAGGAAGCGGACGACGTTCTCCTCGCTGTCGATGTGGGTGTCCGCGTGCGGGTGGACGACGATCCGCAGGCCGTACCGCTCCCGTACCTCCCGGCCGAGGCGCTCGGTCAGTGAGGTGAGATTCCGCCACTGCTCGGGCGTGAGCGTGTCCGGCTCCAGCACCTCGCCGGTCTTGTCGTCCCGCCAGAAGGACGGGATGACGACGAGGTGCTTCGCGCCCATCGCCTGGGCGAGCACCGCGTTGTCCGCGACGTGCGCCCAGGTCCTGTCCCACACGTCCGGGCCGTGGTGCAGGCCGGTGAAGACCGTGCCGGCCGACACCTTCAGGCCACGGCGTGCCGTCTCCTCGGTGAGGACGGCCGGGTCGGTCGGCAGGTACCCGTACGGACCCAGCTCGATCCACTCGTAGCCGGACTGCGCGACCTCGTCGAGGAAGCGCTGCCACGGCACCTGCTGGGGGTCGTCCGGGAACCAGACACCCCAGGAGTCGGGGGCCGATCCGATCCGGATGCGGGACAGTGGGGACTGAGGTGACAACGACGTCATGGCCGTCAGCGTGCGGGTCCCGGGAAGGGGTGTCAAGGTCTGGTCCGAATGTCTGGACAAAACATTGACAGGGCTCCGGGTACGGGACTACAAACCGGGGGAGAGCCGTGACGAAGGGAAGCCGATGGCGTACGACCTGATCACCATGGGGCGGATCGGAGTGGACCTCTATCCGCTGCAGACGGGTGTTCCACTCGCCCAGGTGTCGTCCTTCGGCAAGTTCCTCGGCGGGTCGGCCACCAACGTCGCCGTCGCCGCCGCCCGCCTGGGCCGCAGCACGGCGGTCATCACCCGCACCGGCGACGACGCCTTCGGCGCCTACCTGCACGAGGCCCTGCGCGGCTTCGGGGTCGACGACCGCTGGGTCACCCCGGTCCCCGGACTGCCCACGCCGGTCACCTTCTGCGAGATCTTCCCGCCGGACGACTTCCCGCTGTACTTCTACCGGCAGCCCAAGGCGCCCGACCTGGAGATCGACGCCCACGACCTGGACCTCGACGCCATCCGTGACGCGCGCGTCTTCTGGGTCACCGGCACGGGCCTGAGCGAGGAGCCCAGCCGCACGGCGACCCTCGCCGCCCTCGCCCACCGCGCCAAGTCCGGTACGACGGTCTTCGACCTCGACTGGCGCCCGATGTTCTGGGCGGACCCCGACAGCGCCCGCCCCTTCTACGCCGAGGCCCTGCGCCACACCACGGTCGCCGTCGGCAACCTCGACGAGGTGGAGGTCGCCACCGGGATGCGTGAACCGCACGCCGCGGCCCGCGCGCTGCTCGACGCCGGGGTCGAACTCGCCGTCGTCAAGCAGGGCCCCAAGGGCGTCCTCGCGGTCAACCGGGACGGTGACTCGGCCGAGGTCCCACCACTGCCCGTGAACGTCCTCAACGGCCTCGGCGCCGGTGACGCCTTCGGCGGCTCGCTCTGCCACGGCCTGCTGGCCGGCTGGGACCTGGAGACGATCATGCGGCACGCCAACGCGGCCGGCGCGATCGTCGCCTCCCGCCTGGAGTGCTCCTCCGCGATGCCCACCCCGGACGAGGTGGCCGCCGCGCTCGACGCCGGAGCGGTGCTGTGAGGGCCGGGAAGGTGGGAGGCGCCCACCACGAGGGCGGGGACGGCGTCAGGCACGCGCGCGTGGACGTCTCCGCGCTGGTCCACACCCGCACCCACCACCCCGAGGCGATCGCCGAGGCCGCCGCCCGGCGCGCCCGCAGACCGCTGCTCAACGAGGACGGCCGGCTGATGATCGTCGCCGCCGACCACCCGGCCCGCGGCGCCCTCGGCGTCGGCGACCGCAAGCTGGCCATGGCCAACCGCGCCGACCTGCTCGAACGCCTCTGCCTCGCCCTGTCGCGGCCCGGCGTCGACGGCGTCCTCGCCACCGCGGACATCCTCGACGACCTCCTGCTGCTCGGCGCCCTCGACCACAAGGTCGTCATGGGCTCGATGAACCGCGGCGGCCTCCAGGGCGCGTCCTTCGAGATGGACGACCGCTTCACGGGCCACCGTCCCGAGGACATACAGCGTCTGGGCTTCGACGCGGGCAAGCTGCTGCTGCGCATCGACTACGACGACCCGGGCTCCCTGACCACCTTGGAGTCCACCGCCCGGGCCATCGACGACATGGCCGCCCGGCGGCTCCCGGTCTTCGTCGAGCCGTTCATCAGCCGCCGTACCCCGGAGGGCAGGGTCACGAACGACCTGTCCGCCGAGGCGGTCACCAAGTCCATCGCCATCGCCTCGGGCCTGGGCGGCAGTTCGGCCTACACCTGGCTGAAGGTGCCGGTCACCGCCGACCCCGACGACATGGCCCGGGTCATGGAGACCTCGACGCTCCCCGCCGTCCTGCTGGGCGGTGACATCGGCGACTCCCCCGAGGACCAGGACGCGGCGTACGAGAAGTGGCGCGGCGCCCTGCAACTGCCCACCGTGCGCGGCCTGGTGGTCGGCCGCTCGCTGCTGTACCCGGCGGACGACGACGTGGCCGCCGCCGTGGACACCGCCGTAGGACTGCTGTGAGGGCCGCATGACCAGTAATGACCTGCACCTCCGCAAGGGCTCGACCGCGGGCGCCCAGTATGTCGTCGACATCGACCCCAAGCGGGCCGGGTGGGCGCACAGCAGTCTGCGGATCGTCGAGCTGGAGCCCGGCGGCACGCACATGTTCACCACCGGTGACAGCGAATGGATCGTGCTTCCGCTGGAAGGCGGATGTACGGTCCGGACGGAAGGAAACGAGTTCCAACTCCTGGGCAGGGACAACGTGTTCGGCGGAGCCTCCGACTTCGCCTACGCGCCCCGCGACGCCCGGGTCCAGATCGCCTCCGGCGCGGGAGGCCGCTTCGCCCTGGCAGGAGCGAAGTGCGAGCGACGACTCCCCGCCCGCTACGGCCCCGCGCCGGAGGTCCCCGTCGAGGTACGCGGCAGCGGCAACTGCTCACGCCGCGTCCGCAACTTCGCCTCCGCCGACTCCTTCGAGTGCGACAAGCTGATCGCCGTCGAGGTGATCACGCCCGGCGGCAACTGGTCCTCGTACCCGCCGCACAAGCACGACGAGCACCGGCCGGGCGAGGAGTCGGAGCTGGAGGAGATCTACTACTTCGAGATCGACGGTCCGAACGGTTTCGGGTATCAGCGCGTATTCCCCTCCCGTGAGGGCGGAACCGACGTCCTCGCCGAGGTCCGCTCCGGCGACGCCGTCCTCGTTCCCGACGGATGGCACGGCCCGTCGATCGCCCAGCCCGGGCACGACATGTACTACCTGAACGTCATGTCCGGTCCGGGCGAGACCCGCGAGTGGCGGATCTGCTTCCACCCGGATCACACGGAGGGTTACCGATGACCTCAACGACGAGGCTCACGGTCGCGCAGGCGCTCGTCCGGTTCCTGTCCGCCCAGTACACGGAGCGGGACGGAGTGCGCAGGCGCCTGATCGGCGCCACCTGGGGCATCTTCGGCCACGGCAACGTCGCCGGGATCGGCCAGGCGCTCATCGAGTACGCCGCCGACATGCCGTACCACCAGGGCCGCAACGAGCAGGCCATGGTGCACGCGGCCGTCGGCTACGCACGTCAGTCGAACCGCCTGTCCACGCACGCGGTGACGACCTCCATCGGCCCCGGCGCGACCAATCTGGTCACGGGTGCCGCCCTCGCCACCGTCAACCACCTCCCGGTCCTGCTCCTGCCCGGCGACGTCTTCGCCGCCCGTCCCGCCGACCCGGTCCTGCAGCAGCTCGAAGTCCCGTACGCGGGCGACGTGTCGGTCAACGACTGCCTGCGCCCGGTGTCGAAGTACTTCGACCGGATCACCCGGCCCGAAGCCCTGATCCCGGCCGCCCTGCAGGCCATGCGGGTGCTCACCGACCCCGTCGACACCGGCGCCGTCACCCTCGCCCTACCGCAGGACGTACAGGCGGAGGCGTACGACTGGCCGGACGAGTTCTTCGCCGAGCGCGTGTGGATCGTACGGCGGCCGGGGCCCGACCCGGTCGAACTCGCCGAGGCCGTGGGGGTGATCCGGGCGGCGCAGAGGCCGCTGGTGATCGCGGGCGGCGGTGTCCATCACAGCCGTGCCGAGGACGCGCTCGCCGAGTTCGCCGAGGCCACCCGCATCCCCGTCGCCTCCACCCAGGCCGGCAAGGGCTCCCTGCGCTGGGACCACCCGCAGGACGTCGGCGGCGTCGGCCACACCGGCACGGCCACCGCCGACGAACTCGCCCGCACCGCCGACCTGGTGATCGGCGTGGGCACCCGGTACACCGACTTCACCACCGCCTCCGGCACCCTTTTCGCGAACCCGGACGTCCGCTTCCTCAACCTCAACGTCGCTCCCTACGACGGCCACAAGCTCGCCGGGCTCCCGCTCGTCGCGGACGCCCGCAGCTGCCTGGAGGAGCTGACCGAGGCACTGGAGCTGCACGACCACCGGGTCGCCGACGCGTACGCCACCGCGTACACGGAGGACAAGGAGCGCTGGGAGCATCGCGTCGACGCCTGCTACGAGGCCGACGAGCCGGACGTACGGCCGACGCAGCCGCAGGTCCTGGGCGCGCTGGACGCGATAGTCGACGAGACGGACGTGATCATCAACGCGGCCGGCTCCCTCCCCGGCGACCTGCACAAACTGTGGCGGGCACGGTCGAGGGACCAGTACCACCTGGAGTACGGCTACTCCTGCATGGGCTACGAGATCCCGGCCGCGATCGGTGTGAAGCTCGCCGCCCCCGACCGGCCCGTGTGGGCGCTGGTCGGCGACGGGACGTACCTGATGATGCCGACGGAGATCGTGACCGCGGTGCAGGAGGGTGTCGCGATCAAGATGCTCCTCGTGCAGAACCACGGGTACGCCTCGATCGGCGGGCTGTCCGAGTCGGTGGGCGGCGAGCGGTTCGGCACCGCCTACCGCTTCCGGGCCGAGGACGGCACCCACACGGGTGCCCCGCTGCCCGTCGACCTCGCCGCCAACGCGGCCAGCCTCGGTATGCGCGTGCTGCGCGCGAAGACCGTACGGGACCTGCGCGCGGCGCTCGCCGAGGCGCGGGCCGCCGACACTCCCACATGTGTCTACGTGGAGACCGAAACCGCAGACACTGTGTCGGGCGCGCCTCCGGCGCAGGCCTGGTGGGATGTTCCTGTGGCGGAGACCGCGACCCGATCGTCCGCGGTCAAGGCACGTGAGCTGTACGAACGGCACGTCTCTACCCGACGCCGCCATCTGTGAAGGAGTAACCGGGCATGACGAAGATCGTCAACCACTGGATCGGCGGCAAGACCGTCGAAGGCGCTTCGGGCACGCACGGGCCGGTCACGGACCCGGCGACCGGCGTGGTCACCACCAAGGTCGCGTTCGCGTCCGTGGACGAGGTGGACGCGGCGGTGGCCGCCGCGAAGGACGCCTACGCCACCTGGGGCCAGTCCTCGCTGGCCCAGCGCACCTCGATCCTGTTCAAGTTCCGCGCGCTGCTCGACGCCCACCGCGACGAGATCGCCGAGCTGATCACCGCCGAGCACGGCAAGGTGCACTCCGACGCGCTCGGTGAGGTCGCGCGCGGTCTGGAGATCGTCGACCTGGCCTGCGGCATCAGCGTGCAGCTCAAGGGGGAGCTGTCCACGCAGGTCGCCAGCCGCGTCGACGTGGCGTCGATCCGGCAGCCGCTGGGCGTGGTCGCCGGCATCACGCCGTTCAACTTCCCGGCGATGGTCCCGATGTGGATGTTCCCGATCGCCATCGCGTGCGGCAACACCTTCGTGCTGAAGCCGTCCGAGAAGGACCCGTCGGCCTCCCTCAAGATCGCCGAGCTCCTTGCCGAGGCCGGTCTGCCGGACGGCGTCTTCAACGTCGTCCACGGCGACAAGGTGGCCGTCGACCGCCTCCTGGAGCACCCGGACGTCAAGGCCGTCTCCTTCGTCGGCTCGACCCCGATCGCCCGCTACATCCACACCACCGCCTCCGCCAACGGCAAGCGCGTACAGGCCCTGGGCGGCGCCAAGAACCACATGCTGGTCCTGCCGGACGCCGACCTGGACGCGGCCGCCGACGCCGCTGTCTCGGCCGCCTACGGCTCCGCGGGCGAGCGCTGCATGGCGATCTCCGCGGTCGTCGCGGTCGGCGCCATCGGCGACGAGCTGGTGGAGAAGATCCGCGAGCGCGCCGAGAAGATCAAGATCGGCCCCGGCAACGACCCGGCCTCCGAGATGGGCCCGCTGATCACCAAGGTCCACCGCGACAAGGTGGCCTCCTACGTCGAGGGCGCGGCGGCCGAGGGCTCTGAGGTCGTGCTCGACGGCACCGGCTACACGGTCGAGGGCTACGAGGACGGCCACTGGATCGGCATCTCGCTGCTCGACAAGGTGCCGACCAGCGCGAAGGCGTACCAGGACGAGATCTTCGGCCCGGTGCTGTGCGTGCTGCGCGTCGACACGTACGAGGAGGGCGTCGCCCTCATCAACGCCTCGCCGTTCGGCAACGGCACCGCGATCTTCACCCGGGACGGCGGCGCCGCCCGCCGCTTCCAGCTGGAGATCGAGGCCGGCATGGTCGGCGTGAACGTGCCGATCCCGGTGCCGGTGGGCTACCACTCCTTCGGCGGCTGGAAGGACTCGCTCTTCGGCGACCACCACATCTACGGCAACGACGGCACGCACTTCTACACCCGCGGCAAGGTCGTCACCACGCGCTGGCCGGACCCGTCCGAGGCCCCGGCGGGCGTCGACCTGGGCTTCCCGCGCAACCACTGAGACGCCGGTACGACACGGTGCCCCGTCCTCCGCGTGGCAGAGGGCGGGGCACCGCCGCGTCCGGGCTCAGCCTTGCTGCTTCTGCTGCTGCTTCAGCAGCTCGGTGAGGTCACCGGTCTGCGCGGCGGGCGGGGCCTTGACCGTGGCCGTCTTGCCGAACTTCTTGAAGTCCGTGGTGACGGTGGCGGAGCCGAACACCTGCTTCATGCGGACCGGCAGGTCCTTGTCGTTCACCCAGATGTCCATGGTCATCGAGCCGTTGGCGCCGGTCATCTGGTTGAACGCGTTGTTCTTGTCGCCGTAGAGGTCCTTGAACTTGCCCATCTGGTTCGCCTTGATCACGGCGTGGTAGTGGGTCGCGCTCTGTCCGTCGACGGTCTGCTTGCCGAGGTCGTCGACGTCGTTGGCGTACTTCAGGGCCTTCATGGAGGCGACCGGGCTGCCGCCGCCGGTGCCCCCGGCCATCGCCTGGCCGCCCTTCTCGCCGAACACCGCCGAGCCGTCGATCTTCATCCACTCCTTGCCCTTGAGCGGGCCGGAGGGCTGCGGGTCGATGTCGTAGTAGTAGGCGCCGTGCACGAAGAGCATCCGGATCTTCGGAGAGCTCGTCAGGCGCTGCATCTGGACGGCCTTGGTGTCCATGTCGACGTCGAAGGCGAAGCCGTCGCCCCAGGAGTACGTGCCCTCCATGGTCACCGGGCCCGTCCCCGTGCCCATGTCGGTGCTCATCGCCACCTCGGCGGAGCCGAGGTTCTGCGTGCGGTCCGTGGCCCGGGCCAGCGCCGCCATGACCTTGTCGGCGTTGTCCACGGCCTTGGCCGCCGTCTTCGCGCCCTCGGCGCTGCACGCGGAGGTCGCCACCAGCGCCGCCGCCGTGAAGCCCACCCAGGCCGCGGTGTGCCGCAGCTTCATCTGTCCCCACCCCGAAATTCCTGTGTGTCGTTTGTGACCGCTGCACTCTAGCGGGCCCCCCTGACACCGGCGCGACCGGATTTCGGGCGTCCGGATTCCGGACGTCCTGACGTTTTTTTGACGCCCCACCTGCGATTCTCGTACGGACCCGAGGCGCAGCGGACCTTGGGGAAAGTGCTGAATACGCGATCAAAGACGCTGTCGATCAACGAATTCCGTAGGTGAACAGCCATTGACGTGCTGGTTTTCGTCGGGGTTCCATCAGCGCCGGGAGCGAGAGAAACATGTACGACGCGAGCCGCCGGAGGCGATAGCGCTCCCGCCCGAACCACCACCGCACGAGTCGATCGGAACCGCCGCATGACCGACACGCTCCGCCCTGTCGAGACCGCTGTCCTGGAAGGCGCCCCGGGCACCTCCGACAGCCCCCAGAAGCTCAAGCGTTCCATCGGAGTCGTCGGCGGCACCCTGCTGACGCTGTCGTGCGTGACGCCCGCCTCCACGCTCTTCGTGGTGGTCCCCGACCTGTTCGGTTCGCTCGGCACGGCCACCGCCCTGACGATCGCCATCGGCTCCCTGCTCTGTATCGCCGTGGCGTTCTGCTACTCCGAGCTGGGCACCCTCATCCCCAGCGCGGGCGGCGAGTACGCCATGGTGTCGACGATGGCCGGGCGGCTGGCGGGCTGGCTGGTCTTCGTGCTCTCCCTGCTGGTCGTGATGATCGTCCCGCCGGTGATCGCGATGGGCACGGCCGACTACCTCGCCCCGATCGCCCACCTCGACCCGGCGATGACCGGCGCCGGCGTGATGCTCCTCGCCACCCTGGCCGGCCTGCTCGACCTGCGCGCCAACGCCTGGATCACCGGCATCTTCCTCGTCCTGGAGGTCATCGCCGCCGGCGTCGTGGCCGTGCTGGGCTTCAGCCACGGCCACCGCGGCCTCGGCAGCCTCACCTCGATGCAGGTGGCGGGCGAGAACGGGCACACGGACACCGTGACGGCCATGCTGGTCGTCTCCGGCCTCGCCATCGCCCTCTTCGTCACCCAGGGCTTCTCCACCGCCGTCTACCTCTCCGAGGAGCTGGAGCACCCGCGCCGCAACGTCGCCCGCACGGTCCTGGCCACCCTCGCCATCTCCACCGTGATCATCCTGGTCCCGGTGGTCGCCATCACCATGGGCGCCTCCGACCTCAAGGAGCTCACGGGCGGCGACATCAGCTCCATGGTCACCGCCTGGTCCAACTCCGCCGTCGGCACCTTCGTCAGCCTCTGCGTGGCCCTCGCGATCATCAACGCGGGCATCGTCATGGTCATCCAGAACTCCCGCGTCCTGTTCGCCTCGGCCCGCGACAAGGCCTGGCCCGAGCCGGTCAACAACGTCTTCTCCAAGCTCGGCCGCTTCGGCTCCCCCTGGGTCGCCACGCTCGCGGTGGGCGTCCCCGGCGCGCTGCTCTGCTTCGTCAACCTGGACACGCTGTACGGCGTCACGGGCGTCTCGGTGACCGGCATGTACCTGCTCGTCGCGATCGCCGCCCTGCTCTCCCGGCGCGGCTCGCACAAGCACACGCCCGCCTGGCGCATGCCGCTGTGGCCCGCGATGCCGGTCCTGCTCATCGCCGTCCTGGCGTACATCCTCAGCCAGCAGGAGGTGAGCTACCTGCTGTGGACCGGCGGCATCACGGCCGTCGCCACCCTCTACTGGGTCTTCTACCTCCGCCCGCGCCGCGAGACCCGCTGGCTGGTGTCGATCCCGGAGGACGCGCAGGCGTAACCGGCCCGCTCAGTCGAAGTCCCACGTCACCACCGAGCACGTACCCTCGCCCTTGCCGCCCGCACTGCGATAGGCGGCAAGGGCGACGTCGTTCCCGGTGTCGACCAGGACCCACATCCCGTAGCAGCCCAGCTCCCGGCCCAGCGCCGCGAGCCGGCCGACCAGCGCCCGTCCGATGCCCCGGCGCCGGTACGGCTCCGCGACCGCGAGCTCGTACAGGAACATCTCGGTGCCCTTGTCGGGGTGGATCGTCTCGACGCCGCTGACGAAGCCGACGGGGGCGTCCGTGCCGTCCTCGTAGGCCAGGAACAGGTGGTGTCCGGCGGCCGTCAGGAACCGCTCGGCCCACTCGGTGCGGACGGCGTGGTCGAAGAGGTCCCCGGCTGCGGCGACTTCGCAGACGGAGCCCGCGCGACGAATCTCCATGAGCCTTCGTACCACGGCTGGTGTACACGCGGAGAGGCCCGTACTCCTGGGGGAGGGGGCGGGGTTCAGCCCGGCGGCTGCATCGGATGTCGGCGGCGGACCGTACCGTTGACGCATGGATCTTCGAATGCCCGGTCTCGGCGGGCTGCTTCGGCGGCCGCGGCGGATACTGGCCGCCGCGGCCGCCGTCGTCGTGCTCGCCGGTGCCGGGACGTGGACGGCCCTCGCCGCCTCCGACGACGCGCCCCCGGTGCGCCGGACCGACCGGGTCATGAACATGGGCGACGGGGTGCGCATCGACACCTCCTACTTCACGTCCACCACCGCCGGCCGCCGCCCGGCCGTCCTGCTGGGCCACGGCTTCGGCGGCAGCAAGGACGACGTACGGCAGGAGGCGCAGGACCTCGCCCGTGACGGGTACGCGGTACTGACCTGGTCCGCGCGCGGCTTCGGGAAGTCGACGGGGAAGATCGGGCTGAACGACCCGAAGCACGAGGTCGCCGACGTCTCCCGGCTCATCGACTGGCTGGCGAAGCAGCCCCAGGTACGGCTCGACAGGAGCGGCGACCCGCGCGTGGGCGTGGCCGGCGGCTCGTACGGCGGCGCGATCTCCCTGCTCGCCGCCGGGTACGACGACCGGGTGGACGCCATCGCCCCCGCGATCACCTACTGGAACCTCGCGGACGCCCTGTTCCCCGACGGCGTGTTCAAGAAGCTCTGGGCCGGCGTCTTCTTCAACACCAGCGGCGGCTGCGAGAAGTTCGAGCCCGAGCTGTGCCGGATGTACGACCGGGTCGCCGAGTCGGGCAGACCGGACGCGGCCGCGCGGACTCTGCTGGAGGAGCGCTCGCCGTCCGCCGTCGCCGACCGCATCAAGGTGCCCACGCTCCTGGTGCAGGGCCAGACGGACTCCCTCTTCACACTCGCCCAGTCCGACGCGGCCTCGAAGGCGATCCGCGCGAACGGGGCCCCGGTCGACGTCGACTGGATCGCGGGCGGGCACGACGGCGGCGACATGGAGTCGAGCCGTGTGCAGAAGCGGGTGACAGCCTGGTTCGACCGCTACCTCAAGGGCGACAAGGGCGCCGGTACCGGCCCGGCCTTCCGGATCACCCGCACCGGAGGCATCGACTCCACCGACGGCGCCGCCTTGCTGCGCGGGGCGAGTGCCGACGCCTACCCGGGCCTGGAGAGCCACCGGCGCACGATCGCCCTGACCGGCGGCGAGCAGCGCTTCGCCAACCCGGCCGGGGCGAGCCCGCCCGCCGTCTCCGCCCTGCCCGGCCTCGGCTCCGCCGGCGGCCTCGCCCAGCTGTCCTCCCTCGGCGTCGGGGTGTCCCTCGACTTCCCCGGCCAGTACGCCAGGTTCGACTCGGCCCCGCTCGACAACGACCTGCGGATCACCGGATCGCCCACGGTGACCGTCCATGTGAAGTCGACCGGCGACGACGCCGTCCTCTTCGGGAAGGTGTACGACGTCGGCCCCGACGGCACCCAGCAGGTGCTGCCCGCCCAACTGGTCGCCCCCCTCCGGGTCGAGGGCGCCAAGACCGGCAAGGACGTCCAGGTCACGCTCCCGGCGATCGACCACGAGGTGCAGAAGGGCCACCGGCTCCGCCTGGTCCTCGCCTCCACGGACCTCGGCTACGCCTCCCCGGCGGCCCCGGCCACCTACACCGTCTCCCTGAAGGGAGACCTGAGCGTCCCCACCGCCCCCGGTGTCACGACCGCGGCGGCCTCGCTGCCCGCGTGGGTGTGGTGGCTGCCCGTGGCCGGCGCGGCCCTCGCGCTGACCCTGCTGGTCACCGGCCGCCGTCGTACGGCGGTCCCCGCGCCCGACCCCGCGCTGGCCGAAGTCCCGCTCCAGATAACCGACCTCAGCAAGCGGTACGCGAAGTCCTCCGACCGGTACGCGGTGCGGGAGCTGTCCTTCCGCGTCGAGAAGGGCCAGGTGCTGGGCCTGCTCGGGCCGAACGGCGCGGGCAAGACGACGACCCTGCGCATGCTGATGGGCCTGATCAAGCCGGACGGCGGAGAGATCCGCGTGTTCGGGCACGCGATCCGGCCGGGTGCGCCGGTGCTGTCCCGGGTGGGTGCGTTCGTGGAGGGCGCGGGCTTCCTGCCGCACCTCTCCGGCCGCGAGAACCTGGAGCTGTACTGGCAGGCGACCGGCCGCCCGCCCGAGGACGCGCACCTCGCCGAGGCCCTGGAGATCGCGGGCCTCGGTGACGCGCTCGCCCGCGCGGTGCGCACCTACTCCCAGGGCATGCGCCAGCGACTCGCCATCGCCCAGGCCATGCTCGGCCTGCCGGACCTCCTCATCCTCGACGAGCCCACCAACGGTCTCGACCCGCCACAGATCCGCGAGATGCGCGAGGTGATGATCCGCTACGCGGCCGCCGGCCGCACGGTGATCGTCTCCAGCCACCTCCTGGCCGAGGTCGAGCAGTCCTGCACCCACCTGGTGGTGATGGACCGCGGCCGCCTGGTCCAGGCCGGCCCGGTCGGCGAGATCGTCGGCTCCGGCGACACGCTGCTCGTGGGCACCCCCGCACCGGTGGAGGAGCCCGTCGTCGAGAAGGTGGCCGCGCTGCCCGGAGTCGCCTCCGCGGTCCGCACCGAGGACGGACTCCTCGTCCGCCTCGACGCCGAGGGGAGCGCGTCCCGCCTGGTCGCCGAACTCGTACGGCTCGACGTGCCCGTCACCTCGGTCGGCCCCCACCGGCGCCTGGAAGACGCCTTCCTCACCCTGATCGGAGGTACCCCGTGAGCACGCTCACCGAGCCCGTCGAGGTGGCCTCCGGCTACCGCGCCGGGCGCACCCTGCCGCTGCGGGTGGAGCTGGTCCGCCAGCTCAAGCGGCGCCGCACACTGATCATGGGCGGGATCCTCGCCGTACTGCCGTTCGTGCTGGTGATCGCCTTCGCGATCGGCGGTGACCCGGGCAGCCGCAACGGCCAGGTCACACTGATGGACACGGCCACCGCGTCCGGCGCCAACTTCGCCGCGGTGAACCTGTTCGTCTCGGCCGGCTTCCTCCTGGTGATCCCGGTCGCCCTGTTCTGCGGTGACACGGTCGCCTCGGAGGCCGGCTGGTCCTCCCTGCGCTATCTGCTCGCCGCGCCCGTGCCCCGGGCCCGGCTGCTGTGGTCCAAGCTCGTCGTGGGGCTCGGGCTCAGCCTGACGGCGATGGTGCTGCTGCCGCTCGTGGCGCTCGCCGTCGGCACGGCCGCCTACGGCTGGGGCCCGCTGCAGATCCCCACCGGCGGCGCGCTCGACGCGGGCACTGCCGCCCAGCGCCTCCTGGTGGTCGTGGCGTACATCTTCGTTTCCCAACTGGTAACCGCCGGGCTCGCGTTCTGGCTGTCGACGAAGACGGACGCCCCGCTCGGCGCGGTCGGCGGCGCGGTCGGCCTGACCATCGTCGGCAACGTCCTGGACGCCGTCACCGCCCTCGGCCACTGGCGCGACTTCCTGCCCGCGCACTGGCAGTACGCCTGGGCCGACGCCGTACAGCCGCACGCCGAGTGGAACGGCATGATCCAGGGCACCGCGATTTCCATAACGTACGCGCTCGTGCTGTTCGCCCTGGCCTTCCGGGGTTTCGCCCGCAAGGACGTGGTCTCCTAGGTCACCGGAAGATCACCCACCGGTCTCGGCGGGCCCGCTCCGTGGCCGCTTCGAGACGCATCCGCAACGCTCCGTGTCGCACGTTCCGTCAGCCCGCGCCGTCACAGTCACAGATGTCGACGTCAACCGGCACAGGGGGCAGACGAGATGGAGCAGTACCGGATACGGCGGACACGGAGTGTGCTGATCGCCCTCGCGGCGGCGGGCGGGCTGCTGCTCACCGGCTGCTCCGCGGGCGGCAGCGCCGACGGTTCCCACCGCGAGGCGAACAACGGCGCTTCGAACAACGGGGGGCCGAACAACGGCGGGCCGAACAACAGCGGGTCGAACAACGGCGGTTCGAAGAACGGCGGGCTTCCGGCCCCGGCCCGCAGCCAGGGTTCGCGGGAGGCTCAGGACGAGGAGCGGAGCACCCCGGACCACCTCTCCACCTTCGCCCTGGACGTCGACACCGCCTCCTACGGCTACGCGCGCCGCACCCTCGCCGACGGGCAGCGGCCGGACCCGTCGACGATTCGTCCGGAGGAGTTCGTCAACAGCTTCCGCCAGGACTACCGGCGCCCCGACGGCAACGGCTTCTCCGTCACGGTCGACGGCGCCCGCACCGACAAGAACTGGTCCCTGGTCAGGGTCGGCCTGGCCACCCGGACCGCCGAGGAGACCGCCGAACGCCCGCCCGCCGCCCTCACGTTCGTCATCGACGTCTCCGGCTCCATGGACGAACCGGGCCGTCTGGACCTCGCCAAGCGGTCCCTCGACACGATGACGGACCGGCTGCGCGACGACGACTCGGTCGCGATCGTCACCTTCAGCTCGGAGGCCGAGACCGTGCTGCCGATGACCCGTCTCAAGGGCCACCGGGGCGAGGTCCACGACGCCGTCGACGGCCTGGAGGCACTGTCCTCCACCGATCTCGCCGCGGGTGTCGAAACCGGGTACGCCACCGCCGTCGAGGGCCTGCGCAAGGGCGCGACCAACCGGGTCGTCCTCGTCTCCGACGCGCTCGCCAACGACGGCGACACCGACCCCGACTCCATCCTCGAACGCATCTCGACGGCCCGCCGCGAGCACGGCATCACCCTTTTCGGCGTCGGCGTCGGCAGCGACTACGGCGACGCCCTGATGGAGCGCCTCGCCGACAAGGGCGACGGGCACACCGTGTACGTGTCCGACACCGAGGACGCCCGCAAGGTGTTCTGCGAGCAGCTCCCGCAGAACATCGAGCTCACCGCCCGCGACGCCAAGGCCCAGGTCGCCTTCGACCCGCACACGGTCGCCGAGTTCCGCCTCGTCGGATACGACGACCGCAGGGTCGCCGACGACGACTTCCGCGACGACCATGTCGACGGCGGCGAGGTCGGCCCCGGCCACACCGTGACCGCGCTCTACGTCGTCCGCACCAGGCCCGGCGCGTCGGGCCACCTCGCCACCGCCACCGTCCGCTGGCTCGACCCCGGCACCCGCGACCCGCACGAGGCGTCCGGCGAAGTGGAGACCGGCGCCTTGACCGACTCCGTCTGGAGCGCGACGCCCCGCTTCCAGGTCACCGCGGTCGCCGCCTACTTCGCCGACGCCCTGCGCGAGGGGGACGACCGGTGGAACCGGCTGCCGGGTGACCCGGGGCTCCGCGGACTCCACCGGCACGCCGTCGATCTGGCCCGCGTCACCGAGGATGGGGCGGTGAGCGAACTCGCCCAGGCGATCGAGGAGGCGGACCGCTCAGGGGAGTAGAAGGGGAGTAGAACGGGAGTCCGCGTGCGGCGAAACCCATTGACCAATGCTTACGCGTGAGTAAGTTGACCTTTCGTCAAGCGCGTTCGGCAGCAGGACAGCAACAGCCGCGACCGGGAGCCGTCATGGGCGTACGCAAGGACTTGAAGCGGGCACGGCAGCGCACCGACCTGGCGGCCCGCACCAGGGTCGAGATCGTCAGGGACGAGCACGGCGTCGTACGCGAGGCCCGCACCCCGGCGCTCGCACCGGGCAGGACGACCGGCTCCACCGCCGACCTGCCCTTCACCAACGCGGCCGAGGCCCCCGACGCCGTGGTCCTGCGCCGCCGCGAGAGCGGTGTCTGGCGCCCGGTCACGGCGGCCGCCTTCGCCCGCGATGTCACGGACGTCGCCAAGGGACTGATCGCGGCGGGCCTCGAACCGGGCGGCCGGGTCGCCGTCATGTCCCGCACCCGCTACGAGTGGACCGTCCTGGACTTCGCCGTCTGGGCGGCCGGCGGCCAGACCGTCCCGGTCTACGCGACCTCCTCCGCCGAGCAGGTGGAGTGGATCGTCCGCGACTCCGGCGCCCGCCACGTCGTCACCGAGACCGCCGAGAACGCCACCACCGTCGCCACCGGCACCGCCGGCCACCCCGACCCCCCGCGCGTCTGGCGGCTCGACGAGGACGCCCTCGCCGAGCTCACCGCCCTCGGCCGGGACGTCCCCGAAGAGGAGGTCGCCAAGCGACGTACCGCGCTGACCCCCGACACCGCGGCCACGGTCTGCTACACCTCCGGCACCACCGGGAAGCCCAAGGGCTGCGTCCTCACCCACGCCAACCTGCACGCCGAGGCCGCCAACACGGTCGAACTGCTCCACCCCGTCTTCCAGGCGGTCACCGGACAGACCGCCTCCACCCTGCTCTTCCTGCCGCTCGCCCACATCATGGGCCGCACCCTGCAGATCGCCTGCCTGATGGCCCGCATCGAGATCGGCCACTTCCCCAGCGTGAAGCCCGACGAACTCCGCCCGGCCCTGAGGGAGTTCCGCCCCACCTTCCTGGTCGGGGTGCCGTACCTCTTCGAGAAGATCCACGACACCGGGCGCGCGACCGCCGAGCGAATGGGCCGGGGCGCGTCCTTCGACCGCGCCGACCGGATCGCCGTGCGCTTCGGGGAGGCGTATCTGCGCAAGTTCCTGGGCACCGGCAAGGGCCCCGGCCCCGGCCTGTACGCCGCCTGGGCCCTGTACGACCTGCTGGTCTACCGCCGTGTCCGCAAGGAGCTGGGCGGCCGCCTGCGATACGCCATCAGCGGCGGCTCCCCGCTCGACCGCAACCTCAACCTGTTCTTCGCCGCGGCCGGAATCATCGTCTACGAGGGATACGGCCTCACCGAGACCACCGCGGCTGCCACCATCGTGCCCCCGCTGGGGCCCCGCCCCGGCACGGTCGGCCCGCCGATCCCCGGTGCGGCTGTTCGCATCGCCGACGACGGCGAGGTACTGATCAGGGGCGGGCTGGTCTTCGGGGCCTACTGGAACAACCCCGCCGCGACCGACGCGGTGCTGCGGAACGGCTGGTTCGCCACCGGCGACCTCGGCTCCCTCGACGACGACGGCTACCTCACCATCACCGGCCGCAAGAAGGACATCCTCGTCACCTCCGGGGGCAAGAACGTCTCCCCGGCCGTCCTGGAGGACCGGCTGCGCAGCCGCTCGCCGGTCGGCCAGTGCCTCGTCGTCGGCGACAACCGCCCCTTCGTCGCCGCCCTGGTCACCCTCGACCCCGAGGCGGTCGCCCACTGGCTGTCCGTACGGAAGCTGCCCGCGGACACCCCGCTGTCCGGGCTCGTACGGGACCCGCGGCTGCGCGCCGAGGTGCAGAGGGCGGTCGACTACGCCAACGAGGCCGTCTCGCGCGCCGAGTCCATCCGCGCCTTCACCCTTGTCGAGGGGGAGTTCACCGAGGAGAACGGGCTGCTGACGCCGTCGCTCAAGGTCAAGCGGCACGCGGTGACGGCCGCGTACGAGGAGGAGATCGAGGCGCTGTACCACCCGTGACATACGAACGGCGGGTCACCGGTGGACCGGTGACCCGCCGAGGCGGAGTGCGAGCTCAGCCGTTGGTGGTGCCGTTGCCGGACAGGGCCGAGATGTCGTCCAGGATGTGCGACAGCGGCTCGTCGCCCTTGGCCTGCGTCGAGTTCTCGACGCACTGCTGGTTCTGCGGGGACGACAGGACCGGGACGTCCTGGACCGCGACCGGGACGAGACCGACGAGCGAGCCGACGTTCGCCTTCGCGGGCAGGCCCACGCACGGCTTGTTGAGGGAGCCCTGGACCAGCGACAGCTGCGGGCTCAGGTCACCGGCGGTGGCCGAGTTGCCGAACATCGACGTGGCGCCGGTGCCGCTGGCGGACGTGGTGCCGTTGTCGTTGCCGATGGCGAGCGCCTGGGGGGCGGCCGCGGCCCCGAGACCGGCGACGGAGGCGGCGACAGCCGCGGTTGCCCACAGCTTCTTCATGTTCTTTCCCTTCGAAAGGCGGACTCCGGGGAGGAGCTGCGTGATCGTCAACTGTTTGGAGCAGGTGAGGGTTGCGGGGGTTGGTCCGATCGGCCCAGCTCATTCCGATCATGGGAAAAACACCCCTGTATCCCCTGTGTCCCCCGTACCCTCCGTATCCCCCGTTCGCGGAGCGTGAAGGGGCGGTCTCTCTTCGGCGTCACGCGAAGCAACGTAGAACGGCGGGCCACCGAGAACTCGGTGGCCCGCCGTTGGTGTCCCGGAAGGGGGTCCGGGAATCGCCCGATCAGTGGTTGCCGGTGCCGTTGCTGGACAGGGCCGAGATGTCGTCCAGGAGGTGCGACAGCGGCTCGTCGCCCTTGGCCTGCGTCGAGTTCTCGACGCACTGCTGGTTCTGCGGGGACGACAGGACCGGGACGTCCTGGACCGCGACCGGGATGACGCCGACCAGCGAGCCGACGTTCGCCTTCGCGGGCAGGCCGACGCAGGGCTTGTTGAGGGAGCCCTGGATGAGCGCCAGCTGGGGGCTCATGTTGCCGTACGTGGCCGAGTTGCCGAACGACTGGCTGGCCCCGACGCCGCTGGCGGAGGTGGTGCCTTGGTCGTCACCGGTCGCCAGCGCGGGAGAGGCGGCGGCGGCCGAGGCACCGACGACGGAAGCGGCGACCGCGGCGGAAGCCAGAACCTTCTTGATCACTTGCTGTTCCCTTCTGAAGAAACCCCGTCCACCGGAGCGCCCTGGTTCAACTGCCGTCGGGCCGCATGGTTGCTGCCATTCACCCGGTCGGCGCAAGCGAATTTCATGGGGCGCAGGGGGCCGATCGGGTGACGTTCCGCAACCATTCCTGGCGCGCCTGGTTGATGCAAGAGAGGGAACGTGCGGCTTGGCGAGGAGCCGGAAAGGCAAATTCTCCTCAGGCGATGGAGTGAAGGCGTTGGGGTGAATTTCCGGGCGCCGTGCGCTCCGCAGTTTCCTCGCCTGCCCATCCCTCGTTCTACAGCCTGCCGGTCATGGTGCGAGCCGTACAAGTCGTGCTCGCTCGGCTTCGGCCGTCATAGGGGCGTGACCGCAGAGAAGGGAAGAGTTCATGAAGGAGACCGCCGCTGTCATCGTCGGCGCCATTCTGGCTGTGGGGGCGGCCGTTCCGGCGTTCGCCGACACCGGCGCCCAGGGTGCCGCCACCGGGAGCCCGGGTGTCCTGTCCGGCAATGTCGTCCAGATCCCCGTGGAGATTCCGATCAATCTGTGCGGCAACTCAATTGACGTCGTCGGCCTGCTGAACCCGGCATTTGGCAACGCCTGCGTCAACCAGTGACGACGTAACGCAACGCATCAGCCAACCGGCTGTGTCACGGTCGGCCTCGGACCGTTGATCCTTGGATTCTCCGTTCCCGGGTCGGCTTTCCCATTTCTTCAAGCAGGAAGACCAACGAGATTGCGACAGACCCTGAGCAAGGGAATGGTCGCGGCCGCCGCCGCGACGAGCATCCTGTCCCTGTGCGGTGGCGCCGCGCTCGCCGACACGGATGCCAACGGGGCCACCAAGGACTCGCCCGGAGTCGCGTCCGGCAACACCGTCCAGGTCCCGGTCCATGTGCCGGTTAACGCGTGCGGCAACTCGGTCGGTGTCGTGGCCGCGCTGAATCCGGCGTTCGGCAACGCCTGTGCCAACGGTTCGGGTTCGGGTACGGGTACGGGCAACAGCTTCTCCGGCTCGTCGGCGTCCGGCAGCGCGGAGAACTCACCCGGCGTCGGCTCCGGCAACACCGTGCAGGTGCCGGTGCACGCACCGGTGAACGCGTGCGGCAACACAGTCAACGTGATCGGCCTCCTCAACCCCGCCGCCGGCAACAGCTGCGGCAACCACGCCGGGCAGCCTGCGGTGCCGCCGCCCGTCGTCAAGCATCCGACGACGCCTCCCACTACGGGGCAGCCGACGACGCCTCCCACTACGGGTCAGCCGACGACGCCTCCCACTACGGGTCAGCCGACGACGCCGCCCACTACCGGGC